>CAVXAO010000009.1:0-556731 GCA_963759695.1 uncultured Solirubrobacterales bacterium
CAGTTATCCCGAACTCGGGATAACTCGTTTCGCGGAATCCGCGTCAGTCGACGCCGCTAGCTGCGGGCGTGTCGGCCGGCTAGCACCGGCCGAGGGCTGACGATCGCTCTGCCCGCCTGAGACGGTCGAGGCCGGCTTGCCCTTTGCCACGATCTGGATCGTCCGCCACTCCGTTTATCCGGCCGATCAAGGGTCGCCGAAGCGATGGCGGACCGGAATACGCGCCGATGTCGGAAGCGATCGTCGGCAGCGCAGCGGGCTGGCTGGCTATCGCGAGCAAAGCGGGAACCTAACCGACCTCGATTTCGCGCTGGTCGTCTGTGGCTGACAGGAGCTAGCCGTGCTTGGCGGCGGTCTGGGCGAGCGCCTCCTCGAGTGCGCCCTCGCCGCCGGGCTTTCCGGTGATCGCCAGCTCCGGGGACCAAGTGGGGACGCGGCCCGCGAGCGCTGCGGCGCGCTTGCGGCCCGCGACCTCGATTGGTGCACGCTGACGGATCTGAGCCAGCAGTCGGGTGCTGTATTGCTGCGGTGACTCCTCGGGCGCGATCGCGGGTCGATCGAACTCGAAGAACTCGACCCGCACGTGCGGGCGTGCTCTGGGGAAACGCGGGATCGCGACCGTGCCGGTGCACGCACCCCCGATGATCGTCGCCTCCGGCACCGCCCGCGCCAAATAGCCGACGCCGCTGCGAGCCCGCAGCGCTCGGCCGAGCGAGCGTGTGCCCTCGGGGTAGATCCCGATACATGCGCCCTTGCGGAGCTCCTCGATCGCGCGGTCGAGCGCTCCGCTGTCACCGGACCCACGCTCGATCGGGATTTGGCCCATTCCGGTCAGGACCGCGCCGAGCAGCTTGTTCTTCCACATCGAGGACTTCGCCAATGCCCTGATCTGACGGCGGGGCGCCGCCGCGATCCCGGCGGCCACGGTGTCCCAGTAGCTGTCGTGGTCACCGACCAGCAGCAGCGGCCCCTCCAACGGCAGCAGCTCGAGCCCGGTCACTTGCAGGCGGCCCCACCAAACAACACCAGGAGTCGAGGCGATCATCACACCGCGGTACGCCGGGGGGATGGACTCGATGCGATCCGACATCGCCCATGCACGCTACCTGGACTGCTGCTACGAAGCGCAGAGTGCGGGCGCGGGCCGAACGATCGCTCCTCGCAATCACGTCTCGGGTTCGCGCACGATCGCGATGGCGACTTTTCGCATCTCGCGCTTGGGCGGGCTCAGCGTTGCCGCCGTCGACGACGCAGAGCAGCCACGCCGGCGTCGGGCGGGCGCGTGGCTGAGGTTGTCCCGAGGCTGTCGGGCAAACCTGTGACTGGTGAGGCGGTCCCGCGGAACCGCGGTCTCGCGGAACCGACGATTCCCCGGCTCACGTGGTGGCGGGTGCGATCCAGTGGCTGTGTAGCTTGAGGAGGTTGTGGGTCGCTGTCACGAGGCGCCATTCCGACCGTCGCGGCGGCCCTGCCTCTTCGTTTGAGCCGGGTGATCCCGCGGTTGTGTTTGATCTGCCCAAAGACCGGCTCGATGCTTGTGCTTCGTTTGAGGTACAGCTCGCGGCCTTGGGTGTTCGGAGCGCGCTGGCGCATCGCCTCATAGATCCCGCCCTCCCAGCCGGGACGGGCGTCCTCGCGGACCGTCGAGTCGGGCGGGACGAGGACATCGAAGCCGTCGCCGCGGAGCTTTTCGATCTGCTTGGTGTGCCAGTAGCCAGCGTCCGCGAGGACCGTCCGCGGCCGCTCGCTCACACCGGCGTGCTGAAGCTCGCCGACCGCGGCGCTGACCATCGGTGCCAGCTGCCCGAAATCGGGTGACTGGGTCGTGATCTCCGCCGCGATCACGATCTGCTGCTCGGTCACGACCGCCTGCGCGTTGTACCCCTGAATGTTCGGCTGACCCTGCGTGCGCATCTCCCGCGAGTCAGGGTCGGTCACGTTGATCTTTCCCTCGGGCACCAGCGGCGGGCGATACGGATTCGGGCGGTTGTAATTGCTCAGCTTGCGCCCCAACCGGTCAACGGCAGTCGCACGGTAATGCTCGTATTCGCGGTTCGCGGCGTGCTCGTAGGCAAGCTGCTGATCCAGCCTGCGCCTCGCTTCGACCAGCCGCTCGCCACGACCGCGCGGGATCGGACTCGCTTCCCGTTCGCGGCGCGCCTCGAGCTCGCGCCGCCCCTGACGCAACCACGCCTCACGACCATCCGGCGAGCCCGGGAACCGGTCACGATCAAGCCCAAGCTCGACCCGCTCGATCACCTCCTCACCCGCCTCCACCACCGCCGCGCGCTCCCGCTCGATCCGCTCCCTCGCCGCCGCCAACGCAGCCCGCCGTCCCTCACGGGTACGCAACTGCTCGGGCAGCTCATCCCCACGCGCCTGGCCGTAGCGCCCGTCCTCCTCACGATCGACCCGCTCCGCCTCCTGGAGGATCTCGGTCACGATCGACTCATACCCACGGTTGCGATCCCGCGACGCGTTCGCGCGGATCCGGGTGCCGTCGACCGCGATCTCCCCGACCTGCACCAGCCCCGCCTCACCACACAGGCCCAGGACGCTCACGAACAGCTCGCCGATCGCGGTCTCGTGCCGGCGGCGGAACTCCGCGACAGTCGAGTGATCGGGCACCGCCATCGCCGCGATCACCTTGAACGCCACATCCCCGCGACACGCCCGCTCTATCTGCCGCGAGGAGCGCAACCCCACCGAATACGAGTACAGAAGCAAGGCCATGGCCGGGTCATACGCCGCCCGACCCTGCCCGTTCGCCCGATACGCGCCATAGAACGCGTCCAGATCCATCTGCTCGACCGAGCCAAGCACCGTCCACACGAGATGATCTTCCGGAAGCCAATCAGTCAACGACGGCGGCAACAACAACTCCTGGCCGCGGTCACACGCGATGAAGTTCTGACCCATCCCTGAATCTTCTTAACCGGCCCGGACGACACCCGTAAACCCGACAGCGTCCCGGGCGGCCCCTTGCGCCGCCACCCTTGAGGGATGAGAATCCGTGCTGCCGGCGGGCTGAGGTCGGTGAGGCTTGGTGCGGTAGTTAGAGCCCGTGCGACAGCGTGACCCAGGAGCCTGTGGAACCGTTGATTGCTGCCATGAGCGCGAAGGCCAGACTCATATCTGGGAGGCTCCTCCCGCCGGCACACATCGCCCCGTCGATCGAGGAGACTGCCGGCCGCAGCTGACAACCGAGCGCGCTCGCCAGGCCCGGCTGACGCTGGGCCCGCTTTCGCGTGCACGCTCTCGGCCGACTACCCCTGGGGATTCACAGGCCAGCCTCGTCCGAGAGCGGCCACGTTCGCCGTATTGTCAGTGCTGGCTGAGGCGGCTGCTCCGCTCGGTGGTCTCAAGGGGTTGGTGCACCGCCTGATCGTCCGGTGGGCCTGGTTGGCTGCCGGCCGAGCGAAAGGGTGGTGGTGATGGGACGGTGGCCGGAGTGGCGGCGAGAGCGGGTGTGGGAGTTGTGGGTCGAGGGGTACTCGTTGCACGCGATCGCGCGCGAGGTAGGGATGGCGAGGGACAACGTGACTGCGTGTGTTGCTGGGTCTGGGGGCGTGCGACCGGCGCCGCGCAAGCGCGCCGAGCGGTGTCTGTCGTTGGGGGAGCGCGAGGAGATTTCGCGCGGCTTGGCGTGTGGTGAGAGCTTCAGGGCGATCGGGCGGGCGATTGGTCGTCCGCACACGACGGTCGCGAGGGAGGTCAACCGCAACGGCGGTCGTAGGCGCTACCGCGCGCAGCGTGCTGAGAGGGCGACGTGGAAGCGTGCGCGTCGCCCGAAGCTGTCGAAGCTCGCGCTCGACTCGCGTTTGCGCGGGGTCGTCGAGGAGAAACTTGAGCGCAAGTGGTCGCCGCAGCAGATCTCGCAGTGGCTGCGTGGGACCTACGAGGATGATCCTGCCATGCGGGTCTCGCACGAGACGATCTATCTGTCGCTGTTCGTCCAGTCGCGTGGGGCGCTGCGGCGCGAGCTGTGCAAGCAGTTGCGCAGTGGTAGACATCTACGCCGCCCGCCGCAGCAGCGCTCCAAGCATCAGGGGCAAGGCCAGATCCCGAACAAGGTGATGATCTCCGAGCGCCCGGCCGAGGTTGCCGACCGTGCGGTCCCGGGTCACTGGGAAGGCGATCTGCTGCTCGGCAAGCTTCCGACCGGGATCGCGACGCTGGTTGAGCGCCAGACCCGCTACTGCCAGCTCGTCGCGCTCCCCGACGGTCACGGCGCCGAAGCGGTCCGCGACGCGCTGATACGCAGCGTCGGGTCGCTGCCCGAGCAGCTGCGTCGCTCGCTTACCTGGGACCAGGGCAAGGAGATGCGCGAGCACGCGCAGTTCACGATCGACAGCGGCATCCAGATCTACTTCTGCGATCCCCGCAGTCCTTGGCAGCGCGGATCGAACGAGAACACCAACGGGCTGCTGCGCCAGTACTTGCCCAAGCGCACCGACCTCAACCGCTTCTCCCAAGAAGAGCTCGACGCTGTTGCGGCGGAACTCAACGGCAGACCGCGACAAACGCTCGGCTGGATGACACCCGCCGAGCGGCTCGCCGAGGTCATCGCACCGGCACGACCCTGACCGCAGCGCACGCCGGCAGCCGGTCACGCGATCAACCCCCGTCCAGGCCGGCAAGCGCCGAAATCTCCAGGGCCCGTCACCCTCGCCGCCCTCGCCGCGGGCCGCAGAAGGGCTTACAAGGTGCCGATCCACCGTCCGGGTCCCGTCGAAAGCGATTAAAGCGCCCATCGCCGCTCAGACCTCGCCCCTCGGGGCTCGGCCTTCGCGACGACGGGCGCTCGTCGGTCTCGTTCCAAGCGCGGGGTCAAACCTCAACCGGCGCTACCCGACACGCCGTGGCCCACTCTAAACCGGCGTGGGAGGTCCACTCGCTATGACAATCTTCACCCGTCCGCAGTGGTGCCGAAACCGGCAGCGTCGCGGGCTCGGCATCGGCGCCGTCGTCTCGAATAGCAGAAGCGGTTGGGTCGCAGCTCCGTGATAGGGCGACGACGGAAGCGCCGGGTCGGAGTCGTGTCGCTGATGGTGGCGCCCATGCCGATCTGTAGTCAGCGCCGCGCAGTGTGCCGCGATGCCCTGTCGAATACCTGAGAGGTGGTCAGCGGGCAGGCTCAGCAGGCGGCGGCGGCCCGGCGGCCGGGGGCCGGCGCCTGCGCAGCGCGAACAAGCCGGCGGCGAGGACCGCCGCCAGCACCAGCACTGCGGCGGCTCCGTAGCGGAGCGGATGCCCGGAACTCTTGTTCGGCACTGCGGCGCTTGTGACTCTGAGGACGACGTCCTTGGAGATCGTGGTGGGAGCAAGCGAGTTCGAATCGAGCCTTGTCAGGAACGGCTCAGGCAGCAGCGCCCTGACCGCAGGCGAAGGCGCCGGCCTCAGCGAAGACACGCGTCCCTTGAAGGTCGTCGTGAAACCATCGACGCCGCCTGCCGACACCAGCCCGGATGTGTCGACGAACAGCTCGACGCTGATCGGACTGGTGGCCAATCGTGAGAGCAGCATCGGATACGCGAGCAGTCGCGAGCGGAACGTGATCGCCAGCGGCTTAATCTCGCCCGCGCGCCGACCGGCAAGACGGATCGCGACGAAGTACCACCTCCTCGAGATGTAGCTATTGAGGATCCCCTGGCTCCCAGCGGGGAGCGTGTAGCTGTGAGAGCTCAGCCACGCGAGCAGCGTCTCGCCGCTGCCACCCTTCAGCACCGTGGCCTCATAGCCGCCGAGCTGCTGCTGGGAGACCACTGTCGGTCGCGAAGCTGCTGCACCGACGCCGCTGGAAGAAGCCTCACCGGGCTTGGGCGTCGTCGCCGCCTCGAGCTCGCCGAACACGTTGGTCCCGGCGGGGAGCGCTTTTATTCGCGGTCGGCCAGGAACAGGAAACACCACAGCGGCCCGCGGCCCGACCTGAGTGATCGCCAGTCCGGGGACGATCGTCTCCACCCGATGGCGGAAGCTGACGAGCGCCTTCTCGCTCACCTCGTCGGCGCGGAGCAACACGCCGCACCCGCACGCAGGGGCAGCGCTTGGTCCCACCAGCCCGGTCAGCGCTCCGGCGAGGAGCAGACCCTGAACGGCTCGTCGGCTGATATTGCGTCGTGAGAACACCCGGGCGTTGGGCATTCTAGGTGTGCGGACGCCAATCATGCTGGTGTGCAGCGCGCCAATTCGCGTCGCGGCGGCAACACGAAACGGGTCACCGCCACCATTGGGATCATCAACAACCTCACGAGCTCGACCCGAGTACGTTAGCCACGACTGCGACGACGCCGCCGAACCCGTGCTAGACGCCGCCGCAGGCCTCAATCCGGAGTCGACGGTGGGCGCGATCAGAGCTGCCGTCGAGTAGGTGCCGCTGCTCGCGGGCCGGCTCAGCGGCAAGCCGCCACCTAGTTGAGAAGCTCGCAGCGCCAGCGACGGCGTCCAGCGGCGGCTGCATCGGCACGTCTTCTCACACGAACAGAGCCCCTCGGAGCGAAGGTTGCTGGAGCCTTGCGTTTGGGTGCCTGCCGCGATCGCCCAAACTCAGCGGTGCGCCTGCCCTAACCGCGCCACCCGCGCGACGATCGCATTGCCACAGGGCGATCGTCCCGACGGCCGCGAGCCGGCGATGCCTTTGCCACGCACTCAGCTGTCTCGCCGCGCGCGGCGGACGGCTGCATCGCCCGGATGATGCGCAAGCCGAACGGCGCGAGGCTGACGTCAGACGCCGCGCTGCTGCCTTCGTAGGTCATCCGGCTGCTGGTTCGCCACGAAAGCAGCCACCAGCGAGCGACCAGCTGACTGCTGCTCCAGGCGTGAAGGAGCCACGCTCGATCCGACTCGCGACGGCTGGCGAAGACCTGCATTCGATCTCGGAGGCGCATCTTGCGCCGGCGCCGCCAGTCTCGGAATGCGCGGAATCCGAGCACGCATCGGGAGGCGTGCTAGCAGCTCCGCTGCGAACAATCGGGCCGAAGCGGAAGTCCGCGGCGCTGAGCGCTGGCTTCTCCAACGTCGCCGACCGAGCGGTCAGTGACCCGCTGCTGCTTCGCCGTCTCGTGAAGCTGAAGGAGAAGTAGACGACTGACCGAGCGCTGGAGTTGAGGCGGCCGGTGATTCGTGGAAGCCGCACTTTCCGGCGGGACTGCGCGCGTGGCCCAGGTTGTCCGGGAGCAGTCGTCGGCCAGATTAACGTCGCCGCCGACCTGATGGCTGCTCCGCGCAGCGAGCAGGAGGGCAACCAGCCTATCTCCGGTAGGTCGCCGCGATGATTAAGCTCTCGGCCCTCACGAGACGGTCTCTGCGCGGTCAGGGAAACTCCGTCCCTAGTCGAAGGCGATGTGGATCGCGTGTTGAGCTGCCCTCCGCGTTCATGCCCGGCGGCAGCCGCGATCGCATTCGGCGTGACCAGTTGCGGGGTTTCCGCATGAGCGACGGTGTCTCATACCGATGTCACGCCACGCTTGAGGGGGGATCCTTTTGGGTGTCTTCGAATGATCGGCGATTATCAATGCGTGCCGAGCATTGTCGATGGCGTACTCACTCGTTTGTTGGGTCAGTGTTCGTGGGCGGTGCGCGTCACGAGAACGGTGCGCCGGAGCTCTCGACGCGCTAGGGGGAGGAATTGCTCATGGCAACGATCTCTTCACCACCGCCCCGGGAGGGCACTCCGCGCGAGGCCGCGCGAACGCTGCTCGAGCTCGACGGCGCCACGCTCACCGTTCGCGACGCGCTCGAGGTCTCTTGCCGCGGCCGCACGGTTCGGTTGTCAGAGCGCGCGGCCGAGGCGGTCGGCGCGAGTCTCAGGCTCAAGCACGAACTGATCGCGCAGGAGATCCCGATCTACGGCGTCACCACCGGATTCGGCGACAGCGCCCACCGTCAGATCTCGCCGGCCAAGACGGCCAAGCTGCAGCAGAACATCCTGCGCTTCATGGGGTGCGGAACCGGGCCCACGGCCCCGCCTGAGGTAGCTCGCGTGACGATGCTGCTGCGGGCCAACTGCCTGTCCAAGGGGAACTCGGGCGTGCGGGTCGAGCTGATCGAGCAGCTGCTCGACCTGCTCAACAACGACGTGCTGCCGTTCATCCCCGAGCGCGGCTCGTGCGGGGCGAGCGGCGACCTCGCGCCCCTCTCCTACGTCGGGCGCGCAATGGCTGGCGATGGTCGCGTCCGGTTCGATGGCGTCGAGCGCGACGCCGCCGAGGTCCTGGCCGAGCTCGGCCTCGAGCCGTTTCTGCTCGAGGCCAAGGAGGGCTTGGCGCTGACCAACGGGACGTCGTTCATGAGCGCGTTCGCCTGCCTGGCCGTCGGCGCGACCAAGGAGCTGGCCGATCTCGCCGACCTGATGACCGCGATGGCTTCGGAGGCTCTGTGCGGCAATCGCGGCCACTTCGATTCCTTCCTGTTCGACGACGCCAAGCCCCATCCCGGGATGGTCACGAGCGCGCGCAACATCCGCGAGCTGCTGGCCGACTCGCGCCTGGCGCTCGATAGCGACGAGCTGTTCCGAGGTGGGATGGAGGGTGCGCATTTCCGCGAGCTCGACCGCCACGTTCAGGACAAGTACTCGATCCGCTGCGAGCCGCACGTGACCGGAGCGCTGCGCGACGTGCTCGCTTGGGTCGAGCAGTGGCTCACGATCGAGATCAACTCCTCCGACGACAACCCGCTGTTCAACGTGGGCGGGGGACGGGTCGAGAGCGGCGGCAACTTCTACGGCGGGCACGTGGGTCAGGCCATGGACTCGCTCAAGGTGGCGCTGGCCAACCTGTGCGACGTCATCGACCGCCAGCTCGAGCTGCTCGTCGACGAGAAGTTCAACAACGGTCTGACCCCCAACCTGATCCCGCGATTTGAGCCGAGCCATCCCGAGGCAGGGCTGCATCACGGCTTCAAGGGGCTCCAGCTGTGCTCGTCGGCGATGACCGCCGAGGCGATGCATCTCTGCGCCCCGACCACGATCCACTCGCGCTCGACCGAGTGTCACAACCAGGACAAGGTTTCGATGGGGACGATCGCCGCCCGCGACGCGCGCTCGATCGTCGAGCTGGCGCAGAACGTCGCGGCGATCCATCTGCTGGCCTGCTGCCAAGCGCTCGAGCTGCGCGGTGTCGAGCATTGCAGCCCGCGTATCCAAGAGGCCTTCCGCCGGGTGCGCGCGCACGTCCCGTTCCTCGACGGAGACCGCTACATGGACGTGGACGTCGCCGCCACCGTCGCGCTGATCCAGTCGGGCGCCATGTCGGAGTTTGTGGGGTAGGTCGCACGTGGCAGCTGCTCCCCGCCCCGGGGGCGGCTGCACTCCTTCCTACCTCGGACCGTGACCGCCCCGTCTTAGAATGACCCTCTCATCCTGAGACGAGCGGACGGCTGCCGATGAGTGGCGTGCCTGGGCCGGAGCGACTGAACGCCGGCGCCCTGCTCGACGACAACCCGGAGGCGGGGCAGGCGCACACGGCGCCGCTGCTGACCGCCGACGGCGAGATCATGTATCGCGAGGTCGCGGGGGTTGACGGCGGCGGTCGCCTCGTATTTGGTCGACCAGCCCGCCCCCCAGCAGCTTGTCGATGTTCGCCTGTATCTCCGCCGACGGCGGTACGGTGCGTCTCACGGCGTAGGCCTCCTTCATCGTCTGGCAGGACTTGAGGGAACCTACGCCGTCGCTACGACAGCACCCGACGCGTATTTACAGCAGCTCTGGGACGCGACCTGTCCCGACCGCGTACCCGGAATGCGCGGCCTGCGGGGCAGACCGGCGTCCGGAGGCAGAGTCGCGCTTCCATGACCGAGCAGGGCTCGGGGGCCGCGCTCACGGAGCGAGCGTCGCGCCCCCCGTGCCGCGCAAAGGGGGTCCGGGCCGCGCGACGCGCTCAGGCCTGCTCTCGAACTTTGCGGGTCTCCGGTTCGGTCGGCGGAGTCCGGCACTGCACGCCCTGCTTTCGCGAAGACGCGCTGCTCCGGGCTGACCGGTCACGACGACGGACGGCCCGACGACGGCGGCGGTTGCGCTGCTGGCGAGATGCCAGACGGGCGTCATCAACGGTGCCGAGACCTGCGTTCGTGTCGCTCCGTGCACGCGGTGCCAGCGCGCTCGTCGTGACTCTCTTTGTCCGGACGGTAGCCGTTGGCCATGCTCGTGACGGGGTGATCGTGACTCCTTCTAGTCGTGGGCGGCAGCGCCTCTTGGTCTGACGCGGCCGCTCGGGGCGCTGCCAGTTGAGGCCGATGCTGGCTAACGCTCGCCCGATTCTGATCGCCGGAGCCGGCCGCGGCGGCGTGTCGGGAGTCGCGCTATCGGGCGACGCCGATGCCTACGCGGCGCTGGCCCGAGCGGTGCTGCGCGGGATCGCAAGCTGAGGCCGGCTGCGCGAGGGCCGCTCAGACGGTTGGTGGCGCGCCGCTTACTCTTCAGGCTGAGGGGGGCGTACTCGGCGGGATTCCCAGGCCCAGTAGCTTGCCGCCGGCGGCCAGGATCGCGAACAGCGCTCGCTCCAGCCAGCGCGGTAACGGCGTCGGGTGTTCGACGTCCGGGAATCGATTGAGCACGCGGGCGACGGTCAGTACGTAGCGCAGACCCTCACGTCCGGAGTTGTTGACCGCCGTGATCTGAGCGAGGAACTCCTCAAACCGACCGGCCGGGCGCATCTCCGCGACGAACTTGAGCTCGCCGTCGCCGGCGTTACGCGGTAGATGTCTCGCGCCTGGCGCGACCGTGAACGAGTCCCCCGGTCCGAGCACGTGTTGCTCACCGTCGACGGTCAGCTCCAAGGTCCCGGCGAGCACCTCGAACCGCTCGCGCTGGCTTGGATGCGCGCTCGTTGGGCGTCGGCTCGGCCCGGGCGCGGCGGTGTCTTCGACCCTCACTAGCTCTCCGCCGCTAGCTCGAGCCGTCTCGAGCACCACGTATCGCTCGCGGAACCGCTTGTCGTAGAGCTCGTCACCCTCGCTGAACGTGGTGCCGTCGGGGATGGTCAGGGTCGGATTGGGGGCGGCAGGTTGCACGAATGCTCCTTTGATGGATTTGGTGGACTGAGGTGGAGAGCGTCATGTCGTGGGCGCACTGTCGGGGTGGTCGGTGGTGTCCCCCGCGGCGGGCCAGGTCCTAAAGGCGGTGTCCAGGGAATCGATCAGGCGCGTGTAGGTTGCGTCCAGGGAGCGGGGTAGGCCGAACCCGCCCGTCGCTTCGAGGGTCACAAAGCCGTGAATTACTGCGCGCAGCGAGCGGATTGCGTCGATAGCGTCTTGTAGGGAGCGCTCGTCCTGCGGAGCAGGCGGCGCTGTGCGGTCCAGTAGTTGACCGAACTGGCTCGAGTAGTCCGTAATCCCGTACCCGCGTAGGGCGGCCATGAAGATCGCCAGCGCAGCTTCATTTGCGGCGATGAGCTCGGCGTCTTCGGGACCCGGGCCGCGGACGCTGGCGGCGTAAAGGCCAGGGTGGGAGTGGGCGTAGTCGCGGATAGCGTTGGCAATCGCGTGCAGAGCGTCGCGGCCCGCTCGGCCCACTGCCGCGGTCGACATGGCCACGGTCAGCTCGCGAACTCCCACCACGGCGAGATCGCGCTTTAGCGCCTCCAGCCCGTTGATGTGTTTGTAGAGGCTCGGCACGGTGACACCGAAGCGGTCGGCCACCGCGGCGAGAGTCAGCTGCTCCAGCCCGAACTCGTCCGCCACCGCGGCCGCTTCGGCGACCACGCGCTGGTGGCTCAGCCCGGCGCGCGGCATAGTCTCGCCATCCGGTGGTGGGCGGGAGCGGCGGCCCGCGATCCGGCCGACGACAGCAGATCGCGGGCCGCTGAGCGGTCAGGCGTCGAACTAGGCGAGGGTGGGTACGGCGCCGATCTGCTGGAAGAACTCGAGGGTGTTGAGCTCGTCCCAATGCTCGACCAGCTGGCCGTCGGAAACGCGCCAGATGTCGATCGAGTGCATCTCGATCTCTGCCCCGCTCGGTGGGATGCCAAGGAACTCGCCCGTGTGGCGGCCACGGTATGTGTAGCGCCCGACGAGGCTGTCGCCGGCCTCGAGTACGTCGTCCGTGTCGACTCGAAAGCCCTCGAACGCGTCCAGGAACGCCGCAAAGACGGCGACGGAGCCGTCCTTGCCGGGCTGCGCGAACCGGTTGTGGTTGACGTAGTCGGGGTGCAGCAGCTCAGCAAATCCTGCGAGATCGTGGTCGGTGAGGGTCTGCGCGAAGCGCTCAGCGAGTTCACGGTTGGAAGCCATCGATGTCCTCCTTCTTGGGGTCGAGCAGGGAAACAGCCGGCGCCCGCATGCGCGCGAGGGGTTGACTGCGGTATCCCGACTGACTCAGTCGACTTGTTGGTAAGGATCATTAGCTAGTAGGCTAGCAGCCTTTACTTATCGTCGCAAGAGCACGTCGAAGTGATCCGGGCGGTCCCGGCGGCTTGTAGCGCCAGCCTGCGCGACTGGGCTCGTGTCGCCGTGGGGAGGGTCACTGCTCCTCTTACGAACCTGCAGAAGTCTCAGGCGCTCCGATTTGACGGGAGCGCGCTGCTCCTGCTCGGCCGGTTGCGGAAGTTCAGGCGGGTCCTGCTTTCACTCCTCGACGAGCACCGTGGGCGCGCTCACAAGAGACGCAGAATGCGCGGATCTCAGGCAGGATGAGTGACGAGCCGTCTCCAGGCTCCGCCCGGACAAGATCGTTCAAGCTGTCAGTGGCATGAGCGGAAGTCCGGCCGCAGACCAAAGCGAGGGTGTGTCAAGGCGGTCGGTCGTGCTGGTGACCGGCATGTCAGGCACCGGAAAGTCGACAGCGCTGGCGGAGCTGAGGCATCGCGGGCATCGGGTCATTGACACCGACGACCCCGGTTGGATCGTCGAGACCCATACCGCCAGCGGGCCTGAGCCGGTCTGGGACCTCGAGCAGATCACCGCGCTCATCGACGGCCACCACACGGGCTGGCTCTTCATTGCCGGCTGCGTGGCGAATCAGGGCATGGTCTATGACCGCTTCGACGCAGTCGTGCTGCTGAGCGCACCGGTCGAGGTCATCCTCGATCGAGTCGCCACCCGGCTCAATCCGTTCGGATCCACGGCGGAAGACCGCACGAAGATCGCCAATGACCTGGCGGCATTCGAGCCGGTGCTGCGTGCGGGCGCGGACAGCGAGATCGTGACCAAGGCCCCCGTTCTCGAAGTCGTCACGGCGCTCGAACAGGTCGCGCGCGCTGCCGGTCATCGAGACCCGCTTCGGTCGCGGCGCGCGCATCGGACCTGACCCGCCAGGAGTCGCGGATTGCGCGGATCTCGAGCATCTCGCGGCTCCGCCGCGACCACCAGCGTCGAACCGACCTCCGAGGCGAGCTTGCCGCGCAACTCGAGACTCTCGGCGCTGCGATGGTGATGACCGCCGGGCGAAGAAAGCAGGAGCAGCGCGATCGGGTCGCCTGCTGAAGCTCCTCGAGAGAGCAGCAGCGCTGCTGAGACTGGTGCGTCTCGATCCAAGCAGCCACGCGACCAGGTACGACGATGGCTACTGCTTGGTCAGGGGAAGCAGGGGCCCGCGCCCTCCGTTTGGCGCGATGAGCAGGGCGCGCTGGGTCTGCCACCCATGACACGTGCTTCGCCGTGATCGCGGTACTCAGATCGGATCGCCGCCCGGGTCAGGCGTACTGGCCGCCGACGCGCTCGGTTGCTGGCGCGCGCGGGCGCTCCGCGTCTCCCGTGACCGCATAGAGAGACCACTCTCCGGGCACCCCCTTCAGCACGTGTCGTCCACGCTCCTCAAATTCGAGTCCGGACCCGACGACTAGGTCCTTGACAGTGCCCGAGGTCAACACCTCGCCCGGCCGCGCGGCCGCCTGCACACGCGCCGTGAGATGGACGGCGATCCCCGCGACGTCGTTCGCCATGACCTCACATTCGCCGGTGTGGACGCCAGCGCGAAGCTCGAGCCCGATCGCCCGTACCCCCTCGCGAATCGCAAGAGCTGAGCGGACCGCCCGGGCCGGACCGTCGAACGTCGCCAGCGCGCCGTCGCCGATCGACTTCACCAACCGGCCGCGGTAGCGAGTCAGCTCGCGGGCGACCAGCCGTTCGTGTTGCCCAAGCAGTTCGCGCCACTGGCGGTCGCCGAGTTCGGCTGCGCGCTCCGTCGATGCCACGATGTCGGTGAACAGCACGGTCGCCAGGATCCGGTCGCTCGCCCTGGCGGCGGGCCGTCCGGTCACGAACTCCTCAATCTCGTCGATCATCGCCTCGTGATCGCCCGCTATGAACAGGTGGTCCGCGCCCGCGAGCTCGACCTCGCTCGCGCCCGGGATCCCTCGCGCGACCGTGCGCGAGAGCGCCGGCGGTACGAGCCGGTCGCCAGAGCGGTACAGCACGAGCGTCGGCACCGTCACAGCGGAGAGCAGCGAACGCACATCCAGCTGCTCGTACATCAGCCCAATCGTCCGCATCGACCCGGGGCTCCCCCCCGAGCGCAGCAGCCGCGCCCACCAGTCCCGCAGTGAGGGATCACCGGCAAGGCTCGGCGCCCACAGGTCGACAGTGACCGGATCGCCCCACTGATCGAGCATCCGATTCATCAACCGACGCAGAACCTCAAGCGGAACCCCTTCCGGGTAGTCGAGCGCCTGCGACACGCGCGCATAAGTCGCGTACTGGACCATCGCGCTGACGCGATCCGGATGCGTCGCGGCGAGCATCGTCGCGGCGGATCCCCCCTCGGACACGCCGAACACCACCACCCGCTCCGCCCCAACGGCGTCGAGCACCGCCAGCGCGTCGTCAACGACGTTCTCCAGCGTGTACGCCCCCGCCTCGCGATCCGACAGGCCCATACCCCGCTTGTCGAACGAGACGATCCGCGCGAATGACCCCATCCGCTCCCAGAACCGCTGCGCAAGTGGAAGCTCGACGAAGATCTCCAGGTGACTGACGAACCCCCCAATGAACAAAACGTCCACCGGCCCGTCGCCCCCGACCGTGTAGGCGATCGAGACATCGCCGTTGTGCGCGTAGCGGATCGGAGCCCAAGCCAGCACTTGGTCAGCCTATCCCTCAGGCAGCAGCTCCGGAGCGCACAACGACCAGCCCGATGCACCGCTGGCACCCGCGAGCCACAACGGCTCGTTCCGGCACGGGCTCGCGGGGAGCGGAAAGCGAGCCAACCGTCGCCGGGACCTGCTTGCCCTCTACGACGGGCATCCCAGTGTCGCCGTCGGAGCGTCCCGCGTTGCGCGGCATGCAGGGCGCGGTCGCTGCTTCCCCTGGGTAAGCGGCAGCCGTCTTCATGGCTGAGCTCGTCGCTGCGTCGGGCTACTTGCGGCCTCACCAAATGCCACGAACGGGCCCGATACCGCCCCTTTTGGGACGCATCCAGCAGTCACGGCCGAGACGCGCCTACTGCGCGAGGCGGGGAAGTGGGCGCGGCTCGTCCGATGCCTGTGCGGTCAACGAAGCAGGTTTGAACGACCACCGCTTCGAACCGCCACCGCTCCATAGCTCTGGACGCGGGTGTCGCTGCCCGGCACTCCGGTGCGCCGTCTCCCGCCGGGCAGTCAGCTCAGTTCGCGGCGCATGCGAACCGCCGGGCCGAATCGAGTCTGGGCTGCGCCGACGAGCTCGAATCCCACCCTCTCATAGAACCCCTGGGCGGGACCTGCCGTCACCTCTAGACATCGGGCACCCTCACGTGACGCGCGCCCAACGGCGTCCTCAACCAGCGCTCGTCCTACTCCGCACAGCATGCGGTCCGGTTCGACGAACAGACCGTCAAGCTCGCGGGCATCATTGTCTGCTGGGATCACGACCGAGAAGCCGACCGGTGTCACACCGTCGGCGATCGCGACTCTGACCCAGCCGTTATCGATGAACGCCTGGGGCAGCTCGATCGCGTCGGAATTGGCCGCGAGCTGCTCGCGATATGTCTCCCAGACTTCAGAGGATCGGCGCTGCAACGCTTCGAGCGCGGGCGCTTCCGCCGCTGTCGCCTGCCGGATCCTGACCATCGCGAGCACGATATCTCCCCCGATTCGCACCGGCCGGCTGGTCTCTGACCCTGACCATCACGTTCTCAAGTGGCCATCGAGGTCGCGAAAGTACCCGCCCGTTGTGCGATCGAGTGATCACCGCACCCGCTCTGCCGAGGCAAGCTCCGATCTCCGAGCGCGGCTCGCCGCGCGTTGCAGCTGTCTGGGGCTCTAGCGAACCTGCAACCCCCGGAGGCTGGCCGAATACCCCTGGGGATTCACAGGCCAGCCTCCGCGCAACGCGGGTCTTTCGCCGGTGGCCGCGAAATGCTCGTGCTGGCATCAAGGCGGGACTGCTGCTGTCGGTTGGCGTACCTCGTCCAGTGGTTGCTCGGTGGGGCGGATGTTGTCCCTCGCGCCGGGCCTGGATAGCGTCTGGCATCGATGGTCGAGGTGGAGGCGATCTTGTCGGAGGCGGTGGACGCGTACCGGGTGGCGTTGGACGAGCGTTTGGTGGCCGCGTACGCGCTGGGCAGCTTGGCGCACGGCGGGTTCAGCGCACTGGTAAGCGATGTGGACCTCGGGCTGATCCTTGCCGATCCGGTCCAGTCACAGGACGGGGACACAATCGAGGCCATCGCCGAGACCCAGAAGCGCAGTGGCTCGGCGCTGGCCGAGCGCCTGTCGGTGTTCTGGGGGACGCCGGCGACGCTGCGCGGAGAGTGTGAGGGCGGCCGTTTCCCGCCGCTGGACCGGCTTGACCTGATCGAGAACGGGCGGTTGATCGCTGGTGTCGACGCGCGTACCGGGCTGCCGCGCCCGACGGCTGACGAGGTGCTGATCACCGGCGCGGAGTTCGCGCTTGAATTTCTGGCCGGGTTACGAAGCGATCTACCTTCGACGGCTGCCGGTCTTGGATCGATGCGGCCTGCGACACACGAGGCGATCGAAGAGATTCGCGATCCGTCCTTGCTTCTGGCGCGCGGGGTGCGCCGAGTGACCAAGCTGGTTCTGTTCCCGGTTCGCTTCGTGTTCACGGCGGCGACTGGTCGGGTCGGTACTAACGACGAAGCGGTGGGCTGGTATCTCGCTGCCGCCGACGCGCCAGCCAAGTCGCTCGTAGGCGACGCGCTTGGGTGGCGGACGGCGGAACCCGAGGACCGTTCGGCAGCAGAGGCGCTGTTGCGCGAGCAGCTTGTCCCCCTGTACTTGCAGTACATCGACGATCACATCGATCGCCTCGCCGCCGCCGGCGAGTCCGACCTCGTGTGTGGCTTCGAGCAATGGCGTGCCCGCCTGACACGAGAGGCCGGCTCCTGATCGGTCAGCCGCCACTGACACCGCCCCGTCCATCGAAACTCGTCAGGTCGCCGGCTCGCCGGTTCCGCGTGCCGCGCAATAGAGGTGCGCCGACGCGCCCGGCGAGCTGCGTGGCGCATCAAGGGAAGCAGGAGCCGGTCGAGTGCGGCCGGTCCCGGCCGCTCGGACAGAGATGGCTACCTCTCATGCCTGGTTTGATACGCGTGATGCAGGTGGCTGTGATGGGATCGGGTGGCCTTGGCGGCTATTTCGGCGCGCTGCTGGCTCGCGGCGGCACCGACGTGAGCTTCATCGCGCGGGGGGCGCATCTGGAGGCGATGCGACGAGAGGGGCTTCGGATCGATGGCGGTCCTGAGCCGTTCTTGCTCGAGGACGTTCGCGTGACAGATGATCCGGGCGAGCTCGGGCCGGTCGATTTGGTCATGGTGTGCGTCAAGCTGTGGGACACGGAGGCTGCTTTGGAGCAGCTGCGGCCGCTGGTCGGGCCGGAGATGACGCTGGTGTCGTTTCAGAACGGTGCACTGAAGGACTCGTTCTTGAGGGCGGCCTATGACGAGTCGCAGCTGATCGGCGGGGTGGCGTACGTGGCCTCGACTCTGTCCCGGCCGGGAGAGATCACGCTCACCGGACCGTTGCAGCGCCTGATTTTCGGAGAGTTCGACGGTCACCGTTCCGGTCGGGTGGAGGCGTTCCACGAGGCCTGCGTGGCGGGCGGGATCGATGCGGAGGTCAGCGACGACATTCGTCGCGCGATCTGGGAGAAGTTCGTATTCCTGGTTGGGCTTTCGGCAACCACGGCGACGATGCGCCTTCCGATCGGCCCGATCCGCGCGCACCCGCAGTCACGGGCGTTCCTGCTGGATCTGATGCGCGAAGTGGTCGCGGTAGGGCGCGCGTACGGGGTGCCGCTACCGGAGGACTACGCGGAGCAGCGCCTCCAGTTCGCCGATGGTGTCTCGGCTGACATGACGTCCTCGATGCATCACGACCTCGAGCGCGGCAACCGGCTCGAGGTTCGCTGGCTGTCCGGCGGCGTCGTCGAATTGGGCGAAGAGGTCGGCGTGGATACGCCGCTGAACCGCGCAGCGGCGGACATCCTGTCCGTGCACGCCGACGGTCGTTTGGATCACTGAGCCGGCGAGACGGGCGGCTTGGACGCCTCGTCGACGATCAGCCGGAACACATCGGGCCGGGCGTAGTGGCCGGCGACATCGAAGTCGAACTTCCCGCGCGCGTCCTCATCAAGGTCGATGTCAGCGAACAGGATCTGCTCGCCGTCGCGGGCGGGTCCGGCAAGAACCTCACCGAGCGGGCTGATGATGCAGCTGCCACCGGTGCTCAGGACATCATCGCGCGCTTGCGCGAGCGCGTTGGGGATGTCGTCGGGGAAGTCGCAGCGGCGTGTGAACTGGTTGCAGAAGAGCACGAAGCAGCGTCCCTCGAGCGCGACGTGGCGCATCGTCGACAGCCACGTCTCGCGGCCGTCGGCCGTCGGTGCGCAATAGATCTGGATGCCCTTCGCGCTCATCGCCATCCGCCGCAGCGGCATGTAGTTCTCCCAGCAGATCACCGCCTCAGACGACCAAGCGGCGTGTCGAACACCGGCAGCGTCGATCCGTCCCCGAAACCCCAGACGATCCGCTCCGCCGCTGTGGGCATCAGCTTGCGATGCTTGCCCAGATAACCGTCAGGCGAGAAGAACAAGACCGTGCAGTAGAGCGTCCCATCATCGCGCTCCACCACACCGATCACCAAGTGCAGCGCCGTCTCGGCCGCGATCCGGCGATCCGATCGACAACCGGTCCGGGGACATCGACAGAGGCGTCGAAGTAGCGACGGAAGTGCTCTCGCCCCTCGCGAGTGCGATCACCGACGACAGTCCCGAACGTGATCCCGCGCGGGTACCCGGGCAGAAACGCTTCCGGGAACACCGCAAGTGCGGCACCGCCCCCGCTTGCCTTCTCCGCAAGGCGTCCGACCTTCTCCAACCCGCGCTCGAGCTCGAAGCCCTCCGCGGCCGCCTGCACCACCGCCGTCTTAAAGGACGCCATGGCGTCGCATCATCACGGCAGCGCACCTCCACCGTCAAGGACACCTCCGAGTCGCGAGCGACCCGGAAAGCGGGTGCCGCGGCCATCAAGCCAACTGACGCGAGATTCGCCAGCAGCGAGGCCCGCGGCCTCGTCGACCCGCCAGTCGTCGTGACGGTCGGTCCGAAACACCCGCTTTTCTTCGGCGGCGTGTACGAGCCACCGCGTGCGGCGCGACGGATCGCCGGCCCCGCTTTCGCGCGGCGAGAGGTTTCTTGGCCAAGACCGAGGGAGACCCGAGTTTCGCCCTCTGCGGGGAAGCCCGACAACGAGCGTGCGCACCCGCTCGGAGATGAACGGGGGGCGGGTGGCCGCCCGGCCCCGCGCCGGACGGCCACGGCAGATCAGCAGCCCGTTCCTACCGAGCGGGGCGCAGGCCGGATGTCGCTGAGATCACCGGTGCGGGCCGGGAATGGAGCGTCTCGATGATCTCGCTGCTGTCGACTCCCTGCAGGTAGATGCTGGTGACCCCCAAATTGCAATGCCCGAGTTGCCGCTGGATGACCACCAGCGGGACGCCCTCGTGGGCGAGCTCGACAGCGTGGGCATGCCTCAACTGATGAGGCGCGAAGCGCCGACGGACGCCCGCCGCTTCCGCCGTTCGACGCAGCTGCTCACACGCAGCGGACGCCTCCCAGCGCCTCCCGGCGGTGGGGCCGTGGATGACACAGAACAGCGCCCCGACAGGCAGGGTCGCGCGAATCTCCAGCTACGAGGTCAACTGACCCCACGCCCAGCGGTCCATGCCCACCTCGCGACGCCGGCCGCCCTTCCCGGCGCGCACCACGACGGCACCGCGGGAACGGTCGAGGTCGGTCTCGGCGAGGTCGAGTGCTTCGCTGATCCGCAGCCCGGCTCGCCACAGGACGACGATCAGCGCTCGCAGGCGGGCGCCGTCCGCACCGTTGCCGGTGGCGCTCATGACGGCGACGATCTCTTCGACTCTTGGCGGGTCGGCGGGAAAGCATAGGCCTTCGTTTCTTGGCGGCCTGCCCTGGTGATAGCCCGGCATCGTCACCGGCGAGCGACGATGGCCGGCGGCGTCGAGCAGCCTCTCGGTTGGGCACATGGCTCCTCCTTTGGAGCGATTGGTTGACCACCCCGCCCTAACCGCTCGCGGGCGCCGCTGCCACCTCGACGGAAAGACCACCTCCACGGACTAGGGTGCTGTCAGTGGATCGCGTGGCCGAACGGCGGCGGGCTGTGGCGCTCGCACAGCACTACCGGCAGTCGGAGGGACTCTCGATCACCCAGATCGCCAACCGGCTCGGCCGATCGCCAGCGACCATCAAGGCCTACTTCTACGACCCGACCGGGGAGAGGGCGCGGGCGGTCAAGGCCCGCTACGTGGGAGTGTGCCGCGGCTGCGGCGCTTACACGCAGCCCCGCAACGGATATGTGCCGCGGCACATATCCGTTGTTCTGTTCCCGACTGGGTTATGTGGCGGGTAGCTGGACGTGGTCTGTGATCACGGCGCTGGCGGCGGCGTGTGGTCGCTGCCGGCCACATAACGTTGGCGCGGTCAGCGAGGGTGCTTCCTCTGGCCATCAACCGAGAGGAAGTTGTCAATGTTGGAGGAGTACTTCGTCAGGCCGCAGACGGTCGATCGGATCAGGGCGTCGTGGATCGCGCCCGAGGTCGAGCGCTACGTCGCCTGGCTGGGCGAGTACGGGTATGCGGCGCGGTGTGTGTTGACTCGGGTCCCGCTGGTGCTCGCGTTTGGCGAGTTCGCGCGAGCTGGGGGTGCTCGTGGGGTTGAGGATCTGCCCGGGCATGTCGAGGGGTTTGTAGCCGCGCGGGTCGCTCGTCGCGGTGGCGAGCGTGACGGCAGGCGCCAGGTCGCCAGGGAGGTGCGCGGTCCGGTCGAGCAGATGCTGGAGGTGGTGCTTCCCGGCTTTGTCGGCCGCGGCCGGAAGGGTCGAGATGTCGCGTTCGTCGGCGTCGCGCCCGGGTTCTTTGAGTATCTGCGCTGCGAGCGGGGGTTGCGTCGCCGGTCGATCGACAGCTATCAGCATCAGCTGGCGTGTTTTGAGGCGTATCTCAGACGGATCGGGGTCGCGCGGCTTGAGGATCTCTCGCCCGCGATCCTGACCGCGTTTGTCGCGCAGCGCGCCGCGTCGGGGCTTGGCCCGGCGGCGATCCGCGACGGCTGTGGGGTACTCCGGGTGTTCTTGCGCTACGCGCATCGCGAGCGGCTCATCTCACGGGATCTGAGCGGCGTGATCGAGCGCCCGCAGTTCTACCGGCTGTCGAGTATCCCGCGGTCGATTTCGTGGGAGCAGGTCGGGCTGGTGCTGGGCGGTGTGGAGCGCCGCACGCCGTGCGGCAAGCGCGACTGGGCGATCCTGTTGTTGTTGGTGACCTACGGGCTGCGCGCTCGTGAGGTCGCGGCGTTGACGCTGGATGACATCGACTGGAAGCGCGAGCGCCTCGCGGTGCCCGAACGCAAGGCCGGGCACTCGACCGCGTTTCCGCTGTCAGCATCGGTCGGGGAAGCGCTCGTGGATTACCTGGGCCACGGTCGCCCGCCGACCGAAGAGCGGCGCGTGTTCTTTCGGGCGCTCGCGCCGGTCGAGCCGATCGGCGCGGCGTTGGTGTCAGACCGGGCGCGGCGCTACCTGCTCAAGGCGGGCATCGACGTTCCGCGGGCGGGGTCGCACACGCTCAGGCACACGTGTGTGCAGCGGCTCGTGGACGCCGACTTCGCGTTCAAGACGATCGGCGGCTTCGTCGGGCATCGCTCGGCGCGTTCGACGGAAATCTACGCCAAGGTCGCCGTCGAGCCGCTGCGCCGCGTCGTGCTCGGCGGCGACGGCGAGCAGGTGCTGTCATGAGCCACAGCGAGACCATCGAGCTGGCGGTCGAGCAGTTCCTTGCGCACAAGCGCGCCCTGGGGCGCAAGTACCACACCGAGGAGGAGGAGCTGCGGCTGCTGGTCCGCTACGCCGCCGACCACGCTGCGCTGCGGCTGGACGATCTCACGCCCGTGCTGCTGGATGACTTTCTGCGGTCACGACCCCGCGCACGGCCAAGGAGCTTTAACGCTCTGCTCGGCGTGCTGGCGCGTCTGCTGGACTGGGCCGTGAGCCAGCAGCTGCTCGCGTCCTCGCCGTTGCGCGCTCGCCGCCGGCGGGCCACGTCAGCGCGGATCCCGTTTTTGTTTGATCCGCTCCAGGCACGACGCCTGCTTGACGCGGCCGGCTCGCTGGCGGACGACGCTCATGCGCCCCACCGAGGAGCGACCTATCGGACGCTGTTTGCGCTGTGCTACGGGCTAGGGCTGCGCGTCGGTGAAGCGTGCGGACTGAGCTTGGGCGACGTCGACGGCGAGCGTGATCTGCTGGTGGTGCGCGCCGGCAAGTTCGGCAAGAGCCGTCTCGTTCCGCACGGACCGCGGATCGCCGCGCTGCTTGAGGAGCAACTGGAGCGTCGACACCGCGATGGGGCGGTCATCGATGCCGAGCCGCTGTTTACCTTCGACGGTTCGCGCAGCGTTCGCACTGGCAGCGCCAGCAAGACCTTGCGCCAGCTCGTCCGCACGCTTGAGTTAGTGGTGCCCGACGGTGTTTCGCCGCCGCGGCTGCACAGCCTGCGCCACAGCTTCGCGGTCGGCTGTCTGCTGCGCTGGTATCGGCAAGGGCTCGATCCCGCCAGCCGGCTGCAGCAGCTCTCGACGTTCATGGGGCACGTCGATCCGTCCTCGACCGCCGTCTATCTCACGATCACTCCGGAACTGCTCAACGAGGCCAACACGCGATTCGAACGATTCGCCGAGCCCGCCTGGCGCGAACTCGGGAGCGGGCAATGAGCCCGCAAACGCCGCTCGGACAGCTGATCCAGTCGTTCTTCCTCGATCACCTGATCGCGGTCAAAGGACTCCGGCCCGCATCCGTGCGCAGCTACCGCGACACGATCCGGCTACTGATCGTTCACGTTGCCAAGGAGAAGCGCTCCAGGATCACCAAGCTGACGGTCGGCGATCTCACGTTCGAGCGGACCGTCGGCTTCCTGCGTCACCTCGAAGACGACCGCGGCAACCACATCCGCACCCGCAACCAGCGGCTCGCCGCGATCCACACCCTGTTCGAGTACATCGCGACCCGCTCCCCGGAGATGCTGATGACCTGCCAACAGGTCGCGGCGATCCCGACCAAACGCGTCCCACCGCCCGAGACGCGGTTCCTGGAACGCGACGAGATCCAACAACTCCTCAGGAGCCTGCCGAACCGCGGCCGCCACGCACTCCGCGACCAGGCGCTGATCCTGTTCCTCTACAACACCGGCGCCCGCGTCCAAGAAGCAGCCGACCTCCGCGCAGGGCAGCTCGACCTCGACGGACATCCCACCGTTCGCCTGCACGGCAAGGGCGACAAATGGAGAACCTGCCCACTCTGGGAGGCAACCGCCCGCATCGTCGAGCAGCTCCTCGAGTCCGAGAACGGATCAGCACCGCCGCCCACGACGCCGGTGTTCACCGCCCGCGGCCAGCCGCTGACCCGCTACGGCATCTACAAGATCGTCCGCCGCCACGCCGGCCAGCTCGACGACCCAAGAACCGGCCGACGGATCGGCCCGCACACGTTCCGCCACACCGCCGCCGTCCACCTGCTCGAGGCCGGCGTCGAGGTCAACGTGATCCGCGGCTGGCTGGGCCATGCCGACCTCACGACCACCAACCGCTACGCCGAGATCAACACCAAAGCCAAACAACAAGCACTGCTGGCCACCGAACCTCCCGGCGTTACCGCGGGACACCGCACCAACCCAATCTGGCGCTCGGACGAAACCCTGCTGAACTGGCTCGCATCGCTCTGACCGTTATGTGGCCGGCAGCGACCACACGCCGCCGCCAGCGCCGTGATCACAGACCACGTCCAGCTACCCGCCACATAACCCAGTCGGGAACAGAACAACGGCAAGGGCGACGCCTACCGGTACTGCAAGCGCTGCCATCCGGGCGCGATCGAGCGGCGCTGGACGCGCGAACGAGTGCTCGCAGCGATGCACGCGGGGCGCGACCGGTACGGCGAGCTCCCGTCCTCCTATGACTGGTCACGCGCGCACGGGCGGCGGCGTGGGGGGGAGGCGCTCGAGCGGCTGGCTGAGGGCGACTGGCCGTCAGCGGGCGTCGTCACCGACGTCTTCGGACGCTGGGCCGCCGCTCGCGAGGCCGCCGCAGGCGAGCGCTCCGCCGTCGTGCCTGATCGCTCTGCGGAGCTGGCGCTTGCTTCATGACGAGCGTCGGACGGGAGTCTCCGGGGTTGAGTTGGATCCCAGCACATCCGCGTGTGATGATCTGGTCGATGCCTTCCAAGCGCAGCTACGGCACCGGCGAGCTCTATGAGAAGCATGGCGCCTACTACGGTCGCTGGCGGACCTCGGATGACCGCAAGCTCAACCGGAAGGTCGGCTCGGTCCGGAAGCCAGGGGCCTCGGACGGGCTTACGCGCGCCCAGGCCGAGCGCGCGTTTCGCAAGATGCAAGAGGCGGAGGAGCGCCGCCCGTCACGCCGGCGCGATGTCGAACCGGTGACCGTGGGCGCGGCAGCGGCGTCGCTGCGGCAGGCCAAGGCACTGGAGGGCGCGCGCAAGTCCTACCTCGAGGGGCTCGAGTCGATGCAGCGCGTCCACCTCGAGCCGAATATCGCCGCGCTGGCGCTCGAGAAGGTCTCGACCGCACAGATCGAGGCGCTCGCCACCGCGATGCTCGACGGCGGGCTGGCGCCGAAGACCGTGCGAAACGTGTTGACGTTCACCCATTCGGCGTTCGAGCACGCGATCGCCAAGGGGTGGTGCCACGAGAACCCGGTGCGATACGCCGCGCGTCCCAAGCGCCGTCGCGCCCGCGACGTGCGCCCGGACCTGCAGTTCCTCACGGTGCCCGAGCTCGACGCGGTCCTGCGCGCGATTTCCGACGAGGTCGTCCATCGTCGGCCGGCGCCGACGCGTCGCGGACGAGACGGGCCCGCTCCGCCGCCGCCTCCCGATGCGCTCGGGCCGGTGCTCCGGGTCGTGATCCTCGCCGCGGCGATGACCGGCCTGCGCCAATCCGAGCTGCTCGGGCTTCGCTGGCGGGACATCGACTGGACCGCTCGGCGGATCCGGGTTCGAAACGCATTCGTTCGCGGCGAGCACTCGGCCGAGGGCAAGTCGGACCTCTCGACGCGCCGGTCGGTGCCGCTCGCCGATCGGCTCGCCGGTGAGCTCGCCCGCTGGTCGACGCTCACCCCCTACAACTCCGACGAGGACCTCGTGTTCGCGCACCCGCAGACCGGCAACCCGCTCGACCGCAGAAGGTCACGAAGCGGTTTCAGGGCGCGTGCCGGAGCGCGGGGGTGCACGTGATCACCTTTCACGATCTGCGTCACACGTTCGGTACCCGCCTGGCCGCCAGCGGGGAGCAGCTTCGCACGATCCAGGAGTTCCTCGGTCACGCCGACGCCAAGACGACCCAGATCTACACCCACTACGCCCCTTCGGCGTACGAGGTCGAGCGAGTCAACGCAGCCTTCGCCAACGGTCCCGAGATTCACGGGAACACACGTTCGGGGGTCCAATTTGGGGTCCAATTTGAGCGAAACCGAGGACAACTCAACGGCGGTAAAGCCAGTAGACACGGGGGGTCGAGACTAGGCCGCAGTCGATCCCTCGGGCTGGGGGCCGGGCGGTCGCAGGTTCAAATCCTGTCTCCCCGATTGGATAAAGGCCCCGCTAATCGCGGGGTCTTTGTAAGCGTTCAGTCGTCGGGGCCTGGGGGAGGGATTCCTGCTTTGTGCAGCGAATCTTGCGGTCATGGATCGGTCAGAGGCGGAGGCGATCTATGACGCGGGTCGTGAGACGTGTGTCCAGTTCATTGTTGATCTTGCCGCTCGCGTGGAGGCGTTGGAGGAGCGGTTGAGTCGGTTGGAGGCGCAGGCGCGCCAGGACTCGCGGACAACGTCAAGGCCGCCTTCCTTGGATCCGCCGAAGACGCGTGCGCAGCGCCGGGCGCAGGCGCGCGCGAAGGCGAAGGAGTTGATGCGACGGGAGGGCGAGCAGCGCAAGGCTGGCGGGCAGAGCGGGCACCGAGGCGCAGGGCGTGAGCTGCGGCCCGAGGATCAGATTGACGAGATCGTCGATCACTACCCCGAGGGGTGTGGCGGGTGCGGTCGCGCGTTCACCCGCGAGGAGCGGCGGCCGAGGCGACAGTTCGGCCGTCATCAGATCGCGGAGTTGCCGCCGATCAGCGTGCGCTGGACCGAGCATCGCACGCATCAGTTGCGCTGCCCGGAGTGTCGCGCGCGGACGAGCGCCCGGTTGCCCGATGGGATCGGTGGCTGCGCGTTCGGGCCGAGGTTGCAGGCGGCGGTCGTGACGTTGACCGCCCGCCACCGTGTCTCTCGCCGCGGGATCTGCGAGCTCGTGCGTGACCTGTTCGGCGTCGCGTTGTCGACCGGCAGCGCGGACGCGATTTGCCAGCGGGCCTCAGACGCTTTGGCCGGCCCGCATCTGCAGTTGCAGGACCAGATACTGGATCAGAGCGCGGTGCATGTCGATGAAACCGGCTGGCGAACCCGCGGGGAGGGCCGCGCACTGTGGACCGCGACCACGCCGGACGCGGCGTTCTTTCAGATCGCCGAGCACTGCAACCGCGAGCAGTTCAACGCGCTGATCGGCACCACATATCCCGGGATCGTGATCTCCGACCGCTGGAACGGCTACAGCCATCTTCACCCCGACCAGCGACAGGTGTGCTGGTCGCATCTGCAGCGCGACTTCCGGCGACACGCCGACGGGCTGGGCGAGCAGAAGACCTTCGGCGAGAAGGGTGTCCCGCTCACCAAGCAGGTGTTCGTCGCCTGGCGCTCCTACCAGCACGAGCACCACGACCGCGAGCGACTCCAGGCCGAGATCACCCCGATCCAGACCGAGCTGCGAGAGCTGCTCGAGAACGCCTCACCGAAGAAGTCCCGCAATCGCTGGCACCGCCAGTTCGCGAACAACCTGCTCAAGGTCTGGCCCGCGCTCTGGACCTTCACCCGGATCGACGGGATCGAACCGACCAACAACCCCGCTGAGCGCGCGCTCCGCGGACCCGTGATCCACCGAAAACTCTCGCTCGGCACCCAAAGCCAGACCGGCGAGCGATTCGCCGAACGTGCGCTCTCGGCCGCCACGACCTGCCGCCTCCAACACCGCTCACTATTCACCTACCTAAGCGAACTACTCGCCGGGCACGCCCGCGGCGATCCATTCCCCGCGCTCACCTGAGCGGCCCGAGGGACTGAACGGTTACGGGTCTTTGTGTGTAAGGAGGCGCGACACTCTCGGCGCAGCGGGCGGATGCCGGCCTTGGGGGAGGCGAGGCTGTCGGGGGCACCGCCGACGTTGGTTGCGGCGCGCCCGAGTGCGTGTTCTCTCTAGCGAGGTGTGTCCCCTGTGCTGGGCGGATCCTTTGACCCCGCCTGGTCGCTAACACGCGAGTCAGACGGACGCGCTGGTTGACCGCCAGATCTCGGTCGTGGCATCGATCTCGTTGGAGGTCCGGCCGAGGATCAGCCGCAAGAAGAAGGGGCGACGGGATCCGGGCCACGTGTGGCCGGCTCCTTCCGAAACGAGCAACGTGATGGTCGCGACCGGGGTCGCTGAAGGTGATTCGGCTGAGGTGGCCGGTGGGTTCCTGGCGACTCGGCTCGCTCGGCAGCCCGAGGGCTCGGGCCCAAGCTGCGGCGGCGTCGGGCACGCTCTCGTTCCAGCGTTCGGTGCCGCTGCCGGGCGAGGGGGTTGATCCGGTCCGCGGTGCCATGGAATGCGAGCATCCGTAGCGGATGCTCGAGCCGGGCTTGCGCGGGGGCTCGCAACCCGGCCACAGCCCCGAGGACCTGCACCGCCTCGGGATGGAGCGAGGCGAATCGGCTGGCCATCCGGGCGCCACCCGACAACCCGGCGAGACACACCCTTCGATCCGCCTCCGGATATCGGGCAAGGAGCCAGCCGACCAGGACCTGGAGGTACTCGACGTCTCCCTCGAGATCCCATTCAAAGCCCGAGCCGAGGGGCCAGGCGGCTCCGGGGAAGGCCACCACGGGCGCCCGACGAGCAGAGCCGCTCCATCGCGCTCAGCCGGGCCTGCCCCTCGGGTGAGGAACGGCTCCCGTGGAGGCTGAGCACGATGACCGACGGAGCGTCCGAGGGCTCGGCCAAGAGGAACCGACGTGCGAGACCCGCGACATTGAGGACCTCCGCTCGCAGTGTCACTCCTCTTGCATACCTCCAAGGCGATCTGGCATGGGCCAGGCCAACGGCCAGTCCGAGCTCCCGGTCGCTCGTGTGCGGGTTGTCGAAGACTCCGAGTGTGCCTCACCCCGAGGGACGATCGAGGTAGAGAGGATCGGGCGACGCCGACCCGGCGGCCTTGCCACAGAACCGAGGCTGGTCGCGAAACGCAAACCCTGTTTGCGTTAAACGACCAGCCTCCCGGGCGTCGGCGCCTGGCGCGTGCGCGCGACCGAATCGAGGACCCCGATCCACACCGGCCTTGTCAACTCCTGACATGTGGGCGCGCTAGCTCAAAGGGAGCGCGAAGTAGTCCTCCGTGGTTATGGGCAGGAAGCCGACGGACGCGTAGAGCGCGAGCGCTCGGTCGTTGTCGACGGCCACGTCCAAGCCGATTCGCCCCACGCCGTCGGCGCGTAGCTGTTCGCAGGCGCGCCTCAGCGCATCGCGGCCGATCCCACGACCCTGCCAGGAAGGGTCGATCACAAACCCATAGATGCCGGCATCGTCTCCGTCTCGGGCGAGGCTCAGCGTTCCGACGGCCGAGCCGCTCAGCTCGACGACCAAGATCCGCCCGTGCGACGAGTTCAAGCGACCAGGGAGATCATCCGGCGCAGGCCCTCCAAACCCTGCTTCCAACAAATGCGAGACCACAGGAATGTCCGCTGGGGCAGCCGGGCGAAGGGTGAGCGCTGGGTCGTGCGGCCCGGTGGGCGGGTCGCCAGACAGCACCAGCGCATGCTCTGAGTGATCGAACACGGCATCGCGGCGCAGCGCCAGACGCTTTCCCGCCTCCGAGTGACGGGGAACGATTAGCAGCGCCTCGCCATAGTTCAGCCCACGGCACAGCGGCACTGCGGCATCCAACAGCGCCGTCCCGATACCGCGCCCGCGAGCGTGTGGCGCGACCATGCCGGTCAGCTCCAGCGAGGAGCCGAAGCCATAGAAGCCGAGGAAGCCCAGCAACCGTCCGTCTTCCCACCACAGCAGGTCCTCGACGCGGCCGCCGCTACGGCGGCGAAGCCTTCCCCACTCCAGCTTCAAGCGGCCACCGTCGGCCTCGATCACCTCCCGCTCGAGCTCTGCGATCGCATCCAAGGCTCGTGACGACAGACCAGCGGCTTGCTCGAGCACGACCGGAGCAAATCAGATCTTCTGTCACACGATCCGTCTCGATCCCGATGGCGTCCTCGGCCTATACGCTCCAGCGCGGCCGGCGCGCGGTTGGCCGGGACCACAGGGATCGCGTTCCCGTTCTCGCTCGTTAATCGCGGAGCGTGTGGACGATCCAGACGTTCGGCTCCCAGTAGGACCCGAGGTCCCGTCCGTGATCGATGTCGACCGGAGCAAGACCAGCAGGAAACGTGTACTGCCCGTCGTCGGGGAACCGCATGCCCGTCCATTGCTCCCACTCGACGACCGTCCCGGTGATCCGCATTCAGTGAGGGAGCGATTTGGCGATCTTTGCGCCGCGGCGGACGTGGGTGCGGATCCATGGATCGAACGGCTCCCCGTTCTCTCGCGTCCAGGTCACGTAGCGTTCGATCGGGATGATCGGGTAGCGGTCCTTGAAGCTCGGGCGGACCGGTGCGATCACGTGGCTGAGCCCGGCGTCACGGGCGACGTCGGCCATTGCGTCGAGCACGCTGTCGGCCAGACCGCGACCCTGAAACTGCCGTTTGATCTCCGCCGCAAGCGCTCCAAGCGCGGTCGGTCTGCGACCGGCCTGTCGGGCCTCGAACGCGCCGGCGATCATCGCGTCGATCCCGTCGCCCAATCCTTCGGTGGTCCCGTCCCAGGCACACTGGACGGTGTGGCCCTCGGCCAGCACTCCGTCCTGGTCGTGGTAGAGGACGAACTGAAACTCGGGGAAGTCCTCGAACAGCCTGCCCCAGTAGCGATTGAGCACATCACCGTGCAGGTTGTACTCCGGCCACACCGACGACGAGAGCGCTTCGCTGTCCTCCCAAAGCTCGGGACGCTCTGCATAGCGGATAACTGTCACGGACATGACGGCATCGTTCTGACACGAGCATCGAACGATGCAGGCCGAGTCAGGGCGACGCCGTTCGAAGGGTTGAGTGCAAGTATCGCGTGCCGTAGCGATCCTCGGGAGGGCCGCGAGTGTGACCTTGCCCTGACCTAGGCAGGTCGAGAATTGACCCCGTCGGCCGGCACGCATATCGCATCAGCGCCGATGAATCTCGTCACCTTCGTCGGTCCTAACCCGTGCGACAAATCGATGAGGAGGTGGCGATGACTTCAGGCGGCAGAACTCGGCTCGCGCGAGATCTCTATCTCGCGTTTGCCGACGGCGACCGCGAGCTCGTCGAGAGCATGCTGGCCGACGAGTTCACGTTCTCGAGTCCGGTGGACGTCGGACTGGACCGCGCGGGGTATTTCGCGCGCTGCTGGCCTGGCTCCGGGCAAAGGCAGCAGTTCGAGTTCGTGCGGCTCCTCGACGCTGGCGACGAGGTGATCGTCACCTACGAGATGACCAGGGCCGACGGGGGCAGAGGCCGCAACACCGAGATCCTCACCTTCAACGGCGACCAGATCATTAGTGTCGAGGTCTACTTCGGCTGGGACCTGGAAATCACGCGGCCGCGGGGTTGATCTGGAAGCGTACTTGCCCCGCCGCGAATCAGGTTATGGTCGGGCGCATGCCCTCGCTGGTCGACTGCAACGCTCACCTGTGGGACCAGGGCGCGAATCCGATCTTCTGGCTGACCGACCGGACTCTGGTCCGCGACATGCTCGGTGACTACGACTCGCTGCCCGACGTCTACACGCTTGCCGACTATCGGCACGAGGTCGCCGGTCATGACGTGCGCGGCATTGTCTGGTCAGACGCCGGCGCCGAGGATCCAATCGCGGCCGCCGGCTGGGTCCAGCGCCAGTGCGACGAGCTGGACGTGCCGGGGGCCCTGGTGACGCTCGGCGATCCGGCCGACCACGGCTTCGCGGACCTCGTCGAACGCTTCCGCGCCCTAAAGCTCGCGCGCAGCGTGCGGGTGCGGCTCGTGTCCGCGCTGGCACACGGAGGACCCGGCCGGGGGTTGCTGGACGACGACGGTGCGATGGCGAACCTCGAGCTGGTGGCGAAGCACAATCTGGTGGCGACGATCGAGGCCACGGGTGACCAGCTCGGCGCTGTCGCGGATCTCGCCTGCGCGCTGCCGGCGTTGCGGATCGTGGTCGACCACTTCGGCTGGCCGGAGAATCTGAGCGAAGAAGGACTCGCTGCCCACGGCGAGCGGCTTTCCGCGATCGCGTCCGCGCCGAACACCGCCACGCGAATCGACGCGATCGGGACGATCTTCGGCGATTGGACGACCGACCGCATCCGGCCGTGGCTGCGCGTGGCGGTTGACGCGTTCGGACCGGAACGCTGCATGCTCGGGTCCGATCTGCCAATCGAGCGCCTGCGGTCGGGGTTCGGGCGACTTTACGACGCCTACCGGGCCATCTTCTCCGATCTCACTGATGGCTCTCGCGACGCCCTGTTCGGAGCGACCGCGGCGCGCTGGTACGGCATCCGCGCATAGGAGAGCCGCACGCAGGGGCGCGCCGCGGCCTTGAGCGCCGTGGCCGTAGGGTTTCAGAGATGAGCCGATCTGAAGTTCTGCCTTCGGCTGGAGCGCTTGAGGAAGTCCGGCGCCTCGCCGGCTCGTCCGCCGTGATCCTGAACGTCGCACGCCTCGAGGGCGGTCAGCACGCGGACAGCTGGAGGGTCGACACCGATAATCCCGCGTTCCGCGTGGTCGTCCGCGAGTTCCCGATGGCCGACCCCGCCGCCTGCCACGAGCAACATGTGCTCCGAACTCTTGATGGGCTCGGGGGTTTGGCCCCGGTGCTGCTCGGCGGCGACTTACACGGCCGATGGTCGGAGCACCCGACTTCTTTGATCAGCTGGCTCGACGGCGAACCGGACATCACGCCGAGTGAGCCGGAGCCGTGGGCGCGCGAGCTGGGTCGCGCACTGGCTCTGGTTCATGCGGTATCAAGCGACCGGGTGGCGGACTTGCCGAGCGTGTTCGACCGCAGAGGGGCTCAGGCTGAGCTGAATGGTCCGTTGGCACCAGAAGTTCGGGGTCGTTGGTCGCAGATCATCGGCTCGCCTGATGTGCTCACCCACTGCGACTACTGGTCAGGCAACGTCGTCTGGCGTGATGGAAGGCTCACGGGCATCGTTGACTGGTCGGGTGCAGCACGCGGTCCACGCGGCTTCGATGTCGGGTGGTGCCGCCTCGATCTCGTCCTCCTGTTCGACGAGCGAATCGCCGACGTCTTTCTTGTGGCCTATGAAGCCGCTATCGGGCAGACCCTCGGCGACGCGGTTCTCTGCGACGGCTGGGCAATCGCTCGCTCGTACGACATAGTCGAGACCTGGGGTCCGAACTACGCGCCCCTGGGGCGCGGCGACCTCAACGAACACGAACTTCGGCAACGCCACTCACTTTGGACAACTCGTCTTTTAGAACAGTCGCAGGCCGTGCCTCCGCGCTAGCCAAAGCTGTGAGGACCGTACCGTTGTCGCGTGCTCGAGGATGGCGTACGGTGAGGAGCGCCCGGACTCTGTCGCTCGAGGCATGCGTAGCCCCGGGGGAGCTGGACTCGAACGGTGCGGCGAGTCCGCCGGCTTTGCGGAGCCTGCTTGTTCCAGCGGGGTGTTCGTGGTGCGCCGAAGCCGCTCGTGTGATGGCCGACTGCCGCTGCACATCAGACGAACCGAGCGGGGCTGCAACCGGCCCCCTCCGTGGGCGTCTTCGCGTGCTTCTCTGAGGGACCGCGCAGCTGGACCTTGGTTTCTCGCCGGTGGTCATCGGCGCGGCATTCCTGCCCATGACGGCGCTGCTAGTGGCGACCTCGGTCGCGGCGCGGACCGGATCATGTCTCGCACGGCCGCCAAGCACTCGTGATCCGGCATGCGCTGGGGTTGACCGCGCTGCTCGTGTTCACGCGGCTGACTCCCGGCGGCTCGTACGCGACCCACGTCCTTCCCGGCTGCTGATCATCGGAGTGGGGTTGGGGTCGATCTTCGCCCCCGCCATCGGAACCGCGACCCTCGGTGTCGAAGTCCGCGAGACGGGCGTGGCCTCGGCCATGGTCAGTACCGCCCGCAAATGGACGTTCATGCCGGACTGGTGGCTTTGCATTGTCTCGGCGATCGGCGGGCTGACGCGCAGAACTACATTCGAGATGCTCGTGCTTGGTAGCGCAGCGACCGTCAGGCTGCACGAATCCGCGGTCGACCGTAGGCGACCGCCACCGACCACTGCCTGGCCTCGTCGGTCCTGCCCGGAGGGTCGAGGCCCGCGAGTGCACGCTCAGGACGGCGCTCGCTCGCGGAATTGCCTATGCGCTCCACCTCGAGGCCGCGGCCGCCCGCGCCCTGGGCATGAGCACCCGACCTCCGCCACAAGGAGGCGGCTCGCGTGACGGAGGCGGCTCGCCGGATCGCCGCGACACCGCCAGCTGCCGACCCATCTGCATGAGGCCGCGCGTAGGTGCGCTTACCGAGCGAGGTGCTGGGGCGCGATCAGCACCGGGCGCTCCGCGTGCGCGGAAAGTTGGTGCGAGACGCTGCCGAGGACGGCGCTAGCCCAGCACCTTCTCGAACTGCTCGTCAGAGATCAGCGGGCCCATCTGGCGCCTCACGGGTCGGTCCCCGGAGCCACTTTGATCTGCTTGGCCTGGATACGCGCATACGCGTTGTAGCCGCGGCTTGTGGCGCCCTCGGCGCCGGCATCCGCGAGCCGCTGCGCGGCGGCGATCTCCTCCTCGTCCAGTTGGCCCTCGTTCGGCACCGCCGTCAGCAGGGAACCTCCCCTGGCGAGCTGGACGGCTACGGGCGTCCACACGACCAGGACCACGGCATCGGCGGGATGCATGACGAGCTCGACGGCGACCGACAGGGCCGCCTTCGATCCCTCAGAGCCGTCATAGCAGAACAACACCGGTCTATCCATTGCGGTACCTCGCCAGAGACGATGTCGTCGAAGATCGGCTTCTACACGTACAGGCGCGAACCGGCGTTACAGCACTGCGCCGTGGTAAAAGAAGTGATCAACCCGCCGACTCGGCATCGGGAGGGTTGGTGAGGAACGGTAGGCCGACGCGCAGGTTGTCGTTTACGAGGCCGTCCTCGAGGGAACGTGCAGGCCGGGTCCGGCCGTTGGCAGGAGGACGCCGATGATCCCGTTCTCCGGATCGCGCGGATCGCGGTGTCCGAACACGACGTTCGGCCGACTTTCCGCCGAGCTCGAGCGTGACCTTTTTCAGGTTGCCCGCCGCCCTGGCGGCTGCCCGCCGCGATCCACCGAGCGCCTCCGCGAACGCATCGGCCCTTGGCTCGACCAGTCGCCGTGCGTCGGTCAGCGCCGCAGCCGCTGAGTCACAGATGACGCTCGGGGACAAGATCACGATGTTCACAGAGGCCGGCGGGCAGTCGAGCCCTACGTGTCAGCAGCTCGGGCTCCCGAGCCTCTGATAGCGCCGATGGGGCAGGAGGACGGCCCGCTTGGCGTCGGCGACGGTCTCACCGGTGTAACTCAGATGCCAGCCGCCGTGTCGCTGGCGGCCACCTTCGACTCAGGGGATGGCACACCAGTACGGGCAAGTGGTAGGGGCCGAGGAGCGCGGCAAAGGCGCGATGGTCAACCTCGGGCCGACCGTGAACATCGATCGTGATCCGCGCTGGGGCCGGTCATTCGAAGCGTTCACGAGAGGACCCATTCCTCAACGGCAAGATGGCCGTGTGCGGAGATCGACGGGGTGCAGAGCGAGGATGAGATGTCCCAGGTCAAACACCTCGCGGTCTACAACCAGGAGACCAACCGCAACACCGCGGCCGACGACGCGATCGTCAGTCAGCGCGCGCTGCACGAGATCACCTCCCGGCATTCTGGGCCGCGACCCAGCAGGCCAGTCTGCTCGGCGACGGCTTCAGCACGAGTGCAACCGCATACGCGAGCCGGACCGAGTACCTGATGGGGCCGACGCCATCAGCAGCGGGAAGTTCCACGGGATCATGACGTCCGACTACCAGGCCACCGACTCCACGGTGCAGTCCGCGACGCGGGCACGGACCGGAGATGCCTGCGCCGCAGTCTACGGGTCGGCGCTGCAAGCCGCCGTGGAGTCCGGCCAGGTCAGCATGGACACGCTGAATCAGATGGTGCGCAGAATCCTGGGTGAGATGTTCCGGTTCAACGAGTCACAACCCGCCCACGGGGTCGACCAGCGCACCCGTCACGACCGCGGCCAATCAGGCGACTTCCACCGAGGTCGCCGAGGCGGGCACCGTGCTGCTCAAGAACGACCGACACACACTGCCACTGCGCTCGACCGGCAAGCGCCCGATCGTCGTGATTGGCGCGGCGGCCTCGGCCGCTCCCACCGACACCGGTGGCGGCAGCGCCTACGTCACCTCAACCTTCATGTGACGCCACTGCAGGGCATCCAGTCCGCGGCTCCGGCCGGCACGCCGGTCCATACATGCAGGGGCTCCGACTGACAGCTCGCTCTCCACGATCCCGAGCAGCGATCTAGCCCGACCACCCCGACCGGCTCGCGCAGCGTGTACGCCAGATACTCGCCCGGGGCCGGGAGTGCGCGAGATCGGCACCGTCGTGCCCTCGATCTCTGGTCGGCCAACCCGACCATGTAGCGGAACAGGTCAGCCGCCAGCGCGACATCCGCCGCCTGGTGGGGCGATGTAACGCTGACGTAACGGCTTGCCGTTGTCAAGCGACTCGAGCATCGCGAACTCGTCTGCGTGGTCCTCGATCAAGTCGGCAATTCGCCAGATCAGGCGCCCGCGGTCGGACGCGTTCATGCGTCGCCACGGCGAGTGTCCGCGAACGCCCTGCGCGCCCACCTCCCCTCGGCCCAGGACGAGCTGATCTCGGCGGTCGCTGCGGTCAACCACCACACGGTGGTCGTCGTCGACGCCGGCGCTCCCGTGGCGATGCCGTGGCTCCGCCGGGTGGGAGCGGTCCTCGACGCCTGGTACCCGGGGGAGAGCAACGGAACCGCGCTCGGGGCCGTGCTGTTCGGCAAGGTCGACCCGGGGGGCCACGTGCCGGTACTTTCCGAGAGCCTTCACGGTGCCCGCTCGATGTCCTCCGCCTGCCCATGCGCAACCTCGCCGAGGACATCTTCAGTCGACGGGGTTGATCGTCGGCTACCGCTACTACGACGCGAACCGCGAGACGCCGTTGTTCCCGTTCGGCTTTGGCTGTCTTATACGACGTTCAAGTTCAGCGACCTGAAGATCACGCCGGCGTTGGTCAGAACCTAGGTCCTGCCCGACACCGGCTTCGACGCCACTCGCCGTCGATCCCAGCAACTTGTGTGGCGAGTGACGAACAGGGGAAGGTGCCGGCCTGGTGCTCTACCGATTCCGCAAGTGGCCGGAGACCCGCCCCGACAGCTGAAGGGCTTTGACAAGGTCGACCTGCAACGGGGCCAATCCAAGACCGTGAGCTCACCGGGCCGCCATGACCATCTCTCTCTGCGCGACGCCGCAATGGCTGGGTGGTGCCGGACGGCCGGTTCCACGTCTATGTGGGCGACTCATCGGCGCTCGACAACCTACCCCTACACGGCAGCTTCAAAGTCACGCGCACTGTCGGCCCGCGCTCCTTGACCGTCAGCGCGCCGGACACCCTCGATGCGGGCAGCGCCGCGACCGTCACCGCAAAGCTGGTCAACGGCGGCGATTACGCCATCCCGCAAGCACGGTTCACGCTCAAGGCGCCATCCGGGTGGACGGTGAGCAGCCCGGGTTCGGTCGAGATCGGCGCGGGTCAGACGGTGACCCGGAGCTTCAAAGTCACCGCTCCCGCGAATGCATCGCCCGGCAGCCACACACTGCTGGTTACCGTGGCGCCCCGCAACGTCGCACCGGTGGCCGAGGGGTCGGCGACCGTGGTGGTCCCGTACTCGTCGATGAAAACGGCCTACAACAAAATCGGGATCAGCGACAACTCCGACGAAAGCGCCGCCAACTACGACGGGGTCGGCGACAGCTTCTCCGCACAGGCGCTGGCGGCTGGAACGCCGAACGAGCTGGCGCCGGGCGGCACGGTAACGATCGGGGGCACCACGTTCACGTGGCCCAACGTGCCGGCCGGCACACCGGACAACATCGTCACCGGGGGGCTAGACCGTCGATGTGAGTGGCACGGGAACTGATCTCGGGTTCCTAGGCTCGAGCCAGAATGGCACCGCGAGCGGGATCGTCACGATCCACTACACGGATGGCAGCAGCCAGATGTTCAACCTCAACATGGCCGACTGGTACGCGAACGCTCCGGCCGTCGGTAACGAGCTCGTTACGACCACGTCGAGCTGGAACTTCCAGAGCAATCCGCTCGGTTCGCACCCCGTGAGCGTGTACTTCGCGTCATTGCCGCTCGCGGGCGGCAAGACGGTCTCGTCGGTGACGCTGCCGGTGTTGAACGCCGCCGGCGGCACCACCGCAATGCACATCTTCGCGATGGCGGTTGGGAACGGCAACCCGACAATGGGGGCTCTGAACGAGTCGCTCCCACCGCCTAGTCCAATCCTGACTACAGCGCAAGTGGATCTCCTTCCCGCAACTTCACCGCATCGCGTTAGAGTTACTCGAAGCACCGTTGCCGCGGACGGGCGAGCAGATGAAACGGGGGGTCAAGCGAGAATGGGCCGTCCTGGCACCTCGCCGACCCCGGTCGGCGCGCCTGACAACGTGATCGCCGACGGGCAGATCATCGACGTGTCTGGCTCGGGGACCGAGCCACGGCTTCGGCGATGCCGGGTCGCGCGCGAGCGGCTCGGGCACGATCACCTATACCGATGGAAGCACCCAGACCTACGGCATCAGCATGGCGGACTGGTACAACAACGCGGCCGTGGCGGGCGACCAGATCGCGACCACCACCTTAAGCTGGAACTCGTCGAGCAGCTCGCAGGTACAGCATCCGGTGAGCATCTACTACGCGTCCGTGGCGCTCGAGTCGGGCAAGACGGTGGAGTCGGTGACGCTGCCGACGGTCAGCAGCGGGATCGGGAACGGCGTCAACGCGATGCACATCTTCGCTATCGCGGTCGGGTCTGGTACACCGATGAGCGGCAGTTCATCGGCCAGGCCTAGCCTCGTCCAGCGCAGACGGCGAGATGAGGCAAAGTAGCTGGGCAGAGGTGAGCTCCGGCGTAACCCCGGGTCTACCTACGCATCGCTGAGTGTCGCTTCGGTGATGAGACGCGCGGTGTGCACGATGCTCGCCACCGCCGCCTCGGAGTCGAGGCCATAGAGGTCGATGAGGGTGAGGACGGCTTCGGCGCTGATGACGACGGCGAGGTCGCGCCGCAGTTGCTCGACGGTTCCGGAATCCACGCCGGGCTTGCGTCGTGCCAGCGGAGATAGCGCCTGGTCGATGAGGGCGAAGCGGTAGCCCGGCCGCACCTGTCGAGCGGTGCCTCGGGCGATCGAGACGGAGATGAGGGCACGGATCGCGCCCTGACGCTCGATGACGAGCCTCGCGAGAAGCTCGGCGGCGTAGGTGACCCGCTCGACGGGATCGCCGGGGTCGCCGCCTGCCGCCAATGCGGTGGCCGGATCAGGGTCAATGCCGGCCAGTGCTTCCTCGAGCAGTGAGGCGAGATCGCGGAAGTAGCGGTAGGCGGTCGGTTCGGAGACGAGCGCTGCGCGAGCGACGGCCGGCATGTTGATGTCCGCCCCGGCCCTGATCAGCTCCTGACAGGCGGCGATGATCGCCGTGCGTGTGCGCCGCTTCTGGTTGACCCGACCACGCTCCTCGGCCGTGCTACTCATCGTTGCTCCTGTCGCCGCGTACCGTGCATCGCTGTTTAGAGTCTGCTCTCGTCATAATAGTCATCTTGCATAACGAGCGTTCATGCGCTACGGTGCTTCGCGATAGTCAACTCTCACGAAAGGGGGCCGCACGTGTCTGAGGCGTCGATCGTTGGACTCCAGGGGGGAGAGGTCGTTCTCCCAGGCCCCGTCCAGGTGCGCATGGTCGAAGATGGAAGCGGCACCGCCCACCGCCTCGCGGTGGCCGTTCTCACCGTGCCTCCGCATACGGATGGGCCGCCGCCCCACTGGCACCAGAAGCACGACGAGACGTTCTACGTGATCGCGGGCACCGCTCGCTTCACCGTCGGCGACACCCAGCGCGAGGCACCCGCGGGAACGTTCGTCTCTGTGCCCATCGGCGCCGAGCGCACCTTCGCCAACCCCGGCGACGAGCCGGCGATCATCCTCAACACGTTCACCCCCGATTTGTACGTCGGCTACTTCCGGGACCTCAGCGAGCTGGGGGCGTCGGACAAGATGACCCCCGAGGCGATCCTCGCTGTGATGGCGCGCTACGCGACCTACCCGGCGGGGACGCCCGCGCCCGACGAGCCGGAGGCGAAGTGAGGACCAGAAATACCGACTGAAGGCACAACATGACCACTGACACCATGAACGGCTTCTATGCCGACGACCCGCAACTAACCATCGATCAGCAGGGTCACGGCCGACCGGTCCTGCTCCTGCACGGAGGGGGTGGGCCGCCGTCCATGGGACCGCTTCCCTCCGCTCTGTCCGAAAACTTCGAGGTCATCGCGCCAGTGCATCCCGGCTTTGCCGGCACCCCGCGACCCGAGTGGTACGACGGGATCGACGACATCGCCCTCAGCTATCTGCAGCTCCTTGAGCAAAGAGATCTGCGCGACGTGCTGGTCATCGGCTCATCGATCGGCGGCTGGATCGCTTCCGAGAGTGCGGTGCGCGAGCACGAGCGGATCAGCGGCACGGTGCTCCTCAACGCGGTCGGAATTGACGTCGAGGGGATCGAGCTCGCCGACTTCTTCTCCCTCACGCCCCAGGAGCTGATCGCGTACTCGTTCCACGACCCCGCCGCGGCGCCCGACCCGACACAGCTTCCGCAGGCGGCACGCGAGATCCAGCCGCCAACGCCGCACGCTCGCGGTGATGCCCGCGAGCTGTACCTGCACGATCCGAAGCTGCGGCGACGGCGCGACCTCGACCAGACCCCGGTCGCGGCGATCTGGGGCGAGAGCGTCCAGAAATCGCGCCGGAGCCCTACAGGCCGCGTACGTCGCCTCATCCCGAACGAGCCGGTTCGATCCGATCCGTGAAGCCGGACAACTGCCGCATCGACAGCGCTGCGCAGTCATCGAGACGATCGACGACGGACCGAGCAGCGCGGCGTTCGGCGACCGCCGTTCAAGCGGTAGCCACTAGCGGCATCTACCCGCTCGCACCAGCGGCACACAGGAGGGCTCGGCGCCGAGGGCGGGGGGGGGCTAGCTCGGTCCGGCTTCGATGACCCCGCGGACGTCGGCCTCGCGCGGCTGCGGACCAAAGCCGGTCAGGACCCACGTGGCGCCGGCTTCTTCCCAGGGGCCGACGACCGCACCCGGCGAGATCTCGGCGATGAAATCGAACCCGTCGGTGGTCCCGCCCCGCAAGTCCCGAACCTCATCCACAAGTGTCGCCAGCGAGGCCGGCTCGGGCATCTCGATCGGGAACAGGCCGTCCCAACGCGCAGCTCGCCGGACCGGCCGCCGGTTCGGCCAGCGCGCGGCGACCCACACGGGCATTCTCGGCTGCTGGATCGGGAGCGGCTTGAACTCGCCGGCCCAGTACGCGCTCAGCCGCTCCAGACCCTCGTCGAGGAGTCGCGCGCGCTCGCGCGGATCTACTACCTCGCCGAACGGCTCGAGCTCGCCGGTGCTGCTGGCCCCGAGGCCAACCCCGAGCGTCAGGCGCCCGCGGCTCATGCGATCGAGCGTCACGGTCTCCCGGGCCAGCCGGTGGACCCGCCGGCGCGACAGGGGGGTGACCAGCGGGCCGAGTCGCAGCTGTTCGGTCGTGCACGCGATCGCCGCCAGCGTCACCCACGGGTCGGCAACGGCCTCGACCGGCGGGCGGTATTTGACGTGGTCCCAAACGAAGAAGCCGTCCCAGCCTCGAGATTCCGCCGTTCGCGCCAGGTCGCCCATCAGACGCGGATCGACGAGCTCGTCGAACGGCGCCACGAAGATTCCGCGCTTGACGTTCATGGTCTGACTCTATCCGGCCGACAACTGCTCGGAACCCCGCGTAGGCAGGGCTGCCTACGCGCGCGTCGAAGACAACGCCCGCGTGCCGAAGGCAGGCACGCGGATGCTCAGCGACTCAGACCAGGAGATAAATCGTGACCGAGAAGTCCGCCAAGCCTGTCAAGAAGCGTGTCAACACCCGCAAGCCCAAGACTCAGCGTCCCGTGCTGACCCACCACGAGATCTGTGAGCGCGCGTACTTCATCCACCTCGACGAGGGCGCGAGCGACGAGCTGAGAAACTGGCTCCGCGCTGAGCGCGAGCTGACCGCCGCATGACGGTTCTCACGTAGTCCAGGCGGGTCGAATACCCCGATCCGTTACCGGTTGCATTCGCGCCCGACCGTCAGGGCAGCACTGACACTGTTTATCGCGGAGGTCACCGATAGTCACTCGGCCCAGGTTTCACCAACCTGGTTACAGCTACATGTTCACCTACACGCCCTGAGAGAGACGGAAGGGGCGGAGGTCGATGTCGGTGGCGCGGTCGACTAACAGCTGTGCCACCGACTCACCGATCGCGGCCGAGTGCTTGAAGCCGTGTCCTGAGCAAGGGGAGACGATCAGGACAGCGTCGTGGTCGGGGTGACGGTCGATGACGAACCGGCTCTCGCGCACCGTAGTGTAAAGGCAAGGAACCGTCCGTAGCGGCTCTGCGCCCAGCCACGGGAGGCGCGACTCGACATAACCCCGGTACATCGCTTCGATTTCGTGGCGCGTCGCGGGTCGCGGTTCATCGTCCGCGCTCGTCGTTTGCTCGTAGGACTCAGCTGCCAGCTTCACGCCGCCGGCGGGCCCGTCGATCGCGGGAAAGCCGTAAAACCCGACGAGGTGAGTGATGGCGTCGGGCGGCGCAGCGAACTCCCAGACGAACACCGGCATGTCGCGAAGCTCCTCGTATCGCTCGCGGATCGGAAACCAGAACAGGAGCTGCCGGTAAATGGTGAAGATGTCGCTGCCTTCCGGGTACAGGTCGTGGATCCAGGCGCCGGCGCACAGCACCAACGCTCCGGCGTGGTAAGTGCCAGAGGCTGTCTGAACGCTCACGCCGGCGGCTGACGTCGTCCATTTTTCGACCCGTTCACCGACCTTCAGCTGCGCGCCGTGAGTCTGCGCCAGCTCCAGCTGTGCATGGACCGCTGACTCGGGCCGGACGTATCCGGCCTCCGGCTCGTAATAGCCCTCGGTCTGATCATCCACGGCGAACATGGGAAAGCGCGCGCGGATTTCACCGTTGCTCAGATTCTCGTGGTCGATCCCGAACCGGCGCGCCGAGCCTCGGGTCCGGCGCAGAAAGGGACTGTCGCCATGGCCGAGGATTACGCCGCCAGTGCGGGTCAGCAGCCGAGCGCCGGTCAACTGTTCGATCTCGAGCCAGAGCTCGTGCGAGCGGCGAACCAGCGGCACGTAGTCATCGCCCTCGCCGATCGCCAGCCGGGTGATCCGCGTCTCACCGTGCGTCGAGCCGTAAGCATGCGGTGGCTCGTACTGATCGATGCCGATCACCGACACGCCGCGAGCGGCCAGGTGGTAGCAAGTCGCGCTGCCCATGGCGCCGAGCCCGACGACGATCACATCGCTGTTGCCAGATGCGCACATCCCTTCCACCAAGGATCCCAGGAGCGGCTCGGCGCCACCGCCGATCTCCTTCCAACGGTAACGACGCTGACGCATGGTGTTTGCGCTGGCTAGCGGCGCCGGTATATGTTTCCCGGGCCGAGAGGACGCCAAGGAGAGGAGAAGGTGGATGGGCAACCCTCGTTCCTGGTCGGAGGAACAGTGCATGGCGCTTAGGGCGCACTCGTCGTCCCCAGAGAGGAGAGATGTATGAAGTCTGTTCGATTGTGGGCCCCACTGACATCAGTGGGGCTCGTCGTCGTGGCGACCCAACTCGCCGGCGGTGTTTCCGTTGCCGGCGCAGCAACGTCAGCTCGTACGCAGCTGAACGGCTCAGAGGCCCCCGCTGCAGCTCGGACCGCTTCGCAAGGCGCGGTCGCCGCGGGGAGCTCCGTGAGCTTCAACCTTGTGCTGAACCTGCGCAACGCAAGCGGAGCCCAAGCGGCCCTTCGCGCGGTTTCCAAGCCCGGGTCTTCCCGGTACCACCACTACTTGACCACTGCGCAGTGGGTTGCCAAGTACAGCCCCACCAACGCTTCCGTGAAGGCCGCGAAGGCATGGCTGAAGCAGCACGGCTTCTCCGTCGGTGCGGTCGCCAAGGACCGCCTGTTCGTTTCGGCTGAGGGCACGGCCGCGCAGGTGGAGAAGGCGTTCTCCACAAGCCTTGGTTACTACCAGGTAGCTGGCAAGAAAGTGCGCCTCGCGAAGAGCCCACTGTCGATTCCTTCTTCGATTGCGGGACTTGTCTCAGGCGTTGTCGGCGTTAACGAGAACATTGCCACCACCTCGCTGACCAATGGGGCTTCGGCTCCCAGCACCAGCGCGGCACAACCGGGGCAGGAACCGCCCCCGCCGGCCGGCTTCCGCAACCCGCAGCCGTGCTCGTCGTTCTGGGGTCAAAAGGTCGACATGATCGACAACCCGGCCCTGTACGCACCGTTCGAGAGCCCGCAGGCCTATGACATCTGCGGCTACAAGCCCGCTCAGATCCGGGCCGGCTACGGAATGAGCACGTCGAGCAAGCAGAACGGAACCGGCGTCACGATCGCGATCGTTGACGCGTACGACTCGCCGACACTGCTGTCGGACGCGCAGACGTACTTCAGGATCAATGATCCGAATCACGCTCTGAACTCCGCGCAGTTCACGAACATCTCGCCGCCCACCGTCGATCAGGAGGACGCGTGTGACGCGAGTGGCTGGTATCCCGAGCAGGCTCTGGACGTCGAGTCCTCGCACGCGATGGCGACGGGCGCGAACATCCTGTTCGTCGGTGCCCAGGATTGCTTTGACAGCAGCCTGCTGGCCGCGCTCACGACCGCCGTCACCAGCGGTGCGTCGGTGGTCAGCGACTCGTGGGGCGACGCAGCCGGTGACCTGTTGACGGACGCGGCGACGAAGACCGCGTTCGACGACACGTTCATGCTCGCCGGCACGACCGGCGTCAGCGTTCTGTTCTCCAGCGGCGACGATGGGGACAACTTCGCGGACTTCGGACTCACCGCTCCGGACTATCCGGCGAGCAGTCCGTTCATCACCGCGGTCGGCGGCACCACGCTCGAAGTTGGCAGCGGCAACGCCCGTCTCGCCGAGTACGGTTGGTCGACGGCGAAGCAGACGCTGTGCGCCGGCGTAGGGACGACTAACTGCGGTTCGGCCACGACGCCCACAGGCTCGCTTGCCTGGCAGGCGGGCGGCGGCGGCGGCACCAGCTACACCTACACGCAGCCGTATTACCAGGCTCCCGTGGTGCCCGCCGCGCTTGCGCTCCGTAACGAAAATCTGTTCGGACCGCAGCCGCTCCGCGTCGAGCCGGACATCTCGTTGGACGCCGATGCACAGAGTGGGTTCCTGATCGGGTTGACCCAAACCTTCCCGGACGGGACCTACTACGACCAGTTCAAGGAAGGCGGCACGAGCCTGGCCTCACCGGCTCTCGCCGGCGTCATCGCCGACGCCGACCAGGCGGCGGGAACGCCGTTGGGCTTCCTGAACCCGACCCTGTACAAGGCGTACAAGGCGGACCCGGGGACGTTCAACGACATCGTGGCTCCGACCGACCCGAACGCGGCTAGCGTCGTTCGCGTCGACTACGCGAACACGGTTGACAAGTCGGACGGCTACAACGTCAGCCTCCGGTCGATCAACTACGCCGGCAAGGAGGTCTACTGCGACGCCACGGGCAACTGTGCATCGCGGAAGGTCACGTTGACCGCGAAGAAGGGATTCGACAGCCTGACCGGTCTCGGTTCGGTTGGACCGAACTTCATCCAGGTGATGAAGAACTTCTAGCGATCGATAGCACCAGTCGGAAGGAGGGCCCGGCCAAAGCCGGGCCCTCCTTTTGCGCGCGACCGTGAGTCTCAGGCCGCAGCGCGTAGGATGGCCCGAACAGCTATGTCCTCGCACGAATACGTAGTGATCGGTGCCGGTTCGGCTGGATGCGTGCTCGCGAACCGGCTGAGCTCCGGCGGCGCGAGCGTCGCGCTGCTGGAGTCGGGCGGGAGCGCCCGGCATCTCGGGGTGAAGGCGCCGGCGGCGTTCTCGACGCTCTTCCAGAGCCCGCGGGACTGGAACTACCTCTCCGAGCCCGAGCCCGCGCTGTTCGGGCGCCGCCTGTACCTGCCACGCGGCCGCATGCTCGGTGGCTCCTCGTCGATGAACGCGATGATGTACGTCCGCGGCAACCGGACCGACTACGACGGCTGGGCGCAGGACGGAGCAACCGGCTGGAGCTACGACGAGGTGCTGCCGTACTTCAAACGCTCCGAGGACAACGCCGAGTTCCACGACTCCTACCACGGGGTCGGCGGTGAGCAGCACGTGACCAGCAAACGGTGGCTATCCACCCACTGGGAACCATTCCTGGACTCGGCCGCCACGGTCGGCATTCGGCGTATCGCCGACTGCAACGGAGCCCAGCAGGACGGTGGCGTGTTGGTCCAGACGACGACCCGCGGTGGCCGGCGCTGGAGCGCCGCGGACGCGTTCCTCGCACCCGCGCGCAAGCGACCGAACCTGACGGTCGTCTCCGGCGCCCACGTGCGCCGGATCGTGATCCAGGGCGGTCGTGCGGTGGCAGCCGACTACGACCAGAACGGCAAGTCGCAAACCGCCCGTGCCGAGCGGGAGGTGATCCTGACCGCCGGCACGTACGGCTCGCCGCAGCTGCTGATGCTCTCAGGGGTCGGGCCGGCGGACCATCTGCGCGAGCAGGGCATAGAGGTTCGCGTCGACCAGCCGAACGTCGGCGCACATCTTCAGGAGCATCCGATGGCGCTCGTGAATCTGCGGTGCGCGACCGCGGACACGCTCGACGACGCCGCTGCTCCGAAGTACCTGCTTCCGTGGCTACTCCAGGGTCGCGGCAAGCTCTCCTCGAACGTCGCCGAAGCGGCGCTTCACTGGCGATCGGATGCCTCGCTGACGGGTCCTGACTTCCAGCTGGTGTTCGGCCCCGTCTACTACTGGGAGCACGGCTTCCGCAAGAGTGGAGCGCCGGGGCTCACCATCGGGCCGGTGCTGATCAGACCTTCGAGCCGCGGCAGCGTGCGGCTTCGTTCGGCCGACCCAGCCGATCACCCCCGGATCCTCAACAACATGCTCACCTCGGACGGGGAGATCGACGCGATGCTCCGAGCGCTCGAGCTGGCGCGGGAGGTCGCGGCGAAGCCGCCGTTCAGCAAGCACGTGGTAGAGGAGCTCAACCCATCCTCGACGCTGCGCGGCCGCGACGAGCTGACCGCATGGCTGCGGGCGACCTGCGAGCACGAGTACCACCCGACCTGCACGTGCCGGATCGGATCGCCCGAGGACGGCGTGGTCGATCCGGAGCTTCGCGTGCACGGCGTGGAGGCGCTGCGGGTTGCCGATGCGTCCGTGATGCCGCGGATCACTTCGGGCAACACACACGCCCCCACCTTGATGATCGCCGAGCGCGCCTCGGACCTCGTGCTCGGCTCACGCTAAGAGGCTTAGCGGTGCCCGAGTCTGGCGAGCGCGGCGGTCACATACGAGCTATCCGGACCAGGCCGATCGAGCTCGGCCACGTCGGCAATCTCGGGGTGCGCTCTGGCCAGGACGGGCACGCACCCCAGCACGACGGCGACCGCAAGTAGGTGGATCGCCACGGCCGAGGGGCTCGTGCCGAGCGATTCCCCAAACCCGAACACTCCGCAGGCAAGCGCGACCAGGGCGGCGAATGCGTTCATCAGCGAGATCGCCGAAACCGCGCTGCCGGTCCGCAGCGCGGCCTGGAACGCCAGGAATCCCGCGAATGTCGCCGCCGCTGCGAGCAACGTCCAGCCCGACAGCAGCGCGCCGCCATGGCTACCCCACCGGACCGAGATTGTCTTGATCGCGGCGTCGGCGACGCCGTAGAACAAGCCGGCGGCGATGCTGCGTAGCGTCGGCGAGCGTCGGAGCGCGAGCCCCGTGGCGACGATGCTCACGACGAGGACTGCACCGATGAGCGTCATCGCCCCTAGACGGTCGCTCGACCCTGAGAACCCGATCGGCAGCGAAGCCAGGCTGGCGGCGGCGAGCAAGATCGCGATCACTTGGTCGCGTCCGATGCGCTGGCCGAACAGGCCCGCCGCGAGCGGGACGGAGACGGCGAGGCCGCCGGCGGCGAAGGCCTGAACGAGCGACAACGGCGCAATCGCCACGGCCGCGATTTGGACGGCAAAGCCGATCGTTCCCAGGGCCTGCCCGGAGAGCCACGTCCGGCTCCGAAAGCCGGTCCTCAGCAGCCGCCATGGGCCTGCCTCCTCGGGGAACCCGTCGCGCAAGCCGTGGTGCTGGAGTAGGAAGCCGAGATTGATCGCCGCAGCCGACAGGAGCGCCAGCAGCAGTCCGAGCGGCAAGAGAAGATGCGCGGAAGAGGGCAGCGTGAACGATCGGAGGATCAGCTTGGACTCCCTGGTCCCGAGGATCAGTCAAATTAAACGGTGCAAATGAGGCGGCTCACCAAATGCTCAGCCGAATCACACGGGCCCATAACAAAGGGCGCATCTGACCGAAACGAACAACACCTCTGAACTGCCAACTCCCCACGGGCCGGCGCGCGTTCGCCTCTATCCAGTGGACCGCCCGCGGGGCGCGCTCGTGCTCGGTCACGGGGCGGGCGGCGGTATCGGCGCCCCGGATCTCAGTGCCGCGAGGGACGTCGGCCTCGAGCAAGGTCTGACCGTGGCGCTCGTGGAGCAGCCCTACCGGGTGGCGGGGCGGCGCGCCCCAGCTCCCGCCAAGCAGCTCGACGTGGCGTGGCAGGCGGTAATCGACCAGCTGCGCGCCGGAACCCTCGAGGAACTGGACATGATCGTCGGCGGACGGTCCATGGGAGCCCGCGTTGCCTGCCGAACGGCCGCGAGTTGCGGCGCTGTGGCGGTGCTGTGCCTGGCGTTCCCGCTACAGCCTCCACGCCGCTCCGGTCCCCGGCCGACACGGATCGACGAGCTCGATCAGGTCACCGTCCCGACGCTGGTCGTCCAGGGGGAGCGCGATCCGTTCGGAATGCCGCCGGCGGCGCCCGGCCGCACGGTCGTAAGCGTGCCGGGCGACCACAGCTTACGGAAGGACCCCGGCGCAGTCAGGGCGGCGATCCGGGACTGGCTCGAAGCGATGCTGCCGCTTGACCGCCGCCGGCGTCCAGCTCAGCGGCGCTGATCCTGCACGAGCAATGCGTCGGGGGCCGGCTCGTTCGGCGCAAGCGCTTGCACGGTTGCCTCCTGTGCGAGGACCCGGCTGAACGGGCGTGCGTACACGAGCCACAGCGTTGCGGTGGCCAGCAGCGTTCCACACAGGATCCATCCCAGCGCGGTCGTCGCGATGCCGACGTACTTCAGCCCACTGGCGAAGATGACGAACGCGATCGCCGGGCGGACGTAGCGGTCAGGGATGGTCGAAGACAGGAGCGAGCCGACAAGCACCGCGGGAACGCTGCCGATTATCAGCGAGCCGGTGACGCCGAAGTCGACGTGGCCGAAGATCAGCGCTCCAAGCGCCGCGGCCAACGTCAGCGGGACCGCCTGGGTGAGATCTGTCCCGACCAGCTGGTTGGCGCCGATCATCGGGTAGGCAAACAGCATCAGGACGATCATCAGCGAGCCCGAGCCCACGGAGGTCAGCCCCACGATCAGGCCTCCGATCACGCCGATGGCCACCGTCAGCAACGGACGCGGTTCGACGGTCGTCACGAGGCCCAGGCGCTTCTGCCCTGTGTAGCGATCCAGCGCATACCGCAGCACCATCGCCGTCGCCCCGACCAGCAGGGCGATGCCGAGCGCTTCCTCGATGTTGCTTTGGGCGGACTTCGAGTCGCCCATCTGGTGCAGGAGGTAGGTCCCGAGGAACGCTGCCGGTACCGAACCCAACACCATCCACCGGACCAGGCCGCGATTGACCGTCCCGGCGCGCAGATGCACGGCCGCGCCGATCGGGCGCATGACGACAGCGGCGACTAGGTCGCTGGAGATCGCGGCCGAGGGCGTCACGCCGAAGAGCAGAATCAGCATGGGGGTCATGAGCGCGCCACCGCCCGCGCCGGTCATGCCGACCAGCAATCCGACGATCGCGCTTCCGAGAACGATGTATGGGTCGATATGCAGAACCCGCTCCTTCGAACGGCGAGAGGCTAACCAATTCGCTGCATCGCCATCGAGGCGACGTCGAGCAGCTCGCCCGGCGGCTCGCCCACCAGCAGCCATCCATCGTCGACCAACCGCACCAGGTCGCGGCGGGCGAGGTCCGACAGCGCGCTCGTGACCGTGGGCCGGCGGGCCGCCACGAGGTCCGCGAGCGAGGCGTGGGTCAGACGCACAGGCAGCATCGTCCCGTCGCTGCGGACCCTGCCCCAGCGGCCCGCCAGGTGCCACATCAGCATGTGTAAGCGGATGTCGACACGCGCCTGGTGGACAATCGCCATGTTCACGGCAAGGTGCCGCGAGCGCTGTAGCGCCCGCGCGACTAGCCTGCCGATGAGCTCGGGGTAGCGAGCCATCTGCCGGGCAAACTGGGCGTCGAGCACCGCGATCCGGGTCGGCGCGAGGACCGACCAGCCCGTTGTGGTGGCCAGCGTCGCCGAGCCTCCATCCTCTCCGTGCCACGGCCTCAGGATGTCGGATTCGCCTAGCAGCTCAGCGCCGTAACGACCTTCGAGGCCCACCCGGCGGATCATCAGCCCGTTGAGCATCAGCAGGCCGATTCCGTCATGGATCACCGCCACGCGCTCTCCCGACCACGGACCGGCGGGCAAACGCATCTCCCTCGCGGAGAGCTCACTGATCGCCTGATCGCGACGATCCTCATGAATCGCCTCCGCCAGATCGGGATCCTCCTGCAGCACGCTACAGACTGCTCCGGCGCTCACCGCTCCTAACTCTGTCACGGAGCGGCGCTGGGTGCCATTACGTTGGTCAGCGGCGCGGTTCGATCAGCTCAGCAAGATCGGCGCCAGTCGCGCCGAGGATCGCGGAGGCGGCGGCCTGATTGGCGAGATCATCCCTTCTCCGACGAATCCGCCGCCTGCCAGCACGGCCACGCTCATCGTTGCGAACACGATCACCGCCAGCGCGATGGTGGTCGTGCCGATTGCTGCCGCCAGCACCTCTCCGATCGCTCAGGCGAGCCCGAAAACGGACCATCCGGCGATGATTTCAAGACCGCGTTGAGGTGGCTAGGATGTTCGCCCCCGGCGCGACGTCGGCGGCCAGCGAGGCGACCGCCTCGCTGAGAACGTGCGGCCGCTCGAGTGGCACCATATGGCCGGTGTCCGGCAGCACGATCAGCTGGCGCAGCTGAGGAAGCTCGCCGGCGATCCGCTCGGCGTGGGACGGCGGGGTCAGCCGGTCCTCCGCGCCCGCCACCACGATCGCCGGCACGGTCAGCCGCGGCAGCGCGTGGTGGAGTTCGAGCTCGGACAGCGTTATCCCAACATCGGCCCGGACATCCGGGGGACAGGCGATCAGCATGCGCTCGTAGAAGGCGACCTGAGCAGGCGATGCGGAGGGTCCAAACGCGACGTAGCGGACCATGGCATGGCTCACCGGGGTCGAGAAGCGCGGGAGCGGCGCGCGCGAGCCGACGAGCCGGGACGGTGGCAACGTCCGGTTGAGCAGCTGCGCGATCCGAGGGACCGGGATCAGGAGGGACTCGGCGATCAGATCGCCGACGCCGGCGTTCAGGAGCGCCACCGCGCTGACCCGTCGCTCCACGTCGTGGTGCTCGGCCCACGCTGCGATTGACATCGCCCCTAGCGAGTGGCCCACCACGACGGCGCGCTCTCCGTCCGGAAGCGAGGCCTCGAGCACGGCCTCCAGATCCTGACCGAACCTCGCAACCGAGTAATCCGCGCCGCTCGCGGGCTCGCTCTCGCCGTGACCCCTGAGGTCGTATGCGACAAGCCGGAAGCGGTCAGCGAGATCGCGGATCGCGTAGGTCCAGTAAGCGATCGACTCCGTCCAGCCGTGTACGAGAACGATGGTTTGCCCGTCTTCGCGGCCGAACACCTCTGCGTGCAGCCGCGTCCCGTCGGCGGAGAACACCTCGAGCGGATCCCCATGCGGAGGCGTGCGCAGGACCGCATCCTCCGGATCGGAGGCCACGCGCCGCAGATGCCGTTGCTCCAGCGCGACGGCCGCCGCGGCGGCCACGGCCAGCCCGCCGGCGCCGGCCACCAGGTGCCGATTTCGACGCGCCCGCATCCGGTTGATCCTACACCCGCGTAACAAGTTCAGGGCGTGCGCGCCGATTAGGATTCGCGCCCATGCGCCTCGGGCTGCTTACTGGCGGCGGCGATTGCCCCGGCTTGAACGCGGTCATCCGCGGGGTTGTGCGCAAGCAACGCGGGGCATTCTTCCGGCGACGCGATTCGGACTCGCGGCGATCGACGCCGCCGACGAGGGCGCATGGGGGATGATGACGGCGCTTCGCGCCACCCGAATCGAGCTCGTCCCCCTCGCCGAGGCGGCTCTCGAGCTGAGGACCGTCCCGGTGGACGAATACCAGCGATTCGGGGTGTTGTTCGGATGAGAGGACATCTGTTCAACCTCACGTTCACAAGCCCGCCGTTTAGGAGGTTCCCGTTGTGTCTATGCTCCGCGTAGTGGCCCCCTTCGCTCGCACCGTCCCGCTCCGATGACCGCGACCGAGACCGCCACGACCACGCTTGACGAGCTGTGCGTGAACACGATCCGCACGCTCTCGATGGACGCCGTGCAGAAGGCCAACTCGGGCCATCCCGGCACGCCGATGGCCTTGGCCCCGTTGGCATACGTGCTCTACACGCGGGTGATGCACCACAACCCGTCAAATCCGGAGTGGATGGATCGTGACCGTTTCATCCTCTCGGCGGGCCACGCGTCGATGCTCCTGTACTCGATGCTCTACCTCACCGGGTATCCGATGACGCTCGAGGACATCAAGAACTTCCGCCAGGTCGGCTCTCCGACCCCCGGGCACCCCGAGTATTGGGATTCGCCTGGTATCGAGGCCACGACCGGTCCGCTCGGGCAGGGGCTCTCGATGTCGGTTGGGTTCGCGTTGGCCGAGCGGATGCTCGCCGCCCGCTTCAACACGGACGGGCACGAGATCGTCAATCACTACACGTTCGTGATCGCGTCCGACGGCGATATCCAGGAGGGCGTCGCCTCCGAGGCGTCCTCGCTCGGAGGGCACCTCGGCCTCGGGCACCTCATCGTGTTCTATGACGACAACAAGATCCAACTAGCGGGACCGACCTCGCAGTCGTTCTCCGAGGATGTTGGGAAACGCTACGAGGCGTACGAGTGGCACGTTCAGAACGTCGGAGAGGATCTGTCGCTCGAGCGCCTCGAGCAGGCGACGCGCGCCGCGATGGCGGTCGAGGACCGACCCTCGTTGATCATCGTCCGCTCCCACATTGGCTACGGGAGCCCGCACAAGCAGGACACGTCGAGCGCCCACGGCTCGCCGCTAGGCGAGGACGAAGTGAGGCTCACGAAGGAGGCCTACGGGTGGGATCCCGACAAGCACTTCTACGTGCCCGAGGAGGCGCTCGCACACTTCCGGCGGTGCTGCGAGCGAGGGCGTGAGCTGGAGGGGGAGTGGGAGGATCGCTTCCGGCCATACCGTGAGGCTTTCCCCGAGAAGGCCGCCGAGCTCGAGATGATCCACGCCGGCGGGATGCCCGAGGGATGGGATCGGGACGTCCCTCGCTTCGATCCGGCCGACAATCCGATCGCCACCCGGAAAGCGTCCGAGAAGGTGATCCAGTGGGCGGCGGCGTCCGTCCCGCACCTGATCGGCGGCTCGGCCGACCTGGCAACGTCGACGAACACCGACATCTTCGCCGGGGGGGACGTCGAGAAGGGAGCTTACGGCGGGCGCAATCTGCGCTTTGGCGTACGCGAGCACGGCATGGGCGCGACCGTCAACGGACTGAATCTGCACGGCTTCCGCGCGTTCGGAGCCACGTTCTTCACGTTCTCGGACTACATGCGCGGCGCCGTCCGGCTGTCCGCGTTGATGAAGCTACACGCCATCTGGGTCTACACCCACGACTCGATCGGGTTGGGTGAGGACGGCCCGACGCACCAACCGATCGAGCAGCTCGCCGGGTTGCGCGCGATGCCGACGCTGACCATGGTGAGACCTGCCGACGCGAATGAGACGGCGCTGGCGTGGCGGTTCGCTTTGCGCAACGACGCCGGCCCGACGGCGTTTGCGCTCACCCGCCAGAGCCTCCCGATCCTCGATCCGGACGCGATCCCCGACGACGCGATCGAGCGCGGGGCGTACGTGCTGCGAGACTCTGAGGGCGGCGCCCCGGAGTTGATTCTGATCGGTACCGGTTCCGAGGTTTCGCTGTGCCTGGAGGCCGCGGACCTGCTCGATGGCGTGCGGGTACGTGTCGTGAGCATGCCCTGCATGGAGAACTTCACCGATGCGGACGAGGCCTACCGTGAGCAGGTGCTTCCAGCCGAGTGCCGGGCCAGGGTTGCGGTCGAGGCCGCGAGCCCATTCGGCTGGGACAAGTGGATCGGGCCCGACGGCGCGTTCGTGGGGATGGAGACGTTCGGCGCATCCGGACCCGCGAAGGACGTCTACGACCACTTCGGGATCACGGCGCACCGGGTCGCCGAGCTGGCCAGGGCGGTCATAGGTCGATGAGCACGACAAACTGATGGCAACAGCGGTCGAGGACGAAAGCTCCGAGAACCCTCTCGTCGAAGGCCTCGAGCGACTTCCCGTACACCCGACGTCGCTGGTGATCTTCGGCGCCACCGGCGATCTCGCCCATCGGAAGCTGCTCCCCGCGCTGTACAACCTGGCGCACGAGGGGGCGCTGCCCGAGCGCTTCGAGCTGATCGGCATAGCCCGCAGGGAGATGTCCCACGACGACTTCCGCGAGATGGCGCGCGAGTCGATCGAGCGGTTCTCGCGCCGCCGGCCGGATCCAGACGTGCTCCAGGGCCTGCTGTGCGACATGCGGTACTTGGCTGGATCGTTCGACGATGACGAGGTCTACGGCAAGCTCGGTCGCACGCTTGCCGAGTTCGACGAGATGGCCGGTGAGCGTCTCAACCGCATCTTCTACCTCTCGACGGCGCCGGAGTTCTTCCCCGTGATCGCCGGAGAGCTCGGCACGGCCGGGCTGAACCGCACGGAGGACACCCAGACCCGGATCGTCATCGAAAAGCCGTTCGGGTATGACCTCGCGTCCGCGCGCGAGCTCAACGCCGAGGTGCTCAGCGAGTTCGACGAATCGCAGGTCTACCGGATCGACCACTACCTCGGCAAGGAGACCGTCCAGAACCTGATGGCGTTGCGGTTCGCGAATGCCCTGTTCGAACCCGTGTGGAACCGCAACTTCATCGACAACGTTCAGATCACCGCGGCCGAGGACATCGGAATCGAGGGCCGCGCCGGGTACTACGAGGGCGCCGGCGCGCTGCGCGATCTCGTTCAGAACCACATGATGCAGTTGCTCGCGCTGCTGACCATGGAGCCGCCGGCGACGTTCGAAGCCAACCGCCTGCGAGACGAGAAGCTGAAGGTCCTCGAGGCAATCGTGCCGCCGTCCCCCGCCGAAGTTCCGTCGATGGCGGTCCGGGCGCAGTACGGCCCCGGAGTCGTCGGCGGCACTAGAGTCCCCGGCTACCGCGAGGAGGAAGGCGTCGCACCCGACTCTCGCACCGAGACCTACGCCGCGCTGCGCCTGCACGTCTCGAACTGGCGGTGGGCGGGCGTGCCCTTCTACCTGCGGACCGGCAAGCGCCTGGCCCGCAAGGTGACCGAGATCGCCGTCGCCCTCAAGCCGGTGCCGCACCTCGCGTTCCAGAGCAAGGGCTCGGTCGGCGTTCAGGCCAACCAGGTGATCCTGACCGTCCAACCGGACGAGGGGGTCTCGGTATCTCTGGGCGCAAAGATTCCGGGCCCGACGATGCGGATCCGTCCGGTCAACATGGAGTTCCGGTACGGCACCTCGTTCATGTCGGAGTCGCCCGAGGCCTACGAGCGCCTCATTCTCGACGCGATGCGCGGGGACGCCACGCTGTTCACCCGCAACGACGAGATCGAGGCCCTGTGGGGCATCATCGATCCGATCATCGCGGCGTGGCACGAGGACCGCACTTCGCCGATTCCGCAGTACGAGGCGGGCTCCGAGGGTCCAGTGGAGGCCAACGGGCTGTTGCTCGACAGCCGTCGCTGGCGGCGACTCTGAGCTCATGACCAACGGTGTGGTGAGCGAGGACCTATGGGCTGAGCGCGACACCAACCCCGACGCGATCGACGCCGCGCTGCGCGAGCTGCTGCGCGCCAGGCACGCGTCGAACACGGCGCTGGCGCCGGCGCGCGTCCTGAACCTGGTCGTGATCGTCGATCGCGAGTGGAAGGGCGAGATCGCCAATCGGTTGGAGCGGGTCGGTCGGTATCACGCGTCGCGCACGATCCTGTGCGCCGTCGAGGAAGGTCGCACGACGCTCGATGCCACGGCGGTGATGTCCTACGAGGAACCGAGCAACGGCCTGGGCGTGATCCGGGAGCAGGTCGAGATCGACATGGGCCCCGGTCATCTGAGCCGACTCGACTCGATCATCGATCCGGTGCTCGTCTCAGAGCTACCCACTGTGCTGTGGGCACCGCACGGCCACGAGGAGGCCGTCGCGACGGTGGCGCGGATGATCGACGTGATGCTTCTCGACTCCGACGACGCGCCCGAAGCCTCCGCGGCTCTGGCACGAGCTGCGCATTCGTTGGCGTCCGCGTATGTGGTCGACCTGGCGTGGCTGCGGACGACCCCGTGGCGGGAGCGCCTCGCCGCGAGCTTCGATCCCGAGGAGCGACTGCCGTTGCTGCGCTCGCTGAGCGGCGTCGCAGTCCGTCACAGGCAGAGCTCGACCGCGACAGCACTGCTCCTCACCGGCTGGCTGGCATCGCGGCTGGACTGGAAGCCATCCGCCCTCAGCTGCAATAAACCCGGTCGGCTGCACGGGACAGCCGGGCGCAATGGCGACCACGTCGAACTCGAATTCGAACCCGCAAACATGGATGTGCCCGGGCTCTGCGGCGTAACCGTCCGTTGCGGCGACGGCTATGCGCTGTCGCTCGATCGGGCTAGCGGAGGGCTGTGCGCGCGGCAACGCTCCCCCGACGGCGAGGAGCGCGTCTGGCAGGTTCTGGGCGCCTCGCGGGGAGAGGGCGGGATCCTGGGCGAAGGGGTGCGTCAGGCCCTGCTGCGCGATCCCACGTACGGGCCGGCGCTTCAGGCCGCGCGGGAGATGTGCCCGGCGTGACGGTCGAGATCGAGGTGGTCGAGAATCCTGGCCGGGTGTGCGCGGCGATGCTCGTCGGAGCCGTGGCAGGCGGCGGAGATGTCGTGCTGACGGGCGGGTCGACTCCGAAGCCGGCGTACGAAGAGTTGGTCCGGGCGGTGGAAACCGTCGGCATCGACCTCACGCACGCGACCTTCTGGTTCGGCGACGAGCGCTGCGTCGAGCCGAGCGACGAGCGCTCGAACTACCTGATGGTCAAACGAGCGCTGCTCGATCCGTTGGGGGCTGACAACCAGCCGGCGGTGTGGCGAATGAAGGGCGAGCTCGGACCGATGGTAGGCGCCGAGGATTACGAACGGGCGTTGCTGGCGGCGGGGCCGCCCGCGTTCGACATGCTGCTGCTCGGAATTGGGCCGGACGGCCACACCGCCTCGCTGTTTCCCGACCAGCCGTCGCTGCAGGAACGGTCGCGGCTGGCCGTCGGGGTACGGGACGCGGGCCTCGAGCCGTTCGTATCGCGCATCACGATGACGCTGCCGACGCTGTCGGCCGCCCGTAAGGTCGTGTTCCTCGCGACCGGTCCCTCCAAGGCGGATGCGGTCGCCGCCGCCTTCGGTCCGGACGCCACGCCGGATCCGCACGTGCCGGCATCGATCGTGCCGGAGCTCGGGAGCGAGATCACCGTGCTTCTGGATCCCGACGCGGCCGCACGTCTGTGAGCATCATCGGGGTCGATATCGGCGGGACGAAGATCGCCGCCGCGCGCCTGGATGGGCGGGAGCTTGGCGAGTCCGGCCTGTTGGCGACCGACCTGAGCGGCAGTGCGGCGCTGATCGATCAGCTCGTCGCGATCGTCGAGGATCTGCGCACTGACGATCTCCGGGCGGTGGGGTTCGGAGTTCCATCCGTGGTCGAGTTCGCCACCGGGAGGGTCATCTCGTCGGTCAACATCCCACTGACGGACGTGCCGCTGCGTGCGGTCCTCTCGGAGCGAATCGGCGTCCCGGCCTTCGTCGACAACGACGCGACCGTCGCAGCGCTCGCGGAAGCCCACGACAGCGATCTGAACCTGTGCGCGCGGGATCTGGTGATGATCACCGTCGGAACGGGCGTCGGCGGCGGGCTCGTGCTCGGCGGGCGGATCTACCGCGGTGCGACCGGCGCCGCCGGCGAGCTGGGTCACACGATCGTGGGGCTGGATCTCGCCGGCGCGGTGCCGACGCCGGTGGACGCCTTTCCGCAGCCAGGTTCGCTCGAGTTCGTGGCCGCTGGCCATGCGCTCGATCGGCTCGCCGAGCAGGCGGCGAGAGTCCACCCCGAGTCCGAGCTCGCGCGGTTGCACGCGGACGGCAAGGCGGTACTCGGGGCCGACGCCGTGCGGGCGGCGCACGACGGCGACCTACCGGCCCGCCGGATCGTCGAGGTCTGGGGGCAGCGGCTCGGGATCGGGATCGCCAACGCGATCAACACGTTCGACCCGGAGGAGGTCGTGATCGGCGGTGGCGCCGCCCAGGCCGGCGAGCTGCTTCTTGATCCCGCGAAGCGGGTCGCCAGCGGCTACGTGTTGCCGGGACTGGGGACGCGCACCACGATTCGGCTCGCGCGGCACGGAGTCCGTGCCGGCGTCCTCGGTGCGACTCTGCTCGCCCTGCACGAGCTCGAGGTTCGCGCTCCCGCACCTACGGAGGTTGGCTCGTGATCCTTCTCGCACGCCACGGTCAGACCGAATGGAGCCGGTCTGGGCAGCACACGAGCCGGACCGACCTGCCCCTGATCGAGGAGGGAAGGCGTCGGGCACAGCAGATCGGAAAGGAGCTGGCGGGCCGCTCGTTCGCGCTCGTGCTCTGCAGCCCGCTGCTCCGCGCCCGCGAGACGTGCGAGCTGGCCGGCTTCGCCGCAAACGCTGTGCTCAGCGATGATCTGCGCGAGTGGGACTACGGCGAGTACGAGGGGCTGACTACGCCGCAGATTCATGAGCTGAACCCGGACTGGATTCTGTGGCGCGACGGTTGCCCCGGCGGCGAGCAGCCCGAGGATGTGGCGGCCAGGGCGGATCGGGCGATCGCGCAGCTGCGCGACGCCGATGGTGACGCGAGCGCGTTCGCCCACGGCCACATCCTGCGGGTGCTGGCCGCACGCTGGATCGGAATGCCCGCCGCAGCGGGGGCCCGGCTGGCGCTCGCCGCCGGCGCGGTCTGCGAGCTCGGCTTCGAGCGCGAGACCGAGGTGATCCAGCTGTGGAATTTCACCGGACCGCTGGCCCAGTGACGACGTCGCCTCCCTGACGGGACGATGACAAACGTCATGCCGGATTTGGGCCGCGCGCCACTTACGCTCGCCGGTGGCCGCCCCTACGCTCATAGCCATGACAGCTATGCATTTGACCAACACCGAGATCGCGATCGAAGTCCGCGATCTCAAGAAATCCTATGGAGATGTGGACGCCGTTCGCGGCATCAGCTTTGACGTCGCGCGGGGCGAGGTCTTCTGCCTGCTCGGCCCCAACGGCGCGGGTAAGACCTCGATCGTCGAGATCCTGGAGGGATACCGGACGCGCACCGGAGGCGACGCGCGTGTGTTCGGAATGGATCCCGCCCGGAGCCAGCGTGCACTCCGCGAGCGGGTCGGGATCGTACTTCAGCACTCTGGCGTTCAGCGGGACCTGACCGTCGCCGAGCTGCTCGAGATGTACGGCCGATATTACGCCCGCCGTCGCCCCGTCGACGAGGTGATCGAGGTCGTCGAGCTGACCGAGAAGCGCGACGAGCGCGCCACCAAACTCTCCGGAGGCCAGCGCCGCCGGCTCGACCTGGCGCTGGCGCTGATCGGCGACCCTGACCTGATCTTCCTCGACGAGCCGACCACGGGCTTCGACCCCGCGGCACGCCGGCAGGCCTGGTCGACCGTGCGCTCCCTCTGCAAGCTGGGCAAGACGATCTTCCTGACCACCCACTACATGGACGAGGCCCAGCACCTGTCCAATCGCGTTGCGATCGTGAACGCCGGCGAGATCATCGCCACCGGGCGTCCCGAGGAGCTCGGCGGGCGCGACTTGAGGCCCGCCGAGATCCGGTTCGTGCTGCCGCACGACTGGTCGCTCGGCGACATTCCCGACGTGCCGTCGCTGGAGCGCTCGATCGACGGCGATCACGTACTGGTGAGCACGGGCGAACCCGTCGTCGCGACCCAGAGGATCACCTCATGGGCTCTCGACCACGGGATCGAGCTCGGCCACTTCTCAGTCTCCCAGCCGACGCTGGAGGACATCTACCTCGAGCTCACCGGCTCGGGCGACCCCGACCACGCTCCGACCCCCGAGGAGGCGATCCGATGAGCGCCCTGCTGACCCCATCGATGCGACGCGACCTCGGCCTGGTGTTCTGGCAGGTTCGCTACGAACAGCGCGCGTACTGGCGCAACCGTGGCCGCGGGATTTTCACGTTCGCGTTCCCGCTGATGTTCCTCGTGATCTTCGCGAGCCTCGACAAGGGACAAACGCTCAAGACGCGCGGCGGGATCCCATACGACGACTTTTTCGTGCCGGGAATCCTCGCCTACGGCATCATCGCCACGACGTACATCAACATGGCAATCTCGACAGCGATCTTGCGCGATGAGGGAGTGCTCAAGCGGATGCAGGGCACGCCGCTGCCCCGGTGGGCGTACGTGGCGGCCCGGATCGGCTCGACGGTGCTGATCGTCGGTGTGATGACGATCGTCGTGCTCGCCCTCGGCGCCACGGCCTACGGTGTTCACATACACGCCGGGACGCTTCCCGGGCTGATCGTGACGCTGATCCTCGGTACCGCCTGTTTCACGACGCTCGGCATCGGCGTCACGCGGTTCATCGGCAGCGCCGAGTCGGCGCCGATATTCGTCAACCTGTCGATCCTGCCCCTGACGTTCATCTCGAACATCTGGTTCCCGACCGACACCATGCCGCACGCGCTCAAGGTGATCGCGAGGCTGTTCCCGATTAACGCGCTTGCGGACGGGCTTCAGTACGCCTTCGATCCCCGAACCGCCGGCGTCGGCCTGAAGCCCCAGGACGTGTGGACGCTGCTGATCTGGATCGCGATCGGGATCTTCCTGATGGTTAAGTTCCTCCGTCAGCCGCAGGGCGACGTGGTATGAGCGACGCCAGGCCGGATGGCGCGAGCGGTACGGCGCCGGGCGCGAGTGGCCCGGCGCCGGATGGCGTGGGCGGCGAGGCGCCGGGTCGCGTGGGCGGGGACGCGCTGCGTGGCTTGAGGGTCTCGGCGCTCGGGGGCGCGAGCGACGATCGCGAGCCGACGACATTCGGAGGCCGCCTGTCACGCCGGAGGCGGACGGACATCGGCCTTGGCGCCGCGGTCATCTGGCTGGCCTTCATCGTCTTCCCGCTGGCCGATGCGATCGGCACCAGCGGTCCGGCACTCGGCCACGTGCTCGCGATCGCGGGAGCGGCTGTGTTTGTTGCCGTGTACGTCTGCCTCGTCTACCAGTGGCGCGTCAGCGCTTCCCGGCGGTCACGCCTGGGACCCGCGCTGTTCGTCGTCCTGCTCGTCGTGGCCACGGCGTTGACGGTGGCCGACCGCCCGAGCTGGGGATTCCTGTTCACCTACTGCGCCGCGTGCACAGCCCTGGTCGCCTCCCCGCCGCTCGGCTTCTACGGGGTCGTCACGTGCTCCGTGCTCGCGGGGATCACGACGATCATCGGTGGCGGCAACGGCGGGACCGCGATCAGCTTCGCCGCCAGCAGCGCCGGCATCGGCCTGCTGATGTTGCTGATGCGCGATCTCCGCCTTCGCAACGAGGAGCTCTCGGAGGCGCGCGCCGAGCTCGCCCGGCTTGCGGTGGCCGAGGAGCGCGAACGGTTCGCCCGCGACCTCCACGACCTGCTCGGCCACACGCTGTCCGTGATCGCGCTGAAGGCCGAGCTGGCGGGCAGGCTACTCCCGGACCGGCCCGCGGACGCGGCGACCGAGGTGGCCGACGTCGAGAGCGTCGCCAGGCAAGCGCTGGGGGACGTGCGGGAAGCCGTCAGCGGCTATCGCCAGCCGACGCTCGACGGCGAGCTCGAAGGTGCGCGGATGGCTCTGTCGGCCGCGGGTATCGCAGCATCCGTCGAGCGGCCCGCCGTGACCCTCGACCCCAACACCGAAGCCGTGCTCGCCTGGGCGGTGCGCGAGGGCGCCACCAACGTCCTGCGCCACAGCGGCGCCAAACACGTCGAGATGCGGATCAGCGCAGGTTTGGCGGACACGACGCTTGAGATCGTCGACGACGGCGCCGGCGCCGCATCGGCGACCAACGGCCACCGCGCGGCAAATGGCGGTCATGGCCTCGCCGGACTCGCCGAGCGCGCGCGGGACGTCCACGGCACCGTCGACTCAGGGGCCGTCTCCGGTGGCGGCTTCAGACTGACAGTGCGAGTGCCGAAAACCGTGTCCGCCACATGATCAGGGTCCTGATCGCCGAGGATCAGGCGATGGTCCGGGGCGCGCTCGCCAGCCTGATCGGCATGGAGCCGGATATCGAGGTCGTCGCCCAGGTGTCCCGGGGGGACGAGGTCCTGGCTGCCGCCCGTGACGCCCGGCCCGACGTGGCCCTCCTGGATATCGAGATGCCCGGCTCCACGGGGCTGGAGGCGGCCGAGGAGCTGAACCGCGAGATGCCTGGTCTCGGGATCCTGATCCTGACCACGTTCGGCCGTCCGGGCTATCTGCGACGCGCGATGGAGGGTGGCGCGGCTGGCTTCCTGCTCAAGGACGCACCAGCCGATGAGCTTGCCTCGGCGATCCGGCGCGCGCTCGCGGGCGAGCGCGTCGTCGATCCCGGCCTTGCGGCAGCGGCGCTCAGTCAGGGGGAGAGCCCACTGACACCGCGCGAGCACGAGGTGCTGGATGCCTCGCGGCGCTACGCCACCGTAGCGGAGCTCGCCGGCGCGCTCTACCTGTCCCCGGGCACGGTCCGCAACCACCTCTCGTCCGTCATGCAGAAGCTCGACGCTCGTAACCGGGCGGAGGCCGTGCGCGTGGCGGAGGAGCGAGGCTGGCTGTGACGCCGTTAGTCATTGCTTGGGACCGATGAATTCGTCGAGCTTCGCCACGTCGGCCTTCCGCGAGACGTAGATCGTGTACCGGCCCGAGGCGGTCCACCGAAGTCCCAGCCCGTCGCACGCCCGGCAGAAGATCGAACGGATGTCCGCGGAGTGGTTGCGGAACGAATATCGCGGCCACGACCAGTTCTTCCCGGTGTTCTGAAAGCGGCAGCCGTCCGAGTGGACCAGGCCCCGCAGCAGGTTTTCTGGCCGGCGGTCGACGAGTTGCGCTTGCCAATCGGCCAGAGCGATCGGCCGGTCGTGCTTCTTCCCGCGGCCTTGTTGAGGAAATAGACACGGCCAGCTCCGCCAGTACGAGTACAGCTCGACACAGTTCCGCGGGCGCGCTTGTACCCCGCTCGCCTTACCACGGACGCTGCTCAGCGCCGCGCTGGCGGTGTCGATGATGCCGGGGTATTTGACGTCGAGCACGATCCTTAGCCTGTAGACGTCCCGTGGCGCCGTGGAGATGCAGCCATCCCCGAGATACAGCCCAGGCAGGTAAGACGTAGTCGGACGTCAGCTCATCGAACCGATGTCGTATGCGGCACTCCGCGCAGACGCCGGCGCCGGCTGAATGAGGCAAACCACCGGCGAGCCAGTCGCGGATGGTCTCCCGTGAGACCCCGAGCTGCCGAGAGATTTCGCCCGCTGTTGCGCCAGTGCCGGCAAGTGCCAGAGCAGACCGGACGGTGCTCCTCTGATGCATTAACGCACCGATGCGGCTGAGAGGATTCGAACCTCCACGCCCGATAAGGCACGGCCGCCTGAGGACCGCGTGTCTACCGTTCCACCACAGCCGCGGGGGTTCGTCAACTTAGCAGGCGGACGCCGCAACGGGAAACCATTCAGAAGCGAACACATGTTCGCATAAATTACCCCCGCCACCGGACGTAAACGCTCCGCCACAGAACGCCAGGAGGAACTGGATTACCCGGCCGCTAAGCTTCCCCGCTACGCTGAAGGAACCGGCGGGCGATCTGATTACACGTCGCGTCAGCGCCGGCCCGAAACGGCCCTCGCCGCTATCGTCTAGGGGACTAGGACGCCGCCCTCTCACGGCGGAAACCCGGGTTCGAATCCCGGTAGCGGTACCTATCAAAAGCCCTGCAAATGGCGGATCTCTTTTCTTCTCGCATCATTTGTCCGGCCCTCAAAGCGCGTTCTGCCCCACTGTGAGCCCACATGCGTGGCGGCGGGCCGTCGCGATCTCCGCCTCCGCGTCGATCGGCTCGCTCTCGGCGTACTCGTCGATCAGGTGCGCGTAGGTCGACAGCAGCACAGCGAGCGAGTGCCCGAGTTGCTTGGCGACGTAGAGCGGCTGGCGTCCCTCTGCGAGCAGGAGCGAGGCGAAGCTATGGCGCAGGTCGTACGGGCGCGGGACCGGGTCAAGGCCCGCGGCTCGGCAGGCGGGCGCCCAGCGGTCAACGCGCCACATCTGCCAGTTGGACTTGTCCCACGGCTTGCTGTCATCGTCGCACAGCAGCATCGCCCCTTCGGGCGGACGTCCTGCGGCGAGCCGATACTCGCGCAGCTCCATCGCGAGCGGCGAAAGTAGCCGCACCGTGCGGTCTCGCTCGTTCTTTGTCGCCTTGATCGACCCGTCCGGATTGGCGGCGCGCTGTATGAGGAGCGTGTGCTCGCGGGCATCTCCGAAGTGCATCCCGCGCAGCTCGCCCGGGCGCAGGCCGGCGTAGGCGAGCAATGACACAATCAGCGCGTCGCGTCGCCTGGTTTGCGGGGTACCGGGCGGTTTTAGCGCGTATCGGTGGCGAGGTCGCTGGCCTTCGCGCGCGGCGGCCACTTCGCGCGGCGGCGGGTTCAGGAGCATGCTGCGGATCGCCTCGACGGTGAGTGGCGAAAGCGGCCTCACTGCATCGCGGTGATTCGCTTTTGGCGGGCGCACCAGCGACAGAGGATTGCCGGGGATTGCTTCGCTCTCCGCCGCGTGGCGCAGCACGCTGGACAGGAAGGTCCGGCACTTGTGAATCGTGCCCGGGCTCACGTCTGCTTTGATGAGCGCGGCCTGCCATGCGCGTAGCCGAGCGACCGTGAGCTGGGCGAGCTTTGCGCGACGGCCTCGATGGAGAGCAGCAGCACGCACGCGACGGCGACATCGCTCCTTCACCCGGCGAAGCAGGTGACCGCGGCGATCGAGACGCGCTCTTCCAACTCGTCCGAACCGACGGTCTCGGGCGATGCGATAGAGATGCCCGCTCGTCGGGTGTAAGCACCAGTATTCACTCGTCTCGGGAGCCCCGCCTGCGGCTTGCCGCGAGCCACGCGGTTGCAGCACTACGGTTGAGCGGGCCTTGACTGGCGCTTAGCGGCGACGCCCACCTTGAGCACGACGCTCAAGCGTCGGGATGACCCGCTCAACCTGACTGCTGTCGCGTGACGCGGCGACGCTGTCGTTGGACGTGCGGTCGCACCAGTCGCGGTACTCGGTCGCGGCGGCTCCCGAATTGCCGGGCGGATGCAGCCGTGTAACGCTCGCGTCGACGCCGATCCTGCTAGCCCAACTGGGGAGGCAGTAGCGGGCCGCCTGCTGCTGGGTTCGCGCGCAGGTGGCGCGCGTGCTCGGCCTCTGGCGTCGTCAATCGAGCGGCACGACCGTACAGTCCGTGACATACGTCGCCGGTCCCGTCACGGTCCAAATGATGCTCAGCGTGCTTCCGCGCAGCGGGCCGACCTGTTCTGGTGTGAACGTCGCGTTCGCCTGACCATTGCCAACCGCGTTCGTCGTGATCTCCGCTGTTTGCCGTGTGCCCAGGGGCGTGCTGCAGTCCTGGCTCCCCGGATAGAGAGTCGCTTCGACCTCGTAGGTCCCAGGGAGCGCATGTGTCAGGGTGTAGAGCTCATTCGAATAGATGGTCGGCCCATTCGCATGGGCGTCGACGACCATTCCGCCGCCCGGTGCCCCATCAACCCCGTGTAGCGCCAGCTGCTCGGTGTGGAAGGTGGAGTCGGCGGCTGCTGAGCCCGCGAGCCCGAGTGTCAGGGCCACAGCGACCACGACGGAGAATTTGCGCGTCCTTGCCCCCTGGCGTTGAAGGAACGTGGCTTCACCAACAAGGCCCGACCGGGCCCTCCGCCACCTGTCAGACAACATTCCAACAAACACTTCGCGCTTGAGCATTGCTGCTCCCTTCCGGGCCAACACGGCCCAATTTCGGTTGAACCGCTGGTATTGCGGATGGCCACACGATCGCTGTCTTGTGGGGTCGCTCGCCAGGGGGTAGCGACCCTGGTCTTTTCTCTGGCGAACCCACCAGGGTTGTGCGAGGTCCGCGGTCGCGAGCCTTCTCGCAGCAACGCGCCAAATGCTCCCTCAAGCGTGTTTCGGGGTGAGGTTGAGCCCCGCGGACGGCCTGCAGGCTGGTCTTGCTGCTCGGCGCAGCCACTCGCCCGCGGATGGCTCGGGGTGAGCGCCGGCGCGTCGCTCCGCCAGCGCCGTCGGGCGCCGTCGGGCGCCGAGGGCGTGTACTTGTTCGCAGGCGCGGACGGTGAGCGGACTCACCGGCACCGCGACGGCCGGGTCGTGACTCCGACGAGCACCGTGGGCACTCCGTCGCCATAGGACTCGCGCCTCGTAGCCGATCCGCGCGTTCGTCCGTGTCGTAGGTCCGAGCGTGACGCAGGCGGCTCACCTCATCTGGGACCCGGATCGCGAGCGCGCGATGGATCACGTCGTTGTGCGGATATGGGACTTGTTTGGCGGCGAGCGGACGGCTGCGATGCGCCGGCAACATCGGCGCGCCGACCGTTCGGCGTGTGCGCCGGACGCCGGGTCGGGGAGGTGACCGATCGCGCCGGCGCTGTTGAGGGTGTTGCTGGACCGTGGCAGACTGTGGGTGGCGTCGGGGCATCCGGCTGGTTGTTGGTGTCCGTGGGTGCCTTTTCGGACCGGTCCTCGTGGGAGCGGAGCTATGAAGATCTCTCGATTGTCCAACGCGCGGATTGATGGTGGTGGGGCGGGATTGCTTGAGCGTGAGGGTGAGCTCGCGGCGCTCGAGCGGCTGCTGGATGGGGGCGGTGTTGTTCTCGTGGAGGGCGGGGCAGGGATCGGCAAGACGGCGCTTGTGGATGTCGCGTGTCGGCGGGCAGGGGAGCTTGGCTGGGAGGTTTTGCGTGCGCGGGGTTCGGAGTTGGAGGCGGGGTTTGCGTTTGGTGTGGTGCGTCAGCTGTTTGAGCTGCGCGTGGCGCGGTTGGATGGCGCTGAGCGCGGAGAGGTGCTGGCGGGTCCGGCTGGCGCGGCGTGGCGGCTGTTCTCCGGGGAGGCTGGTGGGGCGTTGGCCGATGACGCATCGTTTGCGGTGCTGCATGGGCTGTATTGGCTGGCGGTGAACCTCGCGGCCGGCGGGCGGTTGTTGATCGCGGTCGATGACGCGCATTGGGCGGATGAGTCGTCGCTGCGCTGGCTGGCGTACATCGCGGCGCGGGTGGAGGGGCTGGGGGTGGGGTTGTTGGTCGCGTTGCGTCCGGGAGAGCCGGCGTGTGATGAGCCGCCGCTCTTGCGGGTGCGGGGGGAGGCGTCGGTGGTGCTGCGGCCGAGGCTTTTGTCGCTGGCTGGGGTTTCGGCGCTCGTGGGTGAGGGGGCGGGGGGTGGGGTGAGCGAGGAGGTGTGCGCGGCGGTGAAGCGGGTCAGCGGAGGCAACCCGTTTTATGTGCGCGAGGCGGTGCGGGCGGCCGAGCTCGCGCACGGGGGGCTGGCCGGGCTCGATCCGGACGCGGTGGGGTTGGGCGGGGCCGAGGCGGTGCGGCGGCATGTGACTGTGCGCGTTCGGGGCCTGGGACCCGAGGCGCTTTCTCTGGCCCAGGCCGTGGCGGTGCTCGGCGATGGCTGTGAGCTGCGGCACGCGGCGGCGGTCGCCGGCGTTGAGGTCGAGGACGCGTTGGGTTTGGCGGCGGGGCTGGTTCGGCTTGAGGTGCTGGAGTCGGACGATCCGCCGCGATTTTTGCATCCGATCGTGCGCCAGGCGGTGGAGGCGTCGCTGGGGAGCGATGAGCGGGATGGGGCGCATCGCCTCGCCGCGCGGCTGTTGTTTGAGGATGGTGCGTCGCCCGGGCGGGTGGCCGCTCACCTGCTGCAGTTGCGCCCGGCGGGGGACTTGTGGGTGCTGGCGCGGTTGCGGGAGGCGGCGCGCGCGGCGATCGAGACTGGTGCGCCGCAGGCGGCTGCGGGGTTGTTCGCGCGCGCGCTGGCCGAGCCGCCCCCGCCTGATCAGCGGGTTGAGTGTTTGCGGGAGGCGGCCCGCGCGGAGGCCATCGCGGGGCGGGAGGCGGCGTGCGCGCTGCTGGAGCAGGCGCGGTCGTTGACGAGCGATCCGCGCGAGCGGGCGGAGATCGCGCTCGAGATGGCCAACGTCTACGCGGAGTTGTCTCTATACGTCGAGGCGTGCGACGTGCTCGAGCGGGCGCTGGGCGAGCTCGGCGAGGCGGATGAGGCGCTGGCCGCGCGGTTGGAGGGAGCGTTAGTGGTCGCCGGGCTGTATGACCCGCGCCGCGCGTCACGGGTCGCGCCGGTGCTCGAGCGGCTCGCTTCGCGGCCGCTGGCGGGGGCGGCGGCGGAGGCGTTTGAGGTTGGGCGCGGCCTGGCGATGGGGTTCGCGGGCCGGCCGGCGGGTGAGATCGCGCCGCTGCTTGAGCGCGCGCTCGCGCGGGCGGAGCCGGCGGCTGAGAACTGGACCACGCGCGGCGCCCTGCTCTGGATCCTCGTTCTCGATGAAAGCCTCGACGCGGTCGAGGTGGCGTTGGGGCCAATGCTCGCCGAGGTGCATCGGTCGGGCAGCACGACCGGCCTCGGAACCGCGTACAGCACGCTCGGCTTGCTCAAGCTGCGCCTGGGGGCGCTGCCGGAGGCCGACGCCGCGGCCCGGGTCGCGCTGCGCGTGATGCGCGAAGGGGATTTCGCGCCGGGCGTTCCGTTCGTGGCGACCATCCTCGCCGAGGTCGCGATCGAGGCCGGTGAGCTGGAGGAGGCGTGGGAGCTGCTGGGGCTGCTTCCCGAGGAGGGATGGGCGCCGGGCCTGGCTACGGTGTTTATCCCCGCGGCGCGGGGGCGGCTGCGGCTGGCGCAGGGCCGAGCGGCGGAGGCGCTGTCGGACTTCCAGGCCTGCGCGGCGATGTTCAGCCCCGAGGTGTGGGGCGTCGAGGTTCACGACAACGTCGCCTGGCTGAACGCCCGCCCGGGCGCAGCACTGGCGCTGCTGGCCCTCGGTGAGCGCGACGGCGCCCGCGCGCTGGCGCACGCGGAGCTCGACGACATGCGCGCGACCGGGACGCCGCGGGCGCTGGGGATCGCCTCGCGCGTGGCCGGGCTGGCCGAGGGCGGTCCGCGTGGGCTGGGGCTGCTACGTGAGTCGGTGGCGGTGTTGGAGGGCTCGCCGGCGCTGCTCGAACGCGCCCGCTCGCTGGGCGAGCTCGGGGCTGCGCTGCGCCGCGCCGGCTCTCGCGCCGACGCGCGCGAGCCGCTCGCCGCAGCGCTTGACCTCGCCGCCCGTTGCGGCGCCCGTCCGCTCGCCGCGCGCGTGCGCGAGGAGCTGAACGCCACGGGCGCTCGGCCGCGGCGCGAGTGGCGCACCGGGGTCGAGGCGCTCACCCCCGGCGAGCTGCGGGTCGCGCGGCTGGCCGCCGAGGGGCAGACCAACCGCGAGATCGCCCAGGCGCTGTACGTCACGCTGAAGACGGTCGAGGGGCACCTCGCGCGCGCGTACGCGAAGCTCGGGATCGCCGGACGCGCAGGGCTCCCCGGCGCGCTCGGCGAGGAAAAGACCAGGGTCGCTACCCCCTAGCGAACCCCCGGGCAATCAGCGACCCTGGGGCCGACACGCCAGGAGAGCGAACCATGGCAGAACCGAACGCAGAGCTTTTGCGACGCGGGTATGACGCGCTCGCCAACCATGACACCGTCGCGGTGCGCGCGCTGCTCGCGGAGGACATCACCTGGCGCGTCCCGGGCCGCGCCCCGCTATCGGGCGACTATCACGGACGTGAGCACGTGCTCGGGCTGCTGGCCAAGCGCAGGCAGCTCTCGAGCGACACCTTCCACATCAAGGTTGTGGAGATGCTCGCCGACCGCGACCGCGTGGCCGTGTTGTGCACGGTGAGCGCCGAACGCTACGGACAGTACTGGTCCGCCCCGGCGCTTCACCTGTGGCGCATGCGCAACGAGCAGGCGATCGAGGTCTGCGAGTTTCAACTCGACCAGCACGGCGAGCTGGAGTTCTGGGCCGCGTAGCCCGCTCCGCACCCCGCCGCTGAACCCCCTCACCCGACATCGGCTGCTCCTCGCTGAAGGTCCGATCGGCCAAGCCGGGTAGCGGTCAGCTCTTCCGCGGCGAGCAGGCGACCGTATCGACCGGCTCGCCGGCGCCGCGCAAGGCGCCAGCGAGCCGCCGGCCAGGCCGCGCCGGACTGCGCGGAGCGAAGCTACCTGCCATGGGCGTCCGACGGCGGTGGCGGGCCGGCGGTGCAGGCGGCTGGCCGCCGAGACGAAGACCAGCCTGCAGGCTGCCCGCGCGCTCAAGCCCAGCACCAAAACACCCTTCAGCAACGACCTGGGCGCGTGGCTCGAAAGAGAGCTCGCGATCGCCGACCGCGCAGAACCCTGGTGCGTTCGCAACAGAAAAGACCAGGGTCGCTACCCCCTAGCAAACGTCCCACAAGCGGGCGATCGTTCCGGCCATGCACATCCATGACCAACGCGATCGCGTCTACGGACCAGCGCACGCGCGCCGCCCTGCAGGTGAACGCGCCGGCAGCGACCCGCAAGCTGACCGCCCCCTCTCCATGCGCTGGTCAACGCGCCCCGACGGGCGCCTGCGCTGCACCTGGCACGGGCCGACCGCTCGGAGTAAAGATAGCGACGCTACGACCGGGCGTGGAAGTCACATGAGGCAAAGATTGACAGTCACCCGGTCGCGCGGGTTCGGGCCGCTGGCTATGACGAACGCGCCGCCGGCTGGGGATCACGGGCGATGAGGCCAGGTCTGCAGCTCGGAGCGCCGCACGTCCTCCGGTACGTCGTGCCGCTCAACCAGACCGTGCCGGACCTGCTTCCGGCCCTGGCCGAATTTCGTCGCGGCCAGCCGGTGTTCGCGACCGGCTTCATGGTTGGCCTTATGGAAGCGCCGTGCATGGCGGCGGTCTACCCCTACCTGGGACCCGGCGAGGCAACCGTCGGAACCATGATCAATATGCACCACATGTCTGCCGCCATTCCGGGTACAGCGCTGCTCGCAGAAGCCCGCGCCACTGTCATCAATGGCCGGTCGGTGCATTTCAGCGTCGTTGTCACTCGGGAAGACGGCCAGGTCGCTGCCGCCGGCGAGCACGCCCTCCAGATCATCGACCTCGCCCGCTTCCATGATCGCCTGACGGGCGCCGGCGGCGCCAAAGCTGCGCGGTTTCCAGCGCCGGCAGTGCTCCCGCATGACCGCATGCCCGAGTCGATCGCCGCCTGATGACCTGCGCCGGCTTGCAATTCGACCGGATCACCGGAGCGGTCTCGACCGAGACCGACCCCTTTCGCGGAGGGATAGACAGATGACGCACGCGCTTGACGAGGGGCAACTCAATACACGCCCCGACAAGCCCGGAACAACCCCCGATAGTGGCAGCGGCTCTGTCATGGGCCGAGACTTGGTGTTGCGAGACGGCAGCACGCTGCGGCTTCACACGCCGACGCCCGATGACTACGAGGACCTCAAGTCCTTCTACGACGAGCTCTCGCAGGAGAGCTTGTACAACCGTTTCCACGGCTTCGTACGAACCGACTTCCCGGCCGGGTTGGATGCGGAGGCCGACGGCGAGGACCGAGTTGCGCTTGCGGCGTGGCAAGCAGATCGTGTCGTCGCGTGCGGAAGCTATGACAGATTGCCCGAGCCGGGAGTCGCAGAGATAGCGTTTACGGTCGCGGACGAACTCCAAGGCCGTGGGATCGCGACGCAGCTCCTAGAGCAACTGACTGAGATCGCCGCGGAGCGCGGAATTGATCGCTTCGTCGCCGAGGTCGAGGCCAGCAACACGGCGATGCGTCGCGTCTTTGAACGCGCCGGCTTCAGCGTTCGCCGTGCGGGACTCGGCGACCTTCTCGTGTCGCTGGACATCCCTCCGACCGCGATGGCGCTGGAGCGAGTCGAGGAGGACGAGCGGCGTGGACTGACTGCGTCGCTGCGCTCGGTCCTCGCGCCGGCCCTGGCGGCTGCCGCCGCGTAACCCTGTAGCGCGGGCTGACAAGGCCGCCCCGCCCTTTTGTGCGGTCGGCGAGCGACTGCCGCGCCGACGTAGGCGCCGCCCCCACAACGGTTTGGGGCCAAGTCAGGGGGTCGCCAGGATGTGCGACGCGCCGACCGCCCGACGGCCCGCGCCGGATTCGGCTGGACCGGATCGGTCGTGAGGCGAGTCGCGATGGGCCTAACACGGACTCGTGCGGTCCGGGCGGGCGCCGACCGCGACGAGACCTCGTTTCAAGCTCCGAGGGGCATCCAGCCAAGGCTGGTGCCAGTCCGAAACGCGCAGGCAGCTCTCGAGCGGCGCGCTCCCGCTCGATCCTCACCGGCCTGGCGATCCTGCTCGGCGTGGCGATGATCAGCGGCACCTACGTGCTCACCGACACCGTCCAGAAGGCGTTCACGACGGCGTTCGGCTCCGCGTTTCGCAACAGCAGCGCGATCATCACGGCAAAGCAGACGATCAACGGCTCGACCAGCAGCCCGAGCGTGCCCGCCTCGGTCCTGACCAGGGTACGCGCGCTCCCGGATGTGTCGGCGGCCTCCGGCGCGTACCTGTTCGACACCGTGCAGCTGGTCGGCCATGACGGGAAGTCGATCTCGAGCGGGGGCGCGCCGACCTTCGGCTTCGGCGTCGACCCGGGCGCCACGCGCTTCAATCCGATCACGCTCGTATCCGGTCACTGGGCCGAAGGTCCGCATCAGGTCGTGATCGACAGCGGCACCGCCGCCGACGATCACTACCGGCTCGGCGAGACGATCGGGGCGAAGGGCGCAAGCCGGTTCGCCTATTACACGATTGTCGGGATCGGCAAGATCGGCGGGATCTCGATCGGCGGCGCGACGATGGCGATCTTCGACGTGCCCACCGCCCGCGCGATCCTTGATCAGCCCGGGTTCGATGAGATCTCGGTCGCGGCCAAGCCAGGCGTGTCCGAGGCTCGTGTGGCGGCGGAGATCCGACCGCTTTTGCCGTCCACCGTGCAGGTACGAACCGCGCGGGTGCAGGTTCGCGATAGCGCCAGGTCGGTGGCCAAGGGCACGAGCGTGATCGCCAACATCCTGCTCGTGTTCGCGGGGGTCGCATTGTTCGTAGGCGCGTTCGTGATCTTCAACACGATCTCGATCACGGTCGCGCAGCGCACCCGCGAGCTCGCGACGCTGCGGACGATCGGCGCCTCTCGGCGGCAGGTGCTGCGCTCGGTGCTGCTCGAGGGCCTCGTGATCGGCGTGCTCGCGTCGCTCGCGGGGCTGTTCTTCGGCCTGCTGTTGGCCAAGGGGTTGAACGCGTTGTTCGTCGCGGTCGGTGTCGGCCTGCCCCAGGCCGGGACCGTGTTCGCGACCCGGACGATCGTCGTCTCGCTGCTCGTGGGGACGCTCGTGACGCTGTTCGCCGGCGTGTTCCCGGCGATCCGCGCGACGCGCGTGGCGCCGATCTCGGCGGTCGGCGAGGGCGCCGCGGCTGTGAGCTCGCGGCTCACGCGCCGGCGGGCGGTCATCGCGGGCGTGGTGCTGCTGCTCGGCGTCGGACTGGTCGTCAACGGGATGCTCGCCACCGGCGGCGTCTCCTCGGCAATGTTGCAGCTGGGCCTCGGCACGATGCTGCTGTTCATCGGCACCGCGCTCGTGTCCGCCGCGCTGGTGCGGCCGATCGCGCGCGTTGTGGGATATCCGGCGCGTCGCCTCGGCGGCAGCGCCGGCCGTCTGGCCTCGGCCAACGCGGTTCGCAGCCCCGCTCGGACCGCCGCGACCGCAGCCGCACTGATGATCGGGCTCGCGTTCGTCGCGTTCGTCGCCACCCTCGGTGCCGGCGCTCGCGCCTCCCTCACCGACGCGCTGCACAAGCAGGTCAAGGCGGACTACGTGCTCGCGCCCAGCACCAACGGCTCGAAGTTCTTCTCGCCGCAGGCGGCGAGCGCACTTCAGGGCATGCACGGAGTGACGGTCATCTCTAGCATCCGCGCCGACCGCGCCCGCGCCTTGGGTAGCACCACCGGCGTCGGAGCGGTCGACCCGGCGACGATCGCCCAGGTGTTCCACTTCACCTGGAAGCAAGGTACCGACGGGGCCGTCCGCAATCTCGGAAACGGGGGCGCGCTCGTCGACTCGAGCTACGCCGCGAGCCATCACCTCGCGATCGGCAGCCCGATCACGCTCCAGACCTCGGCCGGCAACACCCGCCGGTTCGTCGTCAGGGCGACCTACCGGCTGCCGCGGGCCGATCCGCTGCTCCCCAACGTCGTCATTTCCGAGCATGCATTCGATCGGACCTTCCCGCAACCCCAGGACCAGGAGGTCCTCGTCGACGTCAGCGGCGGCGCGAACTCGGCCACCACAGCCAGGCTCCAACACGCACTCGCTGACTACCCCGACACCACGATCCAGACCACGCCAGCATGGATAAAGGCGCAGGGCGCGAGCGTCAACCAGATCCTCGACCTGTTCTACGTCATGCTCGCTCTGTCCGTGATCGTCAGCATGTTCGGCATGGTCAACACGCTCGTGCTGGCCGTGTTCGAACGCACCCGAGAGCTCGGCATGCTCCGCGCGATCGGGCTCTCACGCCAGCAGACGCGGCGAATGATCCGCCACGAAAGCGTCATCACCGCCATGATCGGCGCCGCCCTCGGCCTCCCGCTCGGCGTGTTCCTCGCCGCCCTGGCGACCCGCGGGCTCGCCAACTACGGGATCGGCTTCCACCTACCGGTGACGCAGCTCGTCGTGTTCCTATGGGTTGCCGTTCTCGCCGGCACCGCCGCCGCCGTGCTCCCGGCACGACGCGCCGCCCGGCTCAACGTCCTCCGTGCGGTCCAGTACGAGTAAGGCACTGCCCCCTCGCCTTCCCGGGCGGCGCCCCGGCCGCCCGGGAAAGGCCGGGCGCAGCAGCCGTTCTCGTGACCGGGTCGTAGCGCTCCTGCTGTCTCATGCGACGGGTATCTCACTCGCCGCGCCGAGAGTCTCGAAGTGCGCGGACAGTCGGGCGGTCAGCGGGATCTCGGGTCCGGCGACTCCGGCAGGTCGCACTCGCAGCGACCTGCTGGGAGGTGGGTCTCCCCGCCGCGACCCCTGCTGCCTGATTTGGTCGGCACGATTCTGCACATGAGTAGAACTGTTTATCGCGCCACGGAGATCACCGTCGATCTTCCGCCCGAGCAGGCCATGGAACTCTTCACGCCGAAGGGGGAGCGCCGATGGGCCGATGGTTGGGACCCGCAATATCCGGAGGCTGACCGCCGCGAAGGACCCGGAGCGGTCTTCACGACTGGGCACGGAGACAATCAGACGACGTGGATCATGGTCGACCACGGCCCTAAGAACGTCCGCTACGCACGGGTTATCCAGGGGATGACGGCTGGCACTGTCGCGGTCGACGCTGTTGGATCGGGCGAACACTCCACGCGGGTGCGCGTGACGTACGAGCTCACCGCCCTGAGCAGGGCGGGTGAAAGCCGGCTCGACGCGTTTGACGCCGATTACGACACCGCGATCGGAGGCTGGTCGACCGAAATCGCCGCCGGGCTCCAACGGCCTCAGCGGCGATACACCTGACGTCTGGGCATTCCATTGCGGCGGGCGTCGCTCGCCACCCGCTTTCGTCACACCTCAGGCCCGACACGCAGGACGTGGCGAGACCTCCTATGCGCGCGGAACCAGGCATCCGAGGTCTGCGTGCTAGCAGCTCCCCAGCAAACGATCCTGCCGAAGCGGAAGCCCTCGGCGCCGACGGCCGACTTCTCCATCGTCGCCGCTGCAGCCACGTGGCCGGCGCTGCTGCTTCGGTTGGCTGGCGGCCCAGAGCGGAAGCCAGGAGGCTGGCCATCTCGGCCGACGACGTGACTGCTCGTTCGTGAATCCGGCAGCGCGGCGGGCTCCGACTGAGACTTCTGCAGAGGAAATGGCGAGATGCGGGAGCGGGGTGGTCCTCCTGGTCGCGTCCTGCTTACTTCGCGTGATGCGCCTCGCCGCCTACAGGCTACACGGCGCTTGTGGCAGGGACTCCGCATGATTGATCGCCAGATCCCGGGTTCACAGGGACCGCAGCTGCGCATGGCTGGCCCCGAAGCCAGATGTCGCCGGTAGGACGCGGGCCACCGGTCTCAGATGGCAACGTAGAGTCCCGACGCAGATCAGATGAGGCGATACAACGATTATCTGCGGTGGCTGTACCAGGGGCGCAGACCGAATGCATGGGCGCGACTGCAAAACCGGGCCTCGGCGGTCGCGTTCGGCGCGGGAATCTGGCCGAGTCGCGCTGCCGCCCTCCAGGTGAGAGGACGTCGCAGCGGGCGAGAGATCTCCTTTCCGGTGGTGATTACCGAACATGAAGGCCAGCGGTACCTGGTAGCAATGCTCGGCGAACGCGCGAACTGGGTGCGCAATGTCCGGGCGGCTGGAGGTCGAGCAATTCTTCGCCACGGCAAGAAGGAGGTTGTCAGGCTCGAGGACGTGCCCGTCGATCGGCGACCAGCGATCCTCCGTCAGTACCTAGCAGTGGCGCCAGGCGCCCGCCCGCACATCCCGGTCGACCGAAACGCCCCTCTTTCAGACTTTGTCCGTGTCGCCCCCGGGATCCCGGTATTCCTCATCAAGACGGATCAATCACCGGCATAAGCACAACCGAAGTTCGCGATCAACCGTGATCCTCGCGTGCGACGCTCCACGCGCAGACCCGCTTCCGCGACATACGCGTAACCAACCGCCGCCAAGCACCAAGTGCTCCTAAGCGCGGAAGGGGCGCCCATCGCCGGGCATCCGGGTCGCGGCGAGGATCGAGCTGCGACGTGCGCGAGATCCGCGCAGGGCGAGGCTGCCCGTGCTCACAGGTACGCGGCGCGGCGAGGGCAAATCCAGCAGAGAACAGTTGGCGAGAGTTCAAGCGTGAAGGGACGAGGCCAGAGCGCGCAGCGATAGCGCGCTCAGCCATCCGAAGCCGGTCGCGACCGAGATGCGCTGGAAGATGCCGCCCCACCCTGCAAGACGCCGCGCACCACCGAACGCTGCACCGAAGAGCACGAACGTCCCAACCATTACAACGGCTGATCCAGCCGAATAGGAAGCCCAGCGATACTCCTGCCTCCGCGCGGCAGAACCGGCGCCGGCCAGGGCCGCCGCGGGTATGCCGGCGAAGATGGGGATTGCGCAGAGGTTATGCAGCTTTCCTTCGCGAGTTGGTGCAACGCGTGCCGGTGCGCTGCACCCACCATCGCGATCATGCGATGACGGCGGAAACCCGGCAACGGGGTCGGTCACGAACAGCCCGGAGCCGATGAGTCCAACCCCTGACACGAAGACCAGCGCCGGAACCACACGTGGCCCTACGGTCCGCCTCGGACTCCGCGCAAGACCACGCGCGGCGAAGCAGTGCAGCCCGCCCGTGACCACGAAGTTGGCACGCTGCAGCCAGCCCTCGGGACCGTCTCCGAGCGAGCTCACCGCGTGACGCCGCCAGTCGTAGCCGGCCCGCCTCACCCCGATCGCGGTGAACGCACTCACGAAGATGGGTGCTGCGACGACCCCGCAAGCGATCTCTGCTGGGACCACATAGCATCTCCTCAGACCCGACGGCATCACAGGTACGGTACGAGAAGCTGCCACGTAGACCGCTCCGGACGTAGCGAACGAGGATCTGCTGTAGGCGTCGGCAGCAGCAGGCCGATCGATATGCCGCCACCAAGCCCTGCATCCGGAGTCGCAGGGGCATCCTGGAGCCAGCGCGGATAGCCCCGCATCGCGCGGGAAGGACGCACTACGGCATGTACGGGACGCCTTGGCGGCCGGCGGCGAAGTGGGGCCTCGTTAGCCGCGGCCGTGCAGGTCAGCAAACACGTCGAAGTCTGAAAGCAGAAGTCACCGGGCGACCGCCAAGACAGCCGGATCGGGCTACGAGCACCGATCACGTCCGACTGCTCGTTTCTGGCTGAGCAGAACCGGGCGCTCAAACCGTATATGCCGCTGGGTCTCGTCGGCGCGGAGACTCGCTTCCAGGCCAGCGCGCGCATCTCGGCCACGCAGGTCATGCACCTGGTTTGCGCGGATCTCGGGGCCCGCCGCCGCTTCATGGCATCGATGACGGCTGAGACGCGCTTGCCGCACATAGGGGTCTGGGTCGCTCGTCGAGGTCGGACCTGCTCTCCGATTCTTGCGAGCCTCTGGGTCGGTCGTGCCGTGCCGAGGCGCGGCCGCAGTCGCGAATTTCTAGAACGCCTCGGCCGTAAGTCACGGCGACGAACAGGCCGCGGTTTACGACGGCTTCGCAGTTGAGACGGGCGCGCCGATGGTTCGGAGTTCGGTGATGACGGCGCCGATGTCGCGCAGCCCGGCGAGCACGCCGTGGAGCTGCGCTTGGTCGGCGATCAAGGCGGTGAAGGTGGTCGTGCCGTCGTCGGTGCGGGTCATGTCGAGCTCGCCAAGCCAGGCCGACCAGTGGTCGTCAAGGTGGCCGTCGACGCTGATCGCGTATGTCTTGGGGGCGGTGTTCATGAGAGTGCTTGGGTTGAGGACTTGTTGGAGTGCGGGGCGGCGACGGTGGCGAGGCCGAGAACCACGGCGGCACCCGGCCCGGCACGGCGGCACCCGGCCCGGCACGGCGGTGCCAGGCCAGGTGCCGGGAACGGCACGAGCGGGGGCGAGTCGCTCACCGGGTCGCCGCCTCCGCGACCAGCATCGTGGCGGGAGCACCGACGGTGTCGGCCTGCCGGTGCTCCTCCCGCCACAGCGAGACGCCGAGGCCGATCAGCGCAACGCCGGTGGGCACTGCGAACGGGCGGCTGAACGACAGCGGCACGGCGGCCAGCGCGAGCGCGGAGATCGTGCCGTAGGCGAACAGCGCGGAGGCCCAGCGGGCCAGCACGTCGGCGCGGAACAGCGCGATCCCGAACAGCAGACCGCCGAGCGAGTAACCCATGCCCGCGATCAGGAACAGGCCCTGCATGGCGCCGATGCCGCTGCTCGCGCCATGAGCCATCGCCCCGTTGAGGACGTGCTGAACATAGACGGGCTTCGAGTGGGCGATGGTCGGGAGGTAGTAGCCGATGATGCATTCCTGGACGAGCATCGCGAGGAAGCCGACGCTCAACAGCGAGTAGCCGACGCGGCCGAGGCGGCCGAACTGGTGGCGATTGCGGACGAACATGCCGGCCAGGCCGACCAGCGCCAGGGCGGAGAACAGAACCTTCGCGGTCATGCGGATCGTCATCTCGCTGGTGACGAGGTGCGCGACGTCGGCCGGCGGGTGGTTGATCTGGACGCCGATGAAGATGGCGCCGGCGGCGGCGGCGCAGAGACCGGCGGTCGCGGTGCGGCGGTTGGTGGTGGTGCTCACGTCGGACTCCTTTGGTGTCGGTGCCGGGCGGGGTGTCCGGCGATGTCGACAACTTAGGAACCGATGTGGTGAGCGCACATCACACGATGATGTGATTGAGGGTGGTGATTCGGCCGCGGAGCGGTCAGAGACCGCCAAGGTCCGCGGCTCGACGGACAGCGGCGCGGCGGGTGTTCACGTCGAGCTTGCTGAAGATGTGCTTGGTGTGGGTGCGTAGCGTGTTCACCGAGATGTACAGGTGCCTCGCGATCTCGGGCCCGCTGAGCTCGGTCGCTAGCAGGCGCAGCACCTCGCGCTCGCGCTCGCTCAGCTCGTCGTCAGCGACGACTGCGGTGGGCGCTGGCGCCGGCGGTCTCTGTGAGGCGGCCAGCAGATGCTCGGCGTGCGTCCGCACCTCGAGTTCCGCGGCGCGGGCGACCTGGGCGAGCAACTCCACCATCGGCTGTCCCTCATCGAGGAACAGCCGCCGGTAGCCGGCCGGCACCCCTTCGGTGAGAGCGGCGGACAGGTCGGTCGCCGCCGAGTCGGCTTCGCCGTTCGCGTGGTGTGCGAGCGCCCGGAGTATGCCCGCCTCCACCAGGGTGCCGTCGCGGCCTGCCGCCTGCGCCGCATCGAGAACTCGATCAAGCAGGTCGAGCGCGTCGCGTGGGTCACCCTCGGCGATCAGCAGCCGGGCGAGCGTGAGCAGGTCGTACTCGGCCAGGAAGGTCGGGGCATCGGTCGGCGCAACCCCGCGCTCCCGTGCCCACGCCCGCGCGTCATCGAGGCGGCCCTGGACGATCCACACCCGCGCCCTGGTCACGGCGATCGGCCGCACGTCCGGGAAGTAGCCGTGCAGGAACAGCGGCTCGGCCTGGTCGAGCATCGCGATCGCGCCGTCAGGGTCGCCTCTCGCCTGCAGCAACGCAGCGTTCGCTGTGTACCAGCGGTGCCGATTCTCCAGCAGCGACGCCCGGTCGCCGAGCTCGCGCGCGACCTCGAGGTGCTCCGCGGCCGCATCGAGGTTGCCCTGCTCGCGTAGGACGTCGGCGAGGCCGACGTTCAAATCGCCGGTGGTGGAGAGCACCGGGCCGGGATAGCTCTCGGCCGCGGCCAGCGCGCGCTCGTAGAGCCGCCGCGCCTCGTCGGGACGTCCTCGTGCCAGCCACAGGTTCGCCAGGACGACGGTCCCACCGAGCTCGTCCGCGACCATGCCGGCCGCGTGCAGGCTGGCGACCGCCTCGGTGAACGTGTCCACGGCGGTTCCCGGGTCGCCGGCGGCCCAGGCCGCCAGGCCTAGGAAGCCCGCGGCGGCACCGCGCGGGAAGTGGTCCTCCGGTCCGGCCAGCCCCAGTGCCCGGCGCGCGTGCGCGACGGTGCCCTTGACGTCGCCCCGGGCCTGGGCCACCGATGCGCGGTAGACGGCGATCATGGCTGGCAGGGAACGGACCTCTGCCTCGCGGTCCCGGGCAGCCTGGGCCAGTGCGCCAGCCGCCGGAGCCGTCAATTGCGGCGCCGTGTCCAGACCGGCCTCGGCGGCGTCGAGCCAGGCTTCGACCCCCTCAGAGTCACCCTCCGAGAGCCGGCTCCAACCCATAAACATCGCGAGCAGCGGCCGGCGGCGCACTACGTCGTCAGGCAGCGCGACCAGCCAGTCGCGAAGGGTGCGGTCCTGGCGTCGTCGGCGCATGTCCGCCAGTGTGAGCTCGACGAGATCGGCGGCGTGTTCGTGGTCGCCGCTCGCGATCGCATGCCGTACGGCATCGCCCAGCAGCCCGTTCTCGGCGAGCCACCGCCCGGCTGCGGCGTGCAGCTCACTGACCCGGTCGGCATGCCGGGCAGCCAGACGGACACGCAAAGCGTCGGCAAACAGGTGGTGGTAGCGGTACCACCGGCGCTCGTCGTCGAGCGCGACGACGAACAGATTCCCGCGCTCAAGGGTCTCAAGCATCGCCTGACCGTCGGAGCGACCAGTCAGTGCGTCGCACAGCCCGCCGGTCATCTCGTCGAGCACGGAGGTGTCGAGCAGGAATACGCGCGCCTCGTCCGGCTGCTGGCCAAGAACCTCCTCAACGAGATAGTCAAGGACGAACCGGTGGCTTCCAGAGAAGGCCTCGACGAACCCAGCGACGTCTCCAGACCCGCCGGCGGCGCCGGTATGGGCCCGGGCCGACAGCGCGGCCAGTTGCAGCCCCGCGGCCCACCCCTCGGTGCGCGCTTCGAGTGAAGCGACCAGCGCGGGCTCCAGCTGCAGCCCCATCACTTCGTTGAGGAACACCTCCGCCTCGTCGGTGGTGAACCTGAGGTCCGCGGCCCGCACCTCCACGAGCTCGCCCCGACCACGCAGACGGGACAGCGAGAGCGGCGGGTCGGCACGCGTGGTCATCGCCAGCGTGACCTGCGGAGGCAGGTTGTCCAGGAGAAACGTCACCGCCTCATGGACGGCGGCCCCATCGATGACGTGGTAGTCGTCGAGCGCCACGATCATCGGCCCGGCCAGGACGTCGAGATCGTTGATCAGGCTGACCAGGACGTCGTTTGTTTGCACTGTTCCACCGGCCTCCAGCAACGCGAGCGCGTCGACACCCGCCTGTGGCTCGGCGGTCTGAATCGCGGCCACCAGGTCAGTCAGAAACATTCCGATGTCGGCGTCGCCTGAATCGAGAGCCAACCAGGCGACTCTGTGCTGTGACGCCTCCGCCGCCAACCACTGCACCAGAAGTGTCGTCTTACCGAATCCGGCCGGCGCCGCGACCAAGACCAGCCTCGCCCCCTCAGCGGCACCCACATTCAGCTGATCGGTGATGCCAGCGCGCTGCACCAGCCGCCGACGCGGCGAGGGCAGGTGCAGCTTCGTTCCCAGCAGAGACACTCGGTCAGCGTAGCCTCGCTGTTCGCTCACCGAACGAGCAGACGCCTATGACGCGCTCTATGGCACGGAGTGCACCGCGAGGCTTTCCAGTCCACGGACCGAGGGACTGTCGACGACCGTCAGTTACGAGCAGCCCGCCACTCACGTTCCAGCATGGCGTACACGCGCACCGTGGTCCACTCTCCCTTGAACCAGTCTGCCTCAACCTGACGCGCCTCGCAGCGGAAACCGAGGCGTCCAAAGAGCTTCTGCACAGCAGTATTGCGATCGTCCACCTGCGCGAACACGCGGTGCATGTGATGATCCTCGAATAGGGCCGAGACGATCGCGCCGAGAGCCTCGGTCGCCAACCCCGCGCCTTGACGCTCAGGCGCGAGCGTGACGCCCACCTTGGCGGTCGCCGGCTGGTCCGCAAGGACGTGGACGGCGCAGTCGCCGACGAGCTCGCCGCTGGCCCGATCAAGCGCGGCAACCTGCACCCACGCCCCCGGTGTGCCGAATGCTACGTCGGCCTGCGCGGCGAGCAACGCCTCCGCGTCGGTCATGGCGTACGTCGGGTCCCATGACTGGTACCGCGCGACGTCGGGGTGCGATCTATACGCGACGAAGGCCCGCAGGTCGTCCGCCTGCAACAGTCGCAGCCGCAGGCGCGTGGTTGCGGTGATCTCCATCTGTGAGGCGCCAGCGCACCTACGGCCGGGAGGTCGACACGCTGGCTTCGAGGATCGGAGATGCCTTGAAACCCTTGACGATCGGATAGATCCCGAGCGACAGCTCCCAGAGGAACTCCGGGACTGTCGCGATGGCCTGCGCCGTGCCGCCTCTGGCGAATACATCGAGCACCACCCCGAGCCCCGTAATGCAGATGAGAGAGCCTCCGACGAGCCCCAGTATCGCCAGGCCTCGCGGCATGAGGCCGGACCGGTACATCATGTAGCCCAGGATCAGCCCGTTCCCGAGGCCGGCGACGAAGCCGGGTCCGAGCACGAACGTCCAGTTGCGAACCGCAACGAGCGCTCTCGCGTCGTTGAGCAGCGAGCCGGCGCCCGCGCCAGCGGTCGTCTGGTGCAACGTGACGACCGCAAGGTAGCTAACGATGCCGATCGCGATGAAGGTGCATTCCACGACACGGGCGGTCACGTATCCGAGGGAGAGGACCTCGTACTGTCGTCTGAAGATCGGATACACCACGAGTGCCGTGCCGATGTTCGCGATGATGAGAAGCACCTCGCAGACCGCGCCGAGGCGCACGCGCGTGTCCCCTCCAGCGCCGGCCAAGAACTTCGCCGGGTGCAGCACCGGGTCGTAGAGGAGCACCCCCGCGATAGAGAAGACGAACGTCGCGAGGTAAAGCACGCCGAAAATCAGCGCGGTCCGCCGAGCTGAACTCATCCGGATTCCTTGGGGGGGGGGGGGGGGGGGGGGGGGGGGGGGGGGGGGGGGGGGGGGGGGCGGGGGGGGGGGGGGGGCGGGCGGGGCGGGGCGGGGATGGGGCGGCGACAGGGGGACGGGGGGCGGGGCGGGCGCGCACCGGTGGGGCCAGGAGGAGGCGGGAGCGGCGCCGGGGGCGGGCGAGGAGCGGAGAGGGGGGGAAAGGCGGAGGGAAGAAGAAGAAAAGAAAAAAAATCTTCGGGAAGCCCGATCACACGGCCGGCGCCTCAGCGATGGCACCGCACACGCAGTCTTCAGCGGGCCGATTGGACCAGCAGGACTCGGGAGCTGGTGAGCACCGTGATCCGCATGCCCGACCCCACCGCCTGCGCGACCCGTGCGTCCACTGATGCTGAAGCAAAGAGCGCGCATGGCAACAAGACCAACACCTCTCATCCAGCCTCCCCAGGCTGTTCGTCGCAAGCCTCGCCCCCCGATGCGGCCTGCTGTCGCGCCGAGTCTTTCAACCGCGCACCGCCAAAGTCAAGGTCGTGGATCCTGTCAGTGAACGCCCATTCGCCCATCGATCGGCGGCCTCGCTTTCATCCGCCGACAGGTGTCTCGGCTGAGATCGGACCTTCCCTGCATCTCGCCACCAGCGAGGCTCTCGGCGACGTCGGCTCGTCGGACGTCGCGGTCCTCGTCCCGAAGTACCGCGTCTTCATGAATGCGGGGCACGCGCCAACCACAATTCGAGACCGATCCAGAGACCCGCGAATTCCGAGAGCAGGTCTCGGGCCGTCCCGCGCGGCTCAGACCAGCTTTGCGCGGCAAGCGCGAACGTCGGCACGGTCGCGGCGCCGACCGAGCTGCCGGCGACCGCGCAGGCGCGCTATCCGCGCAAGGCGCGTCTTTTGTGACCGGGCCGCAGATGCTCGCCGAGGATTGAAAGCGAGACTCGTCTGAACCTGCTGACGGCGGAGAGCAGCATTGCGCTCCCGTCTATTCGCGAGGCCTAGAGTTCTGTTGGTTCGGGATTCCGCCACTCTCACGCAGGGCCGTTGCGGTGATCGCCACCGCCCCGCGTCGGATTAGCCCGGACTAGCACCGTGGCGGTCGAGATGCGAGCCCGAGGCTGCGGGGCCTGCTGAGACTCCGTTGAGCAGTCCCCGCAGTGTCGTGGCGTAGATCTCGAGGGCGTGGCGACCGTCGTGGGTCAGCGCGACCGAGGTCCGCGAGGCCGGTCCGCTGCCCGTTTTGCTGGTCGCGAGGTAGTTGGCCTCTTCGAGTTTGCGTAGATGCGTGATCAGGTTGCCCGGCGTTAGCTCGATCATGTCCTGGAGGCGTTTGAACGACAGCTGGTCGCCGTCGGGCAGGGTGGCCAGCGCCGCCATGATCTGGAGTCGCGCCGGGACGTGAATCAGCGGGTCGAGCGCCTCGGCGGTCATGCGCCCGTCCGCACCGTGTGTGTCCGAGTTCCGCGCCGCTGCCACGTGCCGATCGCCGCGGTCGCCAGCAGCAACACGCAGAGCCCCACACCGTTGACGAGCCACATGCCTCGGGGGCCGGCAATTGCGCCGACGGCGGCGATCAGCGCGACCGCAACGGCGAGCGCGACTTGTTGCCAGCTCTTGTGGATCGCGGAGCGCCCCGCCCAGATGGCGGCGAGCGCGATCAGGGTTCCGTTCAGGCCAAGCGACCAGTAGAAGCCTGCGCTGTGGTGGGCGCTGGTCACGATCGCGATCAGCAGCACATACCAGACCACCAGGGCCGCGCCCATCGCCGCGGCTTCGTTGCGCTGCACCTTCACCGAGTGGCCGCTGATGCCGGTCCGCGCTCGCGCGTAGGCGTAGATGACGGTGGCGATCCGGAGTGCGATCAGCCCGTAGAAGAACACCAGCGACGCGGGGCTTGGGCCGGTGAAGGGGTACTGATTGCGGACGTTTAGCCACACGATCCCGAAGCCGGCCAGCGCCACCACCGCCGCCACCAGCGACACCCACGGCGCCCGGAAGTCCAGCGAGCGCCGCGCGTCGGCCTGGGTCTGCGCCAGCAGGCGCGCCGCCTCGCGGGGTTCCATCCTGCTCTCCTCGGGGGTTCCGGATGACGGTCCGATGTGTGTAGTCATAGTCCAGTCTCCCAACTAGAGTTTGTGATGCAAACCCTAGCGGACTTTGTGGGGCAAAGTCAAGGGCCTATTCGAGCAACAGCGCCCGGAGGGCTCCCACGCCAGCGAGGACGTCGGCGAAGGTGCTACGCAAAGGCGACAGCCCGAAGCGGATCACGTCGGGCGCGCCGAAGTCGCTGATCACCTGGCGGGCGGCGAGCGCGGCAGTGAGGGTGCGCGCTTCCGGGTGGACCAGCGCCACGTGGCTGCCGCGCCGGGCAGGGTCCCGGGGCGAATCCACGCTGACCCCGAGCGGGGCCACTGCCGTGTCCGCCAACTCGATCGCATACTCGGTCAGCGCCACACACTTCGCGCGGATCGCGTCGATCCCCGCCTCGATCGAGAGCTCGATGCCGGCCCGAGCCGCGGTCAGACCGACTCCACCAGCGTCTGCTTCTACAAGCTCTGCGCCGCGGCGCTGGACGCCAGGCCCGACCGGGCGAGGTTGCCCCCTCTTCGCAGACGCGTTCCACAGTGGTGCACCGTCGCCGAACGAGCGGCGCACGCCCCGCTGCTCCCTCCCGCCAAACGGAGCAGTTTCCGCCCGAGATCGACGGCGGACCGCGAGACTTCCTCAAGGGAAAGGCCGGAGCAGCACCGTCAATTGCGTGCCATTGGGAAGGAGGTGTCTCGCCCGCCGGGACGACACACCTCCTGTTCGCCATCTCCGGGTCTGGCTACGCGGCCGACGCCGACGTCGCGGTGAGCATCGGCCGCAAACACCTCTCGTTTCGTGAAAGCAGGTGCGCGGCAGCGGTGGCCCCAGCCAGGATCGGGAGGCGCGCAAATTTCGAGAGCAGGTGTATGCACGCCCAGGGGCAGAGACCTGAGTTGCGCGGCACGGGGGCGCGACGCTCGCTCCGTGAGCGCGGCCCCCGAGCCCTGCTCGGTCATGGAAGCGCGACTCTGCCTCCGGATGCCGGTCTGCCCCGAGCGACGAGATGCGCGTCCGAACACGAATGCGGGTCTGGGGCCTGTCGTAGTGTGCCGGTCTGAGCGCGGTTGCTTCCACAGCGGCAGCCGCCCGGTGGCGCGGCCCCTTGCGCTCGCATCCCGAAGCGGGAGTCTGTCGCCGGGATGGTGTTTGGGGTGTAGGCAGTGGGTGGGCCCGCGTCGATAACAGCGGGCCCACTCGATTGGTCGGTGTGGTTAGCTGGGCAGGTAGGTGAGGATGGCGGAGCCGCCGTCGAGCTTGCGGACGTCGGCGAGTGTGAAGTGCAGCGAGGACGTGTCGATGTCTTCGAACAGGCGTTGGCCGGTGCCGACCACGACGGGCATGATCCATAGCCGTAGCTCGTCTATGAGATGCGCGCGCAGGAGCGTGGCGTCGATGCGGCTGGTGCCGTACTTGATGAGGTCCTTTCCCGGTTGGGCTTTGAGCCGCTCGATGGCCCCGACGATGTCAGGCCCCAGGAGCGTGGCGTTCCACGTCACCTCGGTCAGTGATCGGGAGGCGACGTACTTGGGCATGTCGTTGATCTTCTCGATGTAGGGGTTGCCCGTGACGGGCGCCCACTGCGTACGGAGCCGGTCGTAGGCCTCACGGCCCATCACGAACGCGTCGTAGTTGTCCAGGTCACGCATCGCCAGTTGCGCGGCCTCCTGGTCGAACGGCGACCACCGGTCGGGGGATTCGATGACTCCGTCGAGCGAGACGAGCGTGGATTCGATTAGCTTGCGCATGGTCGTCCTCACAGTCCCAGGCGGGGCCGGACCCAGTCGGCGAGGCGGCGGATCGCGTCGTCGGCGATGGCGGAGCGGCCAGCGGCCATCTGGAAGGTGTGCTGCTGACCGGGGAACACGTCGAGGCGCACCTCGACGCCGGCGCGACGGGCGTGCTCGGTGAACGAGCGGCTGTCGTCTAGCAGGGTTTCGGCGTCGGAGACTTGCAGGAACATCGGCGGCAGCCCGGCGATGTTCCCGTAGAGGGGGTTGACGTAGGGGTCGTGCGGGTCGCCGGGCTCGCCCAGGAACATGCCCGCGAGGGCCGGGACGAACTCCTTGCCCAGCAGCTTGTCGGTCTCGGCGTTGGTCTCCTGCGAGGCGCCAGTCGCCTCGTAGTCAAACCACGGGGAGAGCGGCATGCCAGCAGCCGGCAGCGGCAGTCCCTGGTCACGGGCCAGCAGCATGGCCGTGACGACCAGCCCGCCGCCTGCCGAGTCGCCCGTGAACGCCACGCGCGAGGGCTTGATTCCCTGGTCGAGCAGCCAGCCGTAGGCGGAGACGACGTCCTCGACGGGGGCCGGGCGCACGTGCTCGGGGGAGCGGCGATAGTCCACAGCAAGAACGCGGACACCGACGGCTTTCGCCAGATGACCGAACAGCTTGCGGTGTGTGTACATCGAGCCGGTGGCGAAGCCGCCGCCGTGAAGCGCGAGGATGACCCCGTCCTCGACAGCTCCCTTAGGGGCGATCCACATTGCCGGCACACCGCCGGCGTCGACCTCGACATAGTCAACGCCGCCGGGCTCAGCGGTGACCTGCGGCCACTCCTCGACCATTACCCGCCGCTGGTCGAGGGGCATCTCGGGCTCTGCGGCGGACGTCGCGCTCCAGCGTTCGTACATATCCTTCACAACATCCGGCGTGGCACCTCTCGTGATGGTGCTCATGGTGCGTCCTCCTGGGTTGTGGGTGAGCTACACCACGAAGACGAACGGCGTCCGGCAAAACCGGACACGGCCGTTATGGGATCGCGAGAAGCTCGATGCGACGCAGGTACGCGTCGCGTTCGGCCCGGCTGCGGGACAGCGCGATCGCGTGTTCGTAGCTCGACCGCGCCTCACCGGGGCGGTCCGCCCGTCGCTGCAGGTCGGCCAGCGCCGCCCAGTAGAACGGGTAGCCGGCGAGCTTCTTGTCGCCCGCAACGGCGGCGAGTTCGCGTCGGCCCTCCTCGACACCGTCACGCTCGGACACAGCGAGCGCGCGGTTCAGCGCCACGATCGGGCCGGGCGACTGGGCCGCGAGCAGATCGTAGAACGCGACCACCCGGCCCCAGTCGGTCTCGCGGACCGATGGCGCCAGTGCGTGCTCGCAGGCGATACCGGCCTCCAGGTGCCACCGCGACATGCGCTCGCCCCCGGCCGACGCCGCCAGGTGGGCGAGCCCCCGCTCGATCAGGCCCCGGTCCCACCTGGCCCGGTCCTGCTCCGCCAATGGGACAAACACGCCGTCGCCGTCCAACCGTGTGCAGAGGCGGGCCAGGTCGAAGCAGAAGAGTGCGGTCAGGGCGGACACGTCGGGATCGACGGTCGTGCTCGTCTCCAGCAGCAACCGGGTCAAGCGCAGCGCGTCGGTGCACAGGAACGGGCGCACCGGCTCGCTCGGGTTACTGCCGTGATACCCCTCGCTGAACGACAGGTACAGCGCCTGCAGGACTGAGCCGTGCCGCTCCTCGATATCGGGCAGCTGCTCGACATCCACGAGATGTCCTAGCTCGCCGAGGCGCGTCTTGCCGCGATGCAACCGCCGGTCGATCGTCTGCGAGTCGACCAGGAAAGCCTGGCCGATCTCCTTGGGCGACAGCCCGCACAGCCAACGCAGGATCAAGGTGACGTGCGTCTCGGGCGTCATCGCCGGGTCGCAGACCGCGAACATCATCGCTAGCTGGTTGGCGGCGTCGGACGCCGGGGACAGCGCGGCGTCGATCGTATCGACCGTTGCGGTCACGCTCGCCAGCTCCGGCAGCAACGCCGCGCCCCGCCGTTCGTGGCGGATGATGTCAACCGCCCGGTTGCGAGCAGCCCGGATGATCCATGCCTTCGGGTCGCGTGGCGGACCGAAACGCCAAGCTTGCATCGCGCTGACCAACGCGTCTTGGATGACGTCCTCAGCGAGCTGCAGATTCGCGGTCCCGAGGATCCGCGTCAGCGCCGCCACCAGATGCGCGTACTCGGCGCGAAACAGGTCCTCGACGAGCCCGGTCTGCGACGCTACTTCGGCACCGGGCTCCACGTCAACTCGCTGATTCAGCAGCCCTCGCCCTGGACGGGACGGACCTCGACCGTCCCGTCGAACTCGTACGTCGGGCAGCCCCGAGCGACCTCGACCGCGTCGTCCAACGAGGCAGCCTCAATGATCATCGCGCCCGTGACCAGGTCCTTCGATTCCGCGTACGGGCCGTCAGTCACGAGCCGCTCAGACCCGCGCACCGTCTTGCCGAGGTGATCGAGGGGGTTACCCACATTGCGTCGACCCTGGCTTGTCAGGCCGTCCGACCACGCGTACCACTTCTCGAGATGGGCCTGGAGCACCGATGGCGAAATGTTCTCACGCGACACCGCGCCACCCCGAAAGATCAGCATGTACCTGGACCTCGCCTCCACTCGGCCAGCGGCTTCGTCGATCGCGGTCGTCATCGCCAAAAACCGTACCAGCAGCCTGAGACCGCGGCGGAGATCGACCATCAACATCCCGCGTCCCGCCGGCCTAGGGCTTGCACAGTCGGGTTCTGCGGTGACCATGGCCGCCTCGATCAGCGGGCGCCATTCGTCGAGTGGCAGGTCGCCCGCGTGAACGACCTCGACCAGACCTGAAGCAAGACGTCGCCGAGAATGGCCTGGGTCATGCCCCATTGCCCGGAGCGGTCTACAGTTCGGCGATCCGTCGCTCGAGGAAGCGCCGCTCCCGCGTTGAGCACGCGAGGGCGAGCGCGCGTTCGAAAGCTTCGCGCGCCTCATCGTTCCGGCCAAGTCGGCGCAGCAACTCGCCGCGCCGACAAAGGCGGGCGTGCCATGTGCCGTTGCCGACCAGTCCCGAGCGCGTCGATCCACGAACCTTTCACCCTCGCACGGCGCTCGGTCCTCGCTGAGCGCTTCCACGTGTCGCGGCAAGCAATCCGCCCGAAGCGGAGTGTCGACGCGGCCGGAGCGTACGCTGGCAATTGAGGAGCACGAGGAGCACCGCCTCGCTGCCGGCAGAGTTCCGCCCCCTAATCGGAGCAGCCACGACCCCAACACCCAAGCGAATGCCATCGGCGACTGCTTGCGGACACGTTGGGTCACGTGGATCGCGGCGACGACTCGCCGCGGGTCGACGCGACGCCGTCGTTACCGGTCGACGCTTGTTGCGATCGCGCTTGCCGCATGGCCGCTTTTGCGGGCCACCAGTAGCGCCGGCGCCCAGTGTCGCGCCGGTGCCTGTCGGCGAAAGCGCTCACGCGCGCCGCCCCGCCTGGGCCGCGATGCCATGCAGATGCGCCGTGCGCACGTCATGGGCTTGCTGTCGGGTTTAGCCCGAAGCGGGTAGTCCGGCGTCATGGCAGAAGCCCGATCGCGCGGTCAGGCACGGGCCGCGATGTATGCCCACTTGTATCGGAGCCGCGAGCCCTCAAAGCAAAGCTGAAGGTGTCGCTGCTGCTCCACGGATCACCGGTATCGGGATGTTGCCGACGGTAGTAGACGCAGCGGCCCTGTTTCGGTTCGTCATGTATGAAGCCGAACCCCGCGACCTTCTGGCGGCTCTCCGGCAGCCCGAGTTGCTTCGTGATTTGAGCCTGTGACTCGCCCATTGGCAACGAGTTGAACTGCGCGAGACTGATCGGCCTTCCCAGCGTCACGCGAGTGCGGCTCGTGCCGCAGGCAGACACAACACCAATTGCGCGCGCGGCGAGGGCATAGGTCCGAGGTTTCATGACCCCGCGGCTGCTACCAGAGATGTTGGCCATAGCGGACGAGCACGCAAAGAACACGAGCAGTTCGCACCCGCAGGTCCGACTGCCGCATGATCGATCATTGCGGCTGTCAGAACGAGATTGCACGGAGTGCGCTGCGGGGAACGTAGACGAGGTCGCGGAGAGCGTCACGTCGGACGCTGGGATTAGGCGGCAGTGACCATGCCGCGCGGGTTTCCTGTGCCCGCTCACCGTGCTGCACCGGCAGATGGCCCTTGCCGGTTCGACGCGCCGCCACGTCGGGGGATCGTTTAGGCCCGCCCTCACCACTGGACGTATTAGGCGTCCGGAATCTGTTGGGGGGTTTCCATGAAGAGGGTATTGCGTCGTCGGCCATCCGCGTCGATGGTGGTTGCGATGATTGCGCTGTGCATCGCCGCCTCGGGCACGGCACTCGCCGCGTCGAAGCTCGTCAAAGGCGACAAGCTGATCGCGAAGAACTCGTTGTCGGGCAACCGGCTGCGCAACCACACGGTCACCGGCAAGCAGGTCAACGTCAAGAAGCTTGGGAAGGTGCCGAGCGCAGCGAACGCCGACCATGCCGCGAACGCCGATCACGCCACGAACGCCACGAACGCCTCGAACGCGACTAACGCCACCAATGCCGCGCACGCGAGCAACTCCGATCTGCTTCAGGGCTCGTCGCCGTCAGCGTTCTTCCCCGCCGGCAAGGTGCGCACGTTCAACGTAAAGCTCGCGTTCGGCCAGACACAGACGTTGTTCAGCGTCGGCACGCTGACCTTCTCCGCCAAGTGCGTTCAGAACGCAACAGATCCGGGTGGCACCACCGGCACAGATTTCTCCGAGCTGCTCGTCGCAACGAGCCAGAACGGGGGGATCCTCACCACTGGAGGCGGGGGAGGCTTGCACGGCACGAGTCCGACCGACTTCCTCAATACCGGCACGCCCGAGGCTGATCGCGCAGTGGCATATGTCAGCGCCAGCACTGGCACCTCGTACGGAGCGATCGAAAACAATCAGGGCGGATGGGGGATGGACGTCGTCGATCCCACCGGCGTAACAGTGATCTTCCCTGACGGGCTGACCGCGGCGGTCAACCTGTTCGGGTCCAAATGCCTGATGGCGGGCTTCGCGATCATCCCGTAGCGGCAATCAGAGGTGCGGATCGAACCTTGGTGATCCCGTCAAGCTCGGGATCACCAAGGCTGGCGGGCCGCCTTCGAACCTTCGGCCCCTCTGGACCAGGCCGATTCGCTTTCGCTGCGGGCAACCCGATAGCGAGCCCTTGAGGTGCGCACGGCGCATCTACATAGGCACCGCGCCCTCCGGCGGGGCGGCGCGTCGGCGCTCGCGACCGCCCACAGGTATCAGTGCGGCAGCGGGCGGCGGCGTGACTGCGCGTGCCTCAAAGGAGCAACGATTCGCCGCCGGCGTCGACAATCCTCGTCGCTGCTGTCGGACACAACCAGCCACGACGTCGTGGGCGTGATGCGCGCGCGAGAACGAAAGCGAGTCTTGAAGCACGCGTGGCCGCGCACCTCGTATTCGCCACCTGCGGGGAAGCCCGACAACGAGCGTGCGCACCCGCTCGGAGATGAACGGGGGGCGGGTGGCCGCCCGGCCCCGCGCCGGACGGCCACGGCAGATCAGCAGCCCGTTCCTACCGAGCGGGGCGCAGGCCGGATGTCGCTGAGATCACCGGTGCGGGCCGGGAATGGAGCGTCTCGATGATCTCGCTGCTGTCGATTCCCTGCAGGTAGATGCTGGTGACCCCCAAATTGCAATGCCCGAGTTGCCGCTGGATGACCACCAGCGGGACGCCCTCGTGGGCGAGCTCGACAGCGTGGGCATGCCTCGACTGATGAGGCGCGAAGCGCCGACGGACGCCCGCCGCTTCCGCCGTTCGACGCAGCTGCTTACGCGCAGCGGACGCCTCCCAGCGCCTCCCGGCGGTGGGGCCGTGGATGACACAGAACAGCGCCCCGACAGGCAGGGTCGCGCGAATCTCCAGGTACGAGGTCAACTGACCCCACGCCCAGCGGTCCATGCCCACCTCGCGACGCCGGCCGCCCTTCCCGGCGCGCACCACGACGGCACCGCGGGAACGGTCGAGGTCGGTCTCGGCGAGGTCGAGTGCTTCGCTGATCCGCAGCCCGGCTCGCCACAGGACGATGATCAGCGCTCGCAGGCGGGCGCCGTCCGCACCGTTGCCGGTGGCGCTCATGACGGCGACGATCTCTTCGACTCTTGGCGGGTCGGCGGGAAAGCATAGGCCTTTGTTTTTTGGCGGCCTGGCCTGGTGATAGCCCGGCATCGTCACCGGCGAGCGACGATGGCCGGCGGCGTCGAGCAGCCTCTCGGTTGGGCACATGGCTCCTCCTTTGGAGCGATTGGTTGACCACCCCGCCCTAACCGCTCGCGGGCGCCGCTGCCACCTCGACGGAAAGACCACCTCCACGGACTAGGGTGCTGTCAGTGGATCGCGTGGCCGAACGGCGGCGGGCTGTGGCGCTCGCACAGCACTACCGGCAGTCGGAGGGACTCTCGATCACCCAGATCGCCAACCGGCTCGGCCGATCGCCAGCGACCATCAAGGCCTACTTCTACGACCCATCTGATGCTAACAAAAGACCTACAGATAGCCCCACGCGCTAACGCCAGCTGCGGCGCGACGCGCGCCGCGTACGGCGCCAGCTGACGCCTTCCCGGACCACGAGGTCGGCCCGGGTCTAAGCACGGCAGAACTCACGCCGCCATGGCCTGGCGGCACGGCCTTACGCCCGATCCCGGCCGGCGCTCGACCGTACGCCGGGGCGCTACATGCGCGCGTACGAGTCGCGGCACCCCGGGCGCCGCTCCGGTATGGCACGCCCAGGCCGACAGTGGGGGTTGTAGGCTGGTGTCTACAGAGGCCCCTGACGCTCGGGCGTCCCTCGCGCTAGAGGAGCGTGCCTCCAGGGCAACCGCTGGCGGTGTCGGCTCGGCACACTCACCCGCCGGCTTCTAGTCGAGCTGAACAACGCGGAGGTCGGCGTTAGCTCGAGTGCAGCAAGCACCGGCGCCTCCTTCCGCGGGAGAGCAGGCGGGCCGACTAACGCGATCGCGCGGCTGCGTCTGTCCGGAAGGCGCAGTCTCCGAACCCGGGTGTGTTGCCGACGTTGCTCCTTCTGCCTCAAGGCGACAGCGATGGTGCTCGACCTCCATCCGATCGGCAGCTCAAGCGCGCCCTCATTGTGCCTGATATGGACGACGCCGTGAGCCAAATGCCAGCAACGGCACGGCAACGGGGCGCATCCTGGTGGCTGCGCCGGTCTGCTCCTCCCTCGGTGCCCATCCTGCATCCAGCGCCCGGGTCTTGGGGCGCCTTCTTCCTAGACGAGGCCGTTCGCGTAGGTGTGCGAGGGCTTACCTCTCGTCAGCGTATCCGCACCCCCGGCCATATGGTCTATGCACGGGACGCAACGCGTCCGGCCAAGTGGCGCTTCCGTGGGTCGTCGCCAAGCGAGCACCTCGTCGGCACCGCCTTAGGACGCCCGCATTCATGAGAGAGCGGGGCGCGGAATGCCGTAAGCGGATCCCTATCCGGACGGATCGTCTGCGGTGAAGAACAGGATCCGGCAGGGACGTCGCGATCGCCTCGGAACACAGCGCCACGAGATCCTTGGGTGGCCCGAAGCCCGCGCTGATCCGACGTCGGGCACTCAGCGCCTGGTCTCGTACCTGGTCAGCACCACGCCGTCGGGGAACGTCCGGGTCTCCACCAGGCTCAGGTTCACCCAGTTGTCCAGGGCCGTGAAGAATGGCGTGCCGCCGCCCACCAGGACCGGATGGGTGACGATCGCGTACTCGTCGATCAGCCCGGCCCGCATGGCCGCCGCGGCGAGTGTGGCACCGCCGATGTCCATGGGGCCGCCGTCGTCGGTCTTGAGCCTGGTGATCTCGGTGACCGCGTCGCCGGTGACCAGACGGGTGTTCCAGTCGACCGTGCTGGTCGTCGAGGAGAACACCACCTTCGGCATGTCCCGCCAGCGGCTGGCGAACTCGATCGCCGCCGGTGTGGCGCCCGGCTGCTGGTCGGCGGTCGGCCAGTGGGAGCTCATCGTCTCCCACAGCTTGCGCCCGTACAGCGCCAGGCCTGTCGCCCCCACCCGGTCGGACCACCACTGGAACAGTTCGTCGCTCGGCACGCTCCAGCCGAGGTCGTCGCCGGGCGCGGCGATGTAGCCGTCCAGGCTTAGGTTCATGCCGAAGGTCAGTTTCCGCATGGCGTCAGCCTCCCGTGAGTCGGTATTCGGCGTACAGACCAGCACGGCGCGCAAAAATCATCGGTCAGGCCCACCGAGGGCCAGTCGACCACGACGCCAAGCAGATGCTCCGTACGGAAAGGAACCGGTGCCGGCACACCGTCGCGTGGAGCCCGTCCCGAGAGCACTGGCCGAGGGCGGTGTGCCGTAACACTGGTTCGGTGATGTGTGCCGGTGAGGGGACGACAACCGGGACCGCGCCACGCCCATGTGCAGGCGTAGGCGAGGGCCTCCCGGCCGGACTCAGGCGCTCCTGCCCGGGACCGATTGCCCAGCACCACGCAATCCACCGGACCACCACGTGGTGCATAGGCATGACCTAATGCAGAGCAGGGGCGCCGACGGGACGGAGACCTAAGTCAACTCGCTTGCGCAATCGCCTGGAAGGAGAAGTCGCGTAGTCGTAACCGCTTCAGGCGTCGAGCGGCGACGGGGTCGATCGCGAACGCGCGATCGCAATCGTGTGGCAAACCGCTCGTCCGGCATCGCCGCCGCGCGTGATCGCCTGGTCGCCTTTGCAGAAGCGCGCATCGGGTGTCGACAGAGAGCAAAGGAATTGCCACACTCCGAGCGGCGCCACAGCTGAGATTGGGCGATAGCGCACCTGTGACGAGGAGACGGCAGGCCGGCACGGAGCTGTCGCCTTCAGAGCCATGCCGCTAGCCGAGCGCGACGCTTTCGAGCTAGCGGACGCGCCGAGGATGGACGTCGCCGCGCGGTCCTCCCTGCCGGTCCTACACCGCAGGAGAAGGGGATCAGTGATCAGGCGTAGCGTTCTGCTGTCCGAGGTGATTGGGATGCCAGGCTGGGCAGCGGGGCTGCTCTCACAGGTCGTCCAACTCGGAAGCCAGGTCAGCAATTGCGCCGGGTAGCGCTCGCCGAGGCAAAGCCGTCGCCCTGAGATGCGTTTCCTGCCACGCGCCAGTTTGGTGATGTGCGAGGGCCAGTTGGTCCGCTGGCTGCGCAACTTCGGCCGGGGCGGAGTCTGCTGTACCTCGCCTGGAGGCCAGGGTTCTGTGGCCAGGATCCTCGGGACGGTGAGGTCGGCGGACGATTGGCGTCCGTTGGTTCCATCGGACGTCCGCGGCGGCTTGCAGCGATCATGGACTGGTGCCGGGTGGCGCGGCAAGCAAACTGTGCGGAGTGAGCATCGAGGCGAGCGTTGATCTCAGGGCGCCGGTGCTGAATCGTTGGGAGTTGGCAACCGGGCTGGCGCTGGGGCCGGATCGGCGCGAGCCCGAGCGTCCCATGCCGGAGACCGTCGGTGACCCTCGTAGAGCGCTCGCTGTTGAGCTCGCCGACGCACTCGCGTGTACGCCGTGTGTGGTCAGCTTCTCGGGGGGCCGGGATTCCTCGGTGGTGCTGGCCACGGCCGTCGATGCGGCGCGGCGCCAGGGGTTGCCTGATCCGGTCCCGGTCACGCTGCGGTTCCCGGGGGTGGCGTCGACCCGGGAGTCACAGTGGCAGGAGCTCGTGATCGCTCACCTGGGGGTGCGCGATTGGGAACGCATCGAGATCGTCGATGAGCTCGACTTGCTCGGTCCTGTGGCGCGTTCGGCACTGGACACCCACGGCCTGCTGTGGCCCCCGAATGCCCACGTCCACGTACCGATTCTCGAGCGCGCGCGCGGTGGCTGCTTGCTGACTGGACTGGATGGCGATGGGCTCCTGGGTGACTGGCGATGGGCTCGTGCGCAGGCGGTGCTCCATCGCCGTATCCGACCCGAACCGCGAGACCTGCTGCGTGTGGGGCTGGCCCTCGCGCCCCCGCGCGCGAGACGGAGGTGGATGCGACCGCACGTCCTCAGCGCCACCCCCTGGCTGCGGCCGGAGGCCCGCGCTGAACTGGCCGTCATGGCGCGCACCGATGCGGCACGCGAGCCGCGCCGCTGGGACCGACGCATCCCGTGTTACCGGCGGCGGAGGTATTTGTCCCTAACCGTCCGCAGCCTCGAGCTGCTCGGCGCCACGCGGGCGGTGACAGTGCGCCATCCGCTGCTCGCTCCAGCGTTTCTCGCGGCGGTCGCCGGCCAGGGCGGCGGGGCCGGCTACGGCGATCGCACCGCAGCGATGCACGCCCTGTTTGGGGACCTGCTGCCGGGAGAGCTCGTGAGGCGTCGTGGCAAGGCGGAGTTCGGACGGGCGCTGTGGAAGGCGCAGGCGCGGGCGTTCGCCGAGCGCTGGGACGGCTGCGGCGTAGACATTGAGCTTGTCGATCCGGAGCAGCTCCGTGCAGCTTGGCGCGTCCCGAGCCCCTGGTTCGGGGCCAACACGCTGCTTCAGCAGGCGTGGCTGGCGACTCAGGCGAAGTAGTCGGTCAGTGCTATCGCTGCGTCGCGCAGCCCCGCCGAGGTTCGCGGACGGCTGAGGATCAACATCGGCAGGGCTGACAGCTCGAGGATCGCCAGAGGATCTCCAGTCAGGCGAGGTCCGTACATCCGGTGCGGCAGCAGCTCCCGCGGTCGGTCGGCAGGACGCGTCGCGTCTAGTCGGGTCCGTCGCCCCCAGCGAAGCACCACGGTGGCCGTCAGGGGCGCCTTCGCCGGGGCGCCCGGCAACGTGATCCTCAGCCGCTCGGCGTTTCGCACCCGGTGCGCCGCATCGACGTTGAGGAGTTGCCCGGCGCCTGCGCGCCGCAGGTCGAGGCAGCGCGGGCCGCTCAGAATGCTCCCCCGCTCCACCACGACCAGGTCGTCGGACAGCACCGGGAGACGATGCTCGTCGGCCAGCCACGCGAGCGTCGTCGACTTGCCTCCGTCCTTCTCGGCGAGCAGCGCGACCGCCCCGGCGGACGTGGCGAACGCGCCGGCGTGGAGCGCCTCGTTTCCCGACCACAGATGAGCGAGCGCGGCAGCCGGCGCCAGATAGGGGTGGAGCAGGTCCTCATCCCGCGGTACCTCCCGGAAGCTGAATAGCGCCCGCCCGTGGCCCCGGCGCATGCGCAGCCGTCCGCAGCCAATCAGCCGCAGGTCGGCTTCGGCGTCGTCGAGCCGCGAGCCATGCGAGCTCGTGCCCCCCTCGCAGGTTTTCTCGACCCGAAGGCAGGGACAGGAGTCGGGGAGCGAGTGCATCCACTCCTCCGCTTCCGGCAGTCCGACGATGTCAAGCCCGTAGGCGCCGAGAGCCGCTCGTGTCACCCCGTCATGTGCCCACATCCGCGAGCAACCCACGCGCCGACAGGTCGCCGAGCATCAGATCCACGTCGGAGGCCGCACGGTCCGGCGCGAGGTCGTACTCGCGGACGAGTCGCTCGACGAGCTCCACACGGGTGGTCCCGCGCGCGAGCAAGCCCCAGAGCAGGGCACCCGACTCATTGATCGTGAGGTACAGCTGCGTCCGCGTGTCAAGGGCCAGCACCTCGTCCTCGACCGCGTGCCAGTGAAGGTCATCGGATCGCAAGCGCAACGGAGCTGATCCCTGTGGCCACCTGATGGCTCGAGGGTAGACCACACCGGTGGCAATGCGTGAGAAGCGCATAATGCGCCGCATGGCAGCTGCCTCTCGCGTTACCGTCGCCAGGCAGCTCGCCCTCGCCGCGGCCACGGTTGAGGTGCTCGACGCAATGGCCGAGGCGGGCATCCGGACCGTGATGCTCAAGGGAGCGGCGATCGCCACGAGGCTCTATGACAGCTCGGAGCTGAGGCCGGCCGGAGATGTCGACCTGCTGGTCGCACCGAGCCAGGCCAGCGCGGCCGCGCAGGTCCTTACGCGTCTCGGCTTCCACGACCCTCTGGCAGGAGCGCGAGCGAACGAGCGCAGTCCACACGCCGTGACGTTTCGTCGCGAGGGTCCGCGGCCGGCGTGCGTCGACCTGCACACCGCGCTCGCCCTATGCAAGGGTGATCCCGAAACCCTGTGGGATGAGTTCAGCCGCACGACGACCTCCATCCACGTCGCTGGTCGCCCGACCGAGGTCCTTGGCGATCATGCGCAGGCGTTCGTCGTTGCGGCGCATGCATTGCAGCATGGAGGCGCGTCCAAGCAGCGCGTAGACCTGCAGCGAGCGGTCGCGCGTTACGACCGTGAAACGTGGGAGCAAGCTGCCTCTATGGCCCGGCGCCTCGGTGCCGAACGGGTTCTGGCCGGCGGGCTGCGGCTGTCGGACGCGGGGACTCGGCTGGCCGACGGACTCGCGCTCACCGAAGACGACGGTTCCGTCGAGATCCGCCTGCGCCAGGCCGGCGCGCCCCCGGTGGCATTCGGGGTGATGCGCCTGGCGCAAACCCGATCGCTCCGGCAACGACTTCAGCTCGTCCTGCGCGAACTGATCCCCACCAGGCCGTGGATGCGCGTCGCGTATCCGTTTGCGGCCCGGGGGCCGGCAGCGCTCGCCCTCGCCTATCTCTATCGCCCGTTCTGGCTCGCCGTCAGACTCCCGCGCGCGCTCACTGCGTGGCGCCGCGCCAGCAAGTCGCGGATGAGCCGCGTGTCCGCACTCACGCCAGGTAACACTATCGGGGCGGCCTGGGCGTGGCGCGCGGCAAGCCGTGGCCGTCGACAGCTGAAGGCTGGCGGCCTGCACGCGCTGTCGCTTCCGCCGCCGCCGGTGCGGGCCACGTGGCGGGGCGTCGGTGTCGTCCTGAACCGCCGGAACCTGACTTGCCTCGAGCGCGCAGCCGTCCGGCAGCGGTGGCACAGCGCCCATGGCTCGCCGCGGGACCTTATCGTCGGAGTGGGGACGAGCGGTGACGCTTTCGCGATGCACGCGTGGCTCGAGGGCGATCCTGAGACACAGCTGGCGACGTTCAGTCAGTTGCTTCGACACGAGGCTCGCATTGATCAACGATCCTGAGTAACCCGCATGAAAACTTACAACAGTTCGTAATCGTCGATCGAATTGGTGTTGTTAAGAACGGGCGAATTTCTGACAGTTGGTTGCCACCCGCCCAGCCCGGCGGTAGCCTCGACGCATGAGCAAGAGCAATGTTGACCGTCCAACCGAACCGATTCCGGCCCAGGAGCGTGGGCACACGGCGGGCGCTGGATCGTACGAGCCGCCGCAGCTGCGCGTGATCGGCACGTTGGCGGAGCTCACTCGCGGCACGACCGGCTCGAGCGACGGTCTCGGGCCGGGGTCGTCACTCGACTAGTCACGCCCGCTCGTGAGAGTCAGAGTCACATTAATTTCTCGCGGAGCTATTGTGTGGCCTGAGAGCGGGCTGTAGGATCGCTCGCTGGGCCGCGCGGGACCGGATGTAAGCAATTGTGGGGAGCCCTGGGTGCTGCCGTTGTTCGCGAGGGTCAAGTCGTCGGTGCGGCGCGGACTGCTGCTGTCGCTGGTCGTCGTGTTGTCTGTTCTGGGTGGGTTGGGCGTTGCGTGGGCGGCTACGGGTAGTAGTCGCGGGCGGCGCGTTGTGTTTGGTGTGAGGGCTCCGGGGTTGGCGGCGCGGAATCGGGGGAGGTTGGCCGTCGGTTTGGTCGCGCCGGCGAGGGTGGATGCGGGTCGCGTTCGTCGGTCTGCGGCGGACTCGAGTCCGAACGCTTCGGTGTCCCCGTCTGGGGCCGCGGTCGTTCATCTTCCGGCTCGCGTTGCTGGTTCGGTGGTGGCGAGGGTGCGGGCGAGCGCGTTGCGTGATCCGGTGGTGTCGGTGGGGAAGGTGCCGACGGGGGTGGCGGTTGGACCCAGTACGGCGTATGTCGCCGATCAGGGTTCGAACAGCGTGAGTGTGATCAATCTGACGCTGAGCCCGCCGGTGGTTTCGGCGACGATTCCGGTAGGGGCGCAGCCGGATGCGGCGGCGTTGAGTCCGGATGGTTCTCAGTTGTTCGTGGCGAATTTCAAGGATGGGACGTTGAGCATCATCGACACGGCGACGAATACCGTCTCGCACACGGTGACGGTCGGCAGCAAGCCGACTGGGGTGCTGGAGGTGGGCGGCTCGGTGTATGTGGCGAATCTGCTGTCGGGGACGATCAGCGTGGTCGATCCGTCGTCGGGGTCGGTGACGGGGACGATCTCGCTTCCGGGCGCGGGCTCGCCGACGGGGCCGGCGCCGAGCGGCCTGGCCGCGTCGGCGAATGGCCGCACCCTGTACGCGAACGATGCTCGCAACGGCCGGACGTATGTGATCGATCTGACCCAGACCCCGCCGGCGGTCACCGGCAGCGTGGCCGACGGGTCGTTCCCGGCGTATCTGTCGGTCGCGGGCTCCATGGGCTACGTCGCGAGTCCGGGGTCGAACAGCATCAGCGTGGTGGATCTGTCGCAGAGCCCGCCGGCGTTGACCGGTAGCGTGACCGTGGGCACGCGGCCTTATGGGGTGGTGGCGGCGCCGTCTTTGGGGGAGGTATTCGCAGCGAACTCGGGCTCGAACGATCTCAGCGTGATCGATACCTCCTCGGCGCCCGGGACGGCGGTGTCTACGGCGGCCGTGGGGAGCACCCCGGACGCGATCGCGCTCAGCCCGGATGACAGCACGGCGGTGGTCTCGAACGAGGGTGATAACACGGTCAGCGTCTTTCACGTCAACCAGGCGCCCCAGAACGCGGTCCCGGGCACGCAGACGGTCGATGCGAACGGGAGCGCGTCGGCACACAACCAGCTGACGTTCTCCGCGGCGAGCTCGAATCTGATCTCGACGAGCGACAGCGACGCCGGGAGCAATCCAGTCCAGCTCACCCTGAGCGTCTCCCAGGGGACGCTGACTCTGTCGGGGACCTCGGGCCTGTCGTTCACCTCGGGCTCGAACGGGTCGGCGTCGATGACGTTCACGGGCACGCTGAGCGCGGCCAACAGCGCGCTGGCGGGTCTGGTCTATCAACCGAGGACCGGGTTTCACGGGACCGATACGCTCACCGTGACCGATAACGACCAGGGCAACACCGGGTTGGGGAAGGCGGAGGCGAGCTCGAGCACGGTCTCGATCTCGGCCGTGAATGTCCCCCCGACGGTCGGGAGCGTGAGCTACTCGGGCGCGATCGGGAACACCACGTTCGGCGTCGGGACCTCGCCGTCGTCGCCGTCGACGAGCACGTCGGGCACCGTCCTGTCGAAATCCAGCGATGCGAATGGCGATTCGCTGAGCGTGACCGCCGGGACAATCGGCACCGCTCACGGCGGGTCGGTGTCGATGAACTCCAACGGGACCTTCACCTATACCCCGCCGGTCGGGTTCACCGGGAGCGACAGCTTCACCTTCCAGGTCTCCGACGGGTTCACGAGCACCTCCGGGACGGCCACGATCACGGTCACCAACCGGGTGTGGTACGTCAACGACAACAACGGCACCAACGGGAACGGCACCTCGACCTCGCCGTTCAACACGCTCGCTTCGGTCAACGGCGCCAGCGCTAGCGGCGACTTCATCTTCCTCTACGGAGGGCCGACCTATGGCGGCGGGATCGCCCTCAAGGCCAGCCAGACGCTCGTGGGCCAATCGTTCGGTCTGACCGTGGGCGGTCAGACCGTGGTCCCGGCCTCCGGCGCCAACCCCACGATCACCAACACCGGCGGCACGGGCATCACCCTCGGCGAGGGCGACGCCATCGACGGCATCACCGTGAGCGGGACCTCGGGTGCCGGGATCTCCGCCACCGCGATCAACGCGTTCTCGCTCGACCCCTCCGACGCGATCTCGAACACCACCGGCGACGCGCTCGACATCAGCGGCGGCACCGGCACAATCAGCGACGGGGCCACGATCAGCACCTCGAACGGCCACTCCGTGAACATCTCCGGCCGGACCGGCGGCACCATCACCAACTCAGGCGCGATCACCGACAACGGCAAGGGAATCACGCTCGCCTCGAACGCCGGCGCCACGATCGCATTCACCGGCAAGATCGCCGCCTCCACCGCCGCCAACACCGCATTCGTCGCCACCGGCGGCGGCACCATCACCGCCACCAGCACCGGCAGCACCCTCACCACCACCACCGGTACCGCGCTCGACGTCGCCAGCACCACGATCGGCTCGAACGGGCTGAACTTCCAAAGCATCTCCTCCAACGGCGCCGCCGACGGGATCAACCTCTCGAGCACCGGTGCCTCCGGCGGGCTGACGGTCACCGGGACCGGCTCAGCCGGGTCGGGCGGGACGGTCCAGCGCTCCACGGGCGCCGGCATCAGCCTCTCCTCGACGACCTCGCCCAGCTTCACCGACATGCTGATCGAGACCAGCGCCGGCAGCGGGATCAGCGGCTCGAGCGTCACCGGCTTCACGCTCGCCGGATCCACGGTCGCGGATAACGGTACGTACGCGAACATATCCGGCTATAACCAGGACGGCCTCGACTTCACCCGTGGGCTGACCGGCACCGCAACGATCTCGAACTCGACAGTTAGGAACTCCGCGGACAGCGGGCTCCAGGTCACCGACTCCTCGGGCAGCCTCAACCTGACAGTCACCGGTAGCACGTTCAGCGACGAAGGGCTAAGCGTGCCCGGGGCCAGCGATCCGCTACTCGGTGACGGAGTCGAGGTTTTGCCTGACGGTTCGACCAGCGCGACCGTGAGCGTCACCAACTCGACGTTCACAACCAACTCGGGCTATCACTTCGGCTTCCAGCCCGCATCGTTTGGAGCCGGCAGCGGCACGAACTCCGTCACCTTCAATAACAACACGCTGAGCAACTCAATCGGCGCGGGCAACGGTGGGGGCGTCGAGATCGCCGGCGACGGTAGCTCGACCACCACCCTCGACGTGAAGGGCAACAGCATTACAGGCGCTGCACGCGATGGGATCGCGCTCTACAACGACGGCACGACCAGACTCTCCGGAACGGTCAGCGGTAACACGGTTGGCAATCCCGCAGTGGCCTGCTCCGGATCGGTCCAGGGCAGCGACATCGCACCCACAACACGAGGCTCGGCGACCTCAACGCTGGCGATCACCAACAACAATCTGTACCAGTACAACAACGTCGCGGGCATCGACACACTTAATGACGAGGGCTCGGGGTTGATGAACCTAACCATCACCGGCAACACGATCGCCGACCCTGTCCCAGCTACCGAAACCTGTCCGACGCAAGGCGGCCCAGAGGGCGCCCTCTGGGGCCTCGTGTTGACCTCCGGCGCTCAGACCGGCGACACAAACACTACGTGCGCGAACATCTCCGGCAACTCGATGGCCGGATCGTCTCCCAGCGCCGCGGACGGAGGCATCGACGACTTTGAACTCGACGAATGGGGCAACGGGATCTACAGGCTTCCGGGGTATACCGGAGGCTCGGCCGACTCAAACGCCGTGGTCAGCTACATCCAAGGCCGCAACACCGGCAACGGGACGCCGAGCGGCGACACCTTCATAAACGGCACCGGCCAGAGCGGCAGCTACTTCTTCAACACCACGAGCTGCCCGACGCCGTCGACGTAGGCCCACGGAACGAATCCCTCACGCGATCGGCCGCGATCCTGCCGGTGCGCGTCTGGCTGCGCGCTCAGCCCTCGCCCGGCGCAGGCATGAGCCCAGGCCCATCAGTAACCTTGGCGTCGAGAGCGGGCGCTGCTCTTCGCGACGGCAGCATCAGCGTGCCAACGGCCACCGTAGCCTGTCGGCATGCCCGTGCCGCTCCTGCCCGGTGAAGCCGCCGATGTGCGGCTGCGTGGCGAGCTCCGGTACGGCCTCCAGGTGGCTCGGCTCGGCGCCGACCGGGAGTTTCTGTTCCCGATGCGTGCGGCCAATTCTCCGCCAGTATTGCTCGTGCCCGGGTTCATGGCGGGCGATCAGTCGCTCACGGTCCTGAGGGGCTGGCTTCGGCGCCGCGGGTCGCGCAGCGGCTCCGCTGGCTGGCGGAGGGGTCCGCGCGACCGGCCGTGATCGTCGGCCAGAGCCGTGGTGGCGAATTGGCCCGGGTCGTGGCCACTGCGCAATCCGCAGCTCGTGAGCACGCTCGTCATGCTGGGCTCGCCGGTGCTGAGTCCACTGGGCGTGGACCGTCCGGCGCTGAGGGCCGTGCGCTCAGTGGCGCGGCTGGGCGACATCGGGTTGCCGGGGATGTTCTCCACTTACTGGCACAAGACCGCTGGCCTGAAAGGGTTCACCGACCCATACCGCCGTTTCCGGGAATGCTGAGCGAACCGCCCGGTGCGGACCCGCATGCCGGGTGGTGTGGGAGGGGCCAGGGCAAGCCTGGCCTCTACCCGATTCGATGAGGCGGCGGGAGGCAACCCGGGACCAGTCGGCACAGCCGCGCGGTCCCCGGACGCCTCCCGCCGACCCTACAATCCGCGTCAGTCGAGGATGCTAGCCGCGGGGCGGTCGGCCGGCTAGCACCGGCCGACGGCTGACGATCGCTCTGCTGGCCTGAGATGGTCGAGGCCGGCTTGCGCTTCGCCGCGAAGGCGATGACTGGCCCGAGCTACCGGGATCGCATTCGTATCTGCCGAGCAGATACGGCGCGCCATCGCGATGGCGACGGAGGAGCAGTGAGCCGACGGCGGCGCCGGACGAGCGCATCGCCACCATTGCGATCGCGCGTTCGCGATCGACGAGGCGACCGCTCGGCCAGAGAAGCGGTCACGGCGCGGGCGTGACTCCTTCAGGCCTGATACAGCCGCCGCGATGGCGGAGACGCTGCCGCTGCTCTCCCGCGGAAGGAGGAGCCGATGTTTGCTGGACTCGAGCCAACGCCGACCGCGACGAGGTGGGACAGCGCGACCTCGCCGACCGAAGGCCGCGCTCAGCCAACCGGGAAGCAGAAGCGGTGATGGGGCTGCAGTCGCCGGCGGCGACACCCTGGCGGTCGACTTTCGTGACACGCTTTCTCGCCGGGCTGGACGAACCACGACCACGTCCGCACCGGCGCTCGTCGTGTCGTGTATGTGGCAGATCGTCGCGACTCCGCCGCACGGCCGCGGGCGTCGCCCAACGCTGTCCGCGCTCGCGACGTCCACCGTGCCGTTGCTGCTCCAACCTCGCAGGGGAAGCCCCCGCCCGAATGGGTTTCTTTTCGGGCCTGGAGTGGCCGTCCGGCACGTCCGATAGCATTCGTTGTCGTGGCGACGATGAGGACCGGTGTCGAGGTTGGCCCGCGGGTCGGGTGCCAAGAACGCTTGTGCTGGCGTCGAATCGGCCGGCGCCGTTGGGCAGAAACGAGCCGTCGGTCCTCACCCCCTATTTCCCTTTGCACTGGCGCTCATGACAGACCGCGTTAGCGAGCGACGCCGGGCGGTCGCGCTCGCGCGCCACTACCGCGACCAGGAGGGCCTGGCGATCGCCGAGATCGCTCGCCGGCTGGGGCGCGCAGAGGGCACCGTGAAGGCCTATCTCTACGATCCGCTCGGCGCAAAGGCGCGCGAGGTCAAGGCGAGCTATCGGGGCGCGTGCCGTGGCTGCGGCGCGCCGACGAGCCCGCGGGGCGGCAAGGGAGACGCGTACGAATACTGCAAGCGCTGCCGTCCCGGGGCGATCGCGCGGCAATGGACCCGCGAGCGGGTTCGTGACGCGATGCGCGCCTGGCGAGCGCACTACGGCGCTGCGCCGTCCTCCTACGACTGGTCGCGCACCCACGCACGCCGGCGCGGCGGCGAAGCGCGCAAACGACTACGAGCCGGAGAATGGCCCGCGCCGTCCACTGTCATCGATCTGTACGGGAGCTGGGCCGCGGCCCTCGCCGACGCCTTCAGCGGCGCCTGAACGTTCGGGCGTCAATGCCAGCAGCTGGCATACGGACGCGCGCTTGCGCTTGGCCGCCTGTGAACGGGAGCGCCGAAGGTCGCCGCGAACGCTTCTGCCAATCGTCCCTCGGGGAGGCGCGACGCCGCGAGCCCGCGGTCGTCTGTCAGCAGCCGTCGGTTGTACGGAGCCCACAATTCGGGGATCGCCGGCGGTCACGGCCCGCGGTCGGCGCGACTATCGCAACCGTGGCGAACCAGCAGCCGGATGACCTACGAAAGCAGCAGCGCGGCGTCTGACGTCAGCCTCGCGCCGTTCGGGCTTGCGCATCATCCGGGCGATGCAGCCGTCCGCCGCGCGCGGCGACACAGCTGAGTGCGTGGCGAAGCAGGCGCGACGCGTCGGCCAAGCTGACGAGCCCTGAGTCGCCGTTGCGCTCGTCGGCTCCGGGGATGTGGCGACGATTGCTCTCGAGGAATGCGATCGTCGCGCCGCCGGCCTGGTTCCGCAGAACCGGGCGGTGGGATTAGCCAGGATCGAGCAAGCACCCGCTCCTCCTTCCGCGGAAGAGCAGGGCTTCCGACCGGTTACTTACGGCGACGTGGCAGCCGGTGAGGCGGCCGGTCTCGCAACTGGCGAAATCCAGGGAAGCTCCGGCCGTGCTATGACGTCGGCGTCTTCCCTCGGATTAGGGCAAACGAGGGAAGAGGCGCATGCGCCCTGCTGTCGCTGGAAAGCAGGCCTCCAAGCGGATCCCGTCGTAGCCACCGGCCGTCGTCGGCGACGCGAGACTCGCGATTGGCGAATAGCGCGACCGGCGAGGGTCTCGCGTCCGAGACCTGCAATCGTTGTCCCGCGGATACGTACCGCGGCCATGATGGGTGGCTGCATGTGTCCGAGACCAGCCACGCGTAGGAACGGCGCAGGCGTCGAGACGGTGGCCGCTTAGCGTCGGGAGCAGCAGCGTCAACGTGCTCGATCGCGTTGGTCAAGGCTGCTGGAACTTCTCGTGGGAGCAGCAGCGAGGGCGCGTCACGTGGCGGCTCGTGCTCAGATGCAGCAGCGCCGTCGAGACTGCTGCTGGTCGGTCTGAGCAGCAGCGGAGGTTGTCCGGATCGTTGTGGAACTTCGGCGGCGGCCGTGATGGCTTGATGGCCAGAGGTAGCGCGTTCGGCGACCTTCTGAAAGCCTGAGATCGGGTTCTGACGCTGGGTTGATGCGCCCGAGCGCCGCCCTAGTTCGTTAGCTGGTTGTAGAGCTCCCAGGCGCTGCGTTCGATGCAGTTGTGGGTGAGCTTCCCGGCGGGTGTGACGGCCAGGATGGCGTTGCCGGTCATCGCGATCGGCTTACCGTCCGCCGGCAGCCCGAACATGCCGTTGTTGCGGCCGGTGACGCGGAAGCGCGACGATACGCGCGAGCCGTCGGCGTTGGCGAAGGTCTCGATGGGTTCCCACTTCAGGTCGGCGATTTTCGACTGGAAGCCGGCGACCCAGGTTTTGAAGTTTTCACGCCCAGCGATGTCCACACCGGCGGAGGTGATGACGAAGTCCTCGGTCACGAAGCGGTCTACCGCCGACGGATTGCGCGCGGCCCAGACCTCCTCCATGAAGGATTCGACGAGGGCGATGGCGGTTTGCGGCGTCATGGCGAGTCTCCTGATGGGACGGTGGCTGGGCGGTTCGGCTTTCGAGCTCCGAGCCGTTGGCCTGCTAGATGGCGGTGGGCACGCGTGCGGCTCGGTGGGCGGCCTGGAAGGGCAGTGTTTCGTGGGTTCCGTCGCAGAACGGTTTTGTGGCGGAGTTGCCGCAGCGGCAGAGGTAGATCGTGGTCTGGTCGGAGATGTCGTATGCGGTTCCGGCGGCGTCGATGACGGTGACGGGGCCGTCGACCTGGTAGGGGCCGTTGTCGGTGGGTGTGATCGTGACGTTGGTCATCGGTTCCTCGTGTCTGGGCTGATGCGGGTTGGGTCGGGAGCGCGCCTGCTCGCGGCGTGTGCGGGCGCGCTCCTGGTCGTGGTGGCTAGTGCCCGGGCGGGGGCCCGGGGGGTCCGAGGATCTCGAACCCGTTTCGCTTCGCGATCGGGATCAGCCGCCCCATGTCGGGGGGCCCTTCGGCTGGCGGCGGCAGGACGCGTTCGGGGGCGGGCTCGCCGACCTCTCGTTGGAATCCCTCGAACTGCATCGGCGCGAACCCGACGAGCGCCTTGGCGCCGCCGGCCTCGGCGTAGAAGGTGTGCGGCACTCCTTTGGGACCGAACGCGAACGAGCCAGCAGTCAGCGACAGTCGCGTGTCGGCGACCCAGAACGTCAGCTCGCCTTCGAGGACGTAGAACCATTCGTCCTCCTCGGGATGGACGTGCCACGGCGAGCCGACGCCCGCCGGCACGAGGATCTCGGCCAAACCGTAGCGCCCGTCGGTGTCCTCGCGGCCGATCTTGATCGTTTGCAGCATTCCGAGCAGCCAGAACGCCTCGCCCTCGTCCTCGGCTAGCGCGTACCCGGTCTCTGCTCGTGCTGGGGAGATGGTGGTCATCTCTCACTCCCTTTCCCCGGTGGGTGATATGATCTGCAATCGTCCATGAGAGAACAGTTGCAAGGCGAACTATCGCAGGGGGAACAACCTTTGTCAAGCCCGTCGCCGGAGCGGCTACGGGCCTGGCGGCTGTACTTCGAGAGCGCGCTCGCGCTGATCGACGTGCTCGACACCGAACTCGAGCACCAGGCCGGCCTCGCACTGCCCTGGTACGACGTCCTCGTCCAGCTCGAAGAATCGCCGGACGGTATCCCGATGAGCGAGCTCGCCGAACGCATCCTCTACAGCAAAAGCGGCTTCACCCGCGTCGTCGACAAGATGGAGGCGGCCGGGCTCGTCCGCCGCGTACGCCCCGAACACGACCGACGCACGATCCTCATCGTCCTCACCGACAAAGGCACCGAAACGATGCAACACGCCCGCCGCTACCACCGAGACGGCATCGAACGCCACTTCTCCCAACACCTCACCGACACCGAGATCAAAACCCTCACCCACGCGTTCGAAAAGATCAGCACACACGCCCGCCCACTCCGCCCCGGCCGCATCCGCGGCTAACCCAAGCCCACCTCACAACAGGGCGATCGCGATAGGAACTGAGGCGACACTCTCGACCACGGCTCGCCAGACAGCTCCTCTGCGCTGCTCGCAGCCGTCTCGATCGAGGTAACCGGTGGCACGCCACCAGCCGCCGCCTGACCGGCGGGCAGACTGCTGGTTCGTCGCCGGCGGAGCACCCAGCCGGCGACTGCCGCTCTTGAACGCGGTCGCGCTAAAGAAGAACTGTGGCGCCGCGGCCGTCGGCGATCGTCGGGTTCGGGGCGGGCCGTGGCCGCGGTGCGCTGTCGGATCCGCGCAGCAGCGCAGCTACTGGGCGTCTCCCTGAGCCAGCTCAGCCACCGGCTGCCACTCGCGCCAGGTCGCGAGGCGGCCCTGGTAATCGTTCTCGGCGATACCCAGCGGTGCGGTGCCGAAGAACACCCGTAGCGGCGGGGGATCGGCGTCGACGACGCGCATGATCGCCGCGGCCGAGGCGGTCGGGTCACCCGGCACGTTGCTGGCGCGCCACTGCTGCTGGCGTTCTCGGAGTGCGTCGTAGGCGGGGTTGGGCTCCGAGCGCTTGGACGACGGCCCGCTCCAATCGGTCGAAAACCCGCCGGGCTCGACCAGCGTGACGTTGATCCCGAACTCCTTGACCTCCTGGGCGAGCGCCTGACTGATCCCCTCCAGACCCCACTTCGAGGCGTGATAGATGCCGACGCTCGGGAACGCCGAGATGCCCCCGATCGAGGACACCTGGACGATGTGGCCGCTTCCTTGCTCACGCAGGAACGGGAGCGCAGCTTGCGTCACCCACAGCGCGCCGAACAGGTTGGTCTCGATCTGGGCCCGAGCCTCCTGCTCTGAGATCTCCTCCACCATCCCGAAGTGGCCGTAGCCCGCGTTGTTGACGACGATGTCCAGCCGACCGAAATGCTCGTGGGCCCGTTTGACCGCGCCAAACGCCGCCTGGCGGCTGGTGACATCCAGAGTCAGGGCCAGCAGCGCGTCGTCGTGCTCCGTCTTGAGGTCGTCGAGCGTGCTCGGGTCACGCGCGGTGGCGGCGACGCGGTCGCCGCGCTCCAGCGCCGCCTTCGTCCACTCGCGACCAAAGCCGCGCGAAGTACCGGTTATGAACCATGTCTTGTTAGCCATAGAACGATCCTAGTCACGCGGCTGCGGGACCCACTGCCAGCGTCGGCGACCCGCGAAAGGCCTTAGCCCGAGCACGCCGACGCGGTTGCGATATCCCTGCTCTGATCCGAACGCACCCATCAACGAGATCCACACACGACCGACACCTGCGAAGCACACGCTCGCGTCGGCGACCCGAGGAGGCGTCCGGGTGTGTCGCCGCCGACCGAGTGCATTGCACGAAGACACTCGTCGCGTCTCGGCGACCCAGACGATCGCCTTCGCGTGAACGCCGGCGCCAGGAGTCGGAGGTAGCGCGGGTTGCGCCCGCTCCCGGCTTGTCGCCCGAGTGGCCACCGACCAGATGCTTCTGCTCTTGTCGTCGCGTATGCCGGAGGAGAAGTGCGAGTCTGGCGCCCAGCGCCCGATCAGACTGCCGAGGGTCGTGAATCCAGAAGCGACGCGCGTCGCGCAAGCCCGCGATTGCTTGTGGGCGATACCAACGGCGCGGCGACTCGCGTCCCGCGCCGCTCCGTTTGGGGAATAGGAGAGCGACCGGCTCGCGCGCGCCGCCTAGCGCCTCCGGCGGCCTCGGTCAGACGCCCGTCCGCGCCGGCTCGCGCTCCGGGGCTTCGCGGGCGCCGGCCTCGGTCAGCGCTCGCGCCGCCGAGCCCTCGATGTTGATATGCGGCAGACGGGCGTCGAGCCAGCGCGGCAGCCGCCAGGTGATCGGGCCGAGTATCTCGAGTACGGCCGGGAGCATCACGCAGCGCACAATCACGGCGTCGAGGAAGACGGCCACGGCGAGGCCGAAACCGAACTCCTTGAGCGACCGCTCGTTCCCAAGCGCGAACGAGAGGAACACGCAGATCATGATCGCGGCCGCCGCCGTGATCACGCGTCCAGTGGAGGCGATGCCCTCGACCACGGAGACCCTTGCGTCACGCCGGCGGATCCACTCCTCGCGGACGCGAGATATCAGGAACACCTCGTAATCCATTGAGAGCCCGAACACGACGGCGAACATGATCACCGGGATCCACGGCTCGATCGGGGCCTTCTCAACCCCGAACAGCCCCGCCGCCCGACCGTCCTGGAAGACGAGCGTGGTCAGCCCGAGCGCACCGCCGATGCTGAGCAGGTTCATCACCGCCGCCTGCACCGGGATCACCAGCGAACGGAATATCACCATCAACAGCACGGCCGAGAGCACGACCACGAGCCCGATGAACAGCGGCAGCTTGCTCGAGAGCACGCGGGAAAAGTCGATCGAGCCGGCCGTGAAGCCGCCGACGAGCACGGGCACTTTGGTCTGCTGCTTGTACGCCGGCAGCACGCTGTGGCGCAGCTGATTAACAAGGTTGGTGGTGGCCACCGCCTGCGGGGCCGTGCTCGGAAAGACATCCATCACCGCGACGGTGCCCGACGGTGAAACCACTGGCTTGGTGACCGCGACGACACCCTTTGTCCCGGCGACCGTCGTCTGTAGCTGCGACAACGCGGAGCTTTGATTGGGGCCGGGTAGCTCGGCGACGAGCAGCAGCGGGCCGTTGAAGCCGGGCCCGAATCCCTTCGCCAGCAGGTCGAACGCCTGGCGGCTGCTGGTGTTGGCGGGATCGTTGCCGGCGTCGCTGTTCTCGAGGCGCATCACGAACACGGGCAGGAGTGCGAGCACCATCACCGCGGTGGAGATGATCGCGAGCGGCCACGGCCGCGCCTGCACCATCTCGCTCCAGCGCCGCCACGAGAGACGGCGCGGCGCGGCCGCGACGGCGCCAGCGCCCTTGCCCGCGACAACGCTGACCGGCTCACGGCGACGGAGCAACCCCCTGCGCTTCCCGCGCGCGCGCACGATCCGCGCCCCCCAACGCGACAGGATCGCCGGCAGCAGCGTCAGCGATGCTGCGAGCACGCACAGCACCGCGATCACTGCGGCGACCGCGAGGCCGTACATGAACGAGACGCCGGTCGCGAACATGCCGAGCAGGGCAATCACGACTGTCGTGCCAGCGAGCAGGATCGCCCGCCCGGAGGTGTCCATCGCCTCGATGACCGAGCGATTGACGTCGCCGAGCCTCGAATAGTCCTCCTTGAAGCGCGTGACGATGAACAACGCGTAGTCGATCCCGACGCCAAGGCCGATCATCAGCGCAAGCTGCGGCCCGACGTTCGACATGCTCATCACGCGGGTCGCGAGCCCGATCAGCGCCACGCCCGTGATCAGGCCAAGACCGGCGGTGATCAGCGGCATCCCCGCGGCGGTCAGCGAGCCGAAGGTGATCAGCAGGATGATCAGCGCGGCGATCACGCCGACCTCGGTGGCGGGCCCGACGCTGAATCCCTCGGCCTGCTCGATCACCTGCCCGCCGGCGGCGACCTGGAGGCCGGGTACGTGGACGCCGTTGACCGCGTTCAGCACGGTTGTGCCAGTGTCGCTCGGCAGCAGGTTCGCCGGCTTGCTGTAGTAGATCGTCGCGAACCCCGTCGTCCGGTCGCGCGAGACCTGCGGGGATCCAGCCGAGGGGTACGGGCTGACCACCTCGACGACGTGCGGGGCGACGGAGACCTCCGACAGCAGCGGCACGATCGCGCCGATCACCGCGGGCGAGTCGATCGTGCCCCTCGAGTAGTGGAACACGATCGTGTCAACGTCGCCGCTCTGAATCTTGAACTCACGGCTCAGCAGATCACTGGCCCGCTGGGACTCGGTTCCCGGCAGCGTGAAGTTGCTCGCGTAGTTGCGCCCCACCACCTGGGCAATGACGCTCGTCAGGATCGCGATCGCAATCCACCCAATGACGACCGTACGGCGATGCGAAATACACCAGCGGGCCAGACCCAGCAAGGGGTCCAATAGTACGCGACCGGTCCAGACGGCTACTTCTCCAGCTGCGCTCATTTGCCGCTGAAGCACGGCTCGCGCCGCTCAATAGCAGCCGCGACGCCCTCACGGAAGTCGGCGCTGCCGAACAGGATCCCCTGCTCGGCGGCCTCGTGAGCGGTCGCCACCCTGATCTGCTCGGCCAGGTCGCCGCGCATCGTGCGGCGGATCGAGCAGATCGCGAGAGGCGCCAATCCCACGATCTCGACCGCCAAAGCTCGGGCAGGCGCAGAACGAGCCGGTAGCCGGCGACCCTGCTCTGTCGCCGCTGCAGCCGCCTAGCCGTCGCTGCCGCTTCGGTCGGCCGCAGCCTCAGAGCAGCAGTCGACGACCGCCCCGGGCGTGCCGCTGACGTGGCCGCCTGTTCGTGAGAGCAGCACTGACGTCGTTGGCTCGAGCGTGGCTGGAACTGCTCAGCAGCGGCACTCTGGACGCGGACTGCTGCATTGCCAGACGGGAGGAGCGGTGCGACGAGCCCGGCTTGGCGCACCTGGTTGTCGTCCATCTCGGGAGCCAGGTCGACGACCGCCCGCGCTCCCGCTCACGGAGGTAAAGCAGTCGCCGCGTCGTGGGTTTCGCGGAGGCCGGCCTGCGCGCGGAGCAGGTGTTTCGGCCGAACTGGCGCCAATTATTGCCGCGAGAGGAAAGGGGGAAGCGACGGGCTGCCTGGTTGCGGTCCGCGTCGGCTCGGGCGAGGCGCCGGCCGGGGGCCGGACCCGCTTGTCTGACGATCTGGCTCGGCCGCTGGCGGCGCAATGGTGCGGCTTTTCCGCCGCATCGGTGTGGGGAGCTGCCGATGGTGATCGGCGCCTGAGCCGAAAGCCTCTGAAAGAACGTGACCGTGTCTCGTAGTGCTGGTATTCGTGCAGCCGCCGCGGCGTTCGGTGGGGTGGTTGGGTACGACCTCATGCAGCGGCGACGCGCGATCCTGCGGAACTTTCCGATCGTGGGGCACCTGCGGTATCTGCTTGAGGCGTTCGGTCCGGAGCTGCGCCAGTACATCGTTACCTCCAACAATGAGGAGCGCCCGTTCTCGCGTGATCAAAGACGCTGGGTCGAGGCTTCGTCGGAGCGCAAACCAAACGTGTTCGGCTTCGGGACCGACGATGAGATGGAGGCTGTTGAGACCCTCGTGATCATCAAGCACTCCCCGTTTCCTGCGTCTGCGCCTCCTGCTGGAGAGCCCGGAAGCCCGCCGGCCTACATCGTGCCGTCCCCCAAAGTGCTAGGCGCAGCGCACCGACGACGACACGCCTTCCGCCCCGCTTCGGTCGTGAACCTCTCCGGGATGAGCTTCGGGTCACTATCGCCCGTCGCGGTCGAGGCTCTGAACCGCGGCGCGAAGATCGCTGGCTGCCTACACAACACCGGCGAGGGCGGCCTGGCACCTGAACACCGCGATGGTGCCGACCTGGTGTTCCAGATCGGAACCGGCTACTTCGGCTGCCGCGACGGCCATGGGCGCTTCAGTCTCGAGCGGCTGCGCGAGCGGGTGGCGGAGGCGCCGGTCCGAGCGATCGAGGTCAAGCTCTCGCAGGGCGCGAAGCCCGGTCTCGGCGGGCTGCTTCCGGGCGTCAAAGTCACCCCGCAGATTGCGTCTATTCGCGGCGTGCCCGTGGGTCAGGACTGCGTTAGCCCTCCAGCACACTCAGCGTTCACCGATGTCGAGAGCCTGATCAACTTCGTCGAACTGATCGCGGAGGACACCGGCCTTCCGGTGGGCATCAAGTCGGCGGTCGGGGAAGCCGGTTTCTGGGAGAAGCTCACCGAACGGATGGCAGACACCGGTCTCGGGCCCGACTTCATCACCGTCGACGGCGGCGAGGGGGGGACTGGTGCCGCGCCGCTTGCGTTCGCGGATCATGTCGCGCTCCCGTTCAAGCTGGGCTTCGCTCGTGTCTACCGCACATTCGCGCTTGCTGGGCTTGCCGAGGACACGGTATTCGTTGGCTCGGGGCGGCTTGGCTTCCCTGATTCGGCGCTGTTCGCCTTCGGGTTGGGGTGTGATCTCATCAATGTGGCGCGCGAGGCGATGCTCGCGATTGGCTGCATCCAGGCGCAGCGGTGCCACACCGGCCGCTGTCCGACCGGTGTGGCGACCCAGTCGCGATGGTTAATGCACGGGCTCGACCCCGAGCTCAAATCGGCCCGCGCCGCGAATTACCTAATCACGCTCCGCTCTGAGATCCTCGCCCTGGCGCGCTCCTGCGGCGTTTCTCATCCTGCCCTCGTGACGCCCGAGCATTTCGAGGTCGTCTGCGAGCGCTACGGTTCCGCCCAGCTCGCGGATGTGTTCGACTATCAGGCCGACTGGCCCGTGCGGGCGTCCGCCCGTTCGCAACGAGCTCCAAAGACGCGCAGCCTGAACGTTCCTCGCGACGACACCCGCTGACGTTCACAGAATCTGAATGCCGCCGACGCGACCGACCAGACGACCCGTTCGTCAAAGTGGCGAACTCGGTGCCGGCGTCCTAGCCGTCGACCGGGGGAGTTGCAAACACGTCGCGCTGATGCTCTCGTAGGCCGAGCATCATCCCGACGGTCGAGCGCGGCGCTTATCGTCCGGACGAGCACCGGCTTTCCGGTGCGGCGCTCGACGGAGTGCCGCTCGCCGGGAGAGCGGGAAGCCTCGTGTCCCCGATCGAGCCGCACGGACACTGAGATGTTTGTTCGTCCGCTGGGCGATGTTGAATCTGGTCAGGATCACGTTTACGACGAGGAGGGGTGGCTGTGGCTTTGACGCAAACCCAGCTTGCGGCGGCGGTGGCTGAGCGCGCGGAGCTCAGTCGGGCAGACGCCAAGCGGGCGCTCGAGGCGTTGGAGGAGGTTGTCCTGGCCGAGCTTGGCGACGCCCAGAAGGTCAGGCTCGGCGGGCTGGTGCAGCTCACGGTTCGGGTTAAGCCAGCTACCAAGAAGCGTCAGGGTCGCAACCCGGCGACGGGTGAGGCGATCACGATCGCGGCCAAGCCGGCAAGCGTCGACGTCCGCGCGCGGCCGCTGGCGAAGGCCAAGGCGGCCCTGCCGTCCGTGCCGAAGGCGCGCCGGCGGCTGGCCGCCTGAAACGACGACTGGGTCGGGCAGGCTGGCGCGGTCCGACCGACGGAGCGACTGCTGGACCCGACGACATCGACCGCCGCAAGCAGGCGCGCGGCCCGCGCCGCAGGATTGACGGGACCGTGTCTGCCTCAAGAGGCGTCAGCGCACATCCGCGCGACGGATGGATCTCAAGCCGGGGGACGATCACGCGAGCCATCCGTGGCGACCGTGGCGAACCGGTGGGGACCCTCATCACCGCTGCATGACCGCGCGCCTCTCCCCAGCCCCCTGGGATGGGGCGATCAATGCCGAATTGCCCTGCTGTGTCGGCCTTCGCTCCGCCAGGACAGGGTGAGTTGAAAGTGCCGCGGCGATGGTGAGCGGGGGCGATGCGAGGCGGCGTGAAACTACTGATCTTGACGGGTGGGGCTTTAGCGCTCGGAGGTGTCGGTCGATGAGTGTTCTAGTCGGGGTGGGCAGAGAACGGTGGTTTGCTATGCGCTATCTCAAGACGACCGAAGCCGCGACGCTGCTGAACGTCAGCCCGAGCACGTTGAGGGCGTGGGAGCGAAGATTTGGGTTTCCGCAGCCGCAGCGCTCGCCGGGTGGGAATCGGTCCTACACCTGCGGCGAAGTGGCGGCACTGCGAGCGGCGCTCGAGGGAGCCGTTTCGATCTCCTCGGCGGTTTCGCGCGCTCGCGCTGCGCTGGCGGCGGACACTGATTCGCTGGTCGGCGCGCTGCTCGCCTACGACCACGAGCGGGCTGATCGCGCAACCGAAACCACGCTCGCGCTGCGCTCGGTCGAGGAGGGCCTGCTGCCGAGCCCCGAGGAGATCGCTGGACCGGAACGGAGCCGAGTCGGCCGCGTGGGCGTTCTCCGCCAGTTGGGCGGCTGACTGGTTGCGCCGCGCCAAGCGCCTAGCTCCGCCGTCGGTCGGCCGTATCGATCGTTCTCGGCGACGCCTACCGGGAGGAGCTCGATCTCGACGCTCCGTACATCCGAGCGCTCGAGCTGTTCTGCCTGTGCGCCGGTGTCAAGGTGCTCCGCCTGTCCGCGCGGGCGTTCAGCGGGATCGGCGACGCCGCCTCGGTGCACGTTTCCCAACCTCGTCGTCCTCGCCGGCGGGCACGCGGATGATGACACCGCCGCGCGGTGGATATACGCCATCGGGCGTGCGGTCGGGCCAGTACCGCTTGCGCTCTACCGCCGCGCGACCACAAGGCGTTGTGACACGGTGCTGCCCGCCGCGCCCGGGGAGGCGCGACTGCGCCTAATGGAGCGGCCGATGGCGCCCTTTCGCCGTGGCCCGTCAGCTCGTGGCCTGACATCCGGACGCGCGTGTCCGCGGATGGGGGCGTCACCGCCGAGTCGATCCCCCCATGTAGGCTCGTTGGCTGGCTGCGTGCGAATACCCGTTGCGTGCCGCTTCGTGTCTGCGACCGCTGGGGGTTCACGAGCGCCGCCTTTCGAGCCGACGCTGACGCTGCCGACCGCCTCGAGGATCCGCACTGCCACGGCGTCACCAGGATCATCTTCTGGGCCCATGACCGCTACGGCGGCCACATACGCCCGCCCGACACCGCAAGTCCCCAGGACGCAGCTCTGAGCGCGCAAGAGAAAGCCAAGCGCCCCAGGGAACCGGAGCAGGCATTCGCTATGCGCGAGCATCTCGATGCCGACGGCACCCTGCGCCTGACGCTGCTTGGCGACCCGGACCTCGCCGTCGCCGAGACACTCAGCACCCGCCTGGCGGAGCGCAAGACCGCGAGACGCCCGTCCGCCTCGACCCTTCGCAGCTCGCTTTGATCGACAGCTCCGGAATCCAAGCGCTACTTCGTCGCGCTCGTCGATGCTCGGTGGACCGGATGGCCGCTCGAGGTCGCTCCGGAGGTCAGCCGCAGCGTCCAGCGAGCAACGCAAATCGTCGGGATCGCCCAGGTGCTGTGGCCGCAGGACATGGATCCGAACCGGAGGGTCGGAGCAACCTCGAGGGCGGCGAGCACCGCACGAGCGCGACGTACGTCCCAGCGACTGAGCCGATCACGGCTCACGTCAAGTGGTCGAATTGCGGGCGTGTCCCGCCGGGCCGCGAGCACCCGATGCGACCCATGTGCAGATGATCCAGGCTGACTCTCCACGCCGTATCGGCGTCGACGTTGCTGGGCGCCACCGCGAGTTGGGCCGTCGGATCGGGGTCCCGCTGCGGCTTGACTCCGGGGGAGGCCGGTTGGTCTTCGCGTTCGCCTGGTCTCGCGCCGCCGAACGAGCCATCACAGAGATCGGGTTCGCGGGCGGCCTCGACGCGCTCTGTCTCTGCGCACTGTTCTTGAAAGTAGCGCGCTCTTGCACGACGCCAGGCAGCCAGCGCCTCCGCGGTCCCCCGCGTCTGCGGCTCCGCGTCGCGGTCATCGGCGATCGCCTGATAGCGCTCCGCGAGGTCGACGTTGAGCGAAACGAGTGCCTCCAGCTCGGGCACGTTCAGCATCCCGATGGCGGTATCGATCATCGCCGTATCACCTCGTCGCCTGACGCCCGCGGGCCGACTCGCTTAGCCGATCCACGACGCTCCATCCTCGGGCTGAAGCTTGAGGAACCTGGTCCGCGCGCCCCACCTCCTCGATAGTCCGCCCGAGGAATGGGTTGCCTTTGCGCATGTCCGCGAGGAATCGTCGCTTTTTCACATAACCGCCGTCGTCGTCGCTGGCCTAGCGCTGCACAGGATTTGCACAAACAGGAGCCTGGTACTGCCGCATTTTCTTTGCGGTAGTACCACGTTCCCCGTCCGGACCCAGGCCGGCCTCGGGCACGCCGGTAGCCCACGAATGGCGGCCGGACGTGCCCGTCTTCCTCCCGTCGGCTGTCAGAGTTGTAGAACGGCCCTCTACGACAACCTTCGCGTTCTGGCCCGTCGGCTTGGGAGCCCGAACAGCCCACGAACGACCTCGCCGACCGAGGCTAAATCCGGCCTAGTCGCAAAGCAAAGGCGACGCCAGGCGCGCGCCTGGTGCTACCACCAGCACGGACAGACCAACGTGGCGCCGAGCCGCGCCGGTCGGCGCAACGGGATCCGTGCTGTCGCCGTTAGGCCTGATTGACGGCGTCGAGCAGCGTCCCCGAGCGGATCAGCTCGACGGCCGCCGCAATGTCCTGGTCCATCGCGCGATCGCCGTCGAGGAACACGACTCGCTCGCGTACTAGCTCAAAGGCCGCCCTGGTACCTGGCGAGCAACGGTCCTCTCCGCGCAGCTCGAGCGCCTGGCAGCACGCGATGAGATGGATCGCGGCGATGTTCTGGGCGAGCTCAACGATCGTGCGGGCGTCGCGGGCCGCGATTGAGCCCATCGAGACCTTGTCCTGGTTGTGGCACTCGGTCGAGCGGGAATGGATCGTCGCCGGGTTGCACAGCTTCATCGCCTCGGCGGTCATCGCCGAGCAGCACAGCTGCATCCCTTTGAAGCCGTGATGGAGGCCGGCCTCGGGATCGGCGGGGTCAAACCGCGGGATCAGGTTCGGTGTGAGGCCGTCATTGAACTTCTCGTCGACGATTAGCTCCAGTTGGCGGTCGAGCAGGTCACAGACGTTCGCGAGCGCAACCTTGAGCGAGTCCATCGCCTGACCCATGTGGCCGCCGTAGAAATTGCCGCCGCTCTCGGCCCGATGGCCGTCCACGTTGAACAGAGGGTTGTCGTCGGAGGAGTTGATCTCGGTCGTGACCCACTCCTCGACCCAGCTCAGGAGATCGCGCAGGACACCGTTCACGTGCGGCGTGCAGCGGATCGAGTAGCGATCCTGGACGCGACGCTCGTGTTCGATGAAGTGCCCCCCGTTCAGGCCCCTACTGACGGCCTTATCGCTGTCGATCACCAGCTGCGAGTGCGCCAGCAGCTCGCGAATCCGCCGCGCGCTCTCGATCATGCCCGGATGTGGTTTGGCTTGGTCGAACAGGAACGCGTTGAAGTGACCGCGGTTGCCGCGCAGCGACTCGGATGCCATCGCCGTCAGCAGATCGGTTAGGTCGGCGAGCTCGCGCGCAGCGCCGACGGCCAAGCAGGCAAATGCGGTCATGAACGAGGTACCGTTGGTCAGGGCGAGTCCCTCCTTCGCCTCGGGGACCAGCGGCTCGAGCCCCAACAGGCGCAGCACATCGGACGCTTCGCGCGTCTGACCGTCGAACGCGACGCGCGTGTCCCCCATCAGCGCCCGCGCCACGTAGGAGAGCGGCACCAGGTCGCCGCTTGCTCCGCACGAGCCCCGTTCCGGGATCACCGGGATGACGTCGTGGTTTAGCAGCTCAAGCAGCTGCTCGAGCAGCTCTGGGCGCACCCCGGAGTTGCCCTTGGCGAGACAGTTGGCACGCAGCAGCATCACGACGCGGACATGGTCGGCGGGCGTGATCGGGCCGGTTCCACAGCCGAGGAACCGGAGCAGATTCTGCTGAAGCTTCGCCGCCTTGCCGGAGGAGACCTGGCGGTGAGCGCTGTCCCCGAGGCCGGTGGTGACCCCGTAGATCGGGATCTCCTCGGCGATCAGGGTGCGCTTGAGCTCACAGCTGGCACGGACGGCCTCGCCGGCCTTGTCCGAGAGGCGCACGTCTCGCCGCCGCCGTGACACCTCCAGGGCATCATCGATCGACAGCGTCGAGCCGTCCAACACAAGCACCACGCGGGGCACACGCTGGTCCGACACCTCCGTGACGGTCACCGCGGCAATGTCGCACCGTGGTACAGTCCACGCAACCAGGACGCACTCGAGGGGTCGCTTCGTGCAACTCAGCCGTCCTCTGGACAGCACAGATCGCAAGATCATTGCGTTGCTGCGCGAGAACGCGAAGCTGACGTTCGCGGAGGTCGGGTCCGCCGTGGGTTTGTCCTCGACCGCGGTCAAGCGGCGTGTCGACCGCCTCCAGCACGACGGCGTGATCGTCGGGTACGGCGCGCGGATCGATCCTCGAGCGCTCGGTGAGGGGATCGAGGCATTGATCGAGATCTACTGTGCAGAGCGGGTCGCCCCGGGCGACGTCGGCAGATCGCTGGCGGGCCTCGATCAGGTGATCTCGGCGTTCACGGTCTCCGGCGAGGCCGACGCGGTCGTTCGCGCGCGCGTGGGGAGCATCGCCGATCTCGAGCGGTTCGTCGAGCGGCTGCGACACGACGCGAACGTCGTCCGCACGAAGACGCTGATCGTGCTCTCGACGCTGATTGACCGCCCAGCGTAGACGAGGCGGCGTAGGCTTGGAGAACCAACTGGAAGAGGCCGAAGATGAGCGTTGCGGTCGAGCTCGAAACATTCGCGGCGCCGGACACCGCGATCGAGCGTCGGGACGACGGGACTGTCATCCTGCGCTCGCGGCATCAGCTGCCCAGTTACGAGACCTCGATTCCCGCAGTCCTGAGGGCGCGCGCCCAGGCGCATCCGGACCGCATCCTCGCTGCCGGGCGCGAGCGCGACGGTAGCTGGACGCCGCTGAGCTACGCCGAAGCGCGGGCCAAGGCCGACTCGCTGGCCCAGGCATTCCTGGATCTTGGACTGGGTGGTGAGCGTCCGGTGATGATCCTCTCGGCCAACTCGGTCGAGCACCTGCTGGTGAGCCTCGGCGCCTACACCGCCGGGGTACCGGTGGTGCCGACCAGCGTCGCGTACTCGCTGATGAGTGCCGACCACGCCAGGATCAGGGACATCGCCGAGTCGACCCAGCCGGGGCTCGTGTTCGCCGACGACGCCGACGCTTATGAGCACGCGCTCGACTCGCTCGAGCAACCTGAGCACACGCTCATCGCGCGCGGTCAGCGGGACGGCGCCCTGCGCCTGGATGAGCTGACCTCGAGGGAGCCAACGGAAGCGGTCCAGGAGGCGTTCTCCGCGATCACGCCCGACACCACCGCGAAGCTGCTGTTCACATCGGGCTCGACGGACGTTCCAAAGGGCGTGATCAACACGCATCGGATGCTCTGCTCCAACCAGGCGGTGCTGCAGCTGATCTGGCCGTTCCTGAAGCACGAGCCGCCGGTACTCGTCGACTGGCTGCCGTGGAGCCACACGTTTGGCGCCAACCACAACCTCAACCTCGCCCTGTTCAACGGCGGGACGATCTACATCGACGACGGCAAGCCCGTGCTGCCGCTGTTCCCGCGCACCCTGTCCGCGCTCAAGGACATCTCCCCCACCGTGTACTTCAATGTGCCCGCCGGTTTCGCGCTGCTCGCGCCGGCGCTCGAGAGCGATCCGGAGCTGGCGCAGCGATTCTTCAGCCGCCTGCGGTTCATGTTCTACGCCGGCGCAGCGCTCCCAGAGTCGCTCGCGCTCCGCCTGAGGCAGATCGCGCAGGCGAAGTCAGACCACGAGGTCCCGCTGACCTCGAGCTGGGGCACCACCGAGACTGCACCCGCTGCCACCAGCGCGCACTTCCCCGGCGCCGCCATCGGTTGCATCGGGGTGCCGCTCGCGAGCACCACGATCAAGCTCGCCCCGGTCATCGACAAGCTCGAGATCCGCGTCAGCGGCCCGAACGTGACACCTGGGTATCACCGCCAACCCGAGCTGACGACTGCGCTGTTCGACGAGGAGGGCTTCTACCGCTCCGGCGATGCGGTCAAGCTCGTCGACGAGCGCGACCCCAACACGGGACTGATCTTCGACGGCCGGATCGCCGAGGACTTCAAGCTGCTCACAGGGACATGGGTGACCGTCGGCACCCTCCGGCTCAAGCTCCTGAGCGCGGCCGGCGTGCTGAGCGATGCGGTCATCTGCGGCCACGACCGCGAGTACGTGGCCGCGCTCGCCTGGCTCAACCAGGCAGAGACCCGCAAGCGATTCGGCTCATCAGAGGACCTGAGCCTCGACGACCCACGCCTGCGCAAGCATCTCGCGAACGCCCTGACCGAGCAGAGCGACACGGCAGGCTCGGCGTCCCGGATCAAACGGCTCATCCTGCTGACCCAACCGCCGAGCCTCGACGCGGGCGAGATCACCGACAAGGGGTACCTCAATCAGCGGGCCTGCGTCGCATGCCGGCAGGCCGATATCGCGAAGCTTTACGCATCGAGCCCGGATCCCGCGGCGATCATCGCAGGGTAGTGGCTTGAGACGGGCCGGGCCGCGATCGTCACGCCGACGAGCGCCCATGGCTCCAAGCGACAGTGGTCCTGCCCTCTCGTTGGCCGCGTACGTGCGGTTGCGACCCTATGTTGCGAGCTGGAACGCCCGTGTCAATGGCCATCGGTTTCTCCCCATCGGCGGCCACGATCCGCTGGCGAAAGAAAGGCGCCGTCCGTAACACGCGAACCCGTCAGTCTGGCGCGGCGATCGATGACTGTCGCTTCGTGTGGTGCGTCCCGGGTGCGGCGTTCGCTGGACGCCTGGGTCTAGGAGCCCCTGAGCAAGCGCACGGCCGCTACGAGCGACCGTTGCTTCGCTCGGCGGAGCGACGCTCTGGCTCAACGCCCGGTCGTGGGCGATTGGGCTGTTCGCTCCCGTCGGCTTCTGAAACGCCGGGCGGATCCAGCTGTCTCAGATTCGCGTCGACGCCGGTGCTGCTAGCCCAAACCAGCAATCCCGCTCATACTGCTGGTCCGACGACAAACCCGCACTCTATGTAACGGCCGCTGGCCGAGACCGCCTGTGACTCGGCCGCGTCACGCGCTCATCGCAACCTTGGGGTGTGCGGGTGTACGGCAGAGGTGACGGGGGGATCCCGCCGGACGATCGCTACTAGGGGCACCCAGTTCTCGCCGGGATGGTCGTCGTGCAGGCTGAGCAACTCGCTGTAGGTTCGGGCTATGAAGTCAAGGCATCGGCCGGGCTTAAGCGGATGCATCGTCATCAACGCCATGAGCCCTAAGTAGCCGGCGAAGTGCTGCCGGCGCGAGTCGCGCTCAGAGAGTGCCTGGTGAATTTGGGTGTGAGCAGAGCGCAGCGTGTTGTGCGACGGGTCTAGGCGGGCCGCGCACCGGCTACAAGCTCCATGCTGCGGCGCCGGCCGCTGGCGCCCCGCGAAGCTTGACCTCGTCGCTCGGCCCGTCACGGCGGCTCGATCGCTGGTCTGCTTGCCTTCTCGGCCCTTCCGGTCATTCCGCCGATGCTGCTGGCTGGGGGTGGTAATCGGCGATCGTGCGATCGCACGCGGTCCGAGAGTGCGAACGTCGCCTGAGCGTTTGCTCACGCCCTGGGGGGTGAGCCTTTGGGGCCGCATACGTGCGGCGGCCAGTTCGCGTGGTCACGACCGGCGGATCGTTTTGCTCACCCCCCAGGGCGACACTGGCTCGCGGTGTGTTAGCGGCCACGACCGTCCCAATGCGCGGCTACGACAGGAGGTCTGAGCCTAGGTCCATACCCGAGCCTTGACAGCCGCCGGTTGTCGAGAGACGATTGTTTCCCGCGAACGGTCATGAGGAGGGGTATGGCGGGCATTCTTTATGCAGTCGGCCGTTTTTGCGTGCGGCGGCGGTTTTTCGTGCTCGCGGTGTGGTTGGTGGTGGCGGTTGCGCTGGTGGCTGTCTCGCACCGGACGGGCGATAACACCAACGACAACCTGAATTTGCCGGGGACGGGCAGCGACCACGCGAAGAGTGTGCTGGCGAAGCCGTTTCCGGACCAGTCGAACGGGTCGAGCCCGATCGTCATCCACGCCCACAGCGGCAAGCTGACCGACTCCAACTACGCGAATGCGGTCAATAATGCGGCCGCTCAGGTCGCGAAGGAGCCGTTCGTGGCTTCGGTGGTCAATCCCTTGACATCGCAGGGGGCTTCGGCGCTGAGTCAGAATCAGACGACGGGGTATCTGTCGGTGACCACGTCGGTGAGTCCAGGCTCGTTATCGGAGGCGCAGGCGCAGAAGATCATCGACGGTGCCAATCCGGCAAAGGCTGCCGGTCTGGAGGTGCAGACAGGCGGTCAGCTCGGCCAGAAGGTCTCGCAGCCCTCGACCGAGTCCAGCGAGCTGATCGGAATCATCGCCGCGATGATTATCTTGACGTTCACGTTCGGCACGATCGTGGCGATGCTGGTGCCGATCGTGACGGCGATCTTCGCATTGGCCTCCACGCTCGCGATCATTCGCCTCCTGGGCCACGTGGTCTCGGTTCCGACGGTGGCGCCGACGTTGGCGACGATGATCGGGCTGGGGGTGGGGATCGACTACGCGCTGTTCATCGTGACGCGGCACTTCCGCGGGCTCAAGCAGGGCCTCGACCTGGACGAGTCGATCGCCCGGGCGGCGGCGACCTCGGGCGGGGCGGTGTTCTTCGCCGGCTGCACGGTGACGATCGCGCTGGTATCGCTGGCGGTGGCGCAGATTCCGCTGGTCACGACGATGGGGCTGATGGCTGCGATCGCGGTGGTCGTGGCGGTGCTCGCTGCGCTCACATTGTTGCCGGCGGTGCTGGGAATCATTGGTCCCCATATCAACTCGCTGCGCGTTCGCAACCGCCATCCCGAGTCGCACCCTTCCGAGGGGGGGCTGTGGGCGAAGTGGGCGCATGAGATCGCCTCGTATCCGCTGGTCGCGGGCTTGGCCGCACTGGCGATCCTGATCCCTTTGACGATCCCCCTGCTGTCGCTGACCTTGGGGCAACAGGACACGGCAGCGCTTTCGACTTCCACCACCGCTCGCCAGGCGTATGACCTGATCTCGGAGAACTTTGGACAGGGGGTCAATGGTCCGCTGCTGATCGCGGTCAGCCTGGGCTCGCCGGCGCAGGGTGGGGCGAACGATCCGCGCTTGCAAACGCTGCAAAAGGACGTCAAATCGACTGCCGGCGTGGCGACGGTCACCCCCTATCAGATCGACCAGGCGGGAACCACGGCGTACTTCAACGCGATCGCAACCACCGGGCCTGCAGAGACGCAAACCGCGAATCTCGTCAACAAGCTGCGATCCAACACGATTCCCACGGCCGAGAAGGGGACCAACATGAAGGCCTACGTTGGCGGCCAGACCGCCGCGTATGTGGATCTTGCCTCGAAGATCTCGAGCAAGCTGCCATTGCAGATTGTGGTGGTGATCACGCTCGCGTTCTTGCTTTTGATCCTGGCCTTCCGGACGGTGGTTGTCCCCGCCCAGGCCGCGGTCATGAACCTATTGTCGATCGGCGCCTCCTATGGCGTGCTGGTCGCGGTCTTCCAATATGGCTGGGCGATCGGCCTCTTGGGACACAGCGGTCCGGTGCCGATCGTCTCTTACGTGCCGCTGTTCATGTTCGCGATCCTGTTCGGTCTCTCGATGGACTACGAGGTGTTCCTCGTCAGCCAGATCGAGGAGCACGTCCACGAGGGCGAGGACAACAAAGGCTCAGTGGTGGCGGGGCTGGTCACTAGCGCCCGGGTGATCACCGCCGCGGCGTCGATCATGGTGTTCGTGTTCGGCAGCTTCGTGCTCAACGGCAACCCCACGGTCCAGCAGTTCGGCGTAGGGCTGGCCGTCGCTGTCCTGCTCGATGCCACCGTTGTCCGTTGCCTCTTGGTCCCCGCGCTGATGATCCTGATGGGCAAGATCAACTGGTACATGCCACGCTGGCTCGACCGGATCGTCCCCCAGTTCAGCATCGAAGGCGCCGAGTACTTCGAGCAGCGCGACCGGATCGCAGCAGCCGAAAGAGAACCACAACCAGTCTCGTAGGCCTGGCCGGGGATGCACGCGGCTCGCCGGGATCCGGTCCGCAAGAAGTTGGACCAACCGGCAAGAGGGCGCCGGATCGCGAGGCCGCACATCAGCAACGGCGCATCGGGGGGCTCTGGCGCGGACCCCATCGGGCTTGTGCGTGGCGCGATGAGCGAGCGTTCGCACTCCAGTAACTCGCTGCTCCTCTCGCGAGAGGCTGGCCTGTGAATCCCCGGGGGTCAACGGGCGGTGGCGAGCACGCAAAAACAGGCCTGGCCGCCAGCCAGGCCGATGAGCGCGCTCGGTTGTCAACTAGGTCCCGCGGGCTCCTTGGCCGAAGTGACGATGTGTGCCGCCGGGAGGAGCCTCCCAGGGATGAGTCTGGCCTTCGCGCTCATGGCAGCAATCAACGGTTCCACAGGCTCCTGCGCCACGCTGTCGCACGGGCTCTAACTACCGCACCAAGCCTCGCCGGCGTCAGCCCGGCGGCCGACGACATTCTCACCCTTCATGGGTGGCGGCGCAAGGGCCGCCAGGGACGCTGTCGCACAAACCATTCAGAAACCCGGTGCATTAATTGGTCGACGGGATCACACATGTCGGTGGCTCTGATCAAGGCTCGTGATAGGGAGAGCGAGTCGAAAATCAAGCGCCTGGTCGGGGATCTCTCCCACCATCACTTGAACAGTGAGTATTTGAATGGTTTACGCAACAGCCTCGCGAACAGGCAGCACCCTCACCCCGACCGGATCCGACGCGGGACACTGCTCCTTCGATCGAGCAGCAGCGCTGACGCCCGACTGCTGATCGGCTGGCAAGCAGGTGCCGGAGGGCGCGGGAGCGCTGGGTGCGCTCCCGCAGCTTGCCTACAAAGCGAGGTGCGGATAGGTGCCGGTCGTTGAGAGATGTGAGTGGCCGAGCTGGCGCTGGATCAGCGGCAGCGGGATCCCCTCGTGCAGCCGCTCAACGGCGTGCGCATGGCGCAGCTGGTGCGGCGCCAGCCGCCGACGCACTCCCGCCTTGAGCGCGAGGTGGTGAAGCTCGATCCGCGCGGCGCTGGCTGACCACGCCCGGCCACGGGTCGGACCGTCGATAACACAGAACAGCGGACCGAACGGAAGCGCCACGCGGTCGGCCAGCCATGGCTCGATAGCCGACCATGCCCAGGCGTCCATCCCGACCTCGCGTCGGCCGATCGTTCTTTCCGTGCCTGACCAAGATCGAGCCGCGACGCCGATCAAGATCGGTCTCGGCCAGCGAAAGCGCCTCGTGGATCCGCAGCCCCGCGCGCCAGAGCACCACGATCAAGGCGTTGAGGCGATGACCGTGGCGATTGTCCCGGCCTGGCGCATGACCGCGACGATCTCATCGACCGTCGGCGGGTCCGCAGGATACGTCTGGCCCTTGTTGCGCGGGGCTATCCCGGCACGCGCTCCCGGCGTCGTCGCCGGCGAACGACGTCGACCGGCAGCGTCAAGCAGCGGCTGAGAAGACAACATGGCTCCCTCCTTTGAGAGCTGGAACGATTACCCGACCAGCTCTACCGCCCACCCGCTGTCGCAGCCCAGAGAAGCAGGAGCGACGCGGGAGCGCTGTTGCTCGTCCGTTGCGCAATGGATGGTCGGTGAGGTCAGCGCTGATGCTCTCCCTGCAATTGCGGGCATCTCGCTAACTCGGACGCCGAGGCTAATGTCTTTCGTTAGGGGAGCGTGAGGACGCTGAAGGTGCCGGCGTGGTCGGAGTCCCAGAGCCCGTTCGCGGGATGACGCCCGGTGATTGTGGAGCTGACGAGCTTGATCTGCTTCGGGTCGCTGGTGATGATGTGATCGACCTTGTGATTGAACTGACTGGCCCTGCCGCCGCCGGCCGGGAACGTCAGCACATTGGTATCGAGGCAGCAGCTAAGCGGCGTGTACGTGCTTCGCTCTCGGAAGCCCGCGTTCAGAAGCGCCTGATCGGCCAGCTGGTCGCCGGGTTTGAGTGGGGTCTTGGTGTCGGAGTTCAGGTCGCCGACTAGGATCACTGGCAGCTTTCCCGTGGCTGGGCCGCCCTTCTGGATCAGCTGCTCGGCCTGTGCCTCGCGAATCTGGCCGTTGCCGACCTCGGTGCCTTGGTTAGTGGGGGTGTTGGCCTGGTCGTCATAGGACTCAAGGTGCGTGTCGATGAACCGGACCCAGCGGCTGCCGCGAACCTTGACGTCGGCGCTGATCCAGCCTCTATCGACGGGTACTGTGATCAGCGCCGAGCAGCTTGGGCGCGAACAGGACCTTGTAATGGCCTTTCCTCACGTCCTTCACCTGCACGCCGTCGTTGACGCGGGCGAGGATCGCGTCGCGCATCGTCAGCCTGACGTCCTCGTTGCAGGTGCCGGAGGGAGCGCCATTGGTGTTCGCCTCGGCCTCGAAGTCGAACTCGGGCTCGGTAGCCACCACCCGGTAGCGCGTCTTGCCTTTGTTGAGCTGCGCCAGCAGCAGCTTCACGTAGTCGTAGGCGACGTGCGTCGCCGCGTAGGGGCCCGGCGGAACGAAGACCTTGCAGGTCGGCGAGGTGCGCCAAAGGGCGGCCTCCTGGAGCCCGACCAGGTCGGGACTCGTCTTGAGGATCTCCTTCGCCAGGCCCTTCGCCCGGACCGGAAAGTCGTTCTGCTTGACCTGGTTGAAGATCTCCCCGGCCGCATCAGTTAGCTGCGAGAAGCTCGTGGCCTGGAGCGCAGGCGTCAGGTCGGCACCCAGATAGAGATTCCGGGTCATCACCCTGACGGCGTGCTTGGACTTCGCCCCCGACGCTGCCGTGGCCGTGCTCGCGGCCGCGATAGCCACGCTCGCGACCGCCGCCAGCGGCAACGCAAACTGCCACCAGCGATGCCAACCATCCCACAGCTGTCCTCGACACTTCACGCCGCCACCGTAGATCCGCGCGCGCCAATGAACATCCGGAAAGACCCGCAACACGCGACGCAGTTCCCTCGGACGAAACGCTCATTCGGCACCGCATGCCGCGCGCCGTCGCCATCAAGACTGTAAGCGCCGGTGCCAGCTGTCAGCTGACGGCCGGCGGTAATCAGATCCCGCATGCGCTCGACGTCGCCGACCGAGTAAGACGGTCGCGTTCGCAGGCAGAGCAGCCGCACGATCCGCCCCGGAGTCTCTGCCGCAACGGACGAGCACCGGCGTTCTGCATGCGAGCTCCTGACCGCCGTATCTGTCCGGCGGTGCAGAAGTGGCGTAGATCGAACGCCGATGACCTCCGAGATCGCCGAGCGAGAGCGTCGCTTCGAGTCAAGCAGTAGCCAGACGGTCAGCGCTGCTGGCCGATCGATCCAACACTCTCGCGTTGAGTCGGCTCGCTCCTGCTTTCGCGCGGAGGTGCTTCGTTCGGCGATGACCGGATATCCGTGCCGACACGAAACCAGGGCGCCGTCAATCGAGCGCTCGGCGGCGCACCTGGGAGCGGCATGCGGCGTTGCTCAGGACGCTCTAAGCCCGTGCAAAGAGGCGCCGGATAGAACCCGCTCCTGCACCCACCACACAACATGAGAGGAGCGACCTATGCCGTTCATCGACATCAAGGTGATCGAGGGCGTGTTTACCCCCGAGGAGAAACGCGAGATGGTCGAGCGCGTGTCCGAGGCCGTGATCGCCGTGGAAGGCGAGGCATTGCGCCCGCTCACCCACACCGCAATCACCGAGACGCCAAGCGGGGAGTGGGCGGTCGGTGGAGAGGCCAAGACCGCCGACGACGTCAAGGCGCTGCGATCAGCCGCCGCAGCCGTGTAGAGAACCGGCTAGGGCCGCGCGCCACCGGCCGGCCGCTCGATCGGGTGCGGCTGCTCCTGCATTTCAAGGCTGCGCTGCAGCGCGCAAATGTCCGTCCAGTTCGTCTGCACGACTTGAGGCACACGATTGCCACGACGGTGGCGGCGAGCGGCGCGGTGAGTCTGCGGACTCTCCAGGAGTGGATGGGGCACCGGGACCTAAAGACGACTCAGGTCTACGCCGACTACATGCCCGGCGAGCGAGAGGCGAAGCTGATCGACGCCGCGTTTGGTGGCCAATTGGTGGCCAATTCTTTCAACGTTGCGCAATCCGACTCCCTCGAACCCCCCTCAAACAATGAGGATCTACGCAGCCCAACATAACCTGACCGGGTTCGAATCCCGGTAGCGGTACTAGCAGAACGCCTGCAAATGAGCCAAGGAAATGGCTGGCAAGCGGTCCAATCGCGGACCAATTCCGGCGAGAGAAGGCAGGCGACGGGTCGTAGCTCGGCCCGATATCCGATGCCGCCAGGACCGTCTGGCACCGGTGGCAGCTGACGATCCTGGTCCACGGCGTCGACCTCGTCGACTTGGCCGGATGCGAGGACGAGAGCGGCGATCAGCCCGTTGCACTGAGCTGCCAGCTCTACCGCCGGGGGGACGGTCGGATCTGGCCGACCCTGGATCCCGCCATGTCCGCGCCGCGCGCGGACGCGCTCCGACTCGCGCGGGGCGGGACCCGCGCCTGGGCGCAGCCGGACTCGACCCCGGCTTGGTCCTTCGCGGCTCGGTGAGCAAGCCTGTCGGGTCTAGCTCACAGTTGCTACCGCACGCGCTGGATCGACGAACACGCCGTTCTGCGCTATGCCCCGTTTTCTCCGCACCATGTCGCCCATAAACCTCCCCGGGTTGCGGCGAGCAATGTCCGCAACCCCCGTCGTTGCTGGGGTCTCGGCTTAGTGCGAAGTTGGCCGCCATGAGCGCCGTGGTCCGCGCTAATTCGACGCCAGTGGACGAACCCCCTGGCCGCCCAATTCCCGTGTTCACGGGCTATTGCGGAGTAGATAGCGCAGACTTCGGTCCCGTTTCGACCGGAGACTTAGGTAGGTCCGGTGCCGCGGCTCCAACTGCTCTTGCGTCGTGGCGGCCCGACGCGCGGTGTGCTCGGCCCCGCATCGCCTGTCGGGTCATACATCGAGCGGATGCGGCCGACGTGATCCCCGGTGGCTCGGCGGCTGCGGCGATCCGCTCTACGTGACCGCCCTGTGCCGTGACTGCCACCGAGCCTTTGACACTGGCCAGCTCGACATGCCGCCGTATTGCGAGCGCGCGTGGCGGGCGCAGCTCGCGCAACGCCGTCGGGCATGTCGGGCTGATCGGGGCGCTGCGGCGGATCAGCGGCTCGCGCACCTACGCACGGGATTCGAGGCGCGAGCACGTCGAGCCCCCCAATCCGAATCAGCGGCCGCAGCGACTGCCATGATTCGCATGATGACGATCCGCAACTCCTCGGCCTGGACACCGGAGGAGCGGGCCCGCGAGGAACGGGCCCGCACGATCCGGGCTCGGCGAGATCGCGCGAAGACACCCGAGGATCGGCTCGAGGAGACACTCCTCCTGAGCAAGCTCATGAGCGAACTGCAGCAGGGCGCGGCGCGCGATGTTCCAGGCCGATGAGCTGCTGCTGGCGCTCCGAGAGGCCCACGTCAGGTTCGTAGTCATCGGCGGGATCGCCGTCGGTGTGCACGGGTACGTGCGCGCGACCAAGGACCTCGACATCGTTCCGGACCCAGAGCCCGAGAACGTCAGACGGCTGTCGTCGCTGCTGCGTGAGCTCGACGCGGAGCACGTCGGGGTGGGCGACTTCGCCGCCGAGGAGTTCCCTTATGACCCGATCGATCCCGAGCAGCTGGCGCAGGGGGCGAACTTCAGACTCGAGACGCGCCTGGGGCCGCTCGACATTATGCAATGGGTCTCCGGGATCGATGACGACCCGGCGTATCCGGCGCTTGCACGCCAGGCGATCAGCGTTGGCTTCCGCGGCGGGCCGCTGCTCGTCTGCGGACTCGAGCATCTCCTCGCGATGAAGCGGGCCGCCGGGCGCGAGCAGGACCTGCAGGACCTGCGCGAGCTCGGCTCGGGCCAGTCGCCGGAGTCCTAGACGGGGCAGCTCGTCACCGAGCGCCTCGGCCCGCGAAGCCCCTTCGGCGGGCGCTACGCGAGCGTCTTCTCGAATTACACGACCTCGGTGCCTGCGAGCTGCCCGCGGCCGACCTCGCGGATCAAGAAGCAGGTGTGGGGCCGGCGATTCGGAGTGGCAAGCCGCTCGCGGGGCAGAGCCTCAAGCCCCGGTCACACATGTTGCTAGGTGGAAGATCCTGACTGTTTCGCGGGCGTATTGATCGATGTCGAATGCTGGGTCGGCCATTCGGCTGGGCGCTGCGTCGATGACCGCCCGGATCGCGATCGCCATCGCATTCGGATCGAAGTCGGTTCGGAAATCGCCTGCGGTCTGGAAGCGCGTGAGCAGTTCGGCGAGAATATGGACGCCCGCGTCGCGGTTGCCGCTGAATGGGCTCTTGGCGCCGGCGATCGTCGCGCGTGCGATCTCTACGACGGCGCTGAGTTGATTGGGGTTGTCGCGCATGAATTCGAGGTTGGACTCGATGTAGGCGCGCAGCATCTCTGGGCCGGTTGTTTGCGCTTCGATGCGAGGCTGCATGTAGGCCCTCGCCCGTTGGAGTACCTGGCTGACGATCTCGGCGATTAGGTCGTCTTTGCCGGCGAAGTGGTAGCTGATCACACCCTTGCTGATGCCGAGCCGTACCGCGATACGCGAGAGCGAGGCGTTCGCGTACCCGACTTCGGCCAGCGTCTCGATCGCAGCATCCACGATCTGCGCCCGCCTCGCGCTAGTCACAAACGAGCGGTTGTCACCCCTGTCATTTGACCGCATGGCCAGAAATTAGCACGCCGAGCAGGTTTTCTCGCCGGACGGCCAAACCATTGCTAGCGTTGGCGAAGTGAGCTCGCGGCAGTCTATGACAGGGACACCCCAGACGCGATCGCGTTCCGCGGCCGGCTCGCTCGCCCCGGCGCCGGGCAATCATGCGCTTACGGTTGAGCGTCTGAGTAAGCGCTTCGGCGAACGTGTTGCCTTTGAGGACGTTTCTTTTGAGGTCGGCTACGGCGAGGTGTTCGGCTTCCTCGGCCCCAACGGGGCGGGCAAGACCACGACCGTACGCACGCTAGGTACGCTGATAGCCCCGTCCTCGGGGTCTGCGACGGTCGCGGGCGTTCCGTTGAGTGCGGAGAATGGGCCGGCGATCCGGGCGCGGATCTCGATCATGCCGGAGTCACCGGGCCTGTATCTGCGCCTGACGGTAACGGAGAATTTGCGGTGCTTCGCCGGGCTCTACGAGCTCGATGATGTCGGTGGGCGGATCGAGCATGCGTTGCGGGCGGTCAACCTTCTCGAACGTGCGCGCGATCCGTGCGCGTCGCTGTCGAAAGGCTTGCGCCAGCGCGTCGCGCTCGCCCGAGCGCTGCTCAACGATCCGGCGGTGCTGTTCCTGGACGAGCCGACGTCGGGGCTGGACCCGGTCGCGACACGCGAGGTCCACGGTCTGATCGGCTCGCTTCGCGAGCGCGGGGTGACGATCTTCCTCACCACGCACCGGCTCCAGGAGGCCGAACGGCTGTGCGATCGGGTGGCCATCCTGAGTACGACGTTGCGACTGATCGGCCGGCCCGACGAGCTACGTCAGCGGCTGTTTAGGCGATCTCTGGATGTGCGGGTCCGCGCGCCGCTCGACGACCCCAAGGGCGTGCTCGGCGCTCTGCCCGAGCTCGAAGGGTGGGAGCAGACGCCATCCGGTTACACGCTGACCGTCCCAGACCCCGACCTCGCAGCTCCAGCCCTCGCTCGAGCACTCGTCGCAGCCAACGCCGACATCCTCTCGATCGCCGAGTCTCGCCACTCCCTCGAGGACGTCTACCTCGAGCTGATCGACGAGGACATGGAGGCGAAGCGACCGTGAGCTTGAGCAGGCGACGCGTCGCGGCGATCACCGTCAAGGAGCTGCAGGACTACCGGCACAACCGCTTCGTGATCGGCACGATGGCGTTCCTGCCGGTGCTCTTCGTCGCACTGCCGATCGTGCAACTGCTCATCACCCCGGCGGCGGAGGCCAGCTCCAAGCTCGACGCGCGGGTCGGCCTATCGCTGCTCTACATGCTGCTGATTCCCGCGTTCGTCCCGTCGACCCTGGCGGCCTACTCCGTGGTCGGAGAGCGTGAGCAGGGCACGCTCGAGCCGGTCCTGATCACGCCGATCCGCCGTGAGGAGTTCCTCGTCGGGAAGGCGCTCGCGGTGGCCGTCCCGACGCTCACGATCGCCTATGTGATCTTCGGGATCTTCCTCGCGGTTGCCAAGCTGTTCGCCCACCCGGGCATCGCCTCAGCGATATTCGCGGGCTCACACGTCCTGGTACAGCTGCTGTTCACCCCGCTGCTCGCCGGCTGGTCAATCTGGGTCGGGATCGCGATCTCCGCCCGCTCGACCGATGTGCGCGCCGCCCAGCAGCTCAGCATCTTCGCCAGCCTGCCCCCGCTCGCGATCATCGCCCTGATGCAGTTCAAAGTGATCACCCCGTCGACCAGCCTCGCACTCGCTCTCGCCGCAGCACTCCTGATCGTCGACGTGCTCGGCTGGAGGGCGGTGGCGGCGATCTTCGACCGCGAACGGCTCGTCACCGGCAGACGTCGATGACCGTCGCCGCCAGATGGCGGCCGCCGCCGAGTACCGACAGAGAACGCCCTTCAGGACAGAGGAAGCCAGCAATGTCAGCAATGCTCGCGATGCAGGTCTCTCCTCGGCCAGGAGGAGATGCGCCCCCTGTCGCGGAGCAGGTTTGCGTACCGGCGGCCCGTTGGCCAGCGAGCTGCTGGCGCGGGACAAGGCTGGCGTGCGGGCACGCAGGGATTAGGTGTCCCCCGGATGCGAGGGCGGGCTTGGCGGACGTATGCTCGGGCGATCAACCTGCGGAGTGAGATCGTGAGCACGATGACCGTTGCGGGTGTGGGCGAGGGTGCGCGCGAGCAGACCCGTGCGCGCTACCCCGACCAGGATGGCTACGTCGAGCGCGATGGCGTTCGTGTCTTCTTTGAGGTGTACGGCGCGGATGAGCCGAGCGTCCTGTTTCTCCCTCCCTGGGAGATCGTTCATTCGCGAGCTTGGAAGTGTCAGGTTCCGTACTTCGCTCGTCACGGCCGGGTGGTGACGTTTGATCGGCGCGGCAATGGCCGATCGAGCCGACCTCGCGAGGTGCGCGCCTACGATCGGTGCCGAGCGGTGGGCGATGCGCTCGCGGTGCTCGATAGGGCGGGCGTTGAGCGTACGGTGGTCGTGTCGTGGTGCGGTGCCGGGGACGAGTTGATGCTCGCCGTCGACCATCCGCAGCGGGTCGCCGGCCTGGTCTTGATCGCGCCCGATCTGCTGCTTACTGACGATCCTGCCGAGGAGGAAGGCCCGTATCCGTTTGACGACGGGCCGCAAACGTTGGAGGGCTGGGCGAAGTGGAACCGCCATTATTGGCTTCGTGATTGGCCGGGCTTTCTCGAGTTCTTCTTCGCCGAGACGTTTACCGAGCCGCACTCGACCAAGCAGATTGAGGACGCGATTGGGTGGGGCGCAGAGACCGACCCCGAAACGATCACGCGCGGGATGGACGCGGAGTGGCCGAACGACCGCGAGAACGCGCTGCGGCTGTGCGCGCAGGTGCGCTGTCCGACGTTGGTCATCCAGGGCTCGCAGGACGCGGTCGTCGGCGGTGCGCGCGGTGCCGCGGTGGCCGAGGCGATCCCCCATGGCCGGCTGGTCACACTCGAGGGCTGCGGCCACGCACCACACCTACGCGACCCGGTCATCACAAACCTGCGGCTCCGCGAGTTCATCGAGCCGCGGCGAACGCCGACGTCGGCGTGGGTGCGCGCCCGGGCGCGCGGCAGGCGCGCCCTCTACGTCTCCTCGCCAATCGGTCTCGGCCACGCCCGGCGCGACGTCGCGATCGCCTGTGAACTGCGCAAGCTTTATCCCGATTTGGAGATCGACTGGCTCGCTCAGCACCCGGTAACCACGGTCCTCGAGGCGCACGGAGAGCGGATCCACCCGGCGAGCGCCCATCTGGCCAACGAGTCCGGTCACTTCGAATCCGAATCCGCCGAGCAGGACCTGCACTGCTTTCAAGCGCTACGGCGTATGGACGAGATCCTTCTCGCCAACTTCATGCTCTTCCACGACATCGTCGCCGAGCGACACTACGACCTGTGGATCGGCGATGAGGCATGGGAGCTGGATTACTACCTCCACGAGAACCCAGAATTGAAGACCGCTGCCTTCGTATGGCTTACCGACTTCGTCGGCTACCTGCCGATGGCCGACGGCGGACAGCGCGAGGCGTTCCTCACCGCCGACTACAACGCCGAGATGATCGAACACGTCGCCCGCTACCCGCGCATCCGTGACCGAGCGATCTTCGTCGGCGAGCCAGACGACATCGTCCCCGACCGGTTCGGGCCCGAGCTACCAACGATCCGGGAATGGACCGAGCAGCACTTCAGCTTCGCCGGCTACATCACGGGCTTTGACCCGAACACGTTCCTCGACCGGGAAGCGCTCCGGGCCGAGCTCGGCTACCGCCCGGACGAGCGGGTGTGCATCGTCACGGTCGGGGGCTCAGGCGTCGGCGCCGCTCTTCTCAAGCGCGTCATCGCGAGCTTCGCCGAGGCGAAACGGCTCGTGGCGGAGCTGCGGATGGTCGTCGTCGCCGGCCCGCGGATCGACCCCGCGACGCTGCCCGCGGACCAGGGGCTCGAGGTCCGGCCATACGTGCACGACCTCTACCGCCACCTCGCGGCGTGCGACCTCGCGATCGTCCAGGGCGGCCTGACGACAGCGATGGAGCTGACCGCCAACCGGCGACCGTTCATCTACTTCCCGCTCAAACACCACTTCGAGCAGAACCTTCACGTCCGTCATCGGTTAGACCGCTACCGCGCCGGCACGCGAATGGACTTCGATGACTCGCCGCCCGAGGCGATCGCACACGCGATCGCCCACGAGATCGGCCGTGACGTCGACTACCGCCCGGTGGCCAGCGACGGGGCCGCACGCGCCGCCGCCACGATCGCCGAACTGCTCAGATAACGGCCATCGCGATCGCTCACCACGCCGAACGACGTGGCCCTATCCGGATGGAGTCGCTCGCGATAAACCGCCGGCTACAGTCATCCACTAGCCGCCACTCCATTTACGGGAGGCTGGCTTCGAATCCCGGTAGCGGTACTTCCGGGCGCCCCCGCCGTTCAGGGGTGGACCGTTTTACGGCCTATACGGCCGCTTTCGCGGCCAGCGTCTTGTCGGGGACGCCACGGACGTTCTGTCGGGGTTGGGACCCGGCGCCACCCCCGGCGCATGCCCGTCACTAACGAGGGTCAGGCGTGTGCGTGGAGACTGAACGCTCCCACCAGCAGCAGGAACAGCAGCACATACAGTGCGTACTTGCCCCACGACGGAAACTCGGCATGAGGGTCGCGAGACATCAGGTAGCGCTCTTCTTCACGAATTGTCTGGTTGCAGTGGGGGCAAATCATCTCGGTCTCTGCTTAGGAGTGGGTTGACGGACGCAGCCGCAATCGCCTGGGACGGGCACCGACATCGCCGTCGGAACCCGCGCGTATCGCCTCTCTCCTTACTTCGTCAATACCCGAAGCTAGCTTGAGGCGAACATCGCACTCGGGCGAGTCGGTATCGGCGAGGACGGTCCCATCGCAGTGAATCACGCGTCCGTATGAGCCGCGCCGACAGGCAAAACGTCTAGTCTCATGCGCTCACCGCACGTCGCGACGACTCAAAAACCCACAGTGCCGAGCGCCCCTGACCTGTCCGGCCTCGCCCTCGACGGCCGATACGAGCTCCACGCCATCATCGGCGAGGGGACGTTCGGTCGCGTGTACCGGGGCCGTGACCGGCGCCTGGCGCGGCCGGTCGCGGTCAAGGTGATCAAGCCGTGGTGGGCGGAGGATCCCCAGTGGGCGAGGAGCTTTGAGCGCGAGGCGCAGCTGCTCGCCTCGATTAGCGACCCGGGGATCATCCAGATCTTCGACGTGGGCGCAGCACCAGAGGGGCTCTATTACGTAGCTGAACTGGTCGACGGCGAGAGTCTCGCGAGCCGGCTGCGCAGAGGCCGTGTGGCGCCCGCGGAGGCGTGCGAGATCGCGTTGCAGCTGGCCCGCGCGCTCGCGCGGGCGCATTCGCAGCGCGTGGTCCACCGCGACGTCAAGCCGGCAAACGTCCTCATCGCCCGGGACGGCCGGATCAAGGTCGGCGACTTCGGCGTGGCCCGCCTGGCGGAGGGGAGCACCGACGCTCCGGCGGCGACGATTGCCGGGACGCCCGGATACATGGCGCCGGAGCAGGCATCCGGCGGCGTCTCCAGTCCCGCGACCGACGTGTACGGCGTCGGTGTCGTGCTGTACGAGATGCTCGCGGGTCACACCCCGTTCGATGGGAAGTCCCCGGTGGAGCTCGCGCTCCACCATCTCAACGACCCGCCGCCGGCGCTTCCGGCGAGCACGCCCCGCGCGCTCGTCCGGATCGTGCAGCGCACGCTCGCCAAGGATCCCGCGGAGCGCTTCCGCGACGGCGACGAGCTGGCGGCCACGCTGGCGAGAGCGAGAGTGGAGATTCCGGCGCGCCACGATCAAGAGGTCACGGCGTCGAGCCCCGGCCGAGCGGCGCAGGTTGGACTGTTCTCGCGGCCCTCGGAGCCTCGGATCCCCGTAGAAGCTCGGATGCCCGCCAAGGCTCGGGTGCCCGCCGAGGCTCGGGCGTCCGCAGAGGCTCGGGCGTCCGCGGAGCTGATGGCGCCGAGGACCGCCACGATTCCGCGCCTCGGCGCCGATGATGACATCTCAGCGGAGACGGGCTCGCGCATTCCCCCGACCCGGGTCGGCGGTCGGCGCCCGCCACGGCGCAACTTCAATCCTGGCGAGCGGCGTCAGCGAAACGCTCTGCTCGCGCTGGCCGTGCTGATCGCGCTCGGCATGGCGGTGATCGCCCTCGAGATCGCTCCCGGCCACCTGAGCGTGCCCGAGCTTCAGGGAATGACGAAGGGTCGGATCATCGCCACGGCCCATCGCGACGGCTTCCACGCGGCGTTCTCCGGTCGCTACAGCAACAGGCCCCGCAGGACGGCAATCGGCCAGAACCCGGCGTCCGGTACGCGCGTCGGGGACGGCGCCACGGTCCAGGTCGTGCTCAGCCGGGGTCCGCGTCCGGTGACCGTGCCGCCCCTCGTGGGCGCCTCGGCGTCGAGCGCGGAAACGGCGCTAAACGGAGTGAAGTTGCGAGCGGACGTGACGCAGGTCCCCGCGCCCGGCGCCACGACCGGGACGATCACGCACCAGTCGCCATCCGCCGGGGCGAGCGTCGCCCCCGGCTCGACCGTCTCTCTGTGGGCGGCCGAGGCGCCGCGGCTGCGTCCGCTGACGAGCTTCTCGAGCGATGGAAGTGGCCGCTCCGTGCCATTCCGGATCCGGGGCAGTCGGTGGGAGATCACGTACAGCATGGGCTTCCAGGGGACCTGCACGTTCATCTTCTTCTGCTCGGGACCGAGCGCCCATGTGGCCAACGTCGGCAACGGCTCGACGGTCGATGATTTCTCTCTCGGTGAGGGAGGCTCCGAGAATCGCATCTTCAAGTCGGGGCCGGGCGTCTACCAGATCACGGTTTCGCCCGGCGACGACAGCGCCAACTGGCGAATCCAGGTGGACGACTACTACTGAGTCGCCCGCACTGGCGGTTCGGACTCTTTCGCATCGCGGTCCGCGGGGGTGGGAAACGAACTTAGAGTTCTCTGAATCTTGTTTCAGCCGGTCCAAACGTGGACAGAATTGGGCCCGCCGTTCTGCGACTGGCAGGGAGTGGCTAGGGCGGCCCAAATCGGGTACGGACGCGGTTCATCGTCATGAGCGGCCAGCGGACGGACTTCACGTTTTACAGACGAGACGGAGGTCCTTCCTTGCCAGCTCATATGCCGAGCGGATCGACCGGGTACTCGACACCTGGCGCTCCGGCCACAGACGATGACCTGTTCAGGTGCTACGGGCGTGGCGATCGTCGTGCCCGCGATGAGCTCGTGGAGCGATTCATGCCGTTCGCCCGCAAGATGGCGCTCCGCTACAACTACACGAACGAGCCGCTCGACGACCTGGTACAGGTGGCGTGCGTGGGACTACTGAAGGCGCTCGACCGATTCGATCCGGACCGGGGCCACCGGTTCACGAGCTTCGCGGCGCCGACGATCCTCGGCGAGCTCAAACGCCATTTCCGTGACAAGGGCTGGGGCGTTCACGTTCCGCGCGACCTCCAGGAGCAGGCGCTGACGATGGGTCGGGCCAAAGATCGGATGTGCCAGCGCCTGGGCCATTCGCCAACCGTTCAGGAGCTCGCGGACGCGTTGGGATGGCCGTTGGAGCAGGTGCTCGAGGCGAGCGAGGTCGTCCGCAGCTACGAGACTACGTCGCTCGATGCCCCCGTTCTCCGCGGCGAGGGTGAGGACGCCTCACCGCTCGTCGACTGGATCGGCTGTGAAGACGAGGGGTTCGACCTCGCCGAGAGCCGTGAGGCGATCGCCCGGACGTGGAGCCAGCTGTCAGAGCTCGAGCGCCGGATCGTGACGCTGCGGTGCATGCTCGATCTAACGCAGCGCGAGATCGGCGATACCGTCGGCTACTCGCAGATGCACGTCTCCCGACTGCTGCGCCGATCGGTCACGCGGCTCGTCGAGCCGATGGCAGCCTGACGACCGCCCGAACCCCGCTCAGCTGACGCCCCTCGCGGGCTCACCGGCGAGTCGCGCCCAGGTGCGCCGCTACCGTAAGCCGCCGTGAACCGCTCTGTGAGGGTCATGCTTTTAGGCGCCGCGCTGGTGGCCGGCGGCGCCGTCTCGGAGATGGCGCTGGCCGGCGGGCGATCGGCCCGAGCTGCATCCGACCCGTTCTGCACGGCCGATTACGCGGGAGCGCCGGCGAGGGCCGGAGCGTCCGTGCGATTCGGCGTGGATCCCGGCATCGCGGGCAGTGCCGGCGGCGTGCAGCTTCCCACCGTCCCCGACAACTCCGCGCGGGACCTGGCCGCCGTGCGCATGCTGCGTCCGAAGGGGCGCGTGCTCGTCGTGCGCCTCAACCGGCTGTTCTGGTCAGACGGTCAGGCCGGCATCGATCGCTTCAAGCGGATGGCGACGCGGTACACGCGCTCCGGTCTAGAGGTGGAACTCCAGGTCCGCTATCACCCCAGCGCGACCGAGGCAGGGAACATCGCCGCCTGGGTTAGCTACGTGCGCCACGTCGTGGACTCGTTCGGGGCCAACCCGCGGGTGGTGGCGATGACGATCACCAACGAGGTCAACGTGACGATCTCGCCGAACACCTCGGACGGCTACTACCCCCGCGCCGAGGATGCGCTGATCGACGGGATCGAGGCGGCTCACCGGGAGGCGATCCGCCACCACTATCGCCAGCTCCGCTTCGGGTTCACCTACGCGTACCGTTTCGCGCCCAACCAGGACGCCGCGTTCTTCGCCTACCTGAGGGCCCATGGCGGCCGCGCCTTCACCCGCGCGCTCGGCTTCGTTGGCCTGGACTTCTATCCCGGCACGATCTACCCGCCGGTGATGGCGCCGAGCGCCAGCTACCGAGCCGCGTTCGCGCAAGCCGCCGGCGTGGTGCGGGATTGCCTGGCGCCCATGGCGGGAATCGGCCGGGGCGTGCCCATCTGGGTCACCGAGAACGGCGTCCCCAGCGCAAGCAACTCGGACGCGCGACAGGCGCAGGCGCTGAAAGATCTCGTGCGCGCCGTCCACGACTACTCACGCACGTTCAACATCACCGACTACAGGTGGTTCAACCTCCGGGACTCGAACTCGAGTTCACCCGCGATGTCCGGCGCAACGTTCTCGACCGACGGGCTGCTGCGATCCAACTACACGCGCAAGCCGTCGTTCGCGGTATATAGGTCATTGATCGCCAGGTACGGCGCCCGCCGCCCGGCGGGCGCAACTAGGGTGGGGCTCTGCCTCGAGGGCCGGAGCGGGCTGGCGCTGGGTATCGCCGGCGGGCTTACCGCCACCGGTACTTCCCCCTGCGCGTACCGCGGCCCCTCGCGGAACCGCGCCGCGGTCGCCCGCGCCGTCCCGTCCGCCCACCGGCTCGTGGTGAGGGCCCCGAGCACGAGCACCGCGAAGCCCAGCCCGGCGATGATCCACCAACTCGAATGGGTGGAGGCGGCAAAGCCCTGGCCGAGGACGCTCGCGGCCGTCCCGCCGGCGACGGCGCCGACCACGGCAACTCCGAGCGTCACCCCGACCTGGCGGCTGGTCGACGCGACCGCGGCGGCCACGCCGGCTTGAGCAGCGGGCATGCCGGACACGGCCGTGTTGGTGATCGGCGGGTTCACGAGACCGGAGCCGGCTCCGAAGATCGCGTAGGCGGCGAACAGAAACCCGGTTGACGTCGTCGGGGTCAGCCGCGTGAGCATCAAGGCGCCGATCAGGATCGCGCCACCGCCGAGGACGAGCGGGATGCGGGTTCCGCGCCGTCCGACCAAGTGTCCGGACACGGGGGAGAAGACGAGCATCACCGCCGCCATCGGCAGCATGTAGAGGCCGGCGTGGAACGGCGACAGGCCCCGCACGTCCTGGAGGTAGAGCGTGTTGAGGAACAGGAACCCACCGATCGCGGCGAACACGCAGACCGCGATCGCGCTCGCGCCTGAGAACGGGACGCTGCGGAAGAAGCGGATCTCGATCAGCGGCTCCTCGCGGTGCAGCTCGTAGAGGACGAGCGCCACGAAGCACCCCAGCGAGAATGCGAACAACCCGACGATTCCGCCAGACAGCCAGCCGTTCTTGGGGCCTTCGATGATCGCGTAGGTCAGCGACGCGAGCGCGAGGATCACCAGGAGCTGCCCGACAGGATCGAACCGGCGAGGGTGGGGAGCCTTGGATTCGGGCACGAACAAAGCCGTCAGCACGATCGCCACCAGGCCGACCGGAAGGTTGACCAGGAACACGGCCCGCCAGCTGAATGCGTCGACGAGCACGCCGCCGAGGACCGGCCCGAGCGCCATGCTGAGGCCGAACACGGCGCCCCACACGCCGATCGCCTGAGCGCGCTCGCGCGGATCCTCGAACACGTTGCGGATGATCGACATCGCCACCGGGTTGAGCATCGCGCCACCGACCGCCTGGACCACACGCGCTCCGATCAGGAACGGCAGGCTCGGCGCGAGCGCGCACAGCAGCGAGCCGAGCGAGAACACGACGAGACCGGTCTGGAAGGTCCGCCGACGGCCGACGCGGTCGGCCGTCGACCCGGCCAGGAGCAGCAGGCTCGCGAGCACGAGCGTGTAGGCGTCGACGGTCCACTGCAGTCCCGAGATCGACGCGTGCAGCTCGCGGTGGATCGAGGGAAGCGCGACGTTCACGATCGTCGTGTCGAGCCCAACGATCAGCAGGCTCATGCTGCAGATGCCGAGGATCAGCAGCCGACGGCGCCGCCCGACTGCCTGGTCGGAGATCTGGTCCGTCATCTCGTGCTGGGCGAGCTGGTCCATCTGTTTCTAATGCCCGGGCGAGCGATCCGTACCGGGCGGCCAGCTCGCGATCAGTGCGCGGGCCGCCTCCACGTCCGGGTGCAGCGGCCGGTCGCTGAGGTCGGGGTCCAGACGGGCAGCCGCGGCGGCGTACAGCGGCGCCGTGCCGGCCCCAACGGGCTCGTGACCGGCCAGGCGGAGCGCCCGGACCGCGACGACGAGCTCGGTGGCGACGAGGACGCGCAGCGCCGCGAGCGCTTCGTCGGCCCGCCGTGCGGCGGTCGGAGCAAGGCTCGAGTGAGATTCGACCCCGCGCGAGACCGAGACGGTCTGGGCGGCGACCGGAGTCACGAGCGAACGGACTTCGGCGGCGGCGGAATGCGCCGTGTACTCGAGGACGAGGGCACCGGACTCGACCCCCGGGGTCCTGGCCAGGAACGGCGGTAGCCCCGTGAGGCTCGTGTCGAGCAGGGTGCTCACGCGCGCGGCGATCAGCGCCGCCGACTGGGCAAGCGCCGTCCGCAGGCCGTCGATCCTGTTCGCGAGCGGCGCTGCGTGGGGGTTCCCGTTGGGCAGCGCGATCTGCTCGGCGGCGACGATCAGCGCGTTCTCACCGGCGAAGTTGAGCTCGTGGCCCGCCGTCTCCTCGAGCGCCAGGAGCGCATCGTGGACGGCGCCGTCGACCTGCGGGAGGGCGCGGAACGGATACGGATCCTGGACGCCGAACGGCCCGGGATCCCGCGTCCGTTCCTGAAGGCCGGCCAGCAGTCCCCGCATCCGGGCGGCGACGGCGGATTGACCGGGCCTGTGGATCGCGGAATGGATGCGCTCGTCGAGAACGACCGGGTCGGCGGCCGCGGCCTCGAACGACAGCGCGGCGACGGACAGCCAGGCGTCGAGCAGCCGCCGCACGTCAACGACGAGCAGCGCCGCGCGGCCGATCGTGACGGCGTTGCTGCTGATGAACGCGAGCCCGTCGCGGGGACCGAGGCGACCGGGCGTGATCTCGGCCTGCGCGAGCGCCGGGGCCGCGTCGACGAGCTCGTCGCCGCGCCACACTCGTCCCTCGCCGAGGAGCGCGAGTGCGATGTCGGCGAGCGAGGTGAGATCGCCCGTGCCGAGCGAGCCGAGCTCGCGCGTGAACGGGCTCAGCCCGGCGTTGAGCGAGGCGACGAGCGCGTCGAGCAGCTCGGCCGCGACGCCGGCGCCGCCGGCGCCGATCTGATTTGCACGGGCGACCATCGCGGCTCGCACGAGCTCCGCCGGCACGACCGGACCGGCGGCGCACGCGTGACTACGCAGAAGCCTGATCGCGTAGCTGTCCCGCTCCTCGGGCGGGACGCGGTAGGAGCGCAGCGCGCCCACGCCGGTGGTCACCCCGTACAGCTCATCGCCGCGTTCGATCAGCGCGGTGATCGCCCGGCGGGCCTCGTCGTTGCGCGTCCGAGCCGAGTCCGCGAGGCGTGCCGGGGCGCCGTGGCGCGCGATCAGCGCGACCGCGTCCGGGGTCAGCGTCTCGCCGTCGAGCAGGACCTCGTCGGGCGTCTGGGCCGCGCCGTGGGCGATCGGAGGGTAAACGGCCATATCGACATGACTGTAACCACGGCCGTCACTCCGGAAACCGCAGCTGCACTCCGGCTAGCTCTTCATAGAGCCGGATCGCGCTCATCTCGCCGGCCTCGTCGCCGTAGCGGACCCGGGCGCGGCGGTGGATCTGCTCGACCAGCGCAGCCATCTCGACGGGGACGCCGGCGTCGCGCGCGAGGTCGACCGCCAGCGCCAGGTCCTTGTTGACGAGCCGCATCGGGAAGCCCTCGTCATAGTCGCCGTCCTCGAGCACCATCCGGACGTCGCGCTCCAGGAAATTAGACGTGGCGGGCGAGTTGACGAGAGCCGCGTGCAGCCGCTCGAGGTCCACGCCCGCCTTGACCCCGACCGCGAGCGTCTCGGCGGTGGCGACCGCCTGCATGAACCACGTCAGGTTCAGCAGCAGCTTCAGGACGTACCCGGCGCCGTTGTCACCGACGTGGAAGATGCGTTCCCGATCGCCGATCGCCTGTAGGAGGGGCAGCGCCCGGCCGAACGCCTCGGCCGAGCCGCCCACGTAGATCGCCAGCGTCCCCGCCTTCGCCCCGATCGTCTGTCCCGCGACCGGGGCGTCGAGCAGCTCGATCCCGTGCTCCCGGGCGGCGCCCAGCGCCCTACGCCCGACCTCGAGCGAGCTCGTGCTCATCTCGACGACGATCGAGCCCGGCGCCAGCGCCGCGATCGCCCCAGCCCGCTCCGCCCAGGACGTGCTCGACCTCGCGCGGGCCGGGCAGGCTCGTCACCAGGATCTCGGCCTCGCCGGCGCAGTCGGCGACCGAGCGGGCGGCACGTGCCCCGGCGGCTCGCGCGCGGTCGACGGCGCCGGCGTCGATGTCGAACGCGCTGACGTCGAAGCCGGCCTCGATCACGTGGCCGCACATCGGCCCGCCCATCCGCCCGAGGCCGATGAACCCCACCCGGGTCACGACGTTCCGACCTCCGACGCATAGAACGCGACCGCGTCTTCGTCGAGCTCGAACCCGAGGCCGGGTCCCGCCGGCAGCGCCAGGCAACCATCGTCGTCGATCCTGAGCGGCTCGGCGAGCATGAAGTCGCGGCGCTCGGGCGTCCAGCCCGGGGGGTCGTATGGATACTCGATGAACGGGCCGCCGCCCACTCCGCAGCAAAGGTGCAGGTTGGCGAGCAGCCCGATCCCGTTCGTCCACGTGTGAGGGGTGAACCACCGATTGCGCCGGAGCGCGAGGTCGGCCAGCGTGCGCGCCCCGGAAATCCCCAGAGCGAGAACCGCATCGGGCTGATAGACGTCGAGCGCGTCGAGCTCGAGCGCCAGCGTACAGCTCCTCGAACGTCCGCGCCATCTCGCCGCCCGCGATCCGGGCGCCGCCGGTGCTCGTCTCCCGGAGCAGGCGCATCCCGGACAGGTCGGCGCCCGCAAGGGGCTCCTCGACCCACAGCACCGACAGCTCGTCGAGACGTTCGAGCAGATCCCGGACGTCGGGCGGGCCGAGCCCCGGCGCGGTGTCCCCTGCCATCCGCCACCACTGGTTGAGGTCGACCATGATCTCGAGACGCGCGCCCGCGGCGGCGCGGATCGCCGAGACGACCGAGATGCCTTCCTCCAGCCGGTCGCGGGCGATCCGGACCTTGACCGCCCGAAAGCCCTCGTCGATCAGCCGCAGCGCGTCCTCGGCACGCTGCTCGGGCGCTCGCAGCTCGCCCAGCGACGCGTACGCGGCAATCCGATCCGACGCGCCCCCGAGCAGCGTCGCGACGCGCGCGCCGAGCGCCCGCCCGGCGAGGTCCCACAGCGCCGCCTCGAGCGGCCAGCAGCGCCCGGCGTGGAAGGCGATCGTCTCGAGCGTCCGGGCGTGGGTGGCGAGCTCGAGCGGGTCGCGACCGATGAACAGGTGCCGGTACTCCTCGAAGCCCGCCATCGTGTCGCCACTGCCGATACCGATGACACCCTCGTCGGTTTCGACGCGAACGATCGTGGCCCCGAACTCGGTGCGCGGATCCGGGTCCCAGGCCGCGTGGAACGGCGGGCTCAAGCGGCCGCCGCAGGTGCTGGATCTGGATCGCGGTGATCCTCACGGAATCTCATCGACCGCCATAGAACGGGCTCTTCAGCGAGTCGCGGCGGTCGACAAGCGCGCGCGCCGCGGCGGGATCCCGGCCCTGCACGGCGACCGAGACCCCCTTGAACGTCGCCTCGCGACTGGCGATCCGGACGGCCGTCTCGTCGTGGGCGAGGGTGTCGATCCACACCGCCACGAACACGAGCGTGTCGCCGGTGGGCTCGAGCAGCGACGCCGCGACCGCGTCGAGCACGCCCTGCGCGATCCCGAGCTGCCCCGCACCCCAGGTGATCGTCTCGTGCGCCGGCGTCGTCGCGGTCGCCTTGTTGATCATGATCGTCGGCGGCCACACCGGCTCGTAGTGCTGCTGATCCTCGCCGACGACAACGAGGATCGGGATGTGGCCCGGCGTCGGCGACGTGAACGTGGTCAGCAGCGCCGCGGCGGTCGCCGTCCCCCGGCGAGCGAGCACGACGTTGACGTGGCAGCCGTTCCTGCCGACTCCGCCCCAGCCCTCGCCGATCCGCCCATCGAGATCGTCGAAGCTCATGCGCCCGCTCCACCTGGCGCGCCGGCGAGGTTCCGGTCGACGATCACCACGGAGCGATCCCCCTCGCCGCGACGAAGCCGCTCGAACGCCGCCTCGACGCCGTCGAGCTCGATCAGGTCCGAGACGACGTCGCCGAGCTCGAGTCGTCCCGACCGGACGAGCTCGACGAGCCCGGGGAGCACCGCACGCGGATCCGCGGAGCCGTAGTAGCAGCCTTTTATCCCCTTCTCGGACAGGAACTCGATCGCCGGCAACGAGACCTCGACGCCCGCCGGCGCGAGCCCTACTACGATCGCCATGCCCCCCGGCCGCAGCGCGTCCCACGCCGCGCGGATCGTCGCCGGCGAGCCGACGACCTCGAAGGCGTAGTCGACGCCGCCCCCGGTGATCGTCGCGATCTCCGCCGCCGGGTCCACCGCGGTCGCATCGACCGCGTGCGTGGCGCCGCGGCTGAGCGCGTGCTCGAGCTTGTCCGCGCGGAGGTCGACGGCGATGATGCTCGCCGCCCCCGCGAGGCGCGCTCCGGCGATGACCTGCAGGCCGACGCCGCCGCAGCCGATCACGCACACGCGGTCGCCGACACGTACCCCGGCCGCGCGGGTGACGGCGCCGATGCCGGTCACGACTCCGCAGCCGAGCAAGGCCGCCTGCCACATGGGCACGTCCTTCGGTATCGAGATCGCGCCGCCCGCCGGGACGACCGCGAACTCCGCGAAGCACGCGACCATCAGCCCGTGCTGGAGCGGCGTTCCGTCGGCCGCCCGCAGTCGCGAGGTGCCGTCCATGAGCGTGCCCGCGAGCGAGTTTGCGCCGACCGGCTCGCACAAGGTTCGGCGCCCCGACCGGCACGCGTCGCACACGCCGCACGACGGCACGAAGCAGAACACGACGTGGTCGCCCGGAGCGAGGCCCTCGACCCCCGGGCCGACCGCCTCGACCACACCCGCTCCCTCGTGGCCGAGCACGACCGGCGAGCGTCCTTCGCCGAGCATGCCGTCGGCGAGATGTACGTCGGAGTGGCAGACGCCGGCGGCCGCGACCCGGACGAGCACCTCGCCGCGCCGCGGCGGCTCGAGCAGGACCGTCTCGACGTCCACCGGCCTGCCGGGCTCGCGGAGCACGCAGGCGCGCATCTCGGCGAGCGCGGTCCCGCGGGACGCGACTTTCAGACGGCAGGGTTTGCCCAGAGCTCGCAACCGATCCCTCGTCGATCTGGAGCCGGCGCAGCTCCTCGAGCGGGATGTGACAGCGGATCGCGTGTCCGGCGACCTCCTCGCGCAGCTCCGGCTCGGTCGTCTCGCAGATCTCGCCGATCTTGCGCTGACACCGGGTCTGAAACGGACATCCGGGCGGCGGATCAGCGCCGCTCGGGATCTCGCCCTCGAGCACGATCCGCTGCCGTCCGAGCTCGTCGAGCCGCGGTACGGCCGACAGCAGCGCCTCCGTGTACGGATGGTGCGGTCCGGCGAAAACGTCCTCGGCCGGCCCGACCTCCATCACCCGCCCGAGATACAGCACGGCGATCCGGTCGGCGAGGTAGTGCACGACGCCGAGGTCGTGGCTGATGAACAGATACGCGACGTGCTCGTCGCGCTGGAGGTCCGTGAGCAGGTTGAGGATCGCCGCCTGGACCGAGACGTCCAGCGCCGAGGTCGGCTCGTCGCACACGACGACCCGCGGGTCGCCGGCGAATGCTCGCGCGATCGCCACCCGCTGCTTGAGGCCGCCCGACAGCTGCGACGGCCGCATCGGCAGGTAGCGCTCGGTCAGCCGCACCGAGCGGATCAGCTGGAGCAGCCTCTCGGTCAGCTGCTCGCCATGGTAGCCGCCGAGCTTCGACAGCGACCGGGAGATCAGCCGGCGCACGGAGTGGCGGCGGTTCAGCGCGGAGTCGGGATTCTGGAAGACGATCTGGAGCGCCTTCTCCTGGGCCAGCGTGCGCCGGTTCGCGAGCGCCGGGAGCGGCTGTCCGTCGAGCTCGACGACGCCGCCGGCGTCGGGGGCGGTGAGCCCGACGATGACGCGGGCCAGCGTCGTCTTTCCGCTCCCGGACTCGCCGACGAGGCCGAGCGTCTCGCCCGCCAGGATCTCGACGTCGACATCCTTCAGTCCGCGGACGTCATGGCCGGCCTGATGGAACGTCTTGGAGACGCCGCGGGCGCGGATCACCGGTCCGTCGCGGTCGCCGTCCGAGGCGAGCTCGCCGGCGGCCGCGTCGTCTGCGGGGACGGTCCGCGGCAGCGACTGGGCGCGCTCGTAGAAGTGACACCGCGAGCCGCGGCCGCCGCCGAGCTCGTAGATCGGTGGATGTTCGGCGCGGCAGCGGTCCTGAACGAGGCCGCAACGGTCGGCGAAGATGCAGCCCTCGACCTCGTAACCGGGCTCCGGCGGAAACCCGGCGATCGTGTCGAGCCGGCCGCGCCCGCGCCTGGCGTCGCGGCGGGGGATGCATCGGAGCAGCCCAACCGTGTAGGGGTGCCGGGGGTCCTCGAAGACGCTCAGTGCCGGTCCCTCCTCGACGAGCTCGCCGGCGTACAGCACGCCGACGCGGTCGCACATCTTCGCGATCACCGCCAGGTTGTGGCTGATGAACAACAGCGACGTGCTGGACTCGCTGCGCAGGTCCCTGATCAGCTCGAGCACCTCGGCCTCGACGGTAGCGTCGAGCGCGGTGGTCGGCTCGTCGAGGATCAGCAGCGACGGCTCGGCGGCGAGCGCCATCGCGATCACGGCCCGTTGCAGCATGCCGCCCGACAGCTGGTGCGGGTAGCGCTTCATCACGTCGCCGGGATCGGAGATCTGGACCTTCGTCAGGATCTGCTCGGCGCGCTCGAGCGCCTCCTTTCGCGGAACCCCGGCGAGCTCGTAGACCTCGGCGACCTGACGGCCGACGTTGATCGACGGGTTGAGTGCCTTGCCGGGCTCCTGGTAGACCATCGAGACCTCGCTGGCCCGGAGCTGGCGGAGCTCCTCGTCGTTCAGCGCCAGGACGTCGCGGCCGTCGATCGTGATCGAGCCGGAGCGCACCCGTCCGTTGCGCGCCAGGTAGCGCACGATCGCCAGCGCCATCGTCGACTTTCCGGACCCCGACTCGCCCACGAGCCCGTAGGACTCGCCGCGCGCGATGTGGAAGCTGACGTCGCGCAACACCCGCTGGTCCTGGCGCCGCACGCGGTAGGCGACATCCACCCGGTCGACGGTGAGGGCATCGTCGGTCATGACTCGAATGCCTGCTCCACAGAGTTGGCGACCATGTTCACGCCGACGACGAGCGTGGCGATCGCGAGCGCGTCGAAGAACACCTCCCACCAGTAGCCGGCGGAGACGACGCCGAAGTTGGTGTTTATGTCCAGCCCCCAGTTCGGCGACGGCGGCTGGATCCCGAACCCCAGGAACGTCAACGTCACGATCGTGAACACCGCGTAGCCGAGACGGACCGTGAACTCGACCACGATCGGCGGCAGCACGTTCGGGAGGATCTCGACGAACATGATGTACAGCGGTCCCTCGCCGCGCAGCCGGGCCGCGGCGACGTAGTCGAGCTGGCGCTCGAGGAGCACCGCGGAGCGCACGGTCCGGGCGATCAACGGCGCGAAGATGACCCCGATCACGGCGATCACGGTCCCGTTGCCCGGCCCCAGCGCGACCGTACCGAGGATTGCGATGATCACGACCGGGAGCGCCAGGAACGCCTCGACGAAGCGGCTGATGAACGTGTCCGTGAAGCCGCCGAAATAGCCCATCGTCAACCCGAGCCCCGTGCCGATGACCGTGCCGATCAGCGTCGCCAGCGGCGCGACGATCAGGACGTCGCGCGCCCCAGCGATCACGCGCGCGAACATGTCGCGGCCGAGCTGGTCGGTGCCGAACCAGTGCGCGCCCGACGGCGCCCGGTTGATCGCGTTCAGGTTCTGGGCGTACGGGCTCTGCGGCACGAGCGTCGGGCCGAGCACCGCGGCAACGATCCAGAACAGCAGAATCCCCGCGCCGATCAGGAATGTCTTGGAGTGCAGCAGCTCGCGGAGCAGTTCGTTGCGGTCCTGCTGCCGGCCGCCGCGGATCGCGGCGCGTGACTCGACCGGAACCGCGTGCTGCTCGACGCTCATTCCGCGGCCTGGAAGCGAATCCGGGGGTTCAACAGCGTGTAGACGATGTCGGCGATCAGCGTCGCGACCATGTAGACGATCCCGATCACGAGCACGCCGCCCTCGAGCATGGGGAAGTCCTTGGCCGTGGCGGCGTTGACGATCAGCGAGCCGATCCCCTGGTAGTGAAACAGCGTCTCGACGACCACCAGGCCGCCGATCAGGTACCCGACCTGGGTCGCGATGACCGTGATCGTGGGCAACAGCGAGTTGCGCAGGATGTGACGCCGGATGACGGTCCGCCGGGGCAGCCCCTTGAGGATCGCGGTCCGCGCGTAGTCCGAGTTCAGCGCCTCGATCGTGCCCGCACGCGCCATCTGCTCGATGTACCCGAACAGGATCAGGACGAGCACCGCCGCGGGCAGGATCAGGTGGTAGAGCTGGGTCGGGAGGCTCGCTCCGGGCGGCCACGTGGCCGAGAACGGCAGCACGTTCAGCGCGATCCCGAACACGACGATCAGCACGATCCCGGTCACGAGCTCCGGCAGCACCGTCGTGGACAGGCCGAGGATGCTGATGACCCGGTCGCGGCGCTTACCGGCCGCCAGCGCCGCCCAGACGCCGCCCAGGATCCCGAGCGGGACGACGACCACGAAGGCGACGATCGCCAGCTCCAGCGAATGGCCGAGGGCCTTCCAGACCAGCGGCCCGACCGCGGACGTCGTAGGTGTAGGACTTGCCGAGATCGCCGTGGACGAAATGGCTGATCCATGACCAGTACTGAGTCAGGACGGGCCGGTTGGTGCCGAGTTGCTGATCGAGGAGCGTGAACCGCGCTGGGCGTGGCGAGCGGACCGAGGATCGCGCGGGCGGGATCGCCGGGCAGGATCTGGCCGAGGAAGAACACGATCACGCTGAGGATCCACAGCGTGACCAGCGCCAGGCCCACTCGCTTGAGGATGAAGATCGCCATGCCGCGATTGTTGAGCGCGGGGTGAAGCTCCCGCGCCCGTCAGCTGACGTAGGCCTTGTTCAGGTAGATCGCGCTGATCGCGGTCGGGTTCACGCCGTGCACGTTGGTCTTCGTCGCCGTCAGACCGTCGATGAAGTACGGGATCACGATCGGGGTCTCCTGCAGCAGCAGATTCGTGATCTTGCCAGCGATCTGCCGCTGCGTCGAGAGGTCGATCGCGGCGACGTACTGCTTGACGAGCGAGTCGTAGGTCGGGTTCTTGAAGCGGGCGGCGTTCCACGGCCCGTTCGAGGTCAGCGGCGCCTCGAGGTACACATTCGGTGCGCCACGATCGCCGTAGTCGACGAGGCTCATCTGGGCATCGAGCCAATCCGAGTTGCCGATTGTGGACTTGCCGTAATAGGCGGTCTGGCTCTCGATCGTTAGGTTGATGTTGATCCCGGCCTTCGCCGCGTCGGCCTTGATCACCTGGGCGAGGGCGGGGATCTCCTGGTACTGCTCGGTCGTCAGGCGGGCGCTGACCCCGTTCGGATGCCCGGCGGCGGCGAGCAGCGATTTGGCCTTGGAGATGTCCTGCGCGCGCTGCGGGATGCTCAGGTCGCTCGACGGATATCGCGGCCCGAGCGGGCTGTCGTTGCCGAGCTGGCCGTAGCCGAGCAGGAGGGCGGTGATCATCTCGGGGCGGTTGAGCGTGTATGCCACGGCCTGCCTGACCCTGGCGTCCGTGAATGGCGCCTGATCGTTTCGCATCGACAGCTCGCGGTGATTGGCGGACTTGAGCTTGATCAGTGTGTAGGCGGACGCGTTGTTGAGCAGCGACTGGGCGCCCTGCGCGGTGAACTGAACGATCCCGTCGACCTGGCCACCCTGGAGCGCGAGGATCTGGGGAGGCTGGCTCGAGTAGAACGTGAACGACGTGCCGTCGAGGTACGGCTTACCCGCCCAGTAGTTCGGGTTGGCGGCAAACGAGGCGCCGACGTTCTGCGTGTAGCTCTTGAGCGTGAACGGGCCGGTCCCGATGAACGTGCTCTGCCATTTCGAGAAGTCGGTCCCGTCGGGGACGATGATCGCGTTGTAGTTGTCGGAGGAGACGAGGTAGGGGAAGTTCCCGTTCGGCGCCTCGAGGTGGAAGGCGACCGTCATCGGGTCGACCATCACCACGCCGTCCGGCGTCAGCACGTTGGTGAACGTCGAGAGCGCGTTCGAGGCGTTCTTCGGGTCGGCGAGCTGCTTGAACGTGTAGACGACGTCCTTCGCGGTGAACGGCTGGCCGTTGTGGAACTTCACGTTCGGACGCAGCTTGAACGTCCACACCGCGCCGGAGCTGCTGGGCGTCCAGCTCGTCGCCAGCATCGGCTGGAGCGTGAGCAGCTGGTTGTTGTCGAGGATCAGGAAGTCGCCCGTTTGGGCGAGCATGTTGAGGCCGCCGGCGTCCGAGATCGTCAGCGGGTTGATCGCCGCCGTGGGCGCCTGTTGGGCCAGGTGCAGCGTGCCGCCCTGCTTGGGCGTGCCGGTCGCGGCGGTGGTCGAGCTGGCGGTCGATGAGTTGTTGGCGCCACCACACGCCGACAGGACGGCGGCCAGCAACGAGCTCGACATGCCGACGACCGCGCCCTTGCGCACGAAATCCCGGCGGCTGATGCGGCCCGCTGCGAGCTCGTCGATGTAGTGATTCTCGAGCTCGCTGCGATTCTGGCGAATCTCATCTAGCTTGATCGAGTTACTAGCCATGGTCGGCACCCATTCTCCCATTTTTGACCCAAGACTGACGGGCCGTTTCTTTCACAGGTCCGGGCGGGTGTCAAGTTCGGCGGGCCCGCGCTACTTGGACGCTAACAAGCGCTCCGGCCGTTTACCCGCCGGGATAAGACGGCTCATAATGCGCGCCGTGGGCGCAGACGTCGGATCCCGGCCGGCCGGAGACGTCGACATCCCACGCCTTCGGCGCCTGCCCACGCGCCGTCTCGGAAGGCACTCCGACCCCGGCCACGACCTGGGCGTGGTCACCGGGCTCTCGGCGCTCAGCCTCGACGCGCTGTCGAGCGTCGCGTACGGGCCGGAGGGCGATGATCGTCGTGCTCGTCGCCGCCGGCGCCTCGGCGCTGCGGTGGACGGTTCGGTCGAGGACGAGAACGTGACCAGCATCGTGCTGATCCCCGAGATCATCCCGAAGGCGCGACGGCACGAAATCCTTCACAACCAGCGCGGGCGGTTACTGGAGACCGTGCTGAGGGCGCGGACGGACGTCGTCATCGCGACGTTGCCGTTTCACATCAGGCACTAGCTCGCGCGCGGATGGCGTGGTGGACGTCGCCGCGCGCGCGCGGCGCCCACCGCCGGCGAGTCGAAGCCGGGGTGATCCGTTCCTCGTTGTCGGGTTTCAGCACGACGATCTCGCCCGGCGCGGCACCGAGCAGCCACGCGACGTCGTCCGCGTCGAACCCGTGGTTGCCACCGGCAGCGGCCGCGACGACGATGCGGTCGAAGCGCTCGTTGGCAATGGTCTGGGCGAGCGCATGCCGGTTCGTCCGTCCGCGCTCGATACGCGAGTCGACGGGGACCCCGAACCGGCGCGCGCGCTGCTCGATCGCCTCGAGCAGCGGGATCGCCACGTCGCACTGTCGCGGCAGCGGCGCATCGAGGGGAAGCTGGAGGGGGACGCGGGCCAGGAACACGGGGACGAGCGTCGCGTCCTCGGCCTTTGCGAGCCGCAATGCCGCGTCGAGCGCACGCGGAGACAGGTCGGCCGCGACGAACGGGAACAAGATTCGCCGCGCGCTCGTGGCGGTGGTGCGGACCGGCCGCCGGAGCCGCGGGCCGAAATGGACCCACACGAGCGCGGCCAGCGCGATCACCAAGACGATCAGGACGATGGTCATAAATCCTCCTTCTGACGCTGTGCGCGATCCGCGACGATCCGAAGATCCACGCCGGGCAGCAGCGCGATTAGTCGAAACGGCAACGCCGGCCGCGTCAAGCGGCGGATCGCGGTCCGCGGCTTCGGCGTGCCCATCAGAACGTAAGTGGTGCCCCGGTCTTGTGCCACGTGCTGCGTGACGAGCGCGACATCGTCGCCGCGCTCGATCAGGAGGTGGGCGCCGAGCACGCTCGCGAGCTTGCGCAGCGCCTCCAGCTGCTCCTGTTCCTCCCCGCTCGGTTCGTGGTCAGCGACCCACAGGATGTCGAGCTCAGCGCCGAGCCGCTGGGCCGAGCGCCAGGCCCGCCGCACGACCCGCTGGGATCTCGGGGTTGGGGTGACCAGCGCCAGCAAGCGCTCCCCGACGGCCTGCGGCGCGGCGGTGTCGATCAAACGCTCGTCTGCCGGGCGGCCGCCAACGTCCACGGTGATGCGCTTGGCCTCGACCTCCTCGGCGACCTGCCGGAGGGCGACCTCGCGCAGCGCAGAGAGGTTCTCGACCCTGAAGAAGTTGTTCAGCGCGGACTGCACGCGCTCGCTCGGATAGATCTTGCCGGCGATGAGGCGCTCGATCAGCGATTGGGGAGTGATGTCGATCAGGACGACCTCGTCGGCCTCGCCGATCACGGCGTCGGGCACGGTCTCGCGGACGTGAATCCCGGTCAGCTCCGCCACCTGGTCGTTGAGGCTCTCCAGGTGCTGGACGTTGACCGTCGAGAACACGTCAATCCCGGCGCGTGAGCACGTCCTCGACGTCCTCCCAGCGCTTCTCGTGCTCGAGGCCGGGGGCGTTGGTGTGTGCGAGCTCGTCGATCAGGCACAGCTCGGGGCGCCGATCCAGGATCCCCGGGAGGTCCATCTCCTCGAGCACGGAGTCCCGGTAAGCGACGCGTCGGCGGGGCAGGATCTCTAGCCCCTCGGCCTGTGCGACGGTCTCGGCGCGGCCGTGCGGCTCCAGGTAGCCGATCACGACGTCGGTCCCGTTCTCGGCATCGGCCTGGCCCTCGCGGAGCATCTGATACGTCTTGCCGACGCCGGCCGCCATCCCCAGGAACACCTTGTGGTGCCCGCGGAGTTGGTCGGGGCTCATCAGGGGCTGAGGGGTTGCAAGGTCAGCGATCACTATGCCCCAAGGAGGTTGTGGACGATCAGGTCGATCAGCTTGATCCCGATGAACGGGGCGATCAGCCCGCCGAGCCCGTAGATCCAGAGGTTGCGGCGCAGGAGCGCGCTGGCGCCGATCGGCCGGTACTGGACGCCCCGGAGCGCCACCGGAATGAGCAGCGGAATGACGAGTGCGTTGAAGATGATCGCCGAGATCACGGCTGATTGGGGCGTGCCCAGGTTCATGATGTTCAGCACGTGCAGCGGGCTCTTCCCTCCGTGCGTCGTCGCCCATGTGGTGACGAAGATGGCGGGGAGGATCGCGAAGTATTTGGCGACGTCGTTGGCGATCGAGAACGTGGTCAGCGCGCCGCGCGTGATCAGCAGCTGCTTGCCGACCTCGACGATCTCGATGAGCTTCGTCGGATTGGAGTCGAGATCGACCATGTTTCCCGCCTCCCGGGCTGCCTGGGTGCCGGTGTTCATCGCGACGCCGACGTCCGCCTGCGCTAGCGCCGGGGCATCGTTGGTCCCGTCGCCGGTCATCGCCACCATCCGCCCGTTGGCCTGCTGCTCCTTGATAAGTGCGAGCTTGGCCTCGGGCGTCGCCTCGGCGAGGAAGTCGTCAACGCCCGACTCCTCGGCGATCTTGGCCGCGGTCAGGCGATTGTCGCCGGTGATCATGACCGTGCGGATGCCCATCGCACGGAGGTGATCGAACCGTTCGCTCATCCCCTCCTTGATCGTGTCCTTCAGGTAGATCACGCCCATCACCTGGGCGTCCCGCGCCACGGCGAGCGGCGTACCGCCCTCCCGCCCGATCCGGTCGAGCACGGGCTGGAGCTCCGCCGGCGGCCGGCCGCCTTCGCTCTCGACCAACTTGATGATGGCGTCGCCCGCGCCCTTGCGCAGCTGGCGGCCGTCGAGGTTGACGCCGCTCATCCGAGTCTGCGCGGTGAAGGGGACGAACTGGGCGTGCAGCTTCGCCATGTCGTGCTCACGGATCCCGTACTGCTTCGCGAGCACGACGATCGAACGGCCCTCGGGCGTCTCGTCGGCGAGCGAGGACAGCTGCGCGACCTCGGCCAGCTCCGCCTCGGTGACGCCTGGCATCGGGATGAACTCCGAGGCCAAACGGTTGCCGATCGTGATCGTGCCGGTCTTGTCCAGCAACAGCACGTCCACATCGCCCGACGCCTCGACGGCGCGGCCGGACAGAGCGAGGACGTTTCGGCGTACGAGCCGGTCAATACCGGCGATCCCGATCGCCGACAGGAGCGCGCCGATCGTGGTCGGGATCAGCGCCACCAGCAATGAGATCAGCGTCGTCTCGGAGATCGCCGTGTGGGCGAACAGACCGAACGGTCGGAGCGTCGCAACGACGATCATGAAGACCAGCGTCAGGCCCGCGAGGAGGATGTTGAGCGCGATCTCATTCGGCGTCTTGCGGCGCTCAGCGCCCTCCACGAGGCCGATCATCCGGTCGAGGAATGACTGCCCCGGTTCCTGGGTGATCTCGACGACGATGCGGTCCGAGGTCACACGGGTTCCGCCGGTGACGGCGCTACGGTCTCCTCCCGACTCGCGGATCACGGGCGCCGATTCGCCGGTGATCGCGGATTCATCCACCGTCGCGATCCCCTCGATCACGGTCCCGTCGCCGGGGATCAGCTCGCCGGCCTCGACCACGACGACGTCGCCCTTGCCCAGCTCGGACGCCTGCTTGGTCGTCCCGTCTCGCATCGTGGCGACGGTTTCCTGGCGCATCGCCCGGAGCGTGTCGGCCTGTGCGCGACCGCGGCCCTCGGCGAAGGCCTCCGCCATGTTCGCGAAGACGACCGTCAACCACAGCCAGACCGAGATCACGAACGTGTACCACGAGGGGTCGTTGCCGCCCAGCGCCTTGCCGCCGAACACCTGCTTGAGCCACGTGAACGTCGTGATCAGCGCGCCGATCTCGACGACGAACATCACCGGGTTGCGGATCTGCACCCGAGGGTCGAGCTTCAGGAAGCTGTCGATGAGCGCGCGCCTGACGATGTCGCGCTGGAACAGCGAGATCGCCCTGCGCTCGCGGGGGGTCGCGGGCATCTGGGGCTCGGACGGCGCTGCCGGAGTGTTCACCGACATCAGTGACCCCCCGTCAATTGGTCGAGGGCTAGGTTCAGCTCGAGCACGTTCACGCCCGGCTCCCCGGAGAACCCGAGGCCGCGCCCAGCCGTGTACTTAGAGATCAGCGACATCACCCTGGACATCGACAGGTGCCGGACCGCCGCGACCCGGTGGGCCTGGATGTCGGCGTTCGCGACCGAGATATCCGGATCGATCCCCGACGCCGAGCTGTTAGCCGCGTCGACCGGAACCTTGCCCGTGGTCAGCCCCGGGTCATAAGGCTTCTCCAGCGCCAGGTAGGCCTGGATGTTGGACGAGATCTCCTGCTCGGTAGCGACGCTGTTGGGGCCGAGGTTCGAGAACGTCGTCGCGGCGGCGTTGTTGGGCGGGACGGTGGCCGAGGGACGCGCCTGGAAGTAGCGCGGGTCCGGCGTGGTGACCGGGTTGCCGTTCTTGTCGACCTGCGGCTTGCCGTGCTTGACGACCTGCGTCGCCCAGAGCTGACCGATGATCTTCGACCCGACGAGCTTGCCACCGACGTAGACCTTCTGGCCATTCGCGTTCCCCGGGAACGCGACCTGGCTGACGCCCGTGACGACGAGCGGGTAGACGATCCCAAGCAGAAGTGTCAGCACGAGAATCCCGATCGCAGAGGTGATGATGTCCTTTTTCATCTGTGGCTCACTAGTAGAGATGTCCGGTCAGGCCCTGGACGATCGGTCCGAGCAGCAGGGCCGGGAAGAAGGTGAGGGCGCCGACGAGGACGATCACGCCGATCAACAGCACCACGAACGTCGGGTTATCAGTGCGCATCGTCCCCAGCCCGGCCGGACTGATCCGCTTCCCGGCGAGCGAGCCGGCGACCGCGAGCGCGAACAGGATCGGCGCGTAGCGCGCGAACAGCATCGTGAAGCCGCCCAGGAGATCGGCGAACGTGATCCCGTGCGCTCCCAGGTTGCCGGCGTTCGGCTGGATATAGCCGGTGTAACCCGCGAACGCGGAACCGTTGTTGTTGGCCTGCGAGAGGTAGGCATAGAACGTTTCCGAGAACCCCTGCGGCTGTCCGGCCGCCGCGGCCGAGATCGACTGCCGTCCGGCACTGCTCGCGGTCGCCAGCGCAGTGGAGAACAACGCCGCCAGCGGCGTGATCAACAACCCGATAGCGACCAGCTTGATCTCCCGCGCCTCGATCTTCTTACCCAGGTACTCCGGGGTGCGCCCGACCATCAGGCCGCCGATGAACACCGCCAGCAGCACGTAGAGAAGGATCGAGTAGAGGCCCGTGCCGACACCGCCGAAGATCACCTCGCTCGCGGACAGGTTCGCCATCGGCACGGCGCCGCCGATCCCCGTGAACGACTCGATCGCGCTGTTCACCGCCCCGCAGGAGGTGACCGTCGTGACCACGTCGAACAGCGCCGAGCCGGCGATCCCGAACCGCTGCTCCTTGCCCTCCATGTTCCCGCCCGTGGAACCCGCAATCACCTGCGTGTGCAGGCCGGCCGCGTGCTGGGCCGGCGACCCGTGCGCCTCGGCGACGTACGCGACCGCCGCCGCGCCGAGGAACATGATCATCATCGTCGCGTAGATGGCGAAGCCCTGACGGCGCTTGCCGGACATCCGCCCGTACATGAACACGAGCGCCGCGGGGATGATCAGCACCGTGAGCATCTCGACGAAGTTCGTGAACCCGGTCGGGTTCTCGAACGGATGCGCCGAGTTCGTGTTGAAGAAGCCGCCGCCGTTGGTTCCGAGCTCCTTGATCGCCTCCTGAGAAGCGACCGGGCCCATCGCGATCGTGTTGGCGAGCCCCGTCGGACCGTTGAACGTCAGGTAATGCGAGAAGTTCTGGATCGAGCCCTGGAAGACGAGCACGAGCGCGACGACGAACGAGATCGGTGTCAGAACCCATAGCACCGTCCTGATCAGGTCCTGCCAGAAGTTGCCGAGGCTCTTCCCGGAGCGGCCGATGATGCCCCGGATCAGCGCCACGGCGACGGCGATCCCGACGCCGGCGGAGAGGAAGTTCTGAACGGTGAGCCCGGCCATCTGGCTGAAGTAGCTCATCGTCGTCTCGCCGCCGTAGTACTGCCAATTCGTGTTCGTCATGAACGACGAAGCGGTGTTGAACGACACGTTCCACGTCCCCGAGTGGAAGTGCTGCGGGTTCAGCCCCGTGAAATTCCACAGCGTCTGCGTGCGCAGGATCAGGTACAGCAGGAGCCAGCCGGCGAGGGAGAAGATGATCAGGCTCTTGGCGTACGCCTTCCAATCCATCTCGCGATCCGGGTCGACGCGCATGATCCGGTAGAGCAACCGCTCCGGAGTGCGGAACAGCGGGTCCAGGAAGGTCCGCTCGCCCGAGTAGACGGCCGCCATGTAGCGAGACAGAGGCAGCGCGAGCGCGGTCAGGATCACGGCGAACAGCACGATCGTGAGCCAGCCGAGGAACGTCATCGCCGGGGTGCCCCCTCGCTAGAACTTCTCGCCCCGCAGGAGCGCGTAGAGGAGATAGGCGCAGACGATCACCGACACGACCAGCCCGAAGAAGTCCGAGCCGCTCAGACCACCGATAAACGCCGCGAGCGGCAGGCTCATATCCGCTCGATTCCGTAGACGAGGGCGAGCAGCACGCCGAACATCAGCACTGCGAGCAATACGGATAAGACATCCATGCCGCAGATCGTGGCTCGCGCTGCGTCAAGAGGTCATTCAGAAAACCCGCGGCGGTATACAGATCGTGTGAAGAGGAGCTACTGGGTGGCCCGCGGAAGTCGCAGCCCGTCGGCGATCCACCAGATCGCGTCGCTCATCGACCCCTCCGCGTGCTTGTTGTAGATCGGGCTGCAGCCATCGGTGATGAGAACCATCACCCGCGCAACGCCGCACGGGTCGACCGGGTCACCGCTTTCGAGTCGCTCGGCGACGCCGAGCAGGGCCTGGCGCCAGGGCAATACCGCCCTCCGTGAGACCGGCACCGCGCAGCACATACGCGCGACGGCCGGCAGTTCGGAGTCGGCGATCACCCCGCGCAGGGCCGAGGCGAGCCGTCTGCGCGTCTTGGAATCCTCGAGCTGACGCGCGCGCAGCGCACGATCCTCGGCCGAGGCAGCGGCCACACCATCTGACAGCTGTCGATCGAGCGATGCCCGGTGGAGGCGTACCCGAAGCCGCAGGCCGAGCCGCGCCGGCGGATGCCCGACACGCCCGTGACGGGCTGCCGGCCTGCCTTTCTGGAGGGGTACGGGCTTCATCTCGGGTGGGCGCCGTTCTCGGCCCAACCCACAACCGTAAGTCCCGCGCCGTCAAGGAGACGTCGAGATCATGGGGCATCACATCAAGATTTCGTCAAGATGTGCCCCGTGGGCCGCCGGAGGGCAGGGCTAAGCTACGCAAGGTATGCCGGATCGTCGCCAGTTTCACCGAACGTCGACCAGGTTGATGTCGATCCTGATGATCGTGATTGGGATTGTGTTGCTGGCGCGCACGCTCGCTGCCGGAGGCGGCGTCGCAGCCATCGGAGTAATCCTCGGCGTGCTGTTCGTCGCCGCCGGAGCCGCTCGGCTGTACTTGCAGTACAAGAGTCCGTGAGCCAGCCGCAGGCGCGCACGTGAACGAGCGGCCCTTCTCCTACCGCGCGCTCTTCGCGGTCGTCTATACGACCTCGGTCAGCTCGGTCTATTTCGCGCTGGGCGTCGTAGCCCATCGCGCCAACGGACTGACCCCGCTCGTCTTTCTCGCCGCGGGACTCTTCTTCCAGCTAACGGCGATGACGTACGCGGAAGGGGCTTCGCTGCACCCCGAGCGCGGCGGCTCGGCCGTGTTCGCCCGATATGCCTTCAACGAGCTCGTCAGCTTCATCGCCGGCTGGGCGATCGTGCTCGACTACACGATTCTGCTCGCGGTCGCGGCGCTGACCATACCGGCCTATCTCGCCGCGTTCTGGTCGCCGCTGGGCCACGGGGCCGCCCAGATCGCCGTCGCGTTCGCCGTGATCGCGTTCGTCGCGTTCGACAACCTGATCGGCATCAACATCCGCCAGCTGCGGCGCCGGATCATGATAACCGGCTTCGACCTGGTCCTGCAGGCCGCGATCATCGTCCTCGGCCTGGCTCTCGCGTTCCACCCGCACCATCTGGCGGAGTCGATCCATCTCGGCACCGCGCCGACCTGGTCCGACCTCGCGTTCGCGTTCCCGATCGCCGTGATCGCATTCACGGGCCTCGAGGCCGCGGCGAGCCTGGCGGGGGAGGTCGACGCGAGCGTCGGGCAGCTCAAGCGGCTGGTGATTCCCGGCTCGGCCGTGATCGTGCTCATCTACGTCGGGATCGCGTTCGTGGGGATCTCGGCGCTCCCGGTCCACAACGGCGTCAGCGAACTCGGAACCAACCATCTGGACGCGCCGGTGCTGGGCGTGGTGGAGGCGTTCCGCCCGGTTTGGGTCTCGGACATCCTCAAGTACGCGGTGGCGGTCGGCGGCGCGCTCGGGCTCGGCGCGGCGGCCCTGTCCTCGATGCTCGGCGTCTCACGGGTGGGCTATTCGCTGGCCACGAATCGCCAGATCCCAAGTGCGATCGGCCGGCTCAGCGGCCGGTGGGGAACCCCGTTCGTGGTGATCGGCGCGGCCGCCGTGGCCGCGGCCGCGCTGGTCGTGCCAGGGGACCTCGAGCTGCTGGTCGGGATCTACGCGTTCGGCGCCCTGCTCGCGTTCACGATCGCGCACGTCTCGGTGATCGCGCTGCGCTATCGCGAACCCACGCGCCCGCGCGGCTACACCGTGCCGCTGTCGGTCACCGTCCGCGGCCGAGGGGTGCCGATTCCCGCGGTCGCGGGCGCGCTGCTGGGCGCGGTCGGGCTGGTGATCGTGGTGATCTTCCACTCCGGCGCCCGCTTTGTCGGGCTGGGATGGCTGATCGGCGGCCTGGTCCTGTACGTCACATACCGCAAGACGCAGCAGAAGCCGCTGCTGCGACGGGTCACGATCCCGGAGCGGGCGCTGCGCCACGAGACGCTCGAGCCCGAGTTCGGCTCGATTCTGGTTCCGATATCCGGAACCCCGCTCGACGACGACATCGTCCAGACCGCCGGGCGCCTCGCCGGCGAAACCCGCGATGACGTGATCGAGGACGGGGCGGTGATCGAGGCGATCTGGGTGTTCGAGATGCCGCTGTCGCTCCCGCTCGACGCCCCACTGCCCGATGCCCAGATCAAGAGGGCGCGGGAGGCGCTCGCGCGGGCCAAAGCCGTGGGGGAGGAGTACGAGGATGTGGAGGTGGCCACGGCGATGGTCCGGGCGCGGCGGGCCGGGCAGGCGATCGTCGGCGAGGCGCGCCGGCGCGGCGTCGAGGCGATCGTGCTCGCGGCCGAGGAGCCGTCGCGCGTTCGCGGCGGGGCGCTGCTCGGCGGCATCGGGCCGATGGAGAACTACGTCGGGCCCATGACCAAGTACGTGATCAGCAAGGCGCCGTGCCGCGTGATCCTGACCGCCCCGCCGGCCGATTGGCGCCCACGCTTCGATGCCGACGGGCACGGCGAGGACCACTGATGGCGGAGCGTCGGCTTCCGGGCCTGCAACGAGTCCTCGGCGTGAACGCGCTGGCGTCGAGCGCCTACGGCAACGTCGGCTCCTCGATCTATTACGCGCTGGGCCTGGTGGCGTCGCTGGCCCTCGGGCTGACGCCAATCGTGTTCGTGATCAGCGGCGTGATCTTCTACCTGACGGCGGCGACCTACTCCGAAGCCACCTCGATGTTCCCGGAGGCCGGGGGGTCGTCGAGCTTCGCGCGGCACGCGTTCAACGAGTTCTGGTCGTTCTTCGCGGCGTGGGCGCAGATGCTCAATTACGTGATCACGATCGCGATCTCCGCGTTCTTCGTGCCTCACTACCTCGGAGGGCTGTTCTTTCCGTTCCTGAGGACCTCGCCCGGCGACATCTTCTTCGGGATCGGGGTGGTGGCGGTCCTGTGCGCGATCAACGTCGTCGGCATCACGGAGGCAACAAGGGTCAACGTCGCGCTGGCGATCGCCGACTTCTCAACCCAGGTGCTGCTGGTCGCCCTGGGGCTGATCCTGGTGTTCAATCCGCACACCCTCGTCGCGAACGTGCACCTGGGGGTGGCGCCGACGTGGAAGAACTTCCTGATCGCGATCCCGGTGGGGATGATCGCCTACACGGGCATCGAGACGATCTCGAACATGGCCGAGGAGGCCAAGGACGAGACCAAGACGATCCCGAAAGCGATCAACCGGGTGGTGATCGCGGTGTTCGCGATCTACGCGGCGCTCCCCGCGGTCGCTCTCTCCGCACTGCCGGTCCGCTGCGTCGGCAACCACTGCCAGACGCTCCTCGGGGTGAGCGAGGAAAAGGGGGGCTACGCCGGAGACCCCGTGTTGGGAATCGTCAAGCACCTGCATCTGGGACCGTTCCAGCACGTGGGCGAGATCTACGTCGGCCTGCTCGCGGCGACGATCCTGTTCATCGCGACCAACGCCGGGATCATCGGCGTATCCAGGCTCGTCTACTCGATGGGGTTGCACCGTCAGGTTCCCGGCGTGCTGCGCCAGCTGCACCCGCGGTTCCGCACGCCGTGGATCGGGATCATCGTGTTCGGGGGGATCGCGTGCCTGACGCTGATCCCGGGCCAGGCCGAACTTCCTCGGGAACATGTACGCGTTCGGGGCGATGCTGTCGTTCACGATCGCCCACCTGTCGGTGATCCGCCTGCGGATCATCGACCCCGATCGGACGCGTCCGTATAAAGGGCCGGGGACGGTGCGCTGGCGCGGCAAAGCGCTGCCACTGTTCGCGATCGTTGGTGGGATCGGGACGTTCCTGGCGTGGGTCACCGTCACCGCGCTGCACATCGATGTCGCGATCGCCGGGGTGGGATGGCTGACGTTCGGAATTTGCCTGTACGTCGCCTATCGACATGAGCAGGGGCTGGATCTGACGAGCACGGTGAAGGTCGCGATCCCCAGGCCCGCGGTCGAGACCGAAGCCGAATACGAGTCGGTGCTGGTCGCGTTCGATGAGCGCGGCTACGTCCCCGAGGTGATGGCCACCGCGGCGCGGATGGCGGCGCGCCGCCGCCGTGGGATACACGTGCTGGCGACCATCTCGGTGCCGTCGAGCAGCCCCATCAGCGCTGCGCTCCCGGAACAGGAGGCCGCGGCGGCGACGATCATCGAGGAGGCGAAGGTCCAGGTCGGCCGGCGTGTCTCGGGACACGTGGAGAAGGTGCGGGCGGGGCAGACGGGGCGGCGGATCGTCGACGAGGCCCGGGCGATGCGCGCGGGGGCGATCGTGATGCCGATGGCGCGGGCCGGAACCGGGTTCGGCCGGACGCTCGAAACCGTGCTCCGCGAGCGGCCGTGCCGCGTGATCATCGAGTCCCTCCCCGCGGACGCCAAGCGGCGCGCGCCGGTCGCGGCGTAGCGTCTTAGGGAATGGTCCGGGAAAGGTCACTGAGGATGAGCTCGAAACCGCTAGGGCCGCTTGCGTCACGCACAGCCCTGAGCACCTCGCTCGAGGTGATCCTCGCCGTGGCCATCGCGACCGGCTGCATCGCCGCGCTGCAGTCGGCCGCGTCCGCGGCCGACCTCGGCGTCCTCTACCTGCTCGCGGTGCTCGCAATCGCGATTCGGCGCGGGCAGGTTGCGGCGCTGGCCACGGCGGTGCTGGGGATCCTGACGCTCAACTACCTGTTCATCACACCGCGCCACCGGCTGGCGATCGCCCACTCGCAGGACTTCGTCGCGCTCGTGGTGCTGGTGATCGCGGCGGTTGTGGTGGGCCGGCTGGCCGCGATCGGGCGCCAGCGCGCGGCCGAGGCAGAGGTTCGCGCGCGCGTGGCGGCGGCGCGCGAGCGCGAGGCATCGCTCCTTGCCGAGGCGGCGTCGGCGATCCTGGCCGGACAGAGCGTGACGGCCCAGCTGGAGAATATCGGCAACCGGGTGGCCCGGGCGACCGGGGCGAGCAGGGCGCGCGTCGTGCTCGAGCCAGTGCCCTCGCAGGGCGAGGGCGAGATCGCGCTGCCGCTGCGCGCGCACACCCGGTCCGCGTGGCTGTACGTCTCGACCGACACGTCATGGCCGGTCCGGGACCTGGAGCGGATTTCGGACCCGCTCGGCCGGTTGATCGACGTCGCCGTCGAGCGCGACCGGGTGGCCGAGCGGGAAGCCGAGACCGAGGCCGGTCGGCGCGCAGAGGTGGCCCGCACCGCAATCCTCCACGCGATCTCCCACGACCTTCGATCGCCCCTGACGGCGATCACCACCGCCGGCTCGGCGCTGCGGGCCGCCGATATCACCGACGACGAGCGCAGCGAGCTGATCGAGGTGATAGAGGACGAGGGAGCCCGCCTGGCGAAGCTTGTGGACAATCTGCTCGACCTCTCGAAGATCCAGGCCGGGGCCGTATCGCCGCAGGCGGACTGGTGTGACCTGCACGACGCCGTCGCGTCGGCCGCCGCGCACCTGCGGACGGATCACCCGATCGAGTTCTCGCTACCCGACGACCTGCCGCTGGTCCGGGCTGACGCCTCGCAGCTCGAGCGGGTGTTCTCGAACCTGATCGAGAACGCCGTCAAGTTCTCGCCACCGCGCACGCCGGTTCGCATCACAGCCGGGATCGGCTCGGGACGCGTGACGGTGCGGGTGATCGACCGTGGCCGCGGCGTTCCCGCACAGCAGCGGCCACACGTGTTCGAACCGTTCTTTCGCGGACGCGGCAATGCCGGCTCCGGCTCGGGCCTCGGCCTCGCCATTGCCCGCGGCTTCGTCGAGGCCAACGGCGGCCACATCGTCCTGCAATCCGACGCCGACCGGGGAACCTCGTTCGCGGTCAGCTTCCCGGTGGTCCCACAACCGGAGGCCGTCGGATGAACGAGCCACGGGTACTCGTGGTCGATGACGAGCCTCAGATCGTCCGCGGCCTGAAGATCGTTCTACGCAGCGCCGGCTATGCCGTGGAGGCCGCCGGAACGAAGGAGGAGGCGCTCGCCGCCGTGGCGCTGCGGCCGCCCGACGCGGTCGTACTCGACCTCGTCCTCCCCGACGGGCGCGGGGTCGAGGTCTGCGAGGAGGTGCGCCGCTGGAGTCGGCTGCCGATTCTCGTGCTGTCGGCGATCGGGGATGAGCGCGAGAAGGTCCGCGCGCTCGACGCCGGCGCCGACGACTACGTGACCAAGCCGTTCGGCACCGACGAGCTGCTCGCACGGCTGCGAGCGATCATGCGACGCTCGGCCGAGGCGGGCGGCAGCCCTACGCTCGAGCTAGGCGAGCTGGTCATCGACCTCCACGACCGGCGGATAACCCGCGCCGGCGTCGAGGTTCACCTGACGCCGATCGAGTTCGAGCTCGTACGGGTGCTCGCCCAGCATCACGGGCGGCTCGTGACTCATCGCCAGCTGCTGCGGGAGGTGTGGGGGCCGGAGTACGGCGAGGAGACCCATTACCTGCGCGTTCATGTCGCCCATATCCGCTCCAAGCTCGAACCCGATCCCTCCCGGCCTCAGTACCTGATCACCGAGCCCGGCGTGGGTTACCGCCTGCGGGATCCTGCCGCTTAGAGTGCGTTCAGGAATCCGTCTTAGCGCTTTCTCTACGGCAGGGCCCCGATCCTTAGCGAGATCTTGATGCGGCCAGCCGTACCGTCGATGGGGGGCTGATGGCCCGAATAGAGACTCACGGATTACGTCGCAGCGTCGGCGTTGGCGGCCTGTTCGCGACCGCCTACGGGAACGTCGGATCCTCGATCTACTACGCGTTGGGGATTGTCGCGGGGTACGCGCTCGGGCTGACGCCGGTCGTGTTCATGCTCGCCGGCGGGCTGTTCGCCCTGACCGCGAAGACCTACGCCGAAGGAGCCTCGATGTTCCCCGAGGCCGGCGGCTCCTCGAGCTTCGCGCGCCATGCGTTCAACGACTTCGTGTCGTTCTTCGCCGGCTGGGCGCTGAGCCTGGACTACATCCTCACGATCGCGATCTCGGCGTTCTTCGTCCCGCACTACCTGAGCGCGTTCTGGCCGGCGCTGCGCCATCCGCCGGGGGACGTGATCGGCGGTCTGATCGTGATCGGCCTGCTCGCGTGGCTGAACGTCCGCGGGATCGGCGAGTCGGCGAAGCTGAACCTCTTCCTCGCCGTCGCCGACCTGATCACCCAGTGCCTGATCATCCTGCTCGGCGCGCTGCTGGTGCTGAACCCGTCGCTGCTCGTGCACCAGGTCGACCTCGGGTCGACGCCGAGCTACTCGCACCTGATCTTCGCGCTGTCGCTGGCGATGCTCGCCTACACCGGAATCGAGACCGTCTCGAACATGGCCGAGGAGGCCCGCGACCCGGGCAGGGACGTGCCCAAGGCAGTGAACCTGATCCTGATCGCCGTGCTCGGCGTGTACGCCGGCATGACCGTCGTGGCCCTGTCGGCGCTCCCGGTTATCGGCCACGGCGCGCACGCGACCACGTTGCTCGGCCAGCCGCCGCCGCATGGATATGAGAACGACCCAGTGCTCGGCATCATTCAGCACCTCGGCCTCGCCCACGCCGCCACCAGCGCCCTGCGCTACTACGTCGGGATCCTGGCGGCGACGATCCTATTCATCGCCACCAACGCGGGCCTGATCGGGATCTCCCGATTGTCGTGGTCGCTCGCCGAGCACCGGCAGCTACCGAGCGTGTTCGCCCAGCTACACAGGCGCCACCGCACTCCGTGGTTCACGATCATCACGTTCTCGGTGATCGCCGGAATCCTGCTGATCCCAGGCCAGACCAACTTCCTCGGCAACCTCTACTCGTTCGGCGCGATGCTGTCGTTCACGACCGCCCACGCGTCGGTTATCGCGCTGCGCTTCAAGGACCCGGACCGCGACCGGCCGTACAAGATGCCGGGGAACATCCGCGTTCGCGGTCGCGATCTCCCGCTGACGGCCGTGTTCGGCGGGATCGGCACGTTCGCGGCATGGATCTCGGTGATCATCCTGCACGTCGATGCCCGCTACGTCGGCATCGGCTGGATGATCGTCGGGCTGGTCGGCTACGTCATCTACCGCCGGCGCCAGGGCCTCGACCTGGTCAGCGACTACAAGATCGAACGGCGCGAGCGGCCCGCGTTCTTCGTCGAGCTGGAATACCGCTCGGCGCTCGTCCCGATCTTCGGCACGGACGTCGACGCCTCGGCGCTCCGCGCCGCGGCGAAGCTCGTCGGCGAGGACGCGCTCGTCGAGGCGGTCTACATTCTGCGCGTTCCCAACCAGCTGTCGCTCGACGCCGGCCTCGAGAAGGAGGAGGCGCTCGGGCTGAGCGTGCTCGAAAGCGCGAAGGTGACGGGCCGTAGGGCCGGTCTGAAGGTGCAGACCCGGCTGATCCGCACCCGCAGCCCCGGAGCGGCGATCGTCGAGGAAGCCGAGCGCAGCGACGCGGAGATCATCTACCTGGGCACGGCCCATGCCCCGCCGTCCGAGCGGGCCCTGGGCCCGACCGCCACGTACCTGCTCGCGCATCGGCCGTGCCGGGTCGTCATCGAGACCCCGCCGGTGAACGGCGGCGCCGCTCGGGATGGCGTCGGCGCCGGCGTTGGCCCGCGTGCCGGCCGCGCCGGGTGGGACTGAGACCGCGCCGTCAGCCCGTCTCAGGCCGCAAAGCGGTAGCCGACCCCCGCCTCGGTGCGGATGAACCTCGGGCCAGCCGGCGGCTCGACCTTGCGCCGGAGGTTGGCGATGTGGGCCCGCAGCACCTGGGTGTCCTCGGCGTACCCGGGACCCCAGACTGAGGTGAGCAAATCGCGATGGGTCATCAGGCGTCCGCGGTTGCGCGCGAGCTGGCGCAACAGGTCGAACTCGATCGGCGTCAGATGGACCGCCTCCCCGTCGAGGCGCACCTCGCGGCGGGCGAGATCGACGTGGAGCCCATCGGCCGTGATCACCGCCTCCTCCGGCTCGGGCGCGACGCGCCGGAGGTTCGCCTGCAACCGGGCCAGCAGCTCGCGGGGCCCGAACGGCTTGGTCACGTAGTCGTCGGCGCCGGCCGCGAGCGCGCGGACCTTGGCGTCCTCCTCGCCGACCGCGGAGAGCACGATCAGCGGCATGTCTGTCCATTCACGCAGGCGCCGGCACAGCTCGATGCCGTCCCCGTCGGGGAGGAGAAGATCGACGATCCCAGCCTCCGGACGACTGACGGCGGCGACGTCGAGCGCCTCCTCCATCGTTGTCGCCGGCAGTGCTTCGAACCCGCCGTCGCGCAGGATGACGCGAAGCGCGCGCAGGATCTGCTGCTCGTCGTCGCACACCAGCACCTTGGGGCGCGCCGGAGCGTTCACGCCTGGACCTTCGCAGGCGGCGCCTCGAGCGGCAGCGAGACCGCGAACGTCGTTCCCTGACCCGGCAGCGACTCGACCGAGATCGTGCCGCCGTTGGCCTCGACGAAGCCTCTTGCGATCGCGAGGCCCAGCCCCGATCCGACCCAATGGTCTCGACCGCGCGCGCCACGATAGAAGGGCTCGAAGATTCGCTCGCGCTCGGCGGGATCGATTCCCGGGCCCTGGTCGACGATCCGCACGAGGACGCGCGTTTCCGTGCTGCGCGCCGAGACCGACACAGGATGACCGCGCGAATACCGTTCCGCGTTCTCGAGCAGGTTGGCGAACGCGCGCTCGAGCTGTGCGGCGTCGGCCCTGACCTCCGGCAGCTGCGGCTCGATCGTGACGCGAATCTCGCCGCCGGCGGCGCGCACGCTCTCGCTCGCGGCGAACACCACGTCCTCGAGCGAGACCCAGTCGCGCCGGGGCTCGGCCCGCCCGGCCTGGAGCTGCGAGAGGTCGAGCAGGTTCTCGACCAGCGCCGATAGCCGCTCGCCCTCGGCGACCACGGCCTGACTGAGCTCGGTCTGCTCGTCGGTCGTGAGCGATGGCGCGCTCAGCGCGTGACCGGCCGCGACGATCGCCGTCAACGGCGTGCGGAGGTCGTGTGAGACGGCTCGCAACAGCGCGGTCTTGACGTCGTCGCTCCGCCGCAGCGCTTCGGTCTCGACGGCGGCGGCCTGGACGGCGTCGCGGCGGAGCGCGATCGCGACGATCGCCTCCAGGGCCGGGACGACCTGGGTTTGCAGACGCTCCGCCGTCTCGCCGGTAAGGCCGGCCGGGACGATCAGCGTCGCAATCTGGTTGCGATCAGCGTCACTGAGGGCGATCGCGCGGCGCCGCTCGTCGCCACCGGCCGCGCCGAGGACGATCGAGGCGGACGGAATTGCCAGCGCGTCCGCGACGTGGCGGGCCGCCGCCGCGAGTCCGTCCGTGGTCTTGGATTCCGCCAGCAGATCGCGAGCCAGCGCCGCGGCCAGATCGGCCTGAGCCCGCCGGCGCTCCGCCTCGAGCGCGCGCGTGCGCGCCAGCTCCGCCACGGTGCTCACGACTACGGCCACGATGACGAAGGCGCCGAGGGCCACCCAGTTGCGACTGTCGGAGATCGTGAAGCGGCCGGTGGGGGGGAGGTGGAAGAAGTTGAAAGCCGCCGCGCTCAGGAGCGATGTGGCGAGCCCGAGGACCAGCCCCCAGTAGGCCGAAACGAGCAGGACGGCGGGGAGATACACGACGCTCAGCGACACGGTCGGGGCGAGGTGCTTGAGCGGGTAGATCGCGGCGGTCGCCGCGGCCACCGAGACGACGGACACCGCAGCGCCGACCCAGCCGCTTGGCTTGGTGCCGACTAAGCGGCTGGAGGTCCGTGCCTCGGGCATTTCACGACCAGGCTACGCCAGCGAGCAGCCGGGATGGATAGTGTCAGCACGATGGCGCTTCCCGAGCCCTCGAGCGACTCGACCGCCCTGATCACCGGCGCCTCGTCCGGAATCGGCACCGAGCTGGCGCACGCTCTCGCCCGGCGGGGTCACGGCGTGTCCCTCGTCGCGCGGCGAGCGGACCGGCTCGAGCGCCTGGCGCCGGGGCTCGCCTCCAGGTACGGGGTACGGGTCGAGACATTCGGCCGCGATCTGAGCGTCGGGTCCGAACGGGCCCGGCTCGCCACCGAGGTTCGCCAGCGCGGGCTGACCGTCGAGATCCTGTGCAACAACGCCGGGTTCGGCAGCGCCGGCCAGTTCGTCAACCTCGACCGCGCGCGCGAGCTCTCGATGCTTCGGCTCAACTGTGACGCGGTCGTCGACTTTTGTTCCCGGTATGCGCCGGCGATGGTCAGCCGCGGCCGTGGGGCCATCCTGAACGTCGCCTCCACGGCTGCCTACCAGCCGCTCCCGCGCCAGGCCGCGTATGCGGCGAGCAAGGCGATGGTCCTGTCGTTCACCGAGGCGCTCCACCAGGAGCTCGTGGGGTCGGGCGTTGCGGTCACGGCACTGTGCCCGGGCCCGGTGCGAACGGAGTTCGCCGCCGTCGCCGGCATGGACGGCATCGAGGACGAAACGCCCGGCTTCATCTGGACCACGCCCGAGAAGGTCGCCGAGGCGGCCGTCCGCGGCCTGGAAACGAACGAGCGGGTGGTGATCCCGGGTCCGATCAACAGTGTCGGGGCGGTGGCGGGGCGTTTGGCGCCACGAAAGCTGTGGCTCCGGCTCGCCGACCGGTTCTATCCGGTTGGGCGAAGTAGGTGATCGACGGCGCGATCAAGAGGACGGTATCCGGCGACGGCGCCGAGCTGTCGCTGGTCGAGGCGGGTGATCCGGCACATCCGACGGTCGTGTTCATCCATGGATATCCGGACACGAAGGAGCTGTGGGACCCGGTCCTGGAACGACTGGCGGACAGGCTCCACGTGGTGGCGTACGACGTTCGCGGGGCCGGGGAGTCGAGCCGCCCCCATGGCCCGGTGGCGTACGGCTATGAGCGGCTGGCGGACGATCTGGAAGCGGTCATCGACACCGTGGCGCCGGGGCAGAAGGTCCACCTGGTGGGACACGACTGGGGCGGCATCGCGGGCTGGGAGTTCGCGACGACGCCCCGTTTCGAGAACAAGCTGGCGTCTTTCACCACGATCGCCGGTCCGTCGCTGGACCAGATCGCGGGCACGCTTCGCCGGACGCTGCGCGGGCGCCGGATCGGGCGAGCTCTCAACCAGCTCCGCCGGTCCTGGTACGTCAACGTGCTGTGCGCCCCCGGCGGGCCGACGGTGGCGTGGCGGATCGCGCTGGGGGGCCGTCGCTGGGAGTGGTTCCTCAACAACGTCGAGCGCGTGCCCACCGGGCCCGACTATCCCTCGCCGACGGTGGCGGACGACGGCACCGCGGGCTCGAACCTCTACCGCCGCAACATCGCGCCGCGACTGCTGGCCCCGCGCCGCGCCCCGGTGGCGCACGTGCCCGTGCAGCTGATCGTCCCGAGCGGTGACCACTTCATCTCCACGCACTACTACGACGCGGCGGCGGATGGCGCTCCGTCGCTGCGTCGGCGGATGGTGGCTGGCTCGCACTGGTCCCCGCGAGTCCAGCCGGCACTGATCGCCCGGTGGGTCGGAGAGCTCGTCGATCAGGTCGAGGCCGGGACGGCGCACACGTCGAACCAGCCGTGGGTCCGGGGTGGTGGGGTCGACCAGCTGCGAGGGCGGCTGGCGCTCGTCACCGGCGCCGGGAGCGGGATCGGCCTGGCCACCGCGTCGGCGCTGGCGGCGCACGGCGCCCGCCTGCTGCTCGTCGACCGCGATGGCGACGCGGCCGCGCTCGTCGCCGGTTCGATCGCCGGCTCGCATGCATTCACGTGCGACGTGAGCGATGGCGCCGCGATGGAGCGGTTGGCGAACGCCGTGATCGGCGAGCACGGCGTGCCGGACGTGGTCGTCAACAACGCCGGGATCGGGGTCGCCGGGCCGTTTCTCGACACCGCGTTCGACGACTGGCGCCGGGTGCTCGACGTCAACGTGATGGGCGTCGTCCACGGCTGCCGCCTGTTCGCCACGGCGATGATCGAGCGCGGCGAAGGCGGACACATCGTCAACACCGCTTCGGCGGCGGCGTTCCAGCCGCACAAGGGGCTGCCGGCGTACTCGGCCTCAAAGGCGGCGGTCCTGATGTTGAGCGAATGCCTGCGCGCGGAGGTGCTGCCCTACGGGATCGGCGTCACGGCGGTGTGCCCCGGCGTAATCGCGACCAACATCACCCGCGTGACGAGATACGTCGGGGTCGACGAGCAGGAGCAGGAGCGGCTGAGAGATCACGTGACGCGGGTCTATCAGCGGCGCAACTTCACGCCAGAGCAGGTCGCGGCGGAGATCGTGGACGCGATCGGGGCCGACAAGCCGGTCGCCGTCGTCACGCCTGAAGCGAAGGTCGCCCATGCGCTGTCGCGGTTCGCGCCCGGCCTGGCACGGCGACTCGCCGGCGTCGACGCGCTGCCGGTGTGAGCGCAAAGTCTGTGAAGGAGTCCGGGCGGCCGGCTCGAAACCGACGTCCATGCTGCTCAAACGTCGCCCACCGGCTCTGGACTCACAGCCGGTCACCACAGCGCAGGGTTTCGAGCATCTCGACCCAGCGGCGGTCGCGGTGCTTCGCTGGCTCCAGGCTAACCGCGTCCAATTCGTGCTCGTCGGCCCGGTGGCCGACGCGATCCGGGGGGCGACGGACGCCACCGGCCCCGTCGCGATCGTCCCCGCCCCGTTCGGCCGCAACTTCGAGCGCCTCTCCCGTGCGCTCTGGGCCGCGCACGCGCGGTTGCGAATCGATACGGAGACCGAGACCGTGCCGTTCAAGATGACCGAGGAGAAGCTCGTGCGGGGCCAGCGCTGGACGCTCCAGTGCGGCGAGCACAGCCTCGACATCGAGGGTCGTCCCGACGACGCGCCCCGTTACCAGGAGCTGCTCTACGAGGCCGGTCGGGTTGACCTCGCCCCGGACCTGAGCGTCGAGGTGGCCTCGCCCGAGGACGTCGAGCACTACGCGCATCTCGAGCGCACCGGAACGGCGCCCGAGATGCGGATCACGCGCAACAGCCGAGAGCACAAGCCGGCCTAGAGTTTTCCGGAGGGCCCGTTCAGGCGTCGGCTAGCCTGGATGTATGCCTGAAGGCGCAAGGAAGGCGCTCATCGGAGCGGGCGCTCTCACGCTGATGCTGTTCGCGACGTGGTTCGCCGCTTTCCACATTGGACTGTTCGAGCACGCGGATCGGTCGATCCTGAAAGGCTTCACGAGCCTCTCGGGTCACCCGCACGTGGACGGACTGGCGCACCGGATCGCCGCGCTCTGCGACCCCAAACCGTATGTCTACCTGTGCGCGATCCCGGTGCTCGTCGCGATCGCGCGGCGGCGGCTGTGGCTGGCGCTGGCCGTCGTGGCGATCCTGCTCGGCGCGAACGTGACCACACTGTTGCTCAAGCCGCTGCTCGCGCACCCACGGCCCACGGAGGTATTCCCCGGGCTGACCACTCCCTCACCGGCGTCGTGGCCGAGCGGCCACGCCACGGCGGCGATGTCGCTTGCGCTGTCCTGCATAATCGCCGCGTCACGACGCTGGCGGCCGTTCGTGGCGGCGATCGGCGCGGCGTTCGCTATCGCGGTCAGCTACTCGTTCCTGACCCTGGCCTGGCACTACCCCAGCGACGTCGTCGGCGGCTTCCTGGTGGCTGGGATATGGGCGCTGCTCGCCGTGGCCGCCGTGTTCACTGCCAACGCCCGCCGGCCGCAGGTAGCGGCCAGCGAACTCGTCCAGCGGGTGTCGATCCGCGAGGCGCTGGGACCGCCGTCTGCAGCGCTGCTGGGCGCCGTGGCGCTGTCTGCGGTCGTCGTGATCGCCCGGCCGGAAGCCGTCGCCAGCTACGCGCGCGCACACGGGACGTTCGTGATCGGCGCGTCGGCGATCGCGGCTCTGGGCCTGGCGCTCGCCACCGGACTGATGCTGGCGCTGCGGAAGTAACCCCTGCTAGCTGCGGAAGCGGCCGGGATCCCACAACCGCTCATCGCCACGGTTGGCGCCCCGCGCGAGGATGAACAGCAGGTCCGAGAGCCGATTCAGGTAGCGGACGACCTCCGCGTTGACCTCATCGCCGCAGGCGATCGCCAGCCGCTCCGCTCGCCGGCAGACCGTCCGGCAGACGTGCAGGTGGGCCGCCGCAGCGGTCCCGCCCGAGAGCACGAACGACTTCAGTGGCTCGAGCGTCGCGTTGACCTCGTCGCAGCGCTCCTCGAGCCAGGCCGTCTGCTCGGGGATCACGCGCAGGCGCTCGCGCTCCGGATCCTCGGGGGCCGAGATGTCGGCGCCGACGTCGAACAGGTCGTTCTGGATGTGGCTCAGCCACTCGCCGTAGCCACCGGGCAGGCCGTCGACGGTGAGCGTGACGCCGATCTGGGCGCCCAGCTCGTCGACTGTGCCGTAGGCCTCGATCCTCGGATGGGTCTTCGGGACGCGGCTCATGTCGCCGAGATGGGTCTCGCCGCCGTCGCCGAGGCGGGTGTAGATGCGCGTCAGATTGACTGTCATCGGGTGCCCTTCAGTGTAGGACCGGCCCGGACCGCGATACGATCAGCCGGTTCAAGGTCGGTGGTCATGGGAAGCCGGTGCGATTCCGGAGCGGACCCGCCACTGTGATCGGGGACGCCAACCGCGGTGTGCCACTGGCGACGACGAGTCGCCGGGAAGGCGCGGATGGTAGGCCCGTGAGCCAGGAGACCAGCCTCCGACCACCAAGCCAATACGCCCTCGTGGAAAGGGGTGGCCCTCATGCATGTCAAGAAACTCGTCGCTCTGTGCGGAGCGAGCATCGCCGTCGTTCTCGCGCCGTCAGCGGCCCTCGCTGCTGCCGGCACCAAGGTGACCGTCCGAGTCGAGGGGGTCAGCAAGACGCTGCTGGCGCCGAGCGTCGTTCAGACCCATAGCGGCTGGATTACGAAGGACGGAACCCCGAAGGGAACCTGTCCCGACACGAGTGCGGCCGGGGCGCTCGACGTGGCGACGCACCACAGGTGGGGTGGGAGCTATGACACCGGCCTCGGGCTCGAGATCACGTCGATCTTCGGCGAGACGCACACGTTCGCGTCCAAGAAGTACTTCTGGGACGTCTTCGTCAACAACCGTCCCGCCAGCGTCGGCGCCTGCGAGCAGAAGCTCCACAACGGCGACAAGCTCCTGTTCGCGGCCGTCTCGCAGACGGGTTCTGCCTATCCGATCGCGATCCGTGCCCCCCGGAGCGCCACCGTTTCTCACCGCTTCAACGTCAAGGTCGTGTGGTTCAACGCGAAGGGCGTCGCCAAGCCGCTCGGCGGCGCACTGATCAGCCTTCACGGCAAGAGCGTCAAGACGAAGGCCAGCGGGATCGTCGGGGTCAGCGGGGGATCGCCAGGGACGCTCGTGATCCACGCCAGCGACCACGGCTACGTCCGCGCCGTGCCGGTGCGCGTGAAGGTCACCGCCTAGGGCTGATGGTCCGCGCGTGTCGCATCCTGGCGATGGCCGCCGCCTCAGCGGTGGTCCTCGCCGGGTGCGGCGTCGGCCTCGGCCCTGGCCGGGGCACCTCGGACGTGAACGTGACCGTCACCCGAGGGTTCGGCTCGGCGGCGATCGCCTCGATCACGAAGGCGAAGGTCCCGGGCTCGGAAACCGTGATGAGGATGCTCGAGCGCTCGTTCCGCGTCCAGACGCGCTACGGCGGGGGCTTCGTCGAGTCGATCGACGGACACACCGGAGACTCGGCGCGCCTCGACTGGTTCTACTACGTCAACGGCATCGAGGCCCCCCAGGGCGCGGCCACGACCGCCGTCCATCAGGGCGACCGGATCTGGTGGGACCTCCACGACTGGAGCGCCACCGACTCGGTCCCGGCGGTCGTCGGCTCCTATCCCGAGCCGTTCGTTCGCGGGCTCGGCGGCAAGCGGTTCCCGACGACGCTCGAATGCGCCACCGACGTCGGCACCGCCTGCAAGCAGGTCTCAGCTGACCTCAACGCGATCGGCGTTCCCGTGGCAAGCCAGCTGCTGGGGACGGGGTCGGGCCAGGACACGCTCGGAGTCCTCGTCGGGACGTGGAGCGATCTGCGCGTAGCGCTCGCCGGCAGCCTGATCGAGCAGGGGCCGAAGGCGAGCGGCGTCTACGCCAAGTTCGGCGGGCCGCGTCAGCGCTCGCTGGAGCTGCTCAATCCCTCGGGGGCCGTCGTGCGGACGCTGACCGGCAATGCCGGCCTGATCGCCGCGACGGCGCAGGGCACTTCAACGCCCACCTGGCTGATCACCGGCACCGACCCCGCCGGCGTGGCCGCGGCGGCCGCGGCCGTGACCCCGGCCCGGCTGCGAGATCACTTCGCGCTCGCCGTTCAGGGAACCACCTACATTCCCATCCCGCTCGAGGCTGGTTCGTGACCTACAGGCGGCGCCCGAGTCCGCTGCACGCCGCTCGGGCGGCAGCGGGCGCGGCGTACTGCGTGGCGCTCGCGCTGGCTGCGCTGATCGTGTCGAACCCGCTCGTTCTCGGCGCGGTGGCGGTCGCGACCGCCGGCGCCGGCGTGGCCGCCGGCGTAGGCCGCGAGATGCGCCGCGCCGCGCTGTGGGCGATACCTCTCGCGCTCGCGGTCACAGTCATCAACGCGCTGGTATCGCGCGATGGGCTCACGGTGATCATCCGGCTCGGGCAACTGCCGGTGCTCGGTCATACCGACATCACGCTCGAGGCAACCGTCTACGGGGCTGTGCTCGGGCTTCGGGCGGTGGCGCTGATCCTGTGCGGCGCGCTGTATACGGCGGCGGTCGACCCCGACGAGGTGCTGCGGCTGTTCCGCCGCGTCTCGTTTCATTCTGCGCTGACGGCGACGCTCGCGACCCGGCTCGTGCCGCTCCTCGTCCGCGACTCACGCCGGCTGGCCGATGCCCAGCGGTGCCGCCCGGGCAGTCCGCCGAGCCGTTACAGCCTGCTGCGGGCGACGACCTCCAGCGCCCTCGACCGCGCGCTCGACGTGGCGGCGGCCCTCGAGGTCCGTGGTTACGGGGCCGCGCGCCGGCCTCCGCGGTACCGCCGGCCGTGGTCGCGCCACGACATGGCGTTCGGTCTCGCGTCGATCGCGATCGTCGCGATCGCCATCACGGCCCGCGCCAGCGGGTGGGCGCCGTTCCAGGCGTATCCCGCGCTCGAGGCTCATGTTGGGGTTCCCGAGATCGCGGCCTCGCTCGCGCTGATCGCGTGCGCCCTGGCGCCGTTCGCCGACCGCCGGGGGATCGAGCGGTGAGCCCCGTGCTCGAGCTCGAGGACGTTTCCTATGCCTACCCGGGCGCCACGGAGGCCGCGCTCGAAAGGGTCACGCTGGAGATCGAACCCGGTGAACTGGTCGTCGTCGCCGGACGCTCTGGGTCGGGGAAATCGACGCTGTTGCGCGTGGCCAGCGGCCTCGTGCCCCACTTTCACGGCGGGACGTTCGCCGGGCGGGCGACCGTGGCCGGGATGGATACCCGCACGTCGCGGCCGGGGGAGCTGGCGGTGGCGCTCGGGACTCTGTTCCAGGATCCGGAGACCCAAGTGGTATTGGGAACCGTCCGGGCGGAGCTGGCGTTCGGCCTGGAAAACCGCGGCGAGGAACCCGGCGCGGTCGCCAGGGGGGTGGAGGAAGCCGCGCTCTCGCTCGGGATCGCCCACCTCCTGGACCGCGGCACCGCGGAGCTGTCCGGCGGCGAGCTCCAGCGGGTCGCGCTCGGCGCGGCGCTGGCAGGGCGGCCGGCCCTGCTGGTCCTCGACGAGCCGACCTCGCAGCTCGACCCCGTCGCCGGGGATGAGCTGATCGGCTCGCTCCGGCGCTTGAACGAGGACGCCGACGTGGCCATTGTGCTCGCCGAACACCGCCTGGAGCGGTGCCTGGGGCTCGCGGACCGGGTGATCGCGCTCGATCGCGGGAGGGTGGTCTGCGATGCGTCGCCCAGCGAGTTCCTGGCGTGGGCGATCAACGAGGCTCCCGAGTTGTCAACGCCGGGGGCAAGACTGCTGTCGGGTCTCGGTTTGCGACCGGCCCCCGGCGTCAAGGCGGCCCGAACCGCACTCAGGAGCTTGGAGCTTCCCGAGGTTTTCCACCGTAGTGGTGGCAAACTTCGGGTTCCTCGCTCGACGAGGGCAGCGGCGGTCGCGTTTAGCCGCGTCTGGCACGAGATCCGCGCGGCCCCGTGATCCTTCGGAGCGTGTCGCTGACCGTCGGCCCTGGCGAGCGCGTGGCGCTGATGGGACGCAATGGCGCCGGGAAGTCGACGCTGCTGCGCCACGCCGGCGGGTTGATGCAACCCACGCGTGGACGGATCCAGTCATCCGGGCGCGTCGCGCTGCTGCTCCAGAACCCCAATGACTACCTGATCCACGAGACGGTGGCGGAGGAAGCATCGGCCGCCTCGCTCCGGGCCGTCGGCCTGGATCCGTTTGCCTTTGCCGAACGCCACCCGCGCGAGCTCTCCGGCGGCGAGAAGCAGCGGCTCGCCCTGGCGATCGTGCTCGACGAGAGCGGCGATCCGCCGGCGGTCGTCTGCCTCGATGAGCCGACGCGGGGGATGGATCGGGCCCACAAGGACGAGCTGGCCCGGCTGCTCCAGGGCCTTCCCGCGGCGGTGATCGTGGCGACCCACGACACCGAGTTCGCGGCGGCGTTCGCCCACCGGGTCGTGCTGCTGGCCGATGGAGCCCCGATCGCGGACGGCTCGGCCGCCGAGGTCCTGGCGGGCGGCACCTACTTCGCCACGGAGACGGCCCGGATTCTCGGCGGCCTGGAGGGCGCGCTCACCCCCGCGGAGGGCGTGCGTGCCGTCCGGGCGAGGCAGGAGGCGATCGCGTGAACTGGCAGCTCGGAGCGTTCTCGATCCTCGCGCTGGCGCTGATCGCGGGCTTCGGCTGGTACGAGCGCACCCGCCCTGACGCAAGGATCGTGGCGCTGGTCGCGACGCTGGCGGCGCTGGCGGCGCTCGGCCGGATTGCCTTCGCGGCCGTCCCCAACGTCAAGCCGACGACCGACATCGTCCTGATCTCCGGCTACACGCTAGGCGGCGCCCCCGGGTTTGCGGTCGGGGCGATCGCCGGGCTGACCTCGAACTTCTTCTTCGGGCAGGGCCCGTGGACGCCGTGGCAGATGGCCGCCTGGGGCGCGACCGGGATCATCGGCGCGGGGCTGGCGATCGTCACCCGCCGGCGGATCGGGCGCTGGCCGCTGGCGCTCATCTGCGGCGTGGTCGGCTTCGGCTTCGCGGCGTTCCAGGACTTCGGTGACTGGGTCACGTTCAGCGACCACAGCGTCGCGCAGCTGGGGATATATGTCGGGAAGGGGATCGGGTTTGACGTCATCCACGCCGTCAGCTGCGTGCTGTTCGCACTGGCGTTCGGGCTGCCGATGATCCGCTCGATCCAGCGGTTCGCGCGGCGGCTGCAAGTGCGGTGGGAGCCGCTCGACGCCGCGGGAGTCAAGCCGCTGCTCATCGTCCTCGCCCTCGTCCTCGGTGGCTGGCTGGCTAGCCAGCCAGCCGTGGGTGGAGGGGGACAAGTGGCGCTCGCCACCCCCGCGGCGAACACCCCGACCGGCTATCTGCTCTCGGCTCAGAACACCGACGGCGGGTACGGAGCGTCATCCGGCGCGCCGTCGTCCCCGCTGTACAGCGGGTGGGCGGCGCTCGGACTGGCGGCCGAAGGCCACAACCCACGGAACGTGAGCCGCGCCGGAACCAGCCTGCTCTCGTATATCCGCGCCACCGTTGGCAGCGCGACCGACCCGGGATCGATCGAGCGGACGATCCTCGTCGCCCGGGCCGCCGGCGTGTCCGCCAGCTCGTTCGGCGGCCACGACCTGATCGGCGCGCTCAAGGCGGATATCCGCGGCGACGGATCGGTCGAGAACCAGGTCAACCTCACGTCGTTCGCCGTGCTGGCGCTGCGTGCCGACGGCATCGCCCCGCCGGCGCGAACGATCTCCTGGCTCGTCCGCCAGCAGGACCGCGATGGAGGCTTCAACTTCGCCACCGCCGGCGGTTCGAGCGACGTCGACGATACCGGCGCCGCCCTTCAGGCCCTCGCCGGCGCCGGCGGATCGGCCGGGCGCGCCCGCCGCCGGGCGGTCGCGTTCATCGAGCGCCAGCAGAATCGCGACGGCGGTTTCCCCTCGGAGCCGGGCGGCGACGCGAACGCTCAGTCCACGGCGTGGGCGATCCAGGGGCTGCTCGCCGTCGGCGCCGCCCCCGGCACGGTCCACAGCGCGGTGCAGTTCCTGGACTCGCTGATCGCCGGCGACGGTCACGTCCGATACTCGCGTTCGAGTGATCAGACGCCGGTGTGGGTAACAGGACAGGCATCGATGGCGTTGGCGGGGAAATCATTGCCGCTGGCAGCGGTCCCGCTGGCGCGGCGGCATCGACGGGCACCAGCCGCAGCCAGTAAGGTCCAGAAGACCCCTCCCACGACGAAGGTCGTCGCGAAGGTGGCCAGGGCCAATCACCACCATCAGCAAGCGAAACCGCGGACGGACGGCGCCGCGCCGTTGTCGGCGCTCGCTGCGGACGCCGCCTGCGCCGCCGCAATCGCGCTCGGACCGGTCGGCCTGGATTAGCAATCGGATAGCCTCCCGCGCCCGATGAAGATTGGAGTTCCGAAAGAGACTGTCGATGGCGAGCGGCGCGTGGCCCTCGTCCCGGAGGTCGTGCGCAAGCTGACGGTGGGCACCGCCGGCGCAGCCGGTGGTCAGCACGGGGTGATCGTGGAGCGCGGCGCGGGCGAGGCCGCGCTGATCCCCGACGGACAGTTCGAGGAGGCAGGGGCCGAGCTCGCCGACGACGCAGGCGCCGTGTACGAGGCCGACGTCGTCGTGAAGGTCGCCCCGCCGACCAGCGATGAGATCGGCCGGCTGCGCTCGGACAGCGTCCTGATCGGATTCCTTGCACCGCTCACGAACGGTGACGGGATCCGCGCGATCGCGCAGACCGGGGCGACGAGCTTCGCGCTCGAGGCGGTTCCGCGGATCAGCCGGGCGCAGTCGATGGATGCGCTCAGCAGTCAGGCGAACATCAGTGGCTACAAGGGGGTCTTGATCGCCGCGAGCGAGATCGGCCGGTTCTTCCCGATGCTCATGACGGCGGCGGGTACGATCCGCCCGGCCACCGTGCTCGTGCTCGGCGCCGGGGTGGCGGGACTCCAGGCAATCGCCACGGCCCGGCGCCTCGGCGCCGTCGTGCAGGGCTTCGACGTGCGGGCGGCCGTCAAGGAACAGGTCCAGTCGCTGGGGGCGACGTTCCTGGAGTTCGACGTCGGCGGCGATCTCGAGGGCGCCGGCGGCTACGCGAAGGAGCTCACGCCGGAGCAGCAGGCGCGCCAGCAGGAGCTGATGGCAGAGGCGATCGGCAAGGTCGACGTGGTGGTCACGACCGCCGCGGTTCCCGGCCGCCGCGCGCCGATCCTCGTCACGGAGGAGGCGGTCAAGAAGATGAAGCCGGGGTCGGTGATCGTCGATCTGGCGGCGGAAACCGGCGGCAACTGCGAGCTCTCGGAGCCCGGCGAAACCGTGCTCCGCCACAACGTGAAGATAATCGCGCCGCTGAACGTGCCGAGCACGATGGCGGAGCACGCCTCCCAGCTGTACGCGCGCAACATCGAGTCGCTGCTCGGGCTGATGATCTCCGAGGAGGGAACCCTCGAGCTCGACTTCGAGGACGAGGTGATCGCCGGGGCGTGCATCACCCGGGATGGGGAAATCGTCCATGAGGGCGCCAAGGCTGCCGCCGGCGCCACCGCCGCCGGCTGAGGAGGCCACCACAGATGAGCACCGTCACGGAGATCGCAATCCTCGTGCTCGCCGCGTTCGTCGGCTTCGAGGTGATCTCGAAGGTCCCGAACACGCTGCACACGCCGCTGATGTCGGGCACGAACGCGATCCACGGGATCGTCCTGCTCGGGGGGCTGCTGCTGATGCACGAGGCCCACGGGGTGCTCGAGCACGTGCTGCTGGTGATCGCGATCACGTTCGGGACGATCAACATCATCGGCGGGTTCTTCGTCACCGACCGGATGCTGGGGATGTTCAAGCGCAAGCCCGACGTGCCCGGCGAGGAGGAGGGCGACCAGGAGTGATCGTCGCCACCGCCTTCTTCCAGACGACGAACTTCATCGACGCGTGCTACATCGTCGCCTTCTCGCTGTTCATCTACGGGATCAGCGGCCTGACCGGCCCGCGGACGGCGGTCCGCGGCAACAAGATCGCCGCGATCGGCATGGCGATCGCCGTCATCGCCACGCTGTTCACGCCCCATGTGCTGTCGGGGTCGTCGACGCCCTGGCTCATCGCGCTCGGGATCGTGCTCGGCACGGCGATCGGGATCCCGGCAGCGCTGAACGTGCGGATGACGGCGGTGCCGCAGATGGTCGCCCTGTTCAACGGCGTCGGCGGCGGCGCCGTGGCGCTGATCGCCTGGGTCGAGTACCGCCACCACTTCGTCGCGCACCCGCTTCTGGTGTCCGGCTTCCCGCTGAAGGTCGAGATTCCGTCGCTGTTCGCCGCGATCGTCGGGTCGATCTCGTTCTGGGGCTCGAGCATCGCGTTCGGAAAGCTTCAGGAAATCCTTCCGGGCCGTCCGGTCAAGCTTCCCGGCCAGTCGCTGATCAACGGCGCCCTGTTCGTGGTGTGCGTGGTCAGCGCGATCGTCCTATCGGCCGGTACGCACTCGCAGGCGCTGTTCGTCCTTGGGATCCTGGTCGCGGCCGGGCTGCTCGGCCTGATGGTCGTGCTGCCGATCGGCGGGGCGGACATGCCAGTCGTGATCTCGCTGCTCAATGCGTTCACGGGACTCTCGGCCGCGGCGACCGGAATCGCCTTGAACAACACCGCGCTGATCGTCGCCGGCATGATCGTCGGCGCGTCCGGAACGATCCTCACGAACCTGATGGCGAAGGCGATGAACCGCTCCGTCCCGGCGATCATCGCCGGAGGCTTCGGAGGGGCCGTCGCCGCCCCAGCCGCCGGCGGGATCGAGGGGGGAACGGTCCGCTCGACGTCCGCCCAGGACGTCGCCATCCAGCTCTCCTACGCGCGGCAGGTGGTGATCGCTCCGGGCTACGGCATGGCGGTGGCGCAGGCCCAGCACGCCGTGCGCGAGCTCGAAAGGGCGCTCGAGGGCAAGGGCGTCGCGGTCAAGTACGCGATCCACCCGGTGGCGGGACGGATGCCCGGCCACATGAACGTCCTGCTCGCCGAGGCCGACGTGCCCTACGACCTGCTCAAGGAGATGGACGAGATCAACCCGGAGTTCCCGCGCACGGACGTCACGCTGGTGATCGGCGCCAACGACGTCACGAACCCCGCCGCGAAGAACGAGCCCGGCTCGCCGATCTACGGCATGCCGATCCTCGAGGTCGACCGCTCGGGCGCGGTCGTCGTGCTCAAGCGGTCGATGGCCTCAGGGTTTGCCGGCATCGACAACCCGCTGTTCTACGAGGAGAAGACCTCGCTGCTGTTCGGCGACGCCAAGCAATCGGTCAGCGACATCACCACCGAAGTCCGGGCCCTGTAGCTCCGGGGCCGCGTTAGAGTCACGCCGCCTACAAAAACAGGAAATCGGGAGCGTCCATGGACGAGAGTCGGCTGAAGAAGATCCCACTGTTCTCGAACCTTTCCGATGAGGAGGCGCACCGCCTGGCCGCGTTCGCGACCGAGACCAGCATCGCCGATGGACAGATCCTGATGAAGCAGGGGGACTACTCCACCGAGCTGATTGCGATCGAGGAGGGGACGGCCGACGTGCTCCGCGACGGCAAGAAGATCGCCTCGCTTCACGAGGGGGACCTGATCGGCGAGATGGGCCTCCTGGCCCGGGAGCCGCGCAACGCGGACGTGATCGCGACCGCACCGATGCGGGTGATCAAGCTCACCCACTGGGAGATCCGGCGGATGTCGGAGGACACGCTCGACCGGATCAAGCAGATCATCAGGGAACGCCAGGACAGGGGCGTGGCGGATCCGGCGTACCAGCCGAGTTCCTGATACCGCAGCACCCGCTGCGCTGCGCAGGGCGGCGGATAACCTCAGCTCCATGCTCAACCGGGCGCGGGCGATCGAGGCAATGGTGGCCGAGCGGTTCGACATCGTCGTCATCGGCGGGGGGATTACCGGCGCCGGCGTCGCGCTCGACGCCGCCTCACGCGGCTACAGCGTGGCGCTGGTGGAGAAGGCCGACTTCGCATCGGGAACCAGTAGCCGGTCCTCGAAGCTCGTCCACGGTGGCCTTCGCTATCTACAGAACTTCGATCTCGGCCTCGTCCGCGAGGCGCTGCTCGAGCGCCAGCTGATGGTCAGGCTCGCGCCGCACCTGGTCCGGCCACTGCCGCTCGTGGTCCCCGCGTTCAACGGCGCCAGGCCCGATCGGCTGGTCGGTATCGGCCTCAACATGTACGACGTGATGGCGACGCCGGGGCTGCGCGGAAGACGCACCCGGCGCGCCGAGCGCGCGCTGGAAAACGGCAACGAGGCGGACTGGAGCCCCGCTCGTCACCGGGTGATCTCCGGCGAGGAGGTCGCGGAGCTGCTGCCGGCGCTCGACGACCGCAAGCCCACCGGGGGCTACCTGTTCTACGACTGCCAGGCCGATGACGTCCGGCTCGTGCTGACCGTACTCGGCGAGGCCGAGCGGTTCGGCGCGATCTGTGCCAACCGTCTGGAGGTCACCGGGCTCGACCGCGTGGGGACCCACGGGGCGACGGTCAAGGTGCGGGATGCCGAGACCGGAGGCGAGTACCCGATCCGCGCCGACAACGTCGTGAACGCGACGGGCGTTTGGGCCGACCGGATCCAGCCCGAGGAGCTTCACTCCGAGGCCGAGCTGCCGACGATCGCCCCGAGCCGTGGAACCCACGTAGTGTTGGAGGCAGCCGACCTGCCGCTCGTCGCCGGCGCGATCGTGCCGGCCGCGGAGGGGCGGTCGATCTTCGCCCTGCCATGGCTCGGCCGCAGCCTGATCGGCACCACGGACAACAACTACGACGGCAACATCGACCACGTCCGGCCGTCGCCGGAGGACATCGACTATCTGCTCGAGGCGGTCAACGGATTCTTCGGGAAGGCGCTCGGTCCCGAGCAGGTGGCCGGCGCCTACGCCGGCGTCCGGCCGCTGATCTCGACCGGCGACACGAGCAAATCCGTCGACATCTCGCGCAAGGCCGAGCTGTACGAGACCTCGAGCGGGCTGATCACCATCACCGGGGGCAAGCTCACCACGTGGCGGCGGATGGCCAAGATGGCCGTGGATCGCATCGTCGAACGCGACGCGCGTGAAGCGCCGTGTCGCACGCAAGAGATTCCACTCGGACAGTCGATCGACCCAGCGGGGCTGGCGCGTATCGACGGCGTCTCAGAGGCTTCCTACGCCGCGCTCGCCGGCCGCTACGGCCACGCTGCCGAACAGGTCCTGGCGACGGCCACTGACACGTGGGGAGCTCGCCCGGCCGATTCTCGAGGGAATGCCCGACCTGCTCGCCGAGGCGGTGTTCGCCGCTCGCAACGAACAGGCGCGGAGCGTCGCCGACGTGCTGCTGCGGCGCACCCGTCTAGGGCTGTTGGCCGGCCGCCGGTTGTGCTCGCCAGGGGCTGAGGAACCGGCGCGGGTGGCCCGTGCGATCGGCGCCGAGCTCGGCTGGGACGAGGGACGCGTCGCTAAAGAGGCGGAGAGCTGGCGCCAGGAGGCCGCCGCGGAGGGAATCGCCGGAAGGTCCGGCGACCGGTGACGGCTCCGTCGCGCTCGTTGCTTACGTCGGCCGGCCCGATTCAGCTGGGCGGCCGTCCGCGGCTGATGGGGATCGTCAACGCGACCCCGGACTCGTTCTCCGACGCGTGGCTCGGTCAGACGCTTGAGGACCGGATCGAGCTCGGGCGATCGCTGCTCGCCGCCGGGGCCGACCTGATCGACGTGGGCGGGGAGTCCGGGGTGACGAACCGCCCGCCGGTCGAAGCCATCGTCGAGATCGAACGGGTGGTGCCCGTGATCGAGCGACTGACGGGCGAGCTGGGGGCACGGGTGTCGGTCGACACCTACAAGCCGGCGGTGGCGCACGCGGCGATCGCGGCCGGCGCTTCGATCGTCAACGACGTCAGCGGGTTGCGCGATCCGGAGCTCGCCGATGTCTGCGCCGAGACCGGCGCCGCACTGATCCTGATGCACACGCGCGCGGCGCCGAAGCAGAAGCTGTTCGATCCGAGTCTGGACGGCCGTGTGATGGCGGACATCGAGGCGTTCCTGCGGGAGCGGATCGATGTCGCGCTGGGGCGCGGCGTCGAGTTCGATCAGCTGATGCTCGACCCGGGCCCCGACTTCGCCAAGACGCCGGCGCAGACGGTTGAGCTGCTCCGTGAGTTCGAGGCGCTTCATGCACTCGAGCGGCCGCTGCTGCTCGCCGTGTCCCGCAAGGACTTCATCGGCGCGATCACCGGCCGCCCGCCGCGGGCGCGGCTCGGCGGAACGCTCGCGGCGGTCGCCCACGGCGTGCAGGCGGGCGCGCACGTGCTGCGGATCCACGATGTGGCGGAGGTGGCGGACTTTCTCGCCGTGCGCGGCGTGCTCGACGGCGGGCGCGAGCTCGACGCCGAGCTGCGGCTCTCCGACGAGCTGCGCTGGGAGCGCCAGGGATAGCGGCACCGCGGTTCCGGGGACGTCCACGCTAGATTGACGTTCCGACGATCGCCGACCGCTGCCTCAACGCGGCCGGAGCCCACCGATAAGCATCCGAAGGAGGCCCCCAGATGTCCGTGCTCGACCGAGCAGCGCTAGAAGCCAGTCCGCTCGCCGACCTGCACGCGATTGCCTCGGAGCTCTCGATCGACGGTTACCGTCGACTGCGGCGCCCCGAGCTGATCGACGTGATCCTCGCCAGGCAGGGCGGGGAAGAACCGGAGGCCAGGGTCGACGGAGACGACCCGGCGCCTGCGATCGATGCCGAGGACGAGCAGGCCCCCACTCGCCGGCGGCGCGGCCGCCGAGGTGGGCGTGGCCGGGGGGCGGCGCGCGAGGAAGCCGAACCCGAGGAGCGGGAGCAGCCGCAGGAGGAGGAGGAGGACGGCGCCGGAGGAGCCCACGCCGGAGGAGCCGCCCGCCGCCGCTGAGGAGATCGTCGACGGCGTGGTCGAGCTGCTGCCCAACGGGTCCGGGTTCGTCCGCGTCGCGTTTCCCGAGCCCTCCGACGACGACGTGTACATCTCGGCGGCGCAGGTCAAGCGCTGCGAGCTTGTGGCGGGCGACCGAATCTCCGGGCCCCGGCGGCCTCCCCGGCGCTCAGAGCGGTTCGCCTCGCTCGTCCGGATCGACGCGATCAACGACCGGCCCGCCGATGAGCTCGCGGACAGCACCCGATTCGACGACCTGCCGGCCGCGTTCCCGAGCGAGCCGTTCCGGTTTGAATCCGAGGATCCGACGCTCGTGGCGATCGAGCAGCTGGCCCCGATCGGACGTGGCTCACGGGTGACGATCGTCGGGCGTACCCGGACCGGGAAGACCGAGGCCCTCCGGCGCCTGGCCGGCGCCCTCTCCGGCGTCGAGGGTCTACACGTGTCCGTGGCGCTGGCGGGCGTGCGCCCGGAGGAGATCGCCGAGTGGAGCGGCACCATCGCCCCGACCGCCGCGGTCAGCCTCGGCGCATCCCCGGATGCCCAGGACCACATCGTCGAGCTCGTCGTCGACCAGGCTCGTCGAATCGCGGCTCGGGGTGCAGACGCCGTGGTCCTGATCGACTCACTCGACGGCGTCCACCAGTACGCTGCGCGGAAGGCCCTCGCGGCCGCGCGCAACATCGTCGACGGCGGCTCGCTGACGGTGATCGCCACCGCGCCGGCGCCGATCGGTGGCGAGACGACGGTGATCGCGCTCGACCAGGTTCTGGCGAGCCTGGGCCGCTTCCCGGCGCTCGATTTGGCCGCGAGCGGGACGATCCGCGCCGAGGCGCTGGTCGGCGAGGCGGTCGCGCACGAGATCCTCCGCCTGCGCACCGACGTTTACGAGGCCCACCTCGGTCAGTAGGCGGTGCACCGGCTCCGGTGCCGTGGCACCGCCTTGTAGCGCGGCTCTCCGCCCCGGTACCAGAGGAGCTCGTCGATTCCGGCCGCCCAGCTGCCCGGACGGTGGGCGACGACGAGCTCGACCGCGTGGACGGCGCACGCCCTGATCTCGACCTCCTCGGGCGAGCCGTGCTCGATCAGCTCCTCCGCGTCGATCCGGGTGACGAGCTCAGGCTCGAAGCGCAGGATTCCATCGAGGCGGAGCACGTGGGGGACGAGGTTGTCGGCGAACATCGTCAGCCGATCGAGGTCGTGCAAGACGGCGACGCCGACCCGCGCGAGGTCGGCGGCGGCGATCTGCGCGCGCTTGAGGAAGGGGATCGGGAGCCCGTCGTAGACCGAGCTGTCCGCGAAGCAATCCCACTCTCCGAGCCGGGTCGCCAGGGCGACGGCCGACCCGCCGGCAGCGTCGACGACCTCATCGAAGCGACCGCCGTGCTGTCGTGAGACGCGCGTGCCGAGGTCGCGCAGCGAACGCGCGTAGAGCTCCATCAGCTCGTGCCCTGGATCCTGTTTGAGCGCTGCGGCGATCTCCCGGCCGGTGATCTGGGTTAGCTCCTCGGCGCGCCACGGCCCGTTCGCCGCGAACCGCCGCCGGACGCCGAGCGCGACGGTGAAGTAGCCGGACCGGCCGGGATCCTTGCGCAGCGTCGGAAACCAGCCCGAGCCGAAGTTGATCGCGTCGAGCGTCAGCCAGAACGCCGCGAGCTCCTCGCGGGGGCCCGCGAGCAGATGGGCCTCCGGATCCGGGGGCGGCGGCGCCGCCTCCAGCGGCAGGGAGGCGGCGTATGTGGCGATTGCCGCTCGCTCGATCGCGACATGGTGCGCGCGCGCCGCGACGGCTTTGCAGGCGAGGCGAAGCTGGTTCATCGGCCGCCCCGAACGCTATCGTCGAAGGTGCGCCCATGACCGAGCTGACCACCGATCTCGACGCCCTCCTCGGAGGGCTCAATGACCCCCAAAGGGAGGCGGTCACGCACGGCGAGGGCCCGCTGCTGATCCTCGCGGGAGCCGGTTCGGGGAAGACGCGCGTGCTCACCCACCGGATCGCCTACCTGGTGGCGACCGATGCCGCGAAACCGAACGAGATCCTGGCAATCACGTTCACCAACAAGGCCGCCGGCGAGATGCGCGACCGGGCGCAGCTGCTGGTCGGGCGCCGGGTCCGAGCGATGTGGGTGATGACGTTCCACTCCGCGTGCGCGAGGATGTTGCGCGCCCACGCCGATCGCCTCGGTTATACGCGCCAGTTCACGATCTATGACCAGGCCGACTCTCGTCGCCTGGTCAAGCGCTGTTTGGACGAGCTCGGGATCGATCCGAAGCGGTTCACGCCCGCGGCGATCCAGTCGCAGATCTCCGACGCCAAGAACAAGCTCCGCGACGCCGACGCCTACGGCCACATGGTGGGGTCGTTCTTCGAGCAGACCGTGGCCGACGTCTTCCGCAGCTACGAGCGCGAGCTGCACCGGATGAACGCGATGGACTTCGACGACCTGCTCGTCCGCGCGGTCAACGTGCTCGAGCTGTTTCCCGAGGTGCGCGAGGTCTACGCGAACGGCTTCCGCCACGTGTTGGTAGACGAGTACCAGGACACCAACCACGCGCAGTACCGTTGGCTCCAGCTGCTCGCCGGCGAGCACCGCAACCTGATGGTCGTGGGCGACGACTCGCAGGCGATCTACGGCTTCCGGGGCGCCGACATCCGCAACATCCTCGAGTTCGAGGACACGTTCCCGGACGCCCGCGTGATCAAGCTCGAGCAGAACTACCGCTCGACGCAGACGATCCTCGACGCGGCAAACGCCGTGATTCGCAACAACCGTGCCCAGAAGCCGAAGTCGCTGTGGACGGACCTCGGACAGGGAGACCCGATCAAGGTCCGTGAGCTCGAGGACGAGCACGCCGAGGCGCGGTTCATCACCGGGGAGATCCAGCGGCTCGTCGACGAGGGAGTCGCCAAGTCAGAGATCGCGGTCTTCTACCGCACCAACGCGCAGTCGCGAGTGCTCGAGGACACGCTCGTGCGGGCCGAGATCGCCTACCAGGTGATCGGCGGCACCAAGTTCTACGAGCGTGCCGAGATCAAGGACGCGATCGCGTACCTGAACGTGCTCGTCAACCCGCAGGACGTCGGGGCGTTCACGCGGATCGTCAATTCACCCCGCCGCGGAATCGGCGCCACGTCCCTGTCGCGGGTACTGGCGTTTGCGAACACGATGGGCGTCTCGATCTGGGATGCCGCATCCGACCCGGCACAGGTACCGGGCCTGGGGCCGGCGGCGATCAAGGCGCTGACCCGCTTCATGGGCACGATGCACGTGCTCCGGGAGCGCGCCGAGTCGGGGGCGCCAATCGCGGCGCTCCTGAAGGACGTTCTCGGGGAGACCGGCTATCTGGAGGCGCTCGAGGCCGAGCGGACGATTGAGGCTCAGGGACGGATCGAGAACCTGGAGGAGCTAGTGAACGTCGGCGCCGAGTACGACGCCGGCGAGGATGGCGAGCGATCGCTACCGGAGTTCCTCCAGCAGGTGTCGCTGATCGCCGACTCCGACGAGCGGACCGACGACGAAGGGCTCGTGACGCTGATGACCCTCCACAACGCCAAGGGTCTCGAGTACCCGATCGTGATGATGATCGGCTGCGAGGAGGGGGTCTTCCCGCACTCGCGCGCGCTCGACGAGGGTGGGCTCGAGGAGGAGCGCCGGCTCTGCTACGTCGGGATCACCCGGGCCGAGCGTGACCTGTACATGACCTACGCGCGAACCCGGAACGTGTTCGGCGCGCGCACCTATGGCGCCCCGAGCCGGTTCATCAGCGAGATTCCCGCCGAGCTCACCGACCGCGAGCAGCAGCAGCCGCGGGCGTTCGGTGGCGCCCGGTCGCGACTGATGTCGTGGGATTCCGGTGGCGCTGTGGATCGCGAGGCGCCGGCGCCGGTGGCGTATCGCCTCGGCGACGACGTCGTCCACGCCGCGTTCGGCGAGGGCGTCGTGACCGGCGTTGAGCCGGGCGGGATCGTCGTAATTCGGTTCGCCAACGATCACTCGGAGCGGAAACTCGTCGCCGATTTGGCCCCGATCACCAAGGCGTGATGACGTTGATCAATAAGCGGGGTATGTCCCCGCTTATTGGACATCCTCACGCCGCGTGATCGTCTAGCGTCTGTGGCAATGACTGCGACGATCATCGATGGACGGGAGGTTGCTGCTCGGGTGCGCGCGGAAGTCGCGCGCGACGTGGCCGCCCGGGTGGAGCGAGGCGCCGGCGCACCGGGGCTCGCGACGATCCTCGTCGGCGACGATCCGGCGTCGGCGATCTACGTGGCGAACAAGCGGAAGGCGTCCGCGGAGGTCGGCATCGCCGACTATCACCGCCACCTGTCTGCGGATGTCGCGCAGCAGGATGTCGCTGCGCTCATCGACGAGTGCAACCGCGATCCGTCCGTCAACGGGATCCTCCTGCAGTTGCCGCTCCCGCCGGGTCTGCGAGCGGCGGAGCTGACCGCCATGATCTCGCCGGATAAAGACGTCGACGGGCTTACGCCGATCAGCGTAGGCCGGCTGTGGCAGGGGACGCCGGGGTTGCGGCCGTCCACGCCACTCGGGGTGATCGAGCTGCTCGACGCCTACGAGGTGGCGCTCGAGGGCACGGACGTCGTCGTCGTCGGCCGCTCGGATCTCGTCGGCAAGCCGGTCTCGGCGCTCCTACAGCAGCGCAACGCCACGGTCACGATGTGCCATTCGCGCACCAGGAACCTCGCCGGCATCTGCGCGCGCGCCGACATCGTGATCGCCGCCGTGGGCGTCCCGCAGCTGGTGGGCGCCGAGTATGTGAAGCAGGGCGCCACCGTGATCGACGTCGGCATCAACCGAACCGACGCGGGCCTTGTGGGCGACGTCGACTTCGAGGCCGTGGCGCCGCGGGCGAGCCTCATCACGCCGGTGCCGGGAGGGGTCGGGCCGATGACGATCGCGATGCTGCTGCGTAACACGGTGACGGCCGCCGGGCTTCAGGGCGCGGGCGATGAGCGAGCGGCTTGAACCGTCCGAGGCGCCTCGTCGAGCTCAGCGGGGAGAATTGGCAAGCGCCGCCGGCGCGCTGGCGCTGCTGGTCCTCATGTTCGCGTTCGAGTGGTACGGCGTGGACGGGATTCCGGGACGCTCACAGATCTCGACCGCGGAGAATGCGTGGCACGGCCTGACCGTCACGCGGTGGCTGATGCTGCTCACGATCGTCGTCACGCTCGGATCGCTCGTCGTTCACGCGACCCAGCGCGATCACGGGACGGTGACGGACACGAGCGGTTTGATCGTGATCCTGGGCACGCTGACGGCGGGCGTGCTCATCTATCGCGTGCTGATCGACACGCCATCGCCGGGGACGATCGTCGACCAGAAGCTCGGTGCATATCTCGGCGTGCTGAGCGCGATCGTGATCGCGCTCGGCGGTTTCGACATGCGCGCGACGGGCGCGCAGGTGACCGTCAAATCGCCGTCAAGCGGCCGGCGCCGCCGTCTGGCACTGCGCCAGCGGGCGAGCAGTGGGTCGACCGGAGATGTTTGACCGGCTTGACGAGCGAAAACCGAGGATGGCAAGGACGCAGGAGTCGACGCGTAGCAGCGCTACGCGAGACTCCGAGGACGCAGCCAGCCGAAGGTTTGCAGCCGTCAAACCGGTTGAACGTTTCCGGGAGCCCCACTAGGGTTGCCCCGCCGCCAGGTGGCAGGACGCGGTCACCCGTGACCGAAAGGAGTGCGTCATGGACATTTCCAAGCTGAGGCAGAGCCAGCTGATCGTCGGCACCGCGGGCATCGTGGTCGTGATCTCTCTGTTCCTCGACTGGGTGGGGGTGTCGGCGTTCTCGGCGTTCTCGGCGATGGACATCATCATGCTGTTGGTCGGGCTGGCGGCGATCGGCTACGCGGCGCTGCCGGCATCGGGATCGGCGCAGTCACTGCCCAAGGACAGCGCCTGGATCGTGTTGCTGGCCGGGGTGGGCGTCGTGGGTTGGGCGCTCGGCATCTGCCTCGAGGATGCGGACGCGGGCATCGGCGCGTGGCTGGGGCTGATCGGATCGATCGCGATCGCGGTCGGCGCGTACGTCGAAATCAGGGGTGGGAGGCTCGCCCGGCCGATGGCGACCGCCTCCGGCGCGGGGCCAGGGCCGCAGGCAGAATCGCCGCCGGGCGGCGAACCTCGAGGGCCAACGCCGCCGGGCGAACCTGGGGCGCCGCCGGACGCCGGAGCTCCGGCGCATGCGCCGCCGCCTGCCGACGCGGGACCCACGGTCCGGCTCCCGGCGGCCGTGCCACCCCCCTCGACGTCCGAAGCGGGCGAACCGTCACGGCCGGCTGAGCCCTGATCGGCGACGCCGGTGAACACTGACGGCGTAAAGCGTGACGACTGGGTCGTGGGTGGCCTCGCGGTGCTGCTCGTGATCGATCTCCTCGAGCTCCCGTGGCACACGGTGGCGGGCGGCACGATCAGCGGAATCTCGTTCCCCTCGATCAGCAATCGCGCGACCGGTCCGCCCGACGGCCTGCTCGGGGTACTGGCGGTGCTCGCCACGCTGGCGATCGTGTTCGACCTCCTGTTCGAGCATCGGTCCCCCGACACTCAGATCCCGTCGATCAAAGGGAGCCGGACGCTGACGCGATTCGCGCTGGCGATCACCGTGGCGGGACTGCTGGCGTTGAAGTTCATCCTCCACCTCCCCCAGATCGGGAATCTCGGGTCGGGGTTCTGGTTCGGGGCCGTTGTCACCGCGGCGCTCGTGTACGCGACGATGAAGGCGTGGGAGGCCAACCCGGCGTCCCCGGCGGACTCGGCTGACGCTCGCGCGGCGTCGGCTCGTGAGGAGTCCGCTCACGAGGAAGCCGCTCGCGACGAGTCCGAGGATCCGGCCGATCGCGCGCAACCGACCGAGGCGCCGGAAGCCTCCGCCCAATCCGACTCCTGACGAGCAGCCCGGAGGCCCCGCACACAATGGACATCGAGATCTCGAGGCTTCGCCCTGGCGAGGTCATCTGCGGCGCCGGCGGCGTGCTGCTGCTGGTCCTGCTGTTCGCGCTGCCGTGGTACGGAGTGAAATCGACGGTCGGTGGCACGACCACGATCAGCGGCTGGGACGCGCTCACGACCCTGCGCTGGTTGCTGCTGGTGACGGCCGTCGCGGCCGTGGCGCTGGCGTATTTCCAGGCGACTCGTTCGGCGCCGGCGATCCCGGTCACCCTGAGCGTGATCGTGACCGCGCTCGGGATCCTGAGCGCACTGGCGCTGATCTACCGGGTGCTGATCAACGTTCCCGGTTCGGACTCGCTCGTCGATGCCAGGGTGGGGGCTTACCTCGGATTGGCCGTCGCCGTGGCGATCCTGTATGGCGGGTATGAGTCGATGCGCCGGGAGGGGATCTCCGCTGAAGACGCGCCCACCGAGATCGACACGGTCGGGTCAGGAGAAGCGGGCGGATCCTAGAATCCTCCGGGATGTTGGATCGCGAGCAGGTTCTCCACGTAGCGCGCCTCGCACGGTTGGAGCTCAGCGACGAGGAGGTCGAGCACATGGCCTCGGAGCTCTCGCATGTGCTCGATCACATCGAGAAGATCCGCGAGCTCGACCTCGAGGGGGTGCCGCCGACCTCGCACGTGGTCGACGTCGTCAATGCTCTGCGGCCCGACGAACCGGCGCCGTGCCTGCCACGCGACGTGGTGCTGGCCGCGGCGCCAGAGCCGGTCGACGGCGGTTTCGGGGTCCCCAGCCCGGGCGCAGGCGGATGACGGCGGAGCTGATCGAGCTGACGGCTGCCCGGGCGGTCGAACGCGTCCGTGCCGGGGAGATCGACCCTGCCGAGCTCTTCGAGGCCTACCGCGAGCGCGCCGGCGCCGATGAGCTGAACGCGTTCACGTGGGTCGCCGATGGCCCGCCGACGGGCGACCCATATTCAGGATCGCCGCTCGCGGGCGTGCCGGTGGCGGTCAAGGACCTGTTCTGCACCGAGGGCGTCCCGAGCCAGGCGGGGTCGCGCATCCTTAGGGGATACCGGCCGCCGTACACGGCCACGGTCGTCGCCAAGCTCGCGCAGGCGGGCGCGCCGCTGCTCGCCAAGACCAACCAGGACGAATTCGCGATGGGCTCCTCGAACGAGAACTCGGCGTTCGGCCCGGTCCTCAATCCCTGGGATCGGAGGCGAGTTCCGGGCGGCTCGTCGGGCGGAAGCGCGGCCGCAGTTGCTGCGGGACTGGCCCCGTGGGCGATCGGCACCGACACGGGCGGCTCGATCCGCCAGCCCGCCGCTCTCTGCGGGATCGTGGGCTGCAAGCCGACGTACGGCGCGTGCTCGCGCTACGGGATGATCGCGTTCGCCTCCTCGCTCGATCAGGCGGGTCCGCTGACCCGCGATGTAACCGATGCGGCGCTGCTCCTCCGGCACATGGTCGGCCATGACGAATGCGATTCCACCTCGGTTCCGTTCCCCGGGGAGATTGCGCTTCCCAAGGCCGAGGATCTGGCCGGAATCCGGCTCGGGGTGCCCGAGGAGCTGACCGGTTCCGACGGCGGGGTCGAGCCTGGCGTCAAGGCGAGTTTCGACGCGACGCTAGAGCTCGCGGCCCGTCTGGGCGCTGAGATCGAGTCGTGCCGGCTCCCGCACGCGCCGCACGCGCTCTCGGCCTATTACCTGATCGCGCCCGCCGAGGCCTCGGCGAACCTGGCCCGCTACGACGGCGTTCGCTACGGCCTCCGCGTCGACGGCGGGCTCGATCTGACGACGATGTACAGCCGCACCCGCGACCGGGGATTTGGCGCGGAGGTCAAGCGGCGGATCATGCTCGGCACGTACGCGCTCTCGAGTGGCTATTACGACGCGTATTACGGGACCGCGCAAAAGGTCCGAACGAAGATCACGGACGACTTCCGCCAGGCCTTCGAGCGTTTCGACTTCATCGTCACTCCCACCAGCCCCTGGACCGCGTTCGAGCTCGGAGCGAAGACCGACGATCCACTGGCGATGTACCTCAACGACTTCTGCACGGTTCCGATGCCGCTCGCGGGAATTCCGGCGATCTCGATCCCGTCGGGGCTAAGTGACGGACTTCCGGTCGGCTTCCAGCTGGCCGGCCCGGCGTTCAGCGAGAGCCGGCTGCTCGACGTGGCGTACGCGCTCGAGCAGGCGATCGGGTTCGATGGGAGCGAGCCCCGGAGATGACGTGGAGCACCGGGTACGAGCCGGTCATCGGCCTCGAGATCCACGTCCAGCTCAAGACACGGACGAAGATGTTCTGCGCGTGCGAGTTGTCGTTCGGGGATCCGCCCAACGTCCATACCTGCCCGGTGTGTCTCGGCCTTCCCGGTGCGCTACCGGTGCTCAACGGGCGAGCGGTCCACTTCGGCCTGATGATCGGCCTCGCGCTCGACTCCGCCATCGCCGAGCGATCGCTCTTCCATCGCAAGAACTACTTCTATCCCGACCTGCCGAAGGGCTACCAGATCTCCCAGTACGACATCCCGCTGTGTCGCGGCGGAAGGCTCGGCGAGGTGCGGATCCACCGCGTCCACCTCGAGGAGGACGCCGCGAAGCTCGAGCACCTCGGCGAGAGCGGACGGATACACGGCTCCGACCGCAGCATCGTCGACTTCAACCGCTCCGGTACGCCGCTGGTCGAGATCGTCACCGAGCCCGACTTTCGCGCCGCCGAGGAGACCCGGCAGTGGCTGATCCTGCTCAGGGAGACCCTGAGACAGATCGGGGTCTCCGACGTGGACATGTCCCAGGGTTCGCTCCGCTGTGACGCGAACGTGTCGGTGCGCCCGGCTGGATCGACTGAGCTCGGCACCAAGACCGAGCTCAAGAACATGAACTCGTTCGCCTTCCTGGAGCGTGGCATCCGGGCCGAGATCGAGCGGCAGATCGGGCTGCTCGAAGCTGGCGAACCGGTCGTGCAGGAGACGCTGCACTTCGACCCGGCTTCGGATCGGCTGACGCCGCTGCGGTCAAAGGAGGAGGCGCACGACTACCGCTATTTCCCCGAGCCGGACCTCGTACCCATCCTCGCCACCGAGGAGATGCTCGCGGCGGCCCGCGCGGCTCTCCCGGAGCTCCCAGCGGCGCGGGCAATGCGGTTCGAGCGCGAGCTCGGTCTGAGCAGCGAGCGTGCTCACGAGCTGGCGTTCCGGCCCGAGCTGGCCGACTATTTCGAGCGGGCGCTGAGCGCGGCCCCCGGTGACGGGGACGGCAACGGCGCCGGTCCCGTCGAGATTGCGAACTGGATTCCGCTCCTCGTCGAGCGGATCGGTCCGGCCGCAGATCCCGCCGATAGCAGGGTGGCGCCCGAGAGCCTGGCCATGATCGTCAAGATGGTCGCGGCGAGGGAGGTCAGTCGCGATGCGGCCCGCGACGTCCTCACCAAGCTGGTCGAAGAGGGCGGAGACCCTCGGGAGATCGTCGAGCGGGAAGGTCTGGGCGCGATCACCGATGACGCGGGCCTGGTCGAGATCGTGGATCGGGCGATCGCCTCAGATCAGGCGGCCGCCCAACAGGTCCGGGCCGGCAACATGAGGGCGATCGGACCGCTCGTCGGATTCGTGATGCGCGAGACCAAGGGCCGCGCAGATGGGGGAGAGGTCACCCGCCTGATCCGGGAGCGACTGCTCGGCTAGGGCGCCGGCGGGCCGGGCTGCTGAGGAAGGGGCGGGATCGGCCGCGATCGGGGGCCGATCCGATGGTGCACAACGCGTCAACCTTGCCCCGGATGGCGAGCCCTGGCGGCTTATGCACGAGGAGTGTGCTCAACACGCCAGGGCTCGGATCTGGCGCCGGTGTTGACGTGCTATGCACCACCGCCATGACACTCGCGACACGCTCTCGTCACAAAGTCGCACAAAGACCTGCGAGCGCCCAAGGCTCCGCCGGCACCCGGCGGAGCTGCGCGCGAGCAGCACGCCACGGGCCCCGCTCCGGGGGCCGCGCGGCGAGCTTCTAAGGCTTATGGCTAGTTGAGCCGGCGGGAGAGCCTGCGGACGACCAGGCCGGCGCCGACGAGCATGCCGCCGCCGACAGCGAGTAGCACGACGTCAAGGCCGGTGAACGGCAGCGTGCCCGATGTCGAAGAAGCATCTGCAGCGCTCACGTTGGAGCAGAGCTGCGGGTTGTATGCCTGGCAGGTTGAGCTGCTTGACGCGAGAGCTGAGCCCGGAGCCAACATCAGTGATATCCCTACCAACAGCGTTGCGATTCGTTTCATGAGCCCCTTTCAGCGACCCGGATTGTCCCCACCTTCCAACCGTAGAAGGCGCAAGGTCCCTACACCACGTTCCCTAGTGTAGAGGCTACCTGAACCTCACTAGTCTTGCAAATCGCTACGGGCCGATATCTGCCCGTGTGGGCGGGGCGGTTGGGGGCCGCTACTCGCTCAGAACAAGCAGTTTGAACGCCTCTGCGGGGGTCAGCGGATGGGTGGTGTTGACGCGGGCGAGGGCTTGCTGAACGGCGGGTTGATCCTTGTCGATCCGCTCGGCGACGCGGAAGTCGTGGTGGGCGCGGACGCTATCCCCGAGCGCCGACGCGGCGAGGCCGTCCCCGAGCCACGCGTACCAGCCGCCGGGCTCACGGGCGATGGCCTGTCGAAATCGTTGCTCGGCCTCGTTGAACAGGCCGTTGCGAAGGGCGATCGTGCCGCCGAGGCGCCCCGGATCGGCGCTCAGCGGGTTGAGGTCCGCGGCCCTGGTCAGATCCCGCAGAGCACTCGCCGGGTTGCGCGGCGCGACACTGCTCGCCGCCGAGACCTCGCGGACGGAGAGGTACGGAAAGCCGAGCGCCACGGCCGCGGCGAGGAGGCCGGCGACCCCCAGGATCGCGCCGGCGGTCACCCACACCTGGCGGTGGGGCGTGGTGGCGCGTTCGTCCGCCGGGCGGTTGACCGGAGGCCGAGCGAGCGCGATCGCCACCCCCAGGAACCCGAGCGCGGGACCGCTCAGGGCCGGCATCTCCCAGAACCAGTCGACCGATCCGTAGATGAGCCACCCGATGAAGGGCAGCAGGGCGACTCCGGCCATGGCTCGAATGAACTCGCTGTCCGGGCGCCTCCGAGCGCGCAGGGCAGCCGCGATCGCGGCGACGACGAACGTCACGAACAGCGCGCGCCGACGAACCCTGTGTGCGCCAGCAGACGGAGTTCGAGACTGTGCGTCCAGGCCGGTTCCTCAGTTGTGCGCCGGTGGAGCAGGTAGTAGTCGGCGAAGTTGTCCTGGCCGAGGCCGCCGATGGGATGGGCAAGGGCGGCGTCCAGCGCCACCCGCCAGAAGTCATAGCGGCCGCTTCCGACGGTCGCGAAATGGGACCCCGAGCCGGCGGCCGTCGGCGGATGGCTGAAGCCGCGCCACTGCTTGGTGAGGAAATGGATCGGGTCGCCGTGCGTCGCCGCGGCTGCGCCGACCGCCCCGACCGCGATCGCAGCGGCGGTGACCGCGGCGCCGACCTGCAGGCGACGCCGCCGCGAGAGGCGACGGGGGCGGATCAGCGTCTCCGTCCACGCGACGACGGTCCCGAGCACCATCCCGGCCGCGGACAGCACCAAGGCGATCCGGCCGGCGTGGGTCGCCGCCCGCGACTGGGCCGCCGAGCCGGCGGGCGCGTTGTAGACCGCGAGCAGCCGATGGACCGGGATGACCGCGGCGACGATCGGCAGGATCGCGGCCGCGGCGACGCGCAGTCTGTCGCTGACCACGACGATCGAGATGACGGCGACGAGCGGTAGCGTGAACAGCCACCCGCGGCTCTGTCCGACGACCGCGAGTTGCAGGCTCGCGCAGGCGACCCCGATGAGCGTGCCGCGCAGTAGACCGGGCAACTCCCTCCGCGACGCGAGCGCAATCGCGAGAAAGGCGTCCAGCGAGAACAGCGCGACGCTCGCGTTGAAGTAACCCGTCGGCGCAGCCAGGCGGCCGTCGAGCAGCAGCTGCGAGACCTGTGTGCCCGAGGCGAACCGCAGCAGGATGACGATCGCGATCGCGCCGACGGCGAGCGTGAACGCGACAAGCGCGACGAGCGCGCCCTCGGGCGTCCACGGAAGCGCGACCATCAAGGCGAACACGATCAGGTAGAGCAGCGCGCGGTTGCTGCCCTGAAGCGCATCGCCGGGCGACGATGCCCACGTGATCGACAGGTAGGACCAGGCGACGTACAGCGCAAAGAAGCCGACCGCGACGAAGGCGGCGCGGGGCAGCCGCGTCGCGCGGGCGACACCCGCCACGACGACGACCGCGAGCGTCGCGAGCGCCAGCAGCGCTCCCCAGTACCAGGTGTCGGCGTCGTAGCCGCCGTTGTGGATCGCCCAGACGATCATCAGGCCAACGACGATCGCTCCCGGCAGGAGCGCCGGCCCATGCTGGGCGAACAGCGCCCGCGCCCGACGTGCCGTCATTGCCTGTCGACCCCGCTCAACACTTCCTCGTATACATCGGCGAGCTGCGCGATCATTCCAGCCCGGGTGAAGTCCCGTGCGACCACGGCTCGAGCGGTGTCGCCTAGACGGGTGCGCAGCGTCTCGTCGCCGAGTAACGCGAGCAGGGCCCCGGAAATGGCGGCGGGGTCGCGCGGGCCGAACAGGAGCCCGCTCTCGCCGTCCACGATCGCCTCGTCGATCCCACCGACATCGGTGGAAACGATCGACAGCCGGGCCGACATGGCCTCGAGGATCACGTAGGGGAACGACTCGGCCCACGAGGGCAACACGAACACGTCGCTGGCACGAAGGACGGCGCTGGGGTCGGCGTGCTCGCCGAGGAAGTGCACGGCGGCTCGGACGCCGCGATCGCGGGCCTGAGCCTCCAGAGCGCTCCTCAGCGGGCCGTCACCGACGATCACGAGCTGCGTCGCCGGATGCTGGGCGACCACCGCCGGGAGCGCATCGATCAGCGTCTCGAGGCCCTTGCCTGCGCGCAGCTGCGTCACCGAGCAGACGATCGTCCCCTGGCTCGAGAGCGCCCGCACGCGCTGATCGGGCGGTCCGCCATCGACGAGGTCGATCCCGTTGTGGACGACGCGGATTCGGCGCACCGGACAGACCGACGATGCGAGACGCGCCTCCGCCTGGCAGACCGCGACGACGCGGCTTGTGAGTGGCCCGAGCGCGCGCTCGGCCTCGCGATACGCAATGCGCTCGTGCTCGCGCTCGAAGAAGCCGGCGAACGCATAGCCGTGGGGCGTGTAGAGAACTGGGATCCGCGGGTGCACGAGCTTGCCCAACCGGGCGATCGCGCCCGCCTTCGAGCTGTGGGCATGGACGACGTCGGGCCTGGCGGCGCGGACGATCCGCGCATAGCGGGCGAGGACGGCCAGGTCCACGCGTGGCGAGATCGCGCGGTCCATCGCCAGCGTCAGATGGCGGCCGGCGGCGATGGAGGGGGACGGATCGTCGCCGAGAAGCACTGAGGCGCTCGGCACCGCCGGCCCGCAGAGCAGCGCGTCGTACCCGCGCTCCGTCAGGCCCTCGAAGATGTCGAGCACGTGCCTGCCCACGCCACCGTCGATCGGCTGGTGGACGAGCAGGATCCGGCTCACGGTCCTACGGCGTCTGTGCCTCCGCCACGCCGGCGATCGTCGAGCTGATGATTCCTGAACCGTCGGCTCGCCCGCCGCATGGCGCGCAACGGCACGAAGCGCAGCAGCGGCTCGTAGCGGTCGGTCATCTTCAGCAGCACCACCGGGAATGGATCCGCCGCGCCGATCATCGCGCGCGTGAGCTCGAAGGGCTCCCAGCTCCCAGAACCCGTCGTTACAGCCGCGAGCAATCCAGCGTTGCGCGCCGCTGCGACCGCGGCCGGGCCGTAGCTGCCGAACGGGTAGGCGAACGTCTCAACGGGAGCGCCGAGGATCTGCTCGAGCGCCTTGCTGCTGCCCTCTATCTCCCGCATGCAGCCGTCGTAGTCGAGCGCGGCCAGATCGGGGTGCGTCACGGTGTGGGCGCCCAGCTCCCACCCGGCGGCGGCGAGAGCGCGGAGCTCATCCGCGTTCAGGATCGCGGCGTCCGGGCCGCTGATCCAGGGGTTGCTGCCTCCCAGCCAGTCGGTGGGCACGTACAGGCTGGCCCTGATTCCGAGCTCGTGCAGGATCGGCATCGCAGTGGTGAGTGCGTTGCGCATCGCGTCGTCGAAGCTGACCGCCGCGAGCCCGGGTGGAGGCGTCCCGCCACCGGATGCCCGGACGAGCTCCGCGACGGTGACGAAACGAAACCCGGCGGCCTGCATCATCTCCAGCTGCAGTCGAAACTTGGACGGGGCGATTGAGAGCAGGAACGGATCGTCCTTACGTGCGCACTTCGCCACGCCGTGGTATCCGAGGATCACGGCGCGTCGACGAGCGACATTCGCGAGCGCCGTCGCCCAGGCCTGATGTGATCGATTTCGGTTCGACGCCGGCGCCGTGGTTGTCATCGTGATCTGGCTCGCATCATCCACGGCCGCCGTCCCCAGGGTCGGGGAAACTATGCCACGCAGTGGTCGCGTCCGCCTAGCAACGAACTGACCGCGCGATATCGGGTGCACGGGCCGGCGGCCCAGGGAGCGTCAGCTCCGAAAGCGCAGCACCTCTGCGATCGTGAGCGCCATGATCCGGGCGTCGAGCAACAGCGACCAGTTCCGGATGTAGTAGTTGTCGAACTCGACCCGATCGGAGATCGAAGTCTGTCCGCGGAGGCCGTTGACCTGTGACCAGCCGGTGATGCCCGACTTCACCCGGTGGCGGTCCTCGTAGCGATCGACCTCGACGGCAAAGCGCTCGACGAACTCGGGGCGCTCCGGCCGGGGTCCGATGAGGCTCATGTCGCCGACCAGGACGTTGATCAGCTGCGGAAGCTCATCCAACGAACTCTCACGCAGAAATCGCCCGATCGCCGTGCGGTTGTCGACACCCTCGACTCCGCCGGGGGCACATCCGTCCGGCGGCTCCCACCCGTCGCCGGCGCGGCGGTCGTACATGGTCCGGAACTTCAGGAGATCAAACACGTGCCCGTCGCGACCGACCCGACGCTGACGGAAGAACACGGGTCCCGTCGAGGACAAGCGGACGGCGAGCGCGATCAGGATCATCAGCGGGGCGCACGCGATCAGCGCAACCAGCGCAAAGCCGCGATCGAAGGCGTGCTTGACCGCGAACTGCCAGCCGCGTGGATTGGTCGATTGCAGGGTCAGTAGCGGCAGGCCACCGACGTGATCAAGCGTCGCGCGCTCGTCCATGGCCTCGTACAGCCTCGGGATCAGTGAAACCGAGACCCCGAGCTGCTGGCATTCCTTGACCGTGTCGACGAGGTCCCGGTCCGGCCCCGAGGAGAAGGCCATGATCACCCGCGTGGCGCCGGTTCGCGCGACCGCGCAGGCGAGGTCGAGAGGCGTGCCGAGCACCGGAACACTCGAGAGCCCCGAGCGGCCGACGCTGGGCAGGGGATCGGCGTCGAGGAACCCGACCGGTCGCAAGCCGTAGCGAGGCTCCTCGACCAGCCGCTTGACGAGCTGTGCCCCGACGACGCCGGCGCCGACGACGAGCGTCGGGCTGGCGAGGGCCGCGCTGCGCACCGCCTGGTTGCGGATCGAGAGCAGCACTAGCCGGGCAACGCCGACGTAGACGAGCGCGAACAGCCACAGCCGGAGCGCGAGCGCAATCGCGTGCGTGCCGCCCAGGATCGAATCCGCCGCGATCGTCAGCATCGTCGCCAGCGACACGACCCCGAGCACGTGCGTGAACGTGTCGAGCACGAGAGCCGTTCAGCTGATCGTCAGGGCACCGACGCGCGCGGAGGAGCGACAGCGTCAGTAGGGGGAAGCAGGCGGCGACCCACCGGTTCGTGGCGTCGTTCGTGATGGGCGCCGCGAACAGGGCGGCACTCGAGGCGAGATAGAGCGTCACAAGGTCGACCAGCAGGCGCAGCCGCGACCACGCGCGGGGCTGGAGCACCCGCGCCATCGCCCCCGAGAGCTCCGGCCCGAGCCGCAGGGAGATATCTCTTGACGGCGCGGCGTGGGTTGCGGCAGGCGGTGGGTTCATCTGTCTGCGGGATCCGTCCCTTCTCGCGACGAAATCGTTATGTACGTAAGAAAGGTCCGTCCGCGCCTGTGCGGTAAGCCCCGTGTGCTCGAGCCCCTGCGCGGCCAGTCCTTAAGCCCTTTTTGCAAAGGATAACCTCCCCAATTGGGGACAAACCCGGATACACAACATTTTGGCCAGATTGACCCGAAGCAAAACGTCGATCCTGGCCGGATGATCGAAAGCTAACGGCAGGAATGAGTAGCTTTTGGTAAGTAAAACACGCCCTGCCGTTCACATAACGCCAGCAAAAACCGCGGTCCGCCGATCCTAGAAGGGGACTCGGACGGCGCCATTACGACCTGTCGCTGACGAATTCGGCGCAAACCGCGCTAATCACCGCATTAGTTGCACAGCCCCATCCCGTGCAAGGTATAGTGCCCGGCCCTCGGCGTCCGCCCTGTCTGCTCGAATGGCGCCGTTGAGTCTGCCCCGCTGATAACCCCCCTCAGCTCCCGAGGGACGGTGTCGATAACCCGTGCGTCGAGTCGCATTCGTTTCGATATTTGCCGCGCTCGCGTTGGTGCCGACCGTCAAGGCGTCGCCACACATCGCGGGCTGCCCGGTGTTCCCGGCGAGCAACCCGTGGAACCAGCGCGTGGACCAGCTGCCCGTCGCCAAGCACTCGGCCCAGATGGTCGCCAACATCGGGCCGAACGGCCCGGTGATGCCGGACTTCGGTTCGGCGGCGTACAAAGGGGAGGTCCCGATCGGGGATCCGATCACCGTCGTCGTCAACAGGACGCGATGGGTCCACGTCCACTTCAGGTGGCCGAGTCAGTCGAATCGCGGCCTGTATCCGCTGCCCCGCCACGTCGCCATCCAGGGCGGGCCGGAGGCGACGGGCGATCGACACGTGATCGTCGTCGATCGCCAGAACTGCCGGGACTACGAACTCTGGCGTGCCTTCCCACACGACGGTGGGGCGTGGTGGTCGGCCGGCGCCGGGGCGGTCTTCAACCTGCGATCGAACCACCTCCGCCCACGGGGCTGGACCTCCGCGGACGCGGCCGGCCTATCGATGCTGGCCGGGCTGCCACGCTACAGCGAGGTGAAGGGAGGGGCGATCGATCACGCGCTCAGGTTCTCTGCGCCATGCACCGCGAGGCGATACGTCTATCCGGCGCGCCACTGGTCCTACAGCTGCGGTGGGCGGTGGCTGCCACCGATGGGGGCTCGCCTACGCCTGAAGGCGAGCGTCAACATCTCCGGTCTCCCGTACCAGGCGCGGGTGATCGCGGTGGCGCTCAAGCGCTACGGCCTGATCCTCGCCGACGACGGCGGACCGTGGGAGATCCAGGGCGCCCCCAACCCCCACTGGAATGACAAGGCTCTGCTGACGTTGGAGCGGCTCAAGGGCCGGGACTTCGAGGTCGTGAACACGAGCTCGCTGCCCCATCCGCGGCCCTGAGCGCCCGGCGGCGTGCCATATCATCGCGGCGTGCCAGCGCCGCGTTTCTCGGCCGTGATCGCGGCATACAACGCCGAGCAAACGGTCACCGCGGCGGTCCAGTCCGCCCTTTCGCAGTCCGAGCAGAATCTCGAGGTGATCGTCGTCGACGACGGTTCGACTGATCGGACGGTGGAGGTGGTGCGGCGCATCCCCGATTCACGCGTCCGCGTGCTGACTCAGGCCAACCAGGGACAGGCCGCTGCCCGCAACGCCGGGGTCGCCGTCGCCTCCGGCGAATACGTCGGTTTCCTGGATAGCGACGACCTGTGGCTGCCCGACTACATGGAGCTGGCGGGCCGGGCCCTGGAGCGCGTGTCGAACCCCGGGTTCGCGTACACCGACGCGTTCGTGTTCGATGCCCAGACCGGCCGCGTCCGGCGCCAGAGCGCGATGCACGAGCAGCGGCCTCCGATTCCGCCACCGCCGGCGCGCGATGAGTTCCTCCTGGAGCTGCTCTCGCGAAACTTCGTCTACGTCTCGACCGTGGCGCCTCGCTCGGTGCTGCTCGACGTCGGCGGGTACACCGAGAGCCTTCGGCGTAGCGAGGACTACTCATTGGCGCTGAGGATCCTGATCCGCGGCTACGACGCAGCCTGGATCCCGGGCAACCACGCGCTCTATCGCGCCCACGCGGGCCAGATGTCCAGGCAGAAGCTCAGCATGACGCGGTCGGCCCTGTCGGTGTTCAAGCAAATCGAACCGGCGTCACTGCCGAGCGATGCCCACCGAGCGATGCTCGCTTCGCGCATCAGTCAGCATGAGCAGGAGGTGCGCGTGCTGGAAGGCGAGGATCGCGTCCGCTACGCACTCAGAGCGCTCCGCTACCGCATCGGCGGGGTTCGCCGCCGTCTCGGCCTGGCGTACAGCTGGTACCAGCAGCCACCCAGGGAGGTGGCTGCGGCCTTCCCGAATCTCAAGAGCCTCTGATGCCGTCGAAGCCCGCCGGGACCCGGATCTCGGGACCCCTGAGGCGTGCCGTCCGCGCCGGCGCGGGCGCCATCGATGCCGCCCCGCTTCTCGGTCCAGCCCAGCGAGCGCCCTCGGAGCTGAGCTGGCCGCTCTCCGAGCATGATCGCGCCCGATTGACCGTCCGCTGGCCGCGCGCCTACCAGTGGTCGGAGGCGGACACCTGGGTGGGGCCGATCCGGCACGGGATGAGCCGGCTCGTCCGGATCATCGCCGAGGAGATCCCGCAGGTCCATCGCGGCATCGTGGCGATCAAGGTCGAGCTCGACGGGGTGCCTCATGACGTGATCATCGACTACTCGGACTATCCCGACTGCGACTCCGAGCTGCTGGACCGCGCCGCGATGTACTTCAAGATGCAGTGCCCTCCGGAGGCGGACCCGCGCGCGATCCCGGGGGGCTTCGTCACGGCGTCCGAGCAGATATACCGATTCCTGCCGAGGCTACGCGCGCTGCGCGACCGGCGAACGTTCACCTACGACGTGTACGGGCGATTCAGCATCGGCTACGCGACCGACACCCGCCGCAAGGCGATCGGGGTGCTGAGCGATCAGAATCGGTTCTCCTACGAGGGCGGAGCGAAGATGACCAGCTACCCGGCGTACCTCAAGGAAATCGCCCGCGCGAGAATCTGCATCGATCTGCCGGGCAACGGCGCGCTCTGCTTCCGCCAGATCGACTACCTCGCCGTCGGTGCCTGCGTGATCGGCCCGAAGCCCGCGGTCGCGCTCCCGGTCGAGCTGAGAGACAGTGAGGAGATCGTCTACACGAAGCCGGATCTGTCGGACCTGCTGGACCGTTGCGAGCAGTATCTGAACGACGACGGCGGGCGCGAACGGATCGCCGCCAACGCGCGCGCGTACTTCGATCGCTGCCTCGACCGACACCAGCTCGGTGCTTACTACCTGAGCACGATGTTGAGCAGGCTCGCCTGAGCGACCGCCACGAGCTTCAGCGCCGATCGGCGACGGTCGCGATCCACCGCCAGCAACACGACCCCGTACACGATCGCGCCCAGCGCCGCTTCGGCCGCGGTCAGGGCCCAGGCGAGAACCACTCGGTGGTCGAGGGGATTGACCACGAGCGCAAACCCGAACATCACGAGCAGCATCACCACGGAGGCCGCCGCCGGGCCCTTCAAGGCTTGCGAGATGTCATCTCGGTGAAGCCCCGTCGCCCGCGCCGCATGCCGCAGCCCGTAGGCGGCGGTCACGCACCGGCTGGCGGACACGGCCACCGCGACGCCGACAAGCCCGAACGGGATCGCAGCCGCGACGACAAAGATCGTGATCGTGGTCAGGCTGACGGAATGCATGCGGATCAGGAGCTGCGGTCGCCCGACCGCCTTGAACACCTCGCTCGAGGCGGACATCGTCGCCGAGGCGACGAGCAGTGCGCACAGCCCCACGATCGCGTGGCCCGCCGGCCTCCACGTGGACCCGAGCAGCAGGACCGCGGCCGGCACGCCGAGCGGAAGGAACATCACGCTCAACGGCAGCGCGACGGCCGCGATCTGGCGATAGATCCGGCGCGTCGCTGCGCGCAGCCGCTCTGGCTGACCGTGTAGCCGGACGAGCGCCGGAAGCAACACGTACGCGCCGATGCTGACGAACCCGTCGGATGGCTGCTGGGCGATGCGCAAGCCGTTTCGGTACTGACCGAGCACCGCAGCCCCTTTGAAGCGGCCGAGCATCACAGTGTCCAGTTGCGTGGCCGCTCGGGACAGGATCTCCGATCCGAGCACAGGCCGAGCGAACGTCGCCAACTCGCGCCACATCGCCACCGAAGCCTGCCTCAGTCGTGGCCGGAAGCGTGCGAACGCGAAGGCGACCATCACCGACACGATCAGCGACGCGTAGGCACCGGCGACCAGCGACCAGGCGCCGGCGCCATCCGCCGCTGCAAGGATCGCGACCCCGGCGAACGCGACCGACGACAGCGGGTCGACCGCGACGCGACGCGCGAACGAGAACCGACGCTGGAGGATCGCATCGGGCACCACCGTGAGCGACTGCACGAACAGCGCGGCGGCGAGCGCCGCCGAGAGCGCCGTGACGCTCCCGCTGTGGAAGAACCAGCCGACGAGCGGGGCGACCGCGAGCGCACCGAGGGTAAGCAGGATCCCGCTGATGATCAGCGAGAAAAACGCGGTGCTGGCGGCCTCGTCGATCCGATCGGGTCGGCGGATCAGCGCCGACAGCATGCCCGACTCCGAGAACACCGTGCCGACGCCGGTGATCACCGACGCCGCCGCGTAGTGACCGAAATCGGTGGGGCTCACGAGCCGGGCAAGGACCACGTAAGCGGCGAGCATCAGCCCCCGGCTGACGACGAACCCGCCTAATGAGAGGCGCGCGCCGCGCAGCGTCGAGCGCCCCAGAGACGGTACGTGGCCCCAGCCCGCTTCGCCTTCGGTGTCCGAACCCATGGCCTCCGTATTGTCCACCAGCACCGGTTAGCTGAGCGGTCGTACCTCCGCCGACTGGCAGTTACGGGCCGGTCCGTTTTCAGTTGATAGCCTGCGCCGACCGTGGCGGAGCGGGCGTTATCCGACGCCGAGATCGAGGCCGAGGCGCGGTCATGGACGGGCGATCCCCGCAGCGGCGCGCGGCTTCGTGCCCACTACGAAATCGAGCGCGACCTGGCCATGCGGCTCAAGGAGGCGCCTGCGGCCGACCGGGCGTCGGTTTACGGCCAGGTCTACGACGAGCTGTTCCGCCGGGTACCGGATCACCCCCAGCTGGCCTCGCAATCCTCGGGCCGGCGTCAGCAGAACATCGCCCTCGAGCTCCGGGTCCTTGACCGTTTCATCGATCCCAGCGACACGATTCTGGAGATCGGCGCCGGCGATTGCCTGCTGTCCAGGCAGCTAGCCCGTAGGGCGCGGGCCGTGCACGCGGTCGACGTGTCTGAGGAGATCGCCCGGAGCACCGACAACCCCGCGAACCTGCACGTGCACGTGATCGACGGCGTCCACATTCCGGTATCGCCGGGGAGTATCACGCTGGCATACAGCAATCAGCTGATGGAGCACCTCCACCCCGGCGACGCCCGCGCGCAGCTCGCCGAGATCGCCACGGCACTCGCCCCGGGCGGGCGCTACATCGTCATCACGCCGAACGGGCTCACCGGTCCGTGGGACATCTCCAGGCTGTTTTCGACGACCCCAACGGGTTTCCACCTTCGCGAGTACACCAACCGCGAGCTGACGAAGCTGCTCCACCAAGCCGGCTTCAAGCGGATTCGTGCGTTCGTCTCAGTGCGCGGTCGCGTGGTCGAGTTCCCCGTCGCATTCCCCACGGTCGCCGAGAGACTGTTGCTCGCGCTTCCCGTGGCTCTCAGGAACAAGCTGCTGCAGATCCCCGTGGTCGCAGCGCCACTGAAGACGGTTCGCCTGGTGGCCGTCCGCCGGTAGACGATCGGTCGGGTTCCCGCTGCAGGTTCCAGGCGACCATTACCTACCCGAGCCTGCGCAATCTCGCCGCGCCCCGTAGCGGCCCGCTCGGGTAGGTCAGCGTGTACCGCCGTCCAGTGCCGAGGGTGCGACGGCTTGGATCAAGGGCCGATCTGCCCCCCGAGCACCGAACGATTGTCGAATCGGCAATCCACGAAAGAAGTCCCGAGGCGGGATCTTCGATACGAGGCGAGGCGAACTAAACAACCGAAGAGGGCGCCGCCGGCGCCTCGACAAAGGCACACCCGCCGCGAGGCGGGGTCGCAAAGCCAGGGGTCTTCTCGGAGACAGCCCAGCTGCCAAAAGGAGCCAATGCATGCGTCGAATCATCGCGCTGCTCGTTGCCGCGGGCGCACTCACGTTCGGAGTCGCTCTCGCCCCAGGGGTCGCTGAGGCCGCCGTCGTCGGGCACGTTCGAGTCGCGATCGACTCCAACGCGAGTTTTCCGAACTACGCCTGGACGGCCGACCACGAGCAGGTGGTGGTGCTGCCGTCCTGGGATCTCGGCCAGCTCTACGCGCTGAAGGCTGCCAGCCCGAACGTCAAGGTGCTCATGTACAAGAACGTCTCGGCGGCCTCGTCGTCGTTCTCGGGTGACGGTGACATCTCCTCGGGCGTTTCCTACACGCAGGCCGCGTCTAACGGGTGGCTGCTCCGTAACACGAACGGATCACCGTTCACGTTCCAGGGGTACTCGTGGCTGTGGGCGGTTAACGTCGGGTCGAGCTCCTACCAGCAGGCCTGGACCACCGACGTGCTGAACGAGCTTCGATCCGCGCCATGGGACGGCGTGCTCCTCGACGACGTCAATCCCACGATCCGCTACCACTACTGCGTTTCGTGCGTCGCCGAGTACCCCTCGGACACGCGGTACGCCGGCGCCATGGGGAGCTTCGTCGAGAACGTGGGCCCGCGGCTGCGGGCCGCCGGAAAGCTCGCGATCGCAAACCTCGGATCGTGGTCCTCGTACCCGTCGGTGGTCGATCCGTGGCTGAAGTATCTCGGCGGAGCGATGGATGAAGAGTTCGTCAAGTGGGGCGATCGGCCCGGCTCGGGATACGCGGGTCCGGGGATGTGGGCCATCCAGCTGCAGGAGATGAAGGACACCGAGAAGGCCGGCAAGCTGTTCATCGGCATCACCCACTCGAGCAACGGCGACGCGCGCGCGGCCGTCTATGGGTACGCGACCGAGCTGCTGGCAGGCGATGGCAAGGCGGAGTTCGCGATGACGGGGGATTACTCCGGCGAGCCGTGGTTTTCCGAGTACAACTACGAGCTCGGATCGCCGGTCGGCGCGTACAGCGAGAAGTCGAGCGGCGTGTACGAGCGGCGATTCCAGAGCGGCCTGGTCGTGGTGAACCCGACGCTGGACCGCGTCACCGTCTCGCTCGGCGCGGCGTACAGCGGCTCCGGTCTCAGTGACGCGACGAAGACCACGCTCGCGCCGCAGTCAGCGCTCGTGCTCCTTCGCTCGAACTCGCCGGCCGCCGCCATCATCGCTCGCGCCGGCCGGCCCGCATCGGGGCAGGCGTCGGGCCGCGTGCGCCACGGCCACCTGCGCCGCGACCGCGGCCACAGGCGCCACCACCGCCGCCACCGTCGCCGGCACGGCCGCCGTCACCGCGCCAGGCGCGTGTAGAGCTCCGCGTAACGATCCTCCATCACGCTCATCGAGAACCGGTCCGAGACGAGCCGACGGCCCGCGTCCGCCATCTGAAGCCGCAGGGCCTCATCGTCCAGGAGGTTCACGACGGCGGCCGCGAGCTCGCGGGGCTCCCAGCCCCGGACGATCGTCCCGGCCCCCGATCCAAGCAGCTCGCGCATGCCCGCGACATCGGTCGAAACCACGGGAGTGCCGGCGGCAAGGGCCTCGAGCGCGGCGATCGACAGCCCTTCCCAATTCGATGAGAACACGAGTAGGTCCGCGCGCGCGATCAGCTGCCGGGCGTCACCCCTCGAGCCGGTGAACCGAACCGCGTGGCTGATCCCGAGCTCGGCCGCTTGCGCGCGGAGGTCGTGGCGAAGCCGGCCGTCGCCGACGACGAGGAAGGTGGTGGACGGCCGGCTTTGGAGCACGATCGCGGCGGCGTCGAGAAACCGGTAGTGCGCTTTCTGGGCGGCCAGCCGGCCGACGGCGGCGACGACAGCGCCGTTGATGTTCAGCTCCCTGTCGTACTCGGCGCGCACCGTGGCGCTCAACTCGGGACGGGCGGCCACACCGTTGTAGATGACCTCGACGCGATCCGGCCTGAGACCGCTGCTCACCAGCGACTCCTTCAGCCCATCGGACACGGCCACGGTCATGTCCGCCAGCCGGAGAATCTGCGCCGCGGCCCACATCTGGCGCGCCGGCACACCGTGGAACGTGGCGAGCACCGGAACGCGCCTCGGAGCGCTGCGGGCGCTGGCCAGCGCGAACAGGGTGGCTTTGACGTTGTGGGCGTGGATGACGTCCGGTCTGAACGCGCGGACTCCCGCGCCGACGCTGCGTGCGGCCCGAATCAGATCGATCGGGTTGCGGTCGGCCGGGGGGAAGCGGAATCGCGCGATCCCCTCCTGCGCCCAGTCGCGGTCCAGCAGGCCCGGCGGCGCCATGATCGCGATCTCGAGACCGTCCCGCGCATGGGCCGTGGCGAGGTCGACGAGCATGCGCTCCGCTCCGCCGATGTCCATGGCGGCGCTGACTTGCGCGATCCTCATCGTCCGCGGCGCGCCTCCAGCGCCTGGTCGTAGATCCGAAGCGTGCCATCCACGTTCGCGTCGCTGCTGTAGCGCGAGGCGATGCGTGAGCGGGCCGCCGCCACCCGCGATGCGGTCGACGCCGGGTCGTCGAGCACGCGCTCGATTGCGTTCGCGAACCCCTCGGAGTCCCCTGGCGCCACTAGCAGCGCCGTGTCCTCCCCGGTGATCTCCGGGATTCCACCGGTCCGCGAAGCCACGACCGGTACGCCCGCCGCCATCGCCTCCAGCAATGCCATCGGGGCGTTCTCGACGATCGAAGGCAGCACGAGGATCCCCAGCCGCTTCATTGCTTCGGAGCGCTCGACATGTCCGGGAAAGGCAACGCGGTCGGCGATTCCCAACTCGCGGGCGCGTCGCTCGAGTGCGTCGCGCTCGGTTCCCTCCCCGAAGACGACGAACCTCAGGCCCGGGCGGGCTGGAGCCAGGCGTGCCGCCGCGGCCAGAAAAGTCGTCACGTCCTTGACCGGCTCCAGGAGGGAGAGCGTCCCGACCTCGCTGCCGCGCTCGGTGGGCGTCTTGGGCAAAGGAACGCCGTTCGGGACGACTCGAATGCGGTCGGCCGGGAATCCGAGCCGCTCGCGAAAGGTCCGCGCCATCGTCTCGGACGGGATGATCACCGCGTCGGCCCTGCGGCACAGGGCCGCGTCGACCCCTTCGTATGCGATCCGGTCGCGCAGCGGGACCGGCCTACGGCCGAGCGGGGCAGGCATGTAGGAATCTGGAAGCCCGTGGACGGTGTAGATCCGCGCAACCGTACTCATCCCCGGGGCCAGGCGCGTCCACAGCCCGCTGCGGCGATCCTGGCCGTGGACGACGTCCACTGGCCCCATCCGCCGCCACAGCTTCACTGCCGTCCGCGGGTCGCATCCGGGCCGCTGGAAGAGCGGGACCGCCCGTGCACCCGTCGCCCTGAACCGAGCCGCCGAGCCCGGCGCGCATGTCACGCGCACCTCCACGCCGCGTTCGACGAGCCCGGCAACCAGCAGGAGCGCCTGCTCGAGCGGCCCGCCGCGCTCGAGCGAGGAGACCATGAGCACCTTCACCCGTCTGCGAAATGCGCTCGCGGGGCGAGCGGCCCGTTCGTCCGTACCGGGCGGATCGCCGGGCCTTCGGCCTCGCGGATTGCGAGCGCCAGCGAGCCCGCGAGCCCCGCGATCAGCCAGACCGGAATCGAGAGTTGCTCGGAGACGAAGCACATCGCGACGGCGGTCCATACAAACGACGCCATCAGGGCGTCGGCCAGGCGCCGACCGGCCACGTCCTTGCGCTCGACTGCCCTGCGCCTCACGAACCGAAGAGCGCGCCAGCACGACGCATACAGACAGAAGAACAGCGCCAACGCGAACGGGCCATCCTCGGCGAGGATCTCCAGGTAGCTGTTGTGGACCGCCGGATTGTTGAGCACGATCGGATCGTTGCGGACGTAGCGCTCGCTCACGATGCCGAACCGGTCGGGGCCCACGCCGACGACGGGGTTATCGAGCGACATGTGCCAGGCAGCAGACCAGAACACCTCGCGCGAGGCGACGTTCTTGTTGGCGATGATCGACTTCTGCACTAGCCGCTCCTGGATGAGGGGCTGGAACAGCAGGAAGGCGAAGGCGAGCACAGTCCCGATCGCGATCGCGGCGGCGAGCACTCCGGGAAGCGAGATCCGGCGCGAGACGACCGCCCACAGCACCACGGCGCCGAAGCCGGCAGCGGCCCCGCGCGAGAGCGTGGCCAGCGTCGCCGCGGCGATCATCACGACTGCGATCCGCCACAACCACCTGCGCCGGGGAGCGTTGAACGCGAAGTACAGGGCGAGCGGAATCGCGCCCGCCATGAACATCGCGAACTCGTTCGGATCGGAGATCGGTCCGGACGCCAGGTGGGCGGCGCCCGTGATGAACCTGACCAGGCCGGCGATGGCCGCGATCGCGGCCGAGCCGGCGTAGATGGCGAGGCAGCGCTCCACCTTGGCGCGGCTCGGGAAGTTCTGGACTACCAGCGCCAGGATCGTCACGTACAGCGCGTAGGAAACCGTTTTGGTCACTCCAGTCGACGGGTCCGGAGAGAGCATCAGCGAGAGCACGATCACCAGCAGGAAGGCGAAGCCCCAACCGATCTGCGGGGTGAAGCGAAGGGGGGCGCGCCCCGTCGAGGCGGCGAGCACCCAGGAGAGGACCGCGAGCACGCCGAGGATCTTCGGGATCGTCACGGTGTGCGTCGGAAGCGCCAGCGCGCCGGACCACGGCTCGACTGCGACGACGCCGAGCAGCAGGATCTCTGCCCCGACGAACAGGAGGATCGCGATCGCGGCGCCGCCAATCACCGCGACGGCGATCTTGGGATTCAGCGCCGCGAGGAAACCCGCAAAGACGCCGAGCAGCACCGCGAACGGACTCGCCCGAGTTGCCCGCGCTGATCCCATGATCCGGGCGGGACCGCCCTAGTCGCGCCCGACCAGCTCGACCGGCTCGTGGGCGCGGTTGTAATAGCTGCCGTACCCGGCGTACCGGGCGCCGCTGTCGCGCACCTGGTTCAGGACGACGCCGACGACGGTGCTCTGCGCCATCGCGAGGTGGTCGAGCGCCGAGCGTAACGTCCCCGACTTGGTGTGCCCGGACGAGGCGATCATCAAGACGCTGTCGACCTCCGGCGCCACGAGCCGCGCGTCGCTGACGGGGAGGACGGGCGGCGTATCGATTACGACCATCGAGCCGAGCTCGCGCAGCCGGCGGATCGTCTGCTCGATCCGGGCGGCCATGACCTCCGTCGGTGCGGGCGGGATCGGTCCGCTCGTGAGAACGGACAGGTTCTTGAACTCGCTGGGCTGGATCACCAGCGGCTTGCCCTCGTTGACGGCCGCCATCGCCGTCGAGAGACCCTCGTCATTCGGAAGGTCAAAGATGATGTGCTGGCGGGGTGCGCGGAAATCGGCGTCGACGAGGAGCGTCGGCAGGCCGACCCCGGCAATCGCGACCGCCAGGTTGGCGGCCACCGTGGACTTGCCCTCGCCCGCCGATGGACTCGTGATCTGGACCACGTCGTGGTCGGAGTTCATCGAGAACTGCAGGTTCGTGCGGAGCGCCCGCACGGCCTCCTGCAATCCGAACAGGTCCGGGTTGTCCCAGATCAGCGAGCTGCGGCCGCCGTGGCGCAACGCCCGGTTGCGGGGCAGGTACCCGAGGGTCGCGAGCGAGGTGGCCTCGGTGACGTCCTCGACGGTCTCGATCCGGTCGAACCACCGCTCGAGCACGAGCGCCAGCGCGAGACCGAGCCCGAGCCCGAGGGCGAGCCCGGCCGCGATGATCAGCGGCGGGCGGGGCGCGACCGGAGTCGTGGGAACGGTCGCCGGGTCGACCACCTGGACGACCAACAGCTGGTTCTTGCCCTTGATCGTCGACTCGAACCCCTGGCTGAGCGCGGTTGCGGCCGCGGCCGCCTCCTTCGGGTCGGTGCTCGTAGCCGAGATCTGGAGGATCCCGGTGCCCGCCGTGGTCGAGGCGCTCACCGACGCGTTCAGCGGGTGCCCGAGGATCTGAGCCGCGACGGTCTTGGTCGTCGAGGAGTCGACGATGGCGGCGTACGTCGAGAGCAGCGTGGCGAGGTCATCGGAGGCGACGAACCCCTGGCCCTTCTGCACGTTCGGCGTCATCGCGAGCGTCGCGGTCGCCTGGTACTCCTTCGTGCGCGTGTACGCGATCACGGTCGCGACGACGACCGCCGCGAGCGCCACGATGATCACCGTCAGCTTTCGCTTCCATGCGATCGCGATGATGTCCTTGAGCTCCATTAGGCCTGGCTATCGGTTGAAAGTGGGATCGGCTTGACCAGTCGCCGTAAGTTGGGCTCTACAAAACCCCGCGCGCGCCCTCAAGGATACTTGCCAATCGGTTGCTGAACGGGCCCCCGGAGAACCTCGCCGGCTGCTCGGCGAGCGTGTCCTACGAGCGCGTCCGCAGCTTGCGTCTGATGAGGATAGCGGCGCCGATAAACACAATTCCGGCGATCCAGGTCGCGTCCAGATCGAACCCGGTCATCGGTAGCGTCGCGCCGCTGCTCTGAGCCGAGGCACTCGTGCTCGGCGTGGTCGATCCGGTGCTCGGCGTCGTGCTCGTCGGCGTCGTGGTCGGCGTGCTCGTGGTGGTCGTGGTCGTCGTCGTGCTGGCCAGCACGACGATCGTCCCGTGCATGAACGGGTGGATCGTGCAGATGTAGGCGTACGTGCCCGGCTGGGTGAACGTGTGTGAGGCGCTCTGACCCTTCTTCAGGAGCCCGGTGTTGAAGCTTCCGTTGCTCGCCGTCGCCGTGTGCTCACTCGGCCCGTCGTTGGTCCAGGTGATCGTGTCGCCGGTGTGGATCGTGACCGTCGCCGGCGTGAACTTGAAGTCGGAGATCGTGTCGCTCGGATCGGCAGCCGTGTGCGCGGTGTGGCGGCCGTGACCCTGCGTTACCTGCAGCGCGAGAGCGGCGCTGAGGTTGGCCTTGACGCGTGCGTGATGCCGGTGCCCTTTCGCCGGCGCCCGGTGGCGCCGCGCCTTGCTCGGAGTGGCGTGGGCGCGTGCGCGCTTGGACTTGGCGGCTTTTGCACGGTGGGCGGCTTTTGCACGGTGCGCGTGGTGCCCGTGCTGCTGATCGGCAACGGCGTTCAGCGGGACCAGAAGCGAGACCACGGCGACGACGACCAGCGCTGACTTAGTGCGAGAGTGGAGCAAATGAACGGAAGGACGCGGGCGGAACCGCAAACCTTCCCATACTCGGGCGTAGGATGGGAATCCCAACCCATCAGGAGGAAGGTGATGTCCCGACTGATCAGGATGGACCAGACCGGCCACACCACGCTGGCGGAATGGACGGCCGAAGATCAGGCCAGCGCGGAGGTGGCGGTTGCCAGGTTTCGCGAGGAGCTCGAACAGGGCTACTTCGCCGTCGTCTCCCACGGAGAGGGCCACGCCGAGCAGGTGCGTGAGCTCCCGCTCGAGGCCCCGGTGGTGATCCTTCGCCGGCCAATCGCCGGCGGCTGATGGCCGTCGCGGATCCGCTTCCCGAGCTGGCGAGCGTCTACTGGCGCCCTCGGGTCAACCACCAGCGGCTCGTCACGAGCGGCCGGCTGTGGACGCTGAGTGCGATCGCCCACACCGTCCCGCTGGTGACGGCAGCGGTGGCGCTCGGGTTCGTCAGTCCGGTGACGATCCCGGTCGGCCTCGCGTTACTCGCGCACGCCTGGGCGATCCCGGAGCTGTATGCCGCCCGTGGCGCGAACGTCGTCCGCCCTCGGCCGCCCGCGAGCGGTCGGGCGGAGCGGACGGCGCTCGGTCTCCTCGGTGACCTCGTCGGGCATCGCGCGCGCGAGCTGCACGGCCAGACCGGGTTGGTGCTCGAGCGAGCCGCGCTCGGGACCTGGTTGGTAGGCGAAGCCGGCGCGCTGCTGATCCGGCCGGGTGCCCACCGCGTCAATTGCTACTGCGTCAAGGTCGCGGACCCGGACCTGCCCTCGGGGGACCGGATCGCGCACCTGCTGCTGGCGCTTCGGGCCGACGAGACCGGATTCGCGACGGTCGCCAACCTCGCCTTCTCGGGGGCCCCCTGGCGGCTGCGCCGGCGTCTGCGCCAGCCGGCGCGCGCGGCCTTGAGGGCCGCCGTCGAGGAGGCACGCGCGCGCTGAGCCGCGGGCCTTTCGGCGCACCAGCTCTGGAGATGTTTGTACCAAGGGCCAATGTGCGCCCTCTCGCCGGGCGCCATCATGCGCGCCATGACCCGTCCGACCAGATCATCCAGGCTCGTGCTCGTGGCCGATCCCCGGCCCGCGTCGCCATTTCCCGAGACCGCGCCGGTGCGCCGCTATCGCCTGGCGCGCCTTCGGCTCGAGGCGCGGACGCCGGAGGCATCGGAGCGCTTCACGCACCTCAAGCGCGTGTTCGACTGAGTTCCCCGGGAACGTGGCGGAGCGGACCTGCCCGCGCGCTACGCTGTGGCTATGTCAAACGAGCTTGAAACCCAGCCCAATCGCTCCCCATCGGTCGCGAAGAAGGCCCTCGCCGGCGTCGTACTGGTCGTCGTGGCCGCCCTGGCGGTGAAGGTGATCATCGGCATTATCACGAGCGTGTTCTGGATCATCATCGGCGTGGCTGCCGTCGTAGCGGTTCTCTGGGCGCTGAAGACGATCGTCTGGTGAGCGTCCGCCGATGGTTTCGGCGGCCAACGGCTACGTAGTAATCGCGCTTTTCTTCGGCCTCGCCGGAGGGATAGTTGGACGCATCAAGGGAAGCTCGTTCCTCCTGTGGTTCCTGATCTCGGCCCTGGTGCCCTTCCTCGGGCTGCTGACCGCGATCTTCTACCGGTGGGAGAACCAGGAACTCCGGCGCCAATGCCCGAACTGCGGGCAGGTCGTGAAGCTCTACGACGCGGTCTGCATGCGGTGTGGCGAGGAGCTCGAGTTCCCCGACGTGGCGATCGCCTCCGAGGTCGATATGCGCGAGCGGGCGGCGTAGGGCAGTCGACTCTCATCAGCGCCGCCTTACGTCGGCCCGGTAGACGGCAGCAGGGAAGGAAGGGGAGCGGGCGCCATCGCAGGTTTTCCGTGACACTCTCGGCACAAAGTCGCGGGTTTGGGCAGCGGAGCACGTCAACCACCGCCTCTGGCGACCCGCAACCAACCTCACCCACCCCCTTGCCCAGCGCCGTTTATGAGGCCGGCCGCTCGCAGCTGGGGCCGAAAGTTCACAGCCCCCCGGCCCGGACCCGGCGATACACAGCGCCCCCCGCGTCGGCCCTCGAGGCAGAGCCCCAACACCGAGCCTCGCTGAATTGCAGGCGGTACACTCGCCGGTCCCTGGCGCGCGCGAAATCCGTGCGCGTAGAGACAAACCGAGCCGCGAAAGGAGGCGAATCGCATGCGTGCAGTCGACGCCCTGATGGAATGCTTGAAGGCTGAAGGTGTCGACGTCGTATTCGGGCTTCCCGGCGGCGCGAACCTCCCCACCTACGACGCGTTTTACGACGCGGGCATCCGCCACATCCTCGTCCGCCACGAGGCCGGTGGCGGCCATGCCGCGGAGGGCTACGCGAAGGCGACCGGCAAGGTCGGCGTGTCGCTCGGCACGAGCGGCCCCGGCGCCACCAACCTGGTGACGCCGATCTGCGACGCGATGATGGACTCGGTGCCGGTCGTGTTCCTCACCGGCCAGGTTCGCACCGAGCTGCTCGGCACCGACGGCTTCCAGGAGGCGGACACGATCGGGATCACGATGCCGATCGTCAAGCACAGCTTCCTGATCCAGCATCCGCTCGAGATCCCGCGCTCGATCCACGAGGCGTTCCACATCGCTCGCACCGGGCGCCCGGGACCCGTCGTCGTCGACATCCCGCAGGACCTGAGCCGCGGCGACATCCCCTACGAGCCGGTGAGCGACCTACACCTGCCGGGGTACCAGCCGACCACCGAGGGCAACCAGAAGCAGATCCGGCTCGCGGCAAAGGCGCTCGCGAACTCGCGCCGGCCGGTGATCTACGCCGGCGGTGGCGTGGTCAGCTCGAACGCGTCCGCGGAGCTGATCGAGCTCGGCACCTGCGACCGCTTTCCCGTCACCTGCACGGTGATGGGGCTCGGCGGTTTCCCGGCGCCGCACGACCACTGGCTGGGGATGCTGGGGATGCACGGCACGCGGAGCGCGAATTACGCGATGGACGAGGCGGATCTGATCTGTGCGATCGGCGCGCGCTTCGACGACCGCATCACCGGGAAGCTGTCGGAGTTCGCGCCGCGGGCGAAGTTCATCCACATCGATATCGACCCGGCCGAGATCTCCAAGAACGTGCCCGCGCACATTCCGATCGTCGGCGACGCCAAGAACATCCTGCCCCGGCTGACCGCGGAGTACCGGGCCCTGTCGCCCGACCCAAGACGGCTCGAGGAATGGTGGTCGCGAATCCACTCCTGGCAGGAGCGCTACCCGCTCGGCTACGAGGACTCGAAGGACGCGGAGATCAAGCCGCAGTTCATGATCCAGGCGCTGTACGAGGCGACCGGTGGCGACGCGATCGTGACCAGCGACGTCGGCCAGCATCAGATGTGGGCCGCTCAGTACTTCCACTTCGGCGCTCCGCGTCGGTGGATCAACTCGGGCGGTCTGGGGACGATGGGCTTCGGCCTGCCGGCGGCGATGGGCGCCAAGGTCGGCATGCCGGAGGAGACCGTCGTGTGCATCGCCGGCGACGGGTCCGTCCAGATGAACATGCAGGAGCTCGCGACGTGCGCCCAGGAGGGGATCGCGATCAAGGTGTTCATCATGAACAACGGCTACCTCGGCATGGTCCGCCAGTGGCAGGAGCTGTTCTGGGACAAGCGCTACAGCCAGGTCGACACCGGGCAGTGGCCGGACTTCGTCAAGCTGGCCGACGCGTACGGCGCCACCGGCATGCGCTTCGAGGACAAGCGGACGCTGGTCAGCGACATCCGGGAGGCGATCGCCACCGACGGCCCGGTGCTGGCCGACATCCGCGTCACGCGGGAGGAGAACACCTACCCGATGATCCCCGCGGGCCAGGCGGCGCGCGACATGGTGGGCTGAGAAATGGGAGAGCCAGCCACCAAGGAAATCCTGTCGCTCGACGAGCTCGAGGCCGCCGGCGGCCTGCGGACCGGCCGCAAGCACATCCTCTCGATTCTGGTCGAGAACAAGCCGGGTGTCCTGACCAGAATCGCCGGCCTGTTCGCCAGGCGCGGATTCAATATCAACACCCTCGCCGTCGGCCCGACCGACGACGAGGCGTTCTCGCGGATCACGCTGACGCTCGACGGAGCCGTGCACCCGATCGACCAGGTCACCAAGCAGCTCCACAAGCTCGTCAACGTCCTCAAGATCCGCGATCTCGAGCCCGAGGAGACGCTCGCCAGGGAGCTGGCGATGTTCAAGGTCTCCGCCGACGGACCGACCCGCGCCGAGGTCATGCAGCTGTGCGAGATCTTCCGCGCGAAGATCGTCGACGTCGGCAAGCGCTCGGTCGTGGTCGAGGTGACGGGCACCTGCGACAAGATCGAGGCGTTCGAGCGGCTCGTCCGGCCGTTCGGCCTGATCGAGATGGCGCGCACCGGCGAGATCGCGATCTCGCGGGGACGGAGCGAGACCTAGCGCGGACGTTCCGATGACCCCGCAGGAGGTGCTTTTCAAGGCGCGCCGGATGGTACGGCTGCATGGCGTCGGCGGCGCCGCGATGTGGGCATGGGAGGGTGTGTGGACGCGCATCGTGTTCTCCGAGAGACACATCTGGTATGAGCTTTCCCCGCCGGCGGAGCGGCCCCGGCGTGAGCTCGAGCCCGGCTTAACACTTCGCCACGGACAGGTCGCCGACGTGGCGCTGCTCGAGGATCTGGAGACGGTCTCACCGATCGAGGCGCGGAGCCGGATCGAGTCCGGCAACGACCTGTGGCTGGTGCTCGACGACGAGCAGTTGCTCTTCAGTTGCTGGATCTTTCGCGAGCGGACCCCCGTGCTCGCAGCGCGCGGCGGTGAGCTTTCCCTGCCTCCGGGGATGGTGTGCCTGGAGGACAGCGTGACCGGCACCGCTGCCCGCGGCCGAGGGATCGCGCCGGCGGCATGGTGCGCGATCGCCGACGCGCTCGGGCAAGAGGGACAGCAGCGTATTGTCACCAAGGTCACAGTTGAGAATGTGCCTTCGCGCAAAGCCGTCGAGAAGGTGGGGTTCCGCGGGGCGGCGATGATGCACCACCGGCACCTGGGACCGCTGTGGCGCACTTGGGTGACAGCTCTCGACAGGGAGGGTGGCCGGTTCTTCGTGGAGAGCCTCGACTCTCGAGCGGCTTGACCACTGGCGCCGGCGCGCAGCTGGGTCTCGAGCCCGTCGCGCAGCTCGGGGCCGTGCGCGCCGAATGGACCGAACTCGCACAGCGCGACACGAACGTGTTCGGCACCTGGGAGTGGGCCGATTGCTGGCACCGGCTGCTTCATCCCGAGTCCGAGCTCGCCCTGGCGATCCTGCGCCGGTCCAGCGGGGAGGCCGTGGCGATCCTGCCCGTCTGCATCTTCCGCCACCGGCCGGTTCGGATCTTGCGCCTTGTTGGCGCGGGGCCGAGCGATCAGCTCGGCCCCGTGTGCGCGGCCGCCGATCGCCCCGCCGCGGCGGCGGCGCTGAGGCGTCACGCCGAGCAGCTGCTCGCGAGCTCCGGACTGTTCCTGGCCGAGCACCTCTCGGGCGAGCACCAGGTCGCGAGCGTCATCGGTGCGGAGGCGGTCCGTCACGCTGCGAGCCCGGTGCTGTCGACGGCTGGGCGGAGCTTCGAGGAGTTCCTCACGGGACGGAGCCGCAACTTCCGCGAGCAGGTGAGACGTCGCTCGCGCGCGCTGGAGCGCCGCGGCGTCGAGTACCGGCTGACGCAGGATGCTGGGGCAGTCGACGCTGACTTTCAAACGCTCATCCGCCTGCACGAGGAGCGGTGGAGCGAGGGCCACTCGGGCGCGTTCTCGGACCGTCGCGCGGCGTTCCATCGAGAGTTCGCGCGCGTCGCGTTCGAGCGCGGTTGGTTACGGCTGTGGACGATGCGGATCGAGGACAGACCGGTTGCAGCGTGGTACGGGCTGCGCTTCGGCGCAACCGAGCTCTATTACCAGGCAGGCCGCGATCCCGCTTACGACCGCGAGAACGTGGGCTTCGTCCTGCTGTGTCATTCGATCAAGTCCGCATTCGCCGACGGCGTCCGCGAGTACCGGTTCGGGACGGGCGAGGAGCCCTACAAGTACCGCTTCGCCGAGCGCGACCCGGGGCTGGAGACCGTGGCGCTCGCCGCCGGGGTCCGGGGGCGCCTTGCGCTCGCCGCGCTGCGGGCGAGCCTGCGCGGCTCAGGAGCGCTCCGGCGCGCGGCCAAGCGCCTCGCGGCCTAGCCTACGCGCGCACGCTCATCGTTTGCGCACCATCCGGCCCTCCAGGAACAGCGCCTGAAGGCCGGTGCCGAGGAACGTTTCGATCGCCTCCGCCGGTGTGTTGACGATCAGCTGGCCCCGAACGTTGAAGCTCGTGTTCAGAACCACCTCCCGGCCCTTCAGCCGCCCCAGCTCGCGCAGCAGGGAGTGGAAGGTCGCGTTGTCGCGACTCGAAACCGTCTGCACGCGCGCCGAGCCGTCCACGTGAGTGACCGCCGGCAGCTCGCTGCGCCACTCGCGGCGGACGGCCGCGTTGACGTTCATGTAGGGCAGCTCCGTGCCGGGGGCAACCTCGAACCAGCGGTGTACCTGTTCGGCGGTCACGGCGGGAGCGAACGGCCGGAATGCCTCTCGCATCTTCACAAGCGCGTTGACGCGGTCGCGCATGTCCGCAACGCCGGGATCGGCGAGGATGCTTCGGTGCCCCAGCGCCCGGGGTCCAAATTCCATCCGCCCGTGGTACCAGGCGATCACCTCGCTCGCGGCGATTTGCTGCGCCGCGGCGGCAGCTGATGACTGCAGCGAGTTCAGCTGCACAACATCTATCTGCCCGGCGAACTGTCGCAGCGCTTCCTCGACCTCTCGGTCGCTCGCGGCGGGCCCATAGAACGGGGTCGGCGAGCGACGATTGACGGCTTCGCCAGCCGTGCCCGGGCGCTGCATCGCCGCTCCGAGCGCAGACCCATCGCCGGCGGCCGCGGGCTGCACGTAGATTTCGTCGAACAGGCCAGCAGCCTCGCGTTGGCGGTGGTGGTGAGCGCAACGCCTCCGGCCAGCGCGAGTCGATTGGTGCTCAGGCGCGCCCCGTAGTACCGGCAGACGTGAAGCATCGCGCGGTCCAGGCAGTCCTGCAGGGCGGCGGCGACGTCTTCGTGCTCGCGACCCAGGGGGCCCCTCGACCGCCCGCGGCGCGATCAGATTCTCCCCCAGGTGGCGGCGCACCGCGGTGTGGTTCTCGCGGTCCTCGCGGGTGCGCCCTTGCCGCAGCAGTGGTATTTCCCAGCCACCGTCGTCGCGAAGCTGAACCATATGCGCGAAAAAGTCGCGGTGACGATCCGGATCCCCGTACGGCGCCAGCCCGATCACCTTGTACTCGTCGGCATTGAAGTTGAAGCCGAGGTGCAGGGTAACCACCGAATACAAGATCCCAATCGAGTCGGCGGCGGGAATCCGGTGGAGCGGTCGCAGTTGGCCGTCGCGCGCGGCGTAGACGGTTGTCCCGTGGGCCTCGCCCATGCCGTCGATCACGACGACCATGCAGTCGCTCCAGCCCGAGGTATAGTAAGCGGACGCGGCATGCGCGGGGTGGTGATCGACGGACGCGATGCGGGCTCGATCCGCCGCGGCCAGCGCGCGGCGAACATGCGCGGCGAAGGCTTGAGGTGAGAGCACCTCGTCATCACCCGGCCTTCAGCACTCCCAGCATCGCGAGCACCGCGGTCGGCGACTTCTGGCTGAGCAGACACACCCGGTCGCCAGCACGCGCTCCGGCTTCGAGCAGGACGTGTGCGACGCGATTGCTCGTCAGCTCGACCTCGCCGTAGCTAATGTGCTCATCGGCCATCACGAGCGCCCTCTCGTCGGCCCTTCGTTCCGCCTGCTGCGCGACGTAGTCCTGGAGCAGCCCGCTCAAGCGGGTGTCGCGTCCTGCGCGAGACGAAACACGAGCATGGTGTGCCAGAGCTCTTCCTTGGAGGCCGGAATATCGAGGATGAACGTTCGAAAGCCGAGGTCCATGTAGCGCCTGAGCTCCGTCGCGACCGTGTTGTAATCGCCGACCAAGTAAGGGCAGAAGGTCTTGTAGTTCTTGAATGGCCCGAGCCAGTAGCTCTCATGGGAGACGGCGGCGTCCCCGGCGAGCTCGGACAGCTGGCGGTGCCATTGCGAGTCCGACACTTGCATTGCCAGGCCATGTGCGATCTGTCCCGCCCTGTCCTCGGGAAAGCGCGCGTACGCCAGCCGCCAGGCCGCTTCGGCATCCTCGCGCGTGATCACTCCGATCCGCATGCCGGACTCGATCTCCTGTTCTAGCTGGGGCGTCTGCGACGGCTGGGGGTACTTGATCGCGATCGCACCCAGTGCCCGCGCAGCCGCCAGCCCCGCCGGGGAGGAGCCGGAGATCGTGAGCAGCGGCGCGAATTCCGGGGGGATAGGCGGCGCCAGCCTGAGGTTCCGCACGCGGTAGTAGCGGCCCTCGAAGGTCACTGGCACGGTGCCCTGCGCAAGCGCCTTGATCAGCTGCGCGTACTCGACCGTCCGCGCGTAGCGCACGTCATGCTCGGTGTCATCGTCGAGAGCGATCAAATCGGTCCGAAAGCCTCCGGCGAGCATGTTCAGGCAGGTGCGGCGGCCGTGAAGATAGGCCAGGCTGGAGACCATCTTCGCGACCGCGTAGGGATGCATGTAGATCGGCTGCACGGCGACCAGCGGCGAGAGATGCTCGGTCGCATGGACGAGCAGCTGAGAGACGAGCCACGCATCGAGGATGCCGTTGTCGCCGTAGACGAGCATTCCCTCGCACCCCGCAGCTTCGCTCCAGCGCGCCGCGGCATTCACGCGTTTGATGTACTCGCCAGGATCGGTTTCCCGCGACTGCGGGCAGGTCGAGAAGATCCGTAGCACTTCCTCATCGCGCGACCCCATTGCTCGGAGAAGCGCACGTCACGGTACCAGTGCACCTGCGCGCTAGGCTGGCGGCGATGCTTGGGATCGCCGCCGGAGCGCCCGCCGCCGGATGCCTCGATGTCGAGGCGCTGAGGCGGCTGCGCGCACGCGTGGAGCTCGCCCTCTCCTGTGCCAGGAGCACCGGAGCGCCGGCCCTCGCCAGCATGAGCGTGAGGACTCGACCGCTTGACCCAAGCGCGGTGGTAGTCGGTTCGCGCGCCGGAGACGAGCCGTGGTTCGCGCTGGAGCAGCCCGACCGGAGCGGATGGGCCCTCGCCGCGCTCGGCATGGTCGGGCGCTCGAGTCGAGCGGCGTGGAGCGCTTCGCCGGCATCGCTGCGGCGTGGCGGGAGCTTGCCGCGCGGGGCGTTGGCGGACCGATCGACGGCGCGCCGGTTCGGGACTGGTGGCGGTGGGAGGGTTCGCGTTCGCTCGCGGACGGGGGCGACTCGTCGCCGTGGCGCGGGTTCGCGGCCTCGTCGCTGGTCCTGCCCGAGCTATCGTTCGCCCGCATGGCCGGGGCATCCTGGCTGACCGTGAACCTGGACGTAGCGCCCGACGACACGGTCGAAGGATTGGAGCTTCGCGTGGAGCGGCGGCTCAGGGGCTCGATGAGCGCGAGCTGCCGCTCCTCGATCCAGCTCCGGCGGGCGCCTATGAGGTGCTCAGCTCGATGCCGCCGGCCCATTTCGAGGCAGCGGTGGCTCGCGGGCCGTGGAGAGGATCCGAGCCGGGCGAGCTCAGAAGGTCGTACTGGCGCGCGAGGTCGAGGTGCATGCGCCGATTGACCACGACCCGCGGCGGCGTATCGGGATCCTGCGCGAGGCTTTCCCGTCGTGCTACGTGTTCGCGGTCGGGCGGGGCGATGCCACGCTCGTGGCCGCGAGCCCGGAGCTACTCGTGCGCCGCGAGGGTCAGCGCGCGAGCACCGTCGCGCTTGCGGGCTCGACGCGTCGCAGCGCCGATCCGGCGGTGGACGACCATCTCGGCGAGCAGCTCCTCCAGAGCGAGAAGAACCGCGAGGAGAACCTGATCGTGGCCCGGCGGATCGCGCGGGCATTGAAGCCGCACGCCGTGTGGGTCACGGTCGCACCCGAGCTGTCGGTAGTGAAGGTGGCGAACATCCAGCACCTCGCCTCGCCTATCCGCGCTCAGCTGGCGGTGCCGATCGACGCGATCGAGCTCGCCGGCATCCTTCATCCGACCCCGGCGGTCGGCGGTGAGCCGACCGGGTCGGCGATCGCGATGATCCCGGCCCTCGAAGGTTTCGACCGGGGGTGGTACGCCGGGCCGGTGGGATGGACCGACGCGACCGGCGACGGAGAGTTCTGCGTGGCCCTGCGCTGCGCGCTGCTGCGCGGACGGCTCGCGCACTGCTACGCCGGCGGCGGAATCGTGCGGGACTCCGATCCGGCCGCCGAGCTCGCCGAGACCGAGATCAAGCTCGGGGCGATGCTCCCGGTCCTGGCGGGGTGACCGCCTCGGCGATGCGGCGGTGCAGAGCGAGGTTCTGCTCGCGGTCCGTTCTCACCTCGATCAGGCTGGACTTGGCGTCCGCGATCGAGATCTCGACGGCGGCCCTCAGATCGGCGGGGCTGATGGGGCGCTCGTAGACGAGTCCGTAGAGCGCCGCCACCTGCGCGAAATCGACGCCGTGCGGGGTGGCGACGTGCTCCTCGAACGCGTCGGTCTGCGTCGCCACCGGGAGGAAGTGGAAGATCCCGCCGCCATCATTGTTGAGGAGCACGATCGTCAGCCTCAGGTTGAGCCGACTGGCCGCGAGCAGTCCGCCCACGTCGTGCAGGAGCGCCACGTCGCCGATCAGCAGCACGACCGGCTTTCCGGTCGCGGCGGCGACGCCGAAGGCCGTCGACACGGTCCCGTCGATCCCGTTCGCGCCTCGATTGGCGGTCACGGTCGGCGCGGTGTCGCTGACCGGCGCGAATTCCTCGACGTCGCGGATCGGCATCGAGGAGGCAACGAACAAGGTGGCGTCGGCGGGCAGCCACTGCACGAGCCGCGCGGCAACGAGCGGCTCGGAGAGCTGGTCGTCAAGTTGTGCGGCGATGGCGTCCCCGGCGGCGGCATCCGCGGCCCGCCAGCCGTCGAGCCAGCCGGCCTCGACGTCTAGGTGCTCGGGCTGCGGGAGGCCGCTCCGCAGCCGCATCCCGACAACACCGGCGGGGTCCTGCCACGTGGCGTACGGGTCGAACGCGATCTGCGCCACGTCGGGGAGCGAGGCCAGCCAAGCGCGCAGCGGCTTGGATGTCGGCAGGTCGCCCAGCCTGAAGATGAAGTCGGGGCGGTGGTCGGCGGTGAACGCCGGGTCGCGGAGCAACAGGTCGTAGCGGGCGATCGCGGCCGCGCCACGTCGGGCGCCGGAGAGGGGATCGGCAAGGACAGGGATCCCGCTGCGGGCGGCGAACTCGGCCAGCCCCTCCGGCGCAGGAGTCCCCGCGCCGGCGACGACCAGCAGGCGGCCCGACGGGTGCGGCCCGGGGCCGCGCGCCGGCGCCGGCGGCGCGGGCGGCTCGACGATCACGTACGGGTGGCCGTCGCCGCGGGCTGTTGGGTCCGCGGGCAGCGGACCATCGATGACGAGCGGCTCGCGCAGCGGGAAGTTCAGGTGGACGGGTCCCGGGCGCCCCTCCAGCGCGGTCGAGTACGCGCGGCACGCCAGCGTGCGCATCCACCGCAGCCGCTCCTCCGTGGCCTCGTGGACGCCGACCTCGACGAACCACTTGACGGCGTCGCCGTACAGCTTGACCTGATCGATCGTCTGGCCGGCGCCCACGTCCCGGGCCTCCGGCGGGCGGTCTGCCGTGAGCACGAGCATCGGCACGCGGGACTCGCGGGCCTCGATCACCGCCGGCGCCAGGTTGGCCGCCGCGGTGCCGGACGTGCACGTGACCGCCGTCGGCCTCCTCGTCGCCTTCGCCGCGCCGAGAGCGAAGAACCCCGAGCACCGCTCGTCGAGGTGCGACCAGCAGTGGATCCGCGGCTCGCGGACGAGCGAGAGAACGATCGGTGTGCACCGCGATCCGGGCGAGGTGCACGCGTGATCGACGCCGCAGCGGGCGAGCTCGTCGCAGAACGCGCGCAGCAGCAGATAGGTGTCGGTGGCGGACATTTGGCAGCGCCACGGTATAAGACCGAGCCTGATGGCTACCGATGTCGTGCTCCTCCATGGGTTCACCCACACCGGCGCGAGCTGGGAGCCGGTCGTGGCGGCGCTGGGTCGTGAGGCGGTGGCGCCCGATATTCGCGGCCACGGCTCCGCGTCGGCGGTCGAGCCGGTGACGCTGGCGGCGGTCCTCTCGGACCTCCGCGCCACCGCCCCGCCCATGTTCACATTGGTCGGGTACTCGATGGGCGGGCGGATCGCTCTGCATACCGCTTTGGCATTGAAGGAGAGGGTGGAGCGGCTGGTGCTGGTGGGGGCGAGCCCGGGGATCGCTGATGATTTGGAGCGTGAGGAGCGGCTCCGCGCGGATCTGGCGCTGGCGGACGAGATCGAGACGTCGACCATCGGGGAGTTCGCGGCGCGGTGGGCCGAAACGCCGGTGCTGGCTGGCCAGCCAGCCAGCGTGAGGGCGAGAGTGGAGGAGGATCGCTTGCGTAACACGCCGGCGGGTCTGGCCCGGGCGCTTCGGGGGCTGGGGACGGGCGCGCTCCCGCCACTGTGGGTTCGTCTCGGCGAGCTGACGATGCCCGTGGCGCTCGTGGTCGGCGAGCGCGACGAGAAGTTCTCGGCGATCGCGTTCCGGATGGCGGGCGCGATCGAGCGCTCGGAGGTGGTGGTCGTCGCCGGCGCTGGCCATGCCGTGCACCTCGAGGCGCCGGCGGCGGTGGCCGAGATCATCGCCGCGCGCTAGTAACCCGATGTTTGCCACCTATACGGGGCCAAAGTCCGGGGTACTCAGGCGTACCAGGTGTCCAGGCCGTCGCCCAGGCCGGGGCCGCGGGGTACTCCGAGCCGCCCGCCGACCGGGGCGAGGGGCGTGGGGCGGTCGAAGAGCGCGAGCGTGGCGAGCCCGCACGCACGGTCGGGTTCGATCGCCGCCGCGGCATGCAAGGCCCCGGCGATCCCGAGCGGGCCGTCGTGGGTCGAAGCGAGGTACACCTCGTAGCCGACGGCCCGAGCGCGCCGCGCGGCATCCAAAACGCCGGAGATTCCGCCACAGCGCGCCACCTTCAGACAGACGGCGTCGCAGGCGCGGTGATCGAGTGCCCCAGGCGCCCCGGCGGTCTCATCGATCGCGATCGGGACGAGCGTCGAGGCGGACACCCGCGCGATCGCGTCCAGACCCGCCACGGGCTCCTCGCAGAGCTCGATCCCGACCGGCTCCAGCACCCGCAGCGATGCCAGCGCCTCGTCCACCGACCAGGCGCCGTTGGCGTCGAGCCGGATCTCCATCTCCGGCCCCGCCGCGGCCCGCACGGCGGCCAGGCGGCCGGCGTCGTCGCCGATCCCGACCTTGGCTTTCAAACACCGGAACCCGCCCGCGGCTGCGGAGGCGGCCTCCGCGGCCGCGCCGGCGCGGTCGGCCGCGGCAACCGTGGCGTTGACCTCGATCGGCTCGGGCTCCGAGGCGCCCAGCAACTCCCACACCGGCGCACCGGCGCGGTGGCCGGCAAGGTCCCACAGGGCGAGGTCGATCGCGGCCACCGCCTGGGGAAGCACGGCCAGGCGCCGGCACGCCGCCAGCAGCTCGTCCCGCTCGGCGCCGTCGGAATCGCCCAACGCGTCCCGGCAGTCCTCGAGTGCAGAAGAAACCTCGTCGATCGTGACGCCGTCGTATGACTCCAGCGGCGCGGCCTCGCCGAACCCGCGTGCCCCGTCGGAGCCGATCAGGCGCACCAGCAGGAGGTCACGAACGGATACGGATCCCCGGGCCGAAAACACAGGCGCGCGCATGCGCGCCCTTATCAACTCAACCTCTAGCCTCACCGGCTGAGGAGCACGCCCGCCGACAGCAGCATGCAGAACGCCAGCTGGAGCATTCCCGACTGCGCGAGCGTCTGGTTCAGCGACGGGCCGTCGGTGCGGTTGCGAACGGTGCGGACTACCTGGGCGGCGAGCGGCAGGGTCAGCCACGACAGCAGCAGCCACGGCCGCAGCGGCCCGAACAGCCAGGTCACCGGGGCCAGGATGTAGGCCCCGTACACGATCGCGGCGTGCATGTCGCGGGTCCGGGCGCGGCCGAGCCTGACCGCGAGCGTGCGCTTGCCGGACCGGCGGTCGGTGTCGATGTCCCGGACGTTGTTGACGACCAGGATCGCCGCCGCCAGCAGCCCGACGGGGACGGCGAGCGCGAACGCCTCCCACTCGAGGTGCGTGACCTGCACGAAGTAGGACCCGGCGACGGCGACGATCCCGAAAAACAGGAACACGAACAGCTCGCCGAGCCCTTCGTAGCCGTATGGCCGGGGGCCGCCGGTGTAGAGCACTCCGGCGGCGATCGAAGCGGCGCCGACCAGCAGCAGCGCCCAGCCGGCGACCGCGATCAGATAGATGCCGGCGAGCACCGCGATCCCAAACGAGACGTAGGTCGCGATCAGGACCTGACGAGGCGGCACCAACCCGCCGGCGGTGACCCGGACGGGGCCGAGGCGGTCCTCGGTGTCGGCGCCGCGCCGTGCGTCGGAGTAGTCGTTGGACAAATTAGTGCCGACCTGGATGAAGATCGCGCCGACCAGCGCCGCGATGAAGCGCAGCGGGTGGAAGACGTGCTGGTAGCCGGCCAGCGAGGTACCGACGAGGACGGGGGCGATCGCCGCCGGCAGCGTCCGCACCCGGGCTGCCATCAGCCAGATGCGGGCACCGCTCGGAGCACTGACGACGGTGCTCATGGGCTCAAGGGCGCCGGGGGAACTGCGAGAAGTCCGGCTTACGCTTCTCCATATAGGCACGGCGTCCTTCCTGCGCCTCCTCGCTCATGTAGAAGAGGAGGTTGGCGTCGTGGGCCAGCTGCTGGATCCCCGCGAGGCCGTCCTCGTCGGCGTTGAAGCTCGCCTTCAGCATCCGGAGCGCGAAGGGGGACATGACGAGCATCTCGCGACACCACTGGACGGTCTCGGCCTCGAGCTCTGCAAGCGGCACGACCGCGTTGACGAGCCCCATCTCGAGCGCCTGCTGTGCGTCGTATTGGCGGCACAGGAACCAGATCTCCTTGGCCTTCTTGGGCCCGACCAGGCGCGAGAGGACCGTGGCCCCGAACCCGCCGTCGAATGACCCGACCTTGGGGCCAGTCTGGCCGAACCGGGCGTTGTCGGCGGCGATCGTCAGATCGCAGACGACGTGGAGGACGTGACCGCCCCCGACCGCGTAGCCCGCCACCATCGCCACCACCGGCTTGGGCATGCGCCGGATCTGGACGTGGAGGTCGGTGACGTGAAAACGGCCGACGTCGGTCTTCGCGGCCCCGGTGTCGGGGTCGACGCCGGACACATACCCGCCGCTCTGGCCGCGAACGCGCTGGTCACCGCCGGAGCAGAACGCATCCGGCCCCTCCCCGGTCAGGATCACCACGCCGACGTGGAGGTCCTCGCGGGCTCGCGTGAACGCGTCGATCAGCTCGACGACGGTCTCCGGGCGGAACGCGTTGCGGACCTCCGGGCGGTTGATCGTGATCTTGGCGATCCCCGAATCGGCACCCGTCGAGAGCTCGTAGCGGATGTCCGAGTAGTCGGCGGCCTTCTCCCAGGTGACTGACACGGCCGGCCGAGACTACCGTGTTAGGCGTGGGATTCTGGCTTCACTTAGCCGCCGCGAAGCACCCTGACCGCGTCGCGATCGAGGGTCCGGAGCGCAGCCTGACCTACGCCGAGCTCCAGTCCGAGGCGATCGCAGCGGCCGGCGCGCTGCAGCGGCTGGGCGTGAACAGCGGAGCCCGCGTGGCCCTGGCGCTGGCGCCGGGAGAGGAGTTCGTGGTCGCGCTTCACGGCTGCATGCTGGCGGGCGCGGCGGCGGTGCCGGTCGATCTGCGGCTCAACGAGGCGGAGCGGGCCCAGCGGCGGGCGGGCGCGGAGGTCGTCGTCTCGGAGCTTCTGCGCGGATCGGGGCCGGCGTGGCCGGTGATGGCGGGCCGCGGGGACGTCACCGTCGCCGTGATGCACACGTCGGGGACGACCGCGGCGCCAAAGCCCGTCGCCCTCACCCACGCCAACTTCGAGGCCAGCGCGCTCGGCTCGGCGGTCGCGCTCGGCCTCGACCCGGCCGAGCGGTGGCTGTGCCCGATGCCGCTGACCCACGTGGGTGGCCTGTCGATCCCGATCCGCAGCGCGATCTACGCCACGACGACCGTTCTGCTCGGCCGCTTCGAGACCGGCGCGGTACTGGACGCGCTGATGGACCCGGCGCGGCGGATAACGCTCGTCTCGCTGGTGCCGACGATGCTCGCTCGCCTGCTCGACGCCGGGCTCGAGCGTCCACCGGCGCTTCGGTGGGCCCTTCTCGGCGGTGGCCCGATCCCGCCGGCGCTGCTGGAGCGCGCCGAGCAGGCGGGTGTGCCGGTCGCCCCGACGTACGGGATGACCGAGGCGTGCTCACAGATCGCCACGTTCGGCTGGCCGCTGCCCGGGGTCGAGCTGAGGCTCGCCGGCTCCGAGGGCGAGATCGAGGTCCGCGGGTCGATCGTCGCCCCGGCCGCGGTCGACGATGACGGATGGCTGCGCACCGGGGACCTCGGTCGCTTTGACGAACGCAGCCGCCTCGAGATCGTCGGCCGCAAGGCGGACACGATCGTGAGCGGTGGCGAGAATGTCGCGCCGGGGGAAGTCGAGGCGGCTCTGCTCTCCCACCCGGCGGTCGCCGATGCCGCGGTGTTCGGTCGCGTCGACGCGGAGTGGGGGGAGGCGATCGTGGCGCGGATCGTCCTGGGCGACGGCGTGCAGGCGGATCCAGATGAGCTCCGCGCGCACTGCGCGGCGCAACTCGCGCGCTTCAAGGTCCCGAAGACGATCGAGTATGCGGAGGCGTTGCCGCGGACTCCGTCGGGAAAGCTCCTGCGGAGAGAACTATGATCGCCCGCGTGTCCACCGCCAGATCGCTCGATGACTCAGACTCGCCCAACCGGCTGACGATCGAGCAGCTCGCGGCGCAGTCGGGGATGTCGGTGCGCAACATCCGCGCGCACCAGGCGCGGGGGCTGCTGTCCCCGCCGGAGGTGCGGATGCGCATCGGCTACTACGGACCCGAGCACGTCTCGCAGCTCCGGCTGATCCGGGATCTACAGAACGACGGCTTCAACCTGGGCGGGATCAAGCGCCTGCTCGAGGACACCGAGGGCACCGCCGAGCGGTTGCAGCGGTTCAAGGATGCGCTGAGCGCGACGTCGCCGACCGAGCGCGCCGAGACGATCACGCTGCGAGAGCTGGCGCGGCGCTTTCGCGTGAGCGCCGAGGAGGCGCCGGAGGTGCTCTCTGAAGCCCAGCGGCTCGGCGTGATCGTCGCGGCCGGCAAAGATCAGTACGACGTGCCGAGCCCGTCGCTGCTGGCGGTCGCGGAAGAGGTCGTCGCTCGGGGCGTCTCGCTGCGGAGTGCGCTGGCGGTGCTGGACGAGATCGAACGCCACCTGGACTCGGTCTCGCGGTCGTTCGTCGACGTCTTCCTGTCCGAGGTGTGGAAGCCGTTCCAGCAGGCGGACATGCCGCCGGAGCGCTGGCCCGAGTTCGAGGCGGCGGTCCAGCGATTGCGCCCGATCGCCACCGAGGCTCTGACCACGATCTTCCAGCAGCGGCTGAGCACTCAGATCGAGACCGCATACGGCGAGATCACCCGGCGGCTGTCGGAGCGGACGCGATGAGCACCCAGGATCCCGACGTCGAGCGGGCGGAGATGCTCGCGCGCTGGGAGCGGGCGGCGCAGGGGTGGGGAAGGCGCGCCGACCGGGTGCGCGAGATGGGCATGCCCGTGTCCGTATGGATGATCGACCACCTGGAGCTACAGCCGGGGGAGTGCGTGCTCGAGCTCGCGGCGGGGCCGGGGGACACCGGCTTTCTCGCCGCCGAGCTGATCGAGCCGGGCGGGACCCTGATCTCCAGCGATGCCACGGAGGCGATGCTCGAGCTCGCGCGCGAGCGCGCACGGCAGCTGGGCATCGGGAACGTCGAGTTCAAGCAGCTCGAGCTCGAGTGGATCGACCTCCCGACCGCCACCGTCGACGCGATCCTCTGCCGCTGGGGGGTGATGCTGATCCTCGATCCGGCTGCGGCCGTCCAGGAGATGCGGCGCGTGCTGCGCCCCGGCGGGCGGATCGCGCTCGCGGTGTGGGACGACGCCAAGCACAATCCATGGGCGACGATCACCGGACGGGCGCTGGTCGAGCTCGGCCACACCGCCCCGCCCGACCCGAACGCTCCCGGGATGTTCGCGCTCGCGGCGCCCGGCGCGCTGGCGGAGCTGCTCGAGGGGGGCGGGTTCGTCGACGTCCTCGTCGGCGCCGTCGATCTTCCCCGGGACTCCGCGACCCTCGATCAATACCTCGAAGAGCAGCTCGACCTCTCGGGGATCTTCTCGGGGATCTTCCGCGAGCTCGACGAGCCTGAGCAGCTTAAGGTCAGGCGCAGGATCGGCGAGCTGGCCTCGGAGTTCACCGCCGCTGACGGGTCGATTCGCCTGCCTGGTCGCTCGCTTGTCGCGACCGCAAGGGCCTGAACGAGATCTTGCGTTATGGGAGCAGGGTTGCAGCGCTTTTCAGTGACGTGGGTTTGGTCGGAAACTGGGGAGCATGCGCACCCGAATCATCCTCCCGCTTCTGGCCGCCGCGACCCTGGCGTTCCCGGCCGCCGCATCCGCAGACTTCCCCCACGTCGTCGCGGCTGGTGAGTCGCTCTCGTCGATTGCTGCCGCCGACGGCCTGACGGTCGCGCAGCTCGCCGCCGACAACGGCCTTTCATCCGGTGCCCAGCTCGTCAGCGGCTCGACGCTGATGATCCCGCCGGCCGGCGGCGCCGTGGCGGCTGCCTCGCCGGCCGCGAGCCCCGGCGAGCCGGCATCGGCGAGCGCCGGCGGATATGTCGTCCAGCCTGGCGACACGCTCTCGGAGATCGCCGCCCGGCAGGGGATCAGCGTCGCGCAGCTCGCGGCCGACAACGGGCTCGATCCCAACGGGGTCCTCCTCGCGGGATCGGCGCTTCAGCTCTCGGGTGCTTCGTCCGGCGAAACGGCCGTGGCCAGCGGCACGAGCTCTTCTGCCAGCGGGGCGTACCTCGTCCAGCCGGGCGACACGCTGACCGCGATCGCCGCCCGGGCCGGAACCAGCGTGGCGCAGCTGGCGGCCGACAACGGCCTCGATCCCGACGGGATCCTGCTCGCCGGATCGACGGTTCAGCTGTCAGGCTCTTCGTCGGGAACGACCGAAATGGTGAGCACTGGATCGACCCCGAGCGCCTCGAGCTCCGGCGGCTACATCGTGCAGCCGGGGGACACGCTGTCGGCGCTCGCGGCGCGCGCAGGCATCACCGTCTCGCAGCTGGCCGCGGAGAACGGCCTCGACCCGAACGGGACGCTGGTCGCGGGTTCGACGATCGCGCTCCCGGGCGCCGGCGCGCCCGCGTCCACGGCCTCGGCCGACGGCCAGCCGGTCGGGCCTGTCGCCGAGGGCAACCCAACCGCACCCCCATACCCGACGCCGGAGCGGGTCAGCGCTTCCGAGGTCGGCTCGATCGCGAACGCCAACGGGGTACCGCCGGCGCTGGCCGAGGCGATCGGATGGCAGGAGAGCGGCTTCAACAACGATCTCGTGTCGACCGCCGACGCGCGCGGGGTGATGCAGATCCTGCCTGGGACGTGGGACTGGATCCAGCGCACCCTGACGCCCAGCGATCCGCTGGCACCCGCCTCGGCGGCGTCGAACGTTCGCGGTGGCGTGCTGCTCCTGCACTCGCTGCTGAGCTCGACGGGCGGCAACTCCGCGCAGGCCGCGGCCGGCTATTACCAGGGGCTGTCCTCCGTCCAGCAGCACGGTCTGTTCTCCGACACGCAGCAGTACGTGAACAGCGTGATGGCGCTGGAGCAGCAGTTCGGTGGCGGGTAAAGGGCGTGGGCTCCGGCGGGCATGTAGCCTGCCGAGCCTATGTTCTATGACGACGACGCTGACCTCACGCTCCTCGACGGCAAGACCGTCGCGATCATCGGCTACGGCTCCCAGGGCCACGCTCACGCGCTGAACCTCCGCGACTCCGGAGTCGACGTGGTCGTCGGGCTCCGGAGCTCCTCATCGAGCGTCGCCAAGGCCCGCGAGCACGACCTGACCGTGGTCGAGCCGGCGGACGCCGCGAGCCGGGGGACGTGGTGATGATGCTCGTCCCCGACGAGCTCCACCGGCAGGTGTGGGAGTCCGGCGTCAAGGACGGGATCGCCTCCGGCAACATGCTCATGTTCGGCCACGGCTTCTCGATCCATTACGAGCAGATCGTCCCCCCGCCGGACGTCGACGTCACGCTGGTGGCGCCGAAGGGGCCCGGCCATCTCGTCCGCCGGCAGTTCCTCGAGGGTTCGGGGGTTCCCTGCCTCGCGGCCGTCGACCAGGACGCGAGCGGTAACGCGCTGGCGCTGGCGCTGGCCTACGCGAAGGGGATAGGCGGCACCCGCGGGGGTGTGATCGAGACCACGTTCAAGGACGAGACCGAGACCGACTTGTTCGGCGAGCAGGCCGTGCTGTGCGGCGGCGTCACGGAGCTGGTGCGGGCGGGATACGAGACGCTCGTCGACGCCGGCTACGACCCGCGCCTGGCGTACTTCGAGTGCATGCACGAGCTCAAGCTGATCGTCGATCTGATGTACGAGAAGGGGATCGCCGGGATGCGCTACTCGATCTCGAACACCGCCGAGTACGGCGACATGACCCGCGGCTCGCGGGTGATCAGCGACGCCACCCGGGAGGCGATGAAGAAGATCCTCGCCGACATCCAGTCCGGCGACTTCGCCCGCGAGTGGATCGCCGAGAACCGCGCCGGGCAGGAGAACTTCAAGCGGATGCGCGAAGAGCAGTCGCGCCACCAGGTCGAGGTCGTGGGCAAGGAGCTCCGCGCCCAGATGGACTGGATCGATACCGAGTTCCAGGAATAGCGCTCGGTAGACTCCGTGGCGCCGTCGTGACTGGCGCGGAAAGGTGGAGCTGACCACCGGGAAGCGGCGGCCGCACAACGCCGCGCGCCTGGGCATGCTGATCCCGCTAACTTCGAGGAGCACGACATGACCCAGACCGTTGTCCAGATCCCGGAGCAGCTCAAGCCGGCCGACGGAAGGTTCGGCTCGGGTCCGTCGCGCATCCGCCCGGAGCAGCTTCACCACCTCGCGACGGACGGGGCACGACTGATGGGAACCTCGCACCGCCAGAAGCCGGTGAAGGACCTCGTCGCCGGCATCCGCTCCGGTCTCCGGGAGCTGTTCGACCTCCCCGAGGGCTACGAGGTCGCGCTCGGCAACGGCGGGACAACCGCGTTCTGGGATGCCGCGAGCTGTTCCCTGGTGCGTGAACGACCGCTGCATCTCAGCTACGGCGAGTTCTCTTCGAAGTTCGCTGCGTCCACCGGGAGCGCCCCGTTCCTGCGCGAGCCGATCGTGATCGAGGCGCCACTCGGGGACGCGCCGAAGCCGCAAGGGGCCAAAGGCGCGGATGTCGTGACCTGGGCCCAGAACGAGACCTCCACCGGGGTGATGGTCCCCGTGATCCGCCCTCCCGACACCGACGCGCTCGTATTGATTGACGCCACCTCGGCCGTGAGCGGCATCCCCGTCGACGTCACCCAGAGCGACGTCTACTACTTCGCCCCCCAGAAGGGGTTCGCCTCCGACGGTGGCGTTTGGCTGGCGCTGCTGAGCCCGGCGGCCCAGGATCGAATCGAGGAGATCGCGAGCGCCAAGCCGAGCGCCACCGGAGCGCCCCGCTGGATCCCGGAGTTCCTGTCGCTGCGGACCGCGGTCGAGAACTCCCGCAAGGACCAGACCTACAACACCCCGGCGATCGCCACGCTGGTGCTGCTCGTCAATCAGCTCGAGTGGATGCTCGACCGGGGCGGGCTCGAGGCGATGGTCTCCCGGACCACCGCGAGCTCCGATCACCTCTACGGGTGGGCGGAGGAGCATCCACACGCGACGCCGTTCGTGAAGGATCCGGCCAAGCGCTCGCTGGTCGTCGGAACGATCGACTTCGACGATGAGGTCGACGCGGCGGGGTTGGCCGCGACGCTGCGCGCGAACGGGATCGTCGACGTCGAGCCGTATCGCAAGCTCGGTCGCAACCAGCTGCGGATCGCGATGTTCCCGGCAACCGACCCGTCGGACGTCGAGGCCCTGACGGCCTGCATCGACTACGTGCTTGAGAACCGATGACCCGCGTCCTGGTGGCGGAGAAGATCGGCGAGTCGGGGGTCGGCCTGCTCCGGGAGCACTTCGACGTCGAGCTGGGGACCGACTGGAGCCGCGATCAGCTCGCGGAACGGATCGGCGCCTACGAAGGGATCCTGATCCGCTCGGCGACGAAGCTCGACGCCGATCTGCTCGCCAGGGCCAACCGTCTGCGCGCCGTCGGCCGGGCGGGCGTCGGAGTCGACAACGTCGATGTGCCGGCCGCGACCAAGCGCGGGATCGTCGTCGCCAACGCGCCCCAGTCAAACGTGATCACCGCGGCTGAGCACACGATGGCGCTGCTGCTCGCGCTCGCCCGCAACATCCCGCAGGCGCACGCGTCGCTGACGAGCGGCAAGTGGGAGCGGTCGAAGTTCTCGGGCGTCGAGCTGTTCGAGAAGACGCTCGGGATCCTCGGCTTCGGCCGGATCGGCCAGCTCGTTGCGCAGCGAGCGCGCGGCTTTGGCATGCGGGTGATCGCGTTCGATCCGTACGTCGGCGCGGAGCGCTACCGCGAGCTCGGCGTGGAGAAGGCCGAGTCCTCGGATGCCGTCTACGCCGTCGCGGACTTTCTCACGCTCCACCTGCCGAAGACGCCCGACACGGAGGGCTGGTTGGACGCGGAGGCATTGGCCAAGTGCAAGGACGGCGTCCGCGTGCTGAACGTCGCTCGCGGGCCGCTGGTCGTCGACGAGGACCTGAAGGCCGCGCTGGATTCCGGGAAGGTTGCCGGCGCCGCGCTCGACGTGTTCCGGTCCGAGCCGATCACCGACCACCCCCTGTTCTCCTACCCGAACGTGATCGTGACGCCGCACCTCGGCGCTTCGACGGCCGAGGCCACCGACCGGGCCGGGTACCAGGCCGCCGAGCAGGTGATTGCGGCGCTCACCGGCGGCGTCGTCACCAGCGCCGTCAATGTCCCGGCGATCCCGGCCGAGGACATGAAGCTGCTCGGCCCGTTCGTCCCGCTGTGCCGCTCGCTGGGCCGGATCGCGATCGAGCTCGCGCGGGGCTCCTCGATCGATCGCGTACACACCGAGTTCCTCGGCCGGATCGCCGACCACGACACCCGCCTGCTGTCGATCTACGTGCTTCTCGGCGCCCTCCGCGGACACACCGAGGAGGAGGTCAACGAGGTCAACGCGCCGGCGATCGCGGAGGAGCGCGGGATCGGGCTCGCGGAGACCAAGCACAGCCGGGTGCGCGACTACGCCGACCTGATCAGGGTCAGTGTGTTCTGCGGCGAGGACAGCGTGCGCGTCGCGGGGACGCTGATCGGCCGGCGCAACCGGCCGCACCTGCTCGAGGCGTGGGGTCAGCGGTTCGACCTCCAGCTCGAGGACCACATCACGCTGCTGCGCTACCGCGACGTCCCCGGCATGATCGGTCGCGTGGGCACGATCTTCGGCGCCCACGGCGTGAACATCGTCTCGGCTGCGGTCGGCCGGCAATCGGACGACAGCGACGGCGCGCAGGGGCGGCTGGCGGCGATGGCGATCACGACCGACACGGCCGTGCCGCACGTGGTGGTCGATGAGATCGTCGCCGGCGAGGGGTTTGTGGCGGGGCGGACCGTCTCGCTGTAGGGCCCTGATGGCTCGACGTGGCTGGCGGGGCTGTGGCGGGCTGGGGCTGTCGACTCTCGGCCCGCGGGCGGCCGTTTTGGCGCCCGTCGCCTCTGCTTGGCGGGCGGCCCGGCAAACGGCGCCGGGAAGGGGAGGGATCGGGTGCGAACGCGTCCCTTCGATGGTGCCTAGGACGACAACCTTGCGCCGCATGGCGAGGCCTGTCGATTTACGCACGAGGAGTGTGCTCAATGCGCCAGGGCTCGGATCTGGCGCCGATGTTGACGTGTTATGCACCATCGCCGTGACACTCGCGACACAAACTGGCGGGTGTGGGCAGCTGAGGAGGTAGACCGCGGGTCTGGGCAGCTGATCAGGTCAGTCAGAGGCTCCGGCAACGCGCCGGTGCCCTTACCCACCCGCTCCCTGCTGCCGTTTGCTGAGCCGCCTGGACAAGCGCCGACCGCCCGGCCCCGAACGACAGCCGCCACCGGCGCCCAACCCCATGCTGGTAGCGTTGCGCCGTGCGAGCGGTCGTCATCACGCGCCACGGACCACCCGAGGTACTGCAAGTCCAGGAGCGCCCGGAACCGCGGCCGGGCCCCGGCGAGGTCGTGATCGAGGTCCGCGCGGCGGGGATCAACTTCGCGGACCTGATGGCGCGGCTCGGGCTCTACCCGGACGCGCCCAAGCCGCCGTGCGTCGTCGGCTACGAGGTGGCCGGTGAGATCGCCGCCCTGGGCGATGGCGTCGACAACGGACTCCAGGCCGGACAGCGGGTAGTGGCGCCGACCCGGTTCGGCGGCTATGCCGAGCGGGCGTCCGCCCTGGCGGACGGGGTCGTCCCGCTCCCCGAGGGCATGAGCTTCGAGCAGGGCGCGGCGGTGCCAATCGCGTACGCCACCGCCTGGGAGGCGCTGATGCGCGCCGCCAACCTGCAGCGTGGCGAGCGGGTGCTGATCCAGTCCGCCGCCGGCGGCGTCGGAATCGCGGCGACTCAGATTGCCAAGCGCGCCGGCGCCGAGGTCTGGGGCACCGCCTCTCCTGGCAAGCACGAGGCGATCCGTGGGTTCGGCGTCGACCATCCGGTCGACTACACCCGCGCCGGCTGGGAGCGGAGCGTGCCCAAGCTCGACGTGGTGATGGACGCGATCGGCGGCACCAGCTTCCGCCGCAGCTACAAGCTGCTGCGGGCGGGGGGGAGGCTCGTGTGCTTCGGCGCGTCGGGCCTGGTCTCGGGTGAGAACCGGAACATCGTCGCCGCCGCACGGACCGCGCTCAGCATGCCGTGGTTCAGCCTGATCAAGCAGATGGCGGACTCGAAGTCCGTGATCGGACTGAACATGCTGACGGTTTGGGACGAGTTTCAGTCCGCCGGCCGGTGGCGTGACCCCCTGACCGAACTGCTGGCCGACGGTACGATCCGCCCCGTCGTCGCGGAGTCGTTTCCGTTCCAGCGGGCGGGAGACGCCCACCGCTTCATCGGTGAGCGGCGAAATGTCGGGAAGGTGGTGCTGGTGCCGTGACGGGGGCAACCGAAGCTCAACCGCAGACTCGCCCGCGGGCGCTAGACGCCGCGACCATGTGCGAGGCGTTCCAGCTGACCGCGGCCGAGCGGCCGGACCAGGTGGCGCTGCGCACAATCGGCGACGGAATCTCGATCACATTCGGCGAGTACGCAGAACGCGTGCGGCGCCTCGCCGGCGGCCTGCACGCACTTGGCGTGCGCCGTGGGGACACGGTCGCGTGCATGCTCACCAACCGGCCCGAGTTCCACCTGTTCGACACGGCGGCGATGCACCTCGGGGCGACGCCGTTCTCGATCTACAACACGTCGTCGGCTGAGCAGATCGCGTATCTCCTCGAGAATGCCGGCAATCGGGTCCAGATTGTCGAGGCGGCGTTCCTGGATCGAGTGCGGGCCGCGATCGCAACCGGCGGCTCGGTGGAGTACCTGATCGTGCTCGACGCCGCGCCCGGTGACGCGATCACGCTCGAGGAGCTCGAAGCAGCGGAGCCGGGCGACGAGTTCGACTTCGAGGCGAGTTGGCGGACGGTCAAGCCCGACGACGTGCTGACGCTGATCTACACCTCCGGCACCACCGGTCCGCCGAAGGGAGTGCAGCTGACCCACGCCAACGAGCTGGCGGAGTGCCGCGGCATCGACGCTGTCGGCCATCCCCGGCCTGGCGGCTCGGTCGTGTCGTTCCTGCCGCACGCCCACATCGCCGACCGGGGGCTGAGCCACTACGCGCAGATGGTCTGGGGACACACGGTCACGTGCTGCCCCGATGTGACCCAGGTGTTCGCGCACGTCGCCGACTGCCATCCGACCTTCTGGGGCGGTGTCCCACGGGTTTGGGAGAAGCTCAAGGCTGCGCTCGAGGCGGGCATCGAGGCCGACCCCGACGAACAGGCGCGGGCTTTCACCAGGGGGGCGATCGAGCTCGGGCTGCGCAAGGTGAGGGCCGAGCAGGCCGGGGAGCCGGTCGCGCCGGCGCTGGCCGAAGCGTGCGAACGAGCCGACCGTGACGTGTACTCGAAGATCCGGGCCAGGCTCGGCCTCGAACGCTGCGAGTGGTACATGATCGGCGCCGCCCCGTGCCCGCTCGAGGTGCTCGAGTTCTTCGCCGCGATCGGAATCCCGATCTGCGAGGTCTGGGGCATGTCCGAAACGGCCTCGATCGCGACGCTCGTCCCACCCGAGCGGCTGAAGCTCGGGACGGTGGGACCGCCGATCCCCGGCGTCGAGATCCGTCTCGCCAGCGACGGCGAAATTCTCGTTCGCGGCGACACCGTCATGGCCGGCTTCCGCAACCAGCCCGAGAAGACCGCCGAGACGATCGACGCCGACGGCTGGCTGCACACCGGCGACATCGGCCAGATCGACGAGGACGGCTACCTGAAGATCATCGACCGCAAGAAGGAACTGATCATCAACGCCGCCGGCAAGAACATGTCGCCGGCGAACATCGAGCAGCAGCTCAAGATTGGGAGCCCGCTGATCGGACAGGCCATTGCAATCGGCGACCGGCGGCCCTACAACGTGGCGCTGATCGTGCTCGACCCCGATGCCTGCGCCGCGCTGGCGACGCGTAACGGTCTGAGCGACACCTCGCTCGAGGCGATGTCGCGGGAGCCCGTCGTGCTGGCCGAGGTCGCCGCCGGCGTCGACCGCGCCAACTCTCACCTCAGCCGCGTCGAGCAGATCAAGCGGTTCAAGGTCCTGCCGTGCGACTGGCCGCCGGCCGGAGACGAGCTGACCCCGACGATGAAGCTCAAGCGCAGACCGATCGCCGAGAAGTACGCGGCGGACATCGACGCGCTCTACGAGCGCTGATAACGTTTGCCGCAGATGGCATCCCGCCTCGACCTTCGACTTCTTCTCCTCCCCCTTCGGGGGGAATAGCGCGCCGGCGGCCGCACGTAGCCGCGAACCAGCACCGAGAAGAAGCAAGTTCGAGAACTAGAGAGGGGTGGCATGAACCCGACTGAAGACCCAAACCGAGTACTGATCTTCGACACGACGCTGCGCGACGGCGAGCAGTCGCCTGGGATCTCGCTGAACACCCAGGAGAAGCTCGAGATCGCGCAGCAGCTCGCGCGGCTGGGGGTCGACGTGATCGAGGCGGGCTTCCCGATCACGAGCCCGGGTGACTTCGAGGCCGTCCAGGCGATCTCGCGGACCGTCGACGGTCCGATCATCGCCGGCCTGGCGAGAACCCACGTGGCGGACATCGACGCCGCCTGGAACGCGGTCAAGGACGCCGAGCGGCCGCGGATCCACACGTTCATCTCGACCTCTGACATCCACATCCACCACCAGCTCCAAACCACGCGCGAGGACGTCAAGGGCCAGGCGCGGGCCGCGGTGGCGCACTCGAAGAGCTACGTCGAGGACGTCGAGTTCTCGCCGATGGACGCGACGCGGGCCGACGTGGAATTCACCGCCGAGGTGTGCCAGATCGCGATCGACGAGGGCGCGACCACGATCAACATCCCTGACACCGTCGGCTACACGATGCCTCACGAGTACACGACCTACCTCGAGAAGCTCTACGAGCTGGTCCCCGCTCTTCGGGGCGTCATCGTGTCCGTCCACTGCCACGACGATCTCGGCCTGGCGGTCGCGAACTCATTCGCCGGGCTGATGGCGGGCGCGCGTCAGGTCGAGTGCGCGATCAACGGGATCGGGGAGCGGGCCGGCAACGCCTCGCTCGAGGAGATCGTGATGCTGCTCCACACGCGCGCTCAGGACATCGGCCTGCATACCGGCGCGGTGACCAAGGAGATCGCCCGGACCTCGCGGCTGGTCTCGCGCCTCACGGGGTATCCCGTGCAGCCGAACAAGGCCGTCGTCGGCCGCAACGCGTTCGCCCACGAATCGGGCATCCACCAAGACGGCGTGCTCAAGGAACGGACCACCTACGAGATCATGGACGCGACCACCGTCGGCCTCGATGCCAACTCGATCGTGCTCGGCAAGCACTCGGGCCGCCACGCGTTGCAGCAGACGCTCGCCGAGCTGGGGTTCGAGCTCTCCGGCCAGGGGCTGAACACCGCGTTCAAGCGTTTCAAGGAGATCGCGGACAAGAAGAAGCACGTGACCGCGATGGATCTGGAGGCGCTGGTCACCGACGAGCTGCGCGAGGAGATCGCGGGCTACCAACTCGAGTGGTTCGACGTCGAGGCCTCCTCGCGCCGTCCCCCGCACGCGACAGTCGGAGTCCGGACGCCTGACGGCGACGTCGTGACCGGCTCGTTCACCGGCGACGGACCCGTCGACGCGATCTTCCGCGCGATCAACGCCGCCACCGGGGTCGACGGCCGCCTGCGCGAGTTCCGCGTCGACGCGGTCACCGGCGGTCAGGACGCGCTCGGCGAGACCTCGGTCGTGCTCGAGGTCGGTGGCGTCAGCGGCTCGGGCCAGGGGGTCTCCACCGACATCCTCGAGGCGGGCGGGCGCGCCTACGTGCGCGCGCTGTCGAACGCGGTCCGCCGCCAGAGCATCGTCGCGGCGGAGGAAGCGCTCGCGAGAGCCTCGACGGCCGAGCCGGTCATCGCGCCGTAGCCAGCGCCAGCCCCTGCCGGTACCCCGCGGCCAGCACCCGGCCGCGGCGCTCGCGGTCCATGAAGTTGGTGCCCATCACCCCGGCGGACTCGAGGTTCGGGGCGACCGTCTGCACGGTGGCGCCGCGCCGGCGCAGCACCATCGCCTCGACCGAGACCGCCGACCGGGCGACGGTGCGGACGACGCCGAGCACGGTCTGGGTGCCGGTGATGCTGGCCGTCGGGATCAGGCACAACACGTAGGTCTCGCGGCCCGCCGGCGCGACGTCCAGGTTGGTCGGGCTCCAGACGCCACCGTCGACGTAGTCGCGTCCCCCGATCGTGACCGGCGCGAACAGCCAGGGCACGGTGCAGGAGGCTTCGACCGCCTCGCCGACGGAGGCGGTCGGGGCGCCGGGGCTCCCGAACACGACCCGCCGGCCCGACCGACGATCGACGGCCACGACGCGCAGCCGTCCGTCGAACCGCGCGCCCGATCCGTCCACCTGCGCGCGGAGGCCGTCCAGGGTGTCGGTCGGTCGCGGCAGTCGGCGCAGCAGCGCCGCCCGCATCACCGCGCCGCCGGGCGCGGCGATCCCGAGCGCCAGAGGCGCGAATGTCGAGGCCGCCGCCGTCGCCCACGCCCCCGCGCGCCGGGCCGCCCCCACAGCCGCTGCGGCCAGGCCGCCGACCGCCGTCGGGCCCGCGAGCTCGAGCTCGGTGCCGACCGACGACGGACGGCGCGGGGCCTTGCCCGCGATGAGATGCGCGGCGACGATCGACCCGGCCGAGGTGCCGACGAAGTACTCGCTCGCGCACAGGTCAAAGCCGGTCGCGTCCTCGACGCCCGCCAGCACGCCCATCATCCACGCCTCGCCGAGCACGCCGCCGGCGCCGAGGACGAGCACGTCGGGTGGGGTCAGCATCGTTTCGATGCTAGTGGGGGTCGGCGCATGCGCCGACCCCTCCGGCGCCGCATGCGGCGCCGGCCCCGCGGCGCATGCGCCGCGGGCGTACGTGATAACGTACGTTTGTATGACGATCGCCGCGGTCAATGAAACCGTCGGATCCCGCGTGCGGGCGCTGCGCGAGGCGATGGACTTGTCCCTGCGCGACCTCGCGGACCGGTCGGGCGTGAGCGCGCCGATGCTCTCCCAGGTCGAGCGCGGGGAGACGAGCCCGACGCTGCAGGTCGCCGAGCGAATCGCGGCCGGCCTCGAGCTCCGGCTCTCTCAGCTGCTGCGGCTCGACGAGGACGGCGCCGTCACGATCGTGCGCAGGTCCGAGCGCCGGAAGGGCCCCGGCCGGGCCAGGGCCCACAGCTACGAGATCCTGTCGCCGCCGCTGCCCGGCCAGCGCGCAGAGCTCTCGCGCCACACGCTGGCGCCCGGTGCGATCACCGGCGGACCCGGCGACCCCCCGATGCACGAGCCGGGCAGCCGCGAGACGGCGCTCGTCGAGTCGGGCACGGTGGCCCTGCTGATCGACGGCGCGCGCCACGAGCTCCACGCCGGCGACTGCGTGACCTTCGACGCCGACCTGCCCCACCATTTCGAGAACCCCGGACCCGAGGACGCGGCGCTGCTGGCCGTGGTCAGCGCGGGCCTTCGCAGGAGCTAGAAAGATGCCCAAGACCCTGTTCGACAAGATCTGGCAGGCCCACGAGGTCTCCCACAGCCTGCTGTACATCGACCTGCACCTCGTGCACGAGGTGACGAGCCCCCAGGCGTTCGACGGGCTGCGCCTCAACGGGCGCAAGGTGCGCCGGACCGACCGGACGCTCGCGACCGTCGATCACAACGTCCCCACCGACGGGACGGCGGTCGCCGCGCGGATCCGCGACGAGCTCTCACGCGTCCAGGTCGAGACGCTGGAGCGCAACTGCGCAGAGTTCGGGATCCCGCTCTACTCGCTCGGCTCCGAGCGCCAGGGGATCGTCCACGTGATCGGCCCCGAGCTCGGGGTCACGCAGCCGGGGATGACGATCGTGTGCGGCGACTCGCACACGGCGACGCACGGGGCCTTCGGCGCGCTCGCGTTCGGGATCGGCACGAGCGAGGTCGAGCACGTGCTCGCCACGCAATGCCTCGTGCAGTCCAAGCCGCGCTCGATGCTGATCTCCTACGAGGGCGAGCTCGGCTTCGGCGTGACCGCAAAGGACCTGATCCTCGCCACGATCGGCCAGATCGGAGTGGCGGGCGCCGTCGGCCACGTCGTCGAGTACGCGGGGGACGCGATCTCATCGCTCTCGATGGAGGGCCGGATGACGGTCTGCAATATGACGATCGAGGGCGGCGGGCGCGCGGGGATGATCGCCCCGGACGAGACCACGTTCGAGTGGGTGCTCGGGCGGCCGGGAGCCCCGTCGGAGGTGCCCGACTCGTGGCGTGACCTGCACACGGAGCCGGGCGCGCCGTTCGACCGCGAGATCAATGTCGACGCCGCCGCGATCAGCCCGATGGTGACCTGGGGGACGACCCCCGGCATGGTCGTCCCCGTGACCGACTCGGTGCCCGAACCGCGCTCAGACCAGGACGAGCGGGCGCTCGACTACATGGGCCTGACGGCGGGCACTCCGATTCAGGAGATCAGGCTCGACCGCGTGTTCATCGGCTCGTGCACGAACTCGCGGATCGGCGACCTGCGCGCCGCCGCGGCCGTCGTCGACGGTCACAAGGTCGCGAGCGACGTCTACGCGATGGTCGTGCCCGGGTCGGCGCAGGTGAAGACGGAGGCCGAGCGGGAGGGACTCGATGAGGTCTTCAGACGAGCCGGGTTCGACTGGCGCGGTGCCGGGTGCTCGATGTGCCTGGGCATGAACCCCGACATCGCCGCCGCCGGCGAGCGGGTCGCCTCGACCTCGAACCGCAACTTCGAGGGGCGGCAGGGCCGTGGTGCTCGCTCGCATCTCGTCTCGCCGCAGATGGCCGCCGCCGCGGCGATCGAAGGCAGATTCGTCGACATCAGGGAGTGGAATTCATGAAGGCGATCGAAACGATCACCGGGCGCGTGTCGGTGCTCAACCGAGCTGACGTCGACACCGACCAGATCATCCCCAAGCAGTTCCTCAAGCGGGTGGCGCGGACCGGCTTCGGCGACTTCCTGTTCTACGACTGGGCGAAGGAACCGGGTTGGGACCTGCCGTCCAACCCGATCCTCGTCGGCGGGCGCAACTTCGGCTGCGGCTCGAGCCGCGAGCACGCGGCCTGGGCGCTCGAGGACTACGGGTTCCGGGCGATCATCGCGCCGAGCTTCGCGGACATCTTCCGCTCCAATTGCACGAAGATCGGGCTGCTGCCGGTGCAGCTGACCGACGCGGAGTGCGCGGCGATCGCGGACGCCGGCGAGGCGCAGGTCGATCTGCAGGCGCAGGAGGTGCGCTGGCCCGGAGGGAGCGCGACGTTCGAGATCGACTGGCAGATCAAGCACCGGCTCGTGAACGGACTCGACGACATCGCGGCAACGCTCGCGGAGGACAGCGAGGCGATCGACGCCTATGAGCGCGATCGCCAGCGTTCCGGACCGGTCACGACCGCGCTGTGAGTGCCACGCCCTCCCGCGACTGGGACGCGGCGTCGTATGACCGCGTCAGCGACCCGCAGCTCGGATGGGCGCTGGAGCAGCTCGAGCGGCTGCCGCTCGCCGGCGACGAGGTCGTGCTCGACGCCGGCTGCGGCTCCGGGCGCGTCACCGCGCTGCTAGCCGATCGTGTGCCGAGAGGCAAGGTGTACGCGGTCGACGTGGCCCCGACGATGGTCGAGCACGCTCGTGCCGCGCTGGGCGATCGGGCCACGGTCCTGTGCCAGGACCTCGTCGAGCTCGACCTGCCCGAGCCCGTCGACGCGATCTTCTCCAACGCGACCTTTCACTGGATCCACGACCACGATGCGCTGTTCGCCGCGCTGGCACGGACGCTGAAGCCGGACGGACGGCTCGTGGCGCAGTGCGGCGGGCGCGGGAACATCGACTCGTTCCGGACGGCCGCGGACCTCGTCGCCGCGGAGGAGCCGTTCGCTCAGTACTTCGTCGGCTGGCAGCGGCCGTGGAACTACGCCACCGACTCCGACACCGCCCAGCGGCTCACGCGAGCCGGGTTCCAGGACGTCGCCTGCTGGCTCCAGCCGAAGGACGTTACGCCCGAAGACCCCCGCGCGTTCGTGAGGACGGTCTGCCTCGTCCGCCACCTCGACCCCCTGCCGGCGGAGCTGCAAGACGAGTTCATCGATCGGGTGCTGCGGCGCTGCGGTCACCCCCTTGTGCTGAAATACGTCCGGCTGAACATGACGGCGCGAAGAGCCCGTAGCATCTAGTTCATTGTTACCTGGGGGGGCGGAGGTCTAGTGGCGTTGATTTGCAATTGGCGGGGGATGCTTGACGTGGCAACGCGGCATCGGTTCGCGACTGTCGTCGTGTGCCTTGCGGGCGCCATGTCAGGGATTTGGGCGTTTGCCTCCGGCGATACGGTCAGGGCCGCAACCGGCCCGGGCCCGCTACCGGCGGTGTTCAGCCTCACGAGTGGGGGCCGGTTCGTGCCGGGGTCGTTCTTCGGGGTCTCCACCGAGTACGACCAGCTGGCCGCCTACGAGAACGCGGGTCCGCTGTTCGACCGCGCGCTCTCGATCATGCGTCCCCAGGACGGAAGCAAGATGTTGCTGCGGATCGGGGGCAAGTCGGCCGACCACACCTTCTGGGAGACCTCGCCTCCGAACTACCCGCGGCAGGTGATCAAGCTCGGGCCCGTGTGGATGGACAAGCTGAAGACGCTGGTTCGCCAGGAGCACCTGCGCGTGATGCTCGACCTCAACCTCGCCGTGCACTCTCCGTCGCTCGAGGCGAGCTTCGCGCAGGCGGCGCGCAGAGCGCTGGGGCCGGGAGTACTGGCCGGCCTCGAGATCGGCAACGAGCCGGACCTCTACTGGCGCCAGCCGTGGCTGGCGAAGTCGCGGGTCGCCAGCACGAGCGCCGCGACGCCCAGGCACTGGACGATCAACTACTCGCCCAATGACTACCGCCGCGACTACAGCTCGTATGCGCGCACCCTCGAGGCGAAGGTACCGGGGGTCCCAATCGGGGGGCCGGAGATCATCTCCAACAAAGTTCCGTGGCTCGACTCGATCGAGGGTCTCGGGAAGCTCGACCCCGGATTCATCACGATCCACCGCTACGCATCGTCGTCCTGCTGGCCCAAGACCTCCCCGTTCTGGCCGACGATCGCGATCATGCTCGGCGAGGGCTCATCGGCGGGACTCGCGAACTCGGTTCGGAGCGCCGTCGAGTTCGCGCACAGCCGGCACGAGGCGCTGCGGCTGACCGAGGTCAACTCGATCAGCTGTGGCGGGAACAAGGGCGTCGCCAATGCCTTCGCCACGGCGCTGTGGGCGCCGGACGCCCTGTTCTCGATGATCCAGGCCGGCGTCGACTCGGTCAGCTGGCACATCCGCCCGGGCCAGCTCAACGCCCCGTTCCTGTTACCGAACAACGGGATCCAGGCGATGCCCGAGATGTACGGACTCGCCGTGTTCGCGCAGATGATCACCCCCGGGGCAGAGCTGTTGAACTCGACCGTATCCTCGGCTCTCCACGTGAAGGGCTGGGCGGTGCAGACGCCGCGAGGGACCCGAGTCCTGCTGATCAACAAGGGCGGACGGCCGGCCAATGTGACGCTGCGTCTCGGCACCGGCAGCCAGCCGGGATTCGTCCGGCGCCTGACGGCGCCCTCGATCGTCGCCCAGAACGGCGTGACGTGGGGAGGCCAGCACATCAACTCCCAGGGCCGCTGGGAGGGAAAGCTGGTCACGGCGAAGATCGGCGGCGCCAACGGCGTCTACCACCTGCCGGTGGCGGGCTACAGCGCGGCGCTCGTCAGCGTGTGGCGCTGATCTCGTCCAGTGGACCCCACTAGGGTCACGCCGACGATGGCTCGCAAGATCGTCCTGCTGCCCGGCGACGGCATCGGTCCCGAGATCATCGAGCCGGCGGTCAGCATTCTCGATGCGGTCGCGCCCGGTGAGCTCGCGTACGAATCGCACCTGTTCGGAGGCGCGTCGATCGACGAATACGGAACCGCGCTTAGCGACGAGACGCTCGCCGCGTGCCGGTCCGCCGATGCGGTTCTGCTCGCGGCGGTCGGCGGTCCCAAGTGGGACACCACCGACCCGTCAAAGCCCCGTCCGGAGCAGGGCCTGCTCGGTCTGCGCAAAGCGCTCGGGCTGTTCGCCAACCTGCGTCCGGTGAGGCCGGTGCCGGCGCTGTATGACGCGAGCCCGCTCCGGCGCGAGATCATCGAGGGCACCGACCTGCTGGTCGTGCGCGAGCTGACTGGCGGGATCTACTTCGGCGAGAAGACGCGCAGCGATGAGTCGGCGTCAGACGTGTGCACCTACACGCGCGAGGAGATCGAGCGAATCGCGCGGGTGGCCTTCGGCGCGGCGCGCTCGCGGGTGACCAGCGTCGACAAGGCGAACGTGCTCGAGACGAGCCGGCTGTGGCGCGAGGTGGTCCACGGATTGCACGGCAGCGAATTCCCGAACATCGAGCTCGAGCACCTGCTGGTCGACAACGCGGCGATGCAGCTGGTGGCGGCTCCTCGCCACTTCGACGTGATCCTCACCGAGAACATGTTCGGCGACATCCTCAGCGACGAGGCGGCGATGCTGACGGGATCGATCGGCATGCTCCCGAGCGCGTCGCTCGGGGCGGGCGGGCCCGGGCTGTTCGAGCCTGTACACGGTTCCGCGCCCGACATCGCGGGCACCGGCGCCGCCAACCCGCTGGCGATGTTCCTCTCAGCCGCGCTGATGCTGCGCCACGGACTCGCTTTGGACGGACAGGCGGCGGCGGTAGAATCGGCCGTCGATCGGGCGCTGGCCGAAGGGCTGCGCACACCCGATTTGGGAGGCGACGCGACGACGGAGCAGGCCACCCAGGCTGTCCTCAAAAACCTGTAAGGAGTACTCGTGGAACAAGTGGACCTCATCTGGCACAACGGAGAGCTGGTTGCCTGGGAGGACGCGAAGGTTCACGTACTGACGCACGGCCTGCACTACGGGACCGGAGTGTTCGAGGGCGAGCGCGCCTACGAAACCGCTCGGGGACCGGCGATCTTCCGCCACCACGACCACCTCGACCGGCTGTTCAAGTCGGCCGAGCTGTACTACATGCCGATCCCGTACACGCTCGAGGAGCTGCGCACCGCCACCCACGAGCTGATCGCGGCCAACGAGATGCGCGAGTGCTACATCCGGCCGATCGTGTTTCGGGGCTACGGACAGATGGGCCTGTACCCGCTCGACGCGCCGGTCGAAGTCTCGATCGCGGTGTGGCCGTGGGGCGCGTACCTGGGGGAAGAGGGCAAGCGCCAGGGCGTCCGCGCCAAGGTCGCGAGCTGGCGGCGGATCCCGCACGACTCGCTGATACCGCACGCCAAGGCCACCGGTCAGTACCTCAATAGCGTGCTGGCGAAGATCGAGGCTTCGAAGGCCGGCTACCAGGAGGCGATCCTGCTCGACTCTCAAGGGTTCGTGTCCGAGGGCTCGGGCGAGAACATCTACGCCGTCCGCGAGGGGCGCATCCTCACCCCGCCCCAGACCGCTGGGATCCTCGACGGCATCAGCCGGAAGTCGGTCGTCCAGATCGCGCGCGACCTCGGCGTCGAGGTCGTCGAGCGCGACCTCGCCCGGGCGGAGCTGTACCTCGCCGACGAGGTGTTCATGTCCGGTACGGCGGCGGAGCTCGTGCCGGTGCGGGAGATCGACGACCACGCCATCGGGCGCGGCGAGCCGGGAGAGGTCACGCGCGAGATCCAGCGCGTGTTCGACGACGCGCTGCACGGGCGCGATCCGCGTTACGCCGACTGGCTCGACGTCGTGCAGGTGCCTTCCAAGGCGGTTTAGACCGCCGCCGCGGTCTCCTCGATGACGAAGATCCAGCTGTACGACACGACGCTGCGCGACGGCATGCAGGGCGAGGGCATGTCGCTCTCGGCGCAGGAGAAGCTGCGCGTCGCGCACCGCCTCGACGAGGTCGGGATCGACATCATCGAGGCCGGCTTCCCGAGCTCGAACCCCAAGGAGCTCGAGCTGTTCGAACTGCTCGGGCGCGAGCGCTTCGCCAGAGCGGACGTGGCCGCGTTCGGCATGACCCGGCGCCGCGGGGTCGCCGCCGATCAGGATCCGGCGCTGCGCGTGCTGGCCGACTGCTTCGCGCCGGTGTGCACACTCGTCGGCAAGACCTGGCGGCTGCATCTGGAGAAGGTGCTGAGGGTGGACGGCGAGGAGAACCTGCGGATGATCGAGGAGTCCGTGGCGTTCCTGGTGGGCGAAGGCAAGCGGGTCGTGTATGACGCCGAGCACTTCTTCGACGGCTTCGCCGAGGACCGGTCGTATGCGCTGCGGGCCTTGACGGTCGCCGCGCAGAGCGGAGCGGAGACCGTCGTCTGCTGCGACACAAACGGCGGAACGCTCCCCGATGGGGTGGCGTCGGCGATGGGTTTCGTGGTCGAGGCGCTGCGGTCCTCCGGCGTCCGGGTCGGGATCCACTGCCACGACGACGCGGGCTGCGGCGTCGCGAACTCGCTGGCCGCCGTGCAGCAAGGGGCCACACACGTGCAGGGGACGATGAACGGCTACGGGGAGCGCTGCGGAAACGCGAACCTCGTCTCGATCATCCCCAACCTGCAGCTGAAGCTCGGCTACGAGTGCCTGAGCGGGGAGCGGCTGGCGGCGCTCACGCCCGCCGCGCACTTCTTCGACGAGCTCCTGAACTTCACTCCGGATCCCGATCAGCCCTACGTCGGGCGCAACGCGTTCGCTCACAAGGGTGGGATGCACGTCGCCGGAATCGCCGCCGACCCGGCGACGTTCGAGCACGTCGATCCGGCGGTCGTGGGCAACCGCCGGGAGGTGCTGATCTCGGAGCTGTCAGGCAAGGGGACGGTTCACGCACGCGCGCGCGAGGCCGGTATCGCGCTGGACGACCTCGCCGCTAACCGCGTCGTCGACCGGGTCAAGGAACTCGAGCACCGCGGATACCACTACGAGGCGGCGGGCGGCTCATTCGAGCTGCTGCTGCGCCGCGAGACTGGCGAGTACGACCCGCTGTTCCGGCTCGAGTCGTGGCGGGCGATCGTCGAGAAGCGTGCCGACGGCCGCGTCGAGACGGAGGCGACCATCAAGATCTGGGTCGACGGCGAGCGCTACGTCCGGACGGCCGAGGGCAACGGCCCCGTGAACGCGCTGGACCGCGCGCTGCGCGAGGCGCTGGTGGAGATCCATCCGCATCTGGCGGACATCGACCTCGTCAACTTCAAGGTCCGGATCCTGGACGAGACGAAGGGCACGGGCGCGGTCACCCGGGTACTGCTCGACGCGTCCGACGGCGAGCAGGTGTGGGGCTCGATCGGGGTCTCGGAGAACGTGATCGAGGCTTCCTGGGAAGCGCTGGTCGATTCCTTGGAGTATGGGATGCAGGTTGCGGGGCTGGCGGCACGGCCGGCGTCGGGCTCGGGGTCAGGCGCCGCCTCGTGAGCCCCGCCTCGCGACAGGCGCTACCGCTCGCGCACCCGGTGCTCGGGTCGCGCGAGGAGGAGCTCGTGCTCGAGGTGCTGCGCTCGGGCCAGCTGTCGCTCGGGCCCCGGCTGGCCGAGTTCGAGCGGGCGTTCGTGGCACGGGTCGGGGCCGCGTTCGCGAGCGCGGTGTCGAGCGGCACGGCGGGGCTGCATCTGGCGCTGCGCGCGGTCGGGGTGGGCGAGGGTGATGAGGTGATCACGAGTCCGTTCTCGTTCGTCGCGAGCGCGAACGTCGCCGTCTACGAGCGCGCACGTCCGGTGTTCGCCGACATCGACCCGCTGACGCTGAACCTGTCAGTCGACGCGGCGGCGGCGGCGGTCTCGGACCGGACGGCCGCGATCCTGCCCGTCCACATCTTCGGATACCCGTGCGATATGGCCGGCTTCGAGGCGCTCGGGCTGCCGATCGTCGAGGACGCCTGCGAGGCGCTCGGCGCCATGTATCCCGATGGCGTTCCGGTCGGGGGGCGGGGTCATCCCGCCGTGTTCGGCTTCTACCCGAACAAGCAGTTGACGACGGGCGAGGGGGGGATGGTCACGATGGCCTCCGAGGCGATGAAGGAGCGGATCGACTCGGAGCGCAACCAGGGCCGCGCCCCCGACATGGGCTGGCTCGACCACGACCGACTCGGTTACAACTACCGCCTGTCGGACATCGCCTGCGCGCTCGGACTGGCGCAACTAGAGCGGCTCGATTCGCTGCTGGAAGGGCGGGCGAGGGCGGCGTCCCTGTACCGATCGGCACTGGAGTCGATCGAGGGCCTGTCGCTCCCGTGTCGCGATTCCGCAGGCAACCGCCGCGGTTGGTTCGTGTACGTCGTCCAGTTGCCCCGAGGGCTCGACCGGGATGCCGTCGTCCGCGAGCTGGGGTCGCGCGGGGTCCCGAGCAAGCCTTACTTCCCGGCGGTCCATCTGATGAGCTACTACCGCGAGCAGTTCGGGCACCGTGAGGGGGAGTTTCCGGTGTGCGAGGACGTCGCGGCGCGCTCGATCGCGCTGCCGTTCTTCCCCGAGATGACCGAGGGTCAAGTGGACATGGTCGCCGCGGCGCTCTGCGACGTGTTGGAGCCGCGCCGGCGAACCGCCGCCACTCCGGGCGCCGCGGCAGTACGCTCCGGCGATCCGAGCCGGTAGAGCGTCAGCACGGAACGGGGGTCTGCGCTGAGACGCGTGCTGCGGCCATCCCTCGTCGCGCTGGCGCTGGCGCTCGGGTTCGGAGTGGGTTCCGGCTTCGCGTTTGCGCGTCGCTCGGGTCACTCGGGTCGCTCGCCGTCGGCCCGGACGGCGTCGTGCCCGAATGGTGCGGCCGTGCGGGTCGTCTCCGCGGGGCGGATCGGGACCTTCGGAAAGGGGTCGTGGTCGTGGTTCGCCGATCCCCGGGCGGTCGACATCAACTCTCCCTACGACGAGACGATCGTGGGCTGGATTGGCTGGACGGGGAACGTCACGGTCGCCGCGCTCGACCCTGGGTGCGGGGTGCAACAGACCTTCGTGGTCGGCCATCTGTTCCATGACGACCACGGCGCGCCGGCAATTTTCGTCGAGCCCGACAAGCAGATCACCGTGTTCTGGTCGGGCCACAACGGCCGGATGATGAATTACCGCACGACGGTCAACCCGGGTGACATCAACGCCTGGGAGCCGGCGCACGAGATCCAGTCGCGTCTGCCGGGCCGGCTCGGGTTCACCTATCCCAACCCGGTGCTGCTCTCCAGCGAGGGCGACAAGCTCTACCTGTTCTGGCGTGGCGCCGACTACAGCGCCGACTATGAGACCAGGGGTTTGAACGGTCGTTGGAGCCGGGCGCGGAAGGTGATCCACGATCCGGGCCAGCGACCATACGTCAAGGTCGCGACGAACGGGCTGGGCACGATCGCGTTCGCGTTCACAAACGGCCACCCTCGCGAGACCAAGACGAGCATCTACTACGCGGCGTACCGCGGCGGATGGCTCAGGCACGCCGACGGCCGCCCGATCGCGCGGCTCGGCAGCGGCCCGATCCTCCCGGACCGGGGGGACCTCGTCTACGACGGCGCCAAAGCCCACGTGTCGAGCTGGGTCTGGGACGTGGCGCTCGACTCGAGGAAGCGGCCGGTGATCGTCTACGCGACGTTCCCCTCGGTGAGGAATCACGCCTATTGGTACGCGCGTTGGAATGGTCGGCGGTGGGTCTCCCACTTCATGACGTTCGCCGGGCCGACGATCAGCCCCGGCACGATCGAGACTGAGTACTCGGGTGGAATCGCGCTCGACCATGCCGATCCCTCCATCGTCTACTTGTCCCGCAAGGTCAATGGGTGGTTCGAGATCGAGCGGTGGGTGACGAGCAACGGGGGCTACACCTGGCGCCACTCGACCATCGTCCGCACGCCAGGCGCCGGCAATGTCAGGCCGGTCGTCCCGCGCGGTGGCGGCAAGGGCCTGATCAAGCTGCTGTGGCTGCACGGGCACTACATCAGCTACACGGCGTATCGGACGTCGATCGCGTATCTGCGGTGACTTGTCTCGCCTACCATGGCGGCCCGATGTCGCGATTTTCGCAGCCACAAGACGCAGCTTTCCGCCGGCTGAACGACTCGATCGCGTTCGACCGCCGGCTCGGGCCCTATGACGTCGAGCAGTCGCGGGCGCACGCGGCGATGCTGGCGGCGCGGGGGATCATCTCCGAGGCCGAACGCGACGAGCTCGACCAGGCGCTGACGCAGGCCGGACGCGAGCTCGCCGACGGGGCGTTTCCGTTCGCCGATCGCGACGAGGACATCCACATGGCGATCGAGCGCCGGGTGACCGAGCTCGCCGGACCGGTGGGCGGGAAGCTCCACACCGCGCGGTCGCGCAACGACCAGGTGGCGACTGACGTGGCGCTGTTCGTCCGAGCCTCCGGTGAGCGCGCGGTGGCGTCGATCGGGGCGCTGGCGCGGACGCTGATCGACGTGGCCGAGCGCCACCTCGACTGGCCGATGCCCGGCTACACCCATCTGCAGCGGGCCCAGCCCGTGTACCTGAGCCACCACCTGCTCGCGTACGTGTGGATGCTGGTCCGGGATCGCGATCGGTTTGTCGGCGTCGTCGACGCGACGGCGGCGCTGCCGCTGGGGGCGGGCGCGCTGGCGGGCGTCAACTTCGACACCGACCGCGGCTTTCTGGCCGCTGAGCTCGGATTCGCCCGGCCCGCAGAGAACTCGATCGACGCGGTCTCGAACCGAGACTTCGTCCTCGACTATCTGGCGGCGGCGGCGACGTGCGCGACGCATCTGTCGCGTCTCGGAGCCGAGATCGTGCTGTGGTCCAGCGAGGAGTTCGGCTTCGCCGAGGTGTCCGACGCCTGGGCGTCGGGCTCCTCGATCATGCCGCAGAAGAAGAATCCGGACGCGGCCGAGCTGTTGCGCGCGAAGGCCCCGCGGATCGCCGCCCACCTGGTCGCGCTCCACGGCGTCCTGCACGGACTGCCCCTCACCTATAACAAGGACATGCAGGAGGACAAGGAGCACCTGTTCGACACGGTCGACACGCTCGAACTGTGCCTCGCCGCGGCGCAGGGCATACTCGCGACGATCTCGTTCCGGCGCGACAGCCTCGCCGCCGCCGCGACCGATGAGTTCCTGGCAGCCACGGACATTGCCGACCTGCTGGTCCGGCGGGGCATTCCGTTCCGCGAATCGCACGGGATCGTCGCCGGGATCGTACGGCAGGCAATCGATCAGGGCGTGCCGCTATCGGAGCTCAGTCCCGAGCAGCTCGCCGAGCACTCGCCCGCGCTCGACGAGGAGTTCTACGCGGTGCTCCGCGATGGCGCGTGGCTCGAGTCGAAGGTGTCGGAGGGCGGGACGAGCCTGGCGCGGGTCCGTGAGCAGCTCGACCGTGCTCGCGCAGCGGTAGGCGTTTAGTGCTTGACGCCGAGTTCTACGACCGCCCCGTACTCGAGGTGGCGCCGGACCTGATCGGCTGTGTCGTCAGCCACGGCGATACGTCGGGCGTGATCGTCGAGACCGAGGCCTACCACCACTCCGAGCCTGCGTCTCACGCGTTCGTGGGGCTGACGCCCCGAACTCGGACACTGTTCGGACCGCCGGGGCGCGCCTACGTCTACCTCTCCTATGGCATCCACGCGTGCCTGAACGCGGTATGCGAGCCGGCCGGCGTCGGCGCCGCCGTGCTGATCCGCGCGCTCGAGCCGTCCTGGGGTCTCGAGGAGATGCGTGCGCGGCGACGGGTCGAGCGGGTCGAGGATCTGTGCTCGGGGCCGGGCAAGCTGACCCAGGCGCTCGCGATCGAGCTCTTCCACAACGGCGTCGATTTGGCGAAAGGCCCCGTGTTCATCTCCGAGCGGCCATCCGACTGGGAACAGCCGGAGGTGTCGGTCGACGAGCGGATCGGGATCACCAAGGCGGCCGAGCTGCCGTGGCGGTTCTCCGCCGCCGGAAGCCGATTTCTGTCGCGGCCCGTGCGGGCGCGAGCAGCGTCCTAGCCTAGCCGGAGCCTCCGCCACCGCCGAGACCGGCGCCGCCAGCGTGCTAGCCGGAGCCTCCGCCACCGCCGAGACCGGCGCCGCCGGAGCCCGAGCCGCCACCGCCGCCCCCGTTTCCACCACCGCCGCCGGTGCCGCCACCCCCGCCCGTGGCGCCACCACCGCCCCCGGTCCCGCCACCGCCACCCGTGGCGCCACCGCCACCGCCGCCGGTGCCGCCACCGCCACCTGTCGCGCCACCGCCACCGCCACCTGTGGCGCCGCCGGCGCCGGTGGTCCCGCCGCCAGCGCCAGTGCCGCCCGCGCCACCGGTCGCGCCGCCGCCGGCCCCTGCTCCACCTCCAGTGGCACCGGGGGTCCCGCCTCCGCCACCGCCTCCAGTGGTCGGCGGCACGGACGCGGCCGACCCCGAGCCCGTGTTGACTGACCCCGTCGTGCTCGAGTTATCGATCGACTTGGCGCTCTTGGGGTGCTCGGCGGCGAGGATCTGTAGCGCCTGGGTCATGAAGTTCTGCCAGATGATCGCCGGATAGGTCCCGCCTTCGACGGGGCCGCCGTCAAAGTCGGTCGCCATCGAGATCAGCCCCTTCGGGAACCCGACCCAGACGGCCGTCGTCAGCTGAGGCGTCCAGCCGACGAACCAAGCGTCGCCGTAGTTCGTGGTGGTGCCGGTCTTACCGGCGACCATCACGCCCGGGATCTGTGCACTCGTGCCGGTTCCGTGCTCGACCACTCCCTGTAGTAGCTCCTGCACAGTGGCGGCGATGCTCTCGGGAATGATCCGCTTGTACGTCGGCTTGTCGACGATCGTCTTCGCCGAGCCCCCGCATACGTGGGCGGGGCAGTTGATCTGCGCGATCCCCGTGGGTCCCTCGTGCGGCGCCCCGAGGCGGGGGTTGTAGACGCGGACTCCGCCGGTCGCCAGCGTCTCGTACGCGTGGGCCATGTCTAGTGGCGTCACGCCCTCCTTGAGGCCGCCGAGGATCATCGCGTAGTTGTTCGAGACCGGCGACCGGATGCCCATGTTCTTGGCCATCTTCGCGATCTTGCTCGTGCCGAGACTGATGCCGACCTGGGAGAACACCGAGTTGTCGGAGATCGCGGTCGCGTCGGCGAGCGTGATCGGTCCGGAGTACGTGTTGCCGAAGTTGTGGACGATGAAGTGCTCCTTGCCCGCGCTGTTGGGCACGATGAAGTTCTGCGGCGCCGAGTCGATGATCGAATCCGGGCCGTACTTGCCCGAGAGCAGCGCCACCGCGAGCGTGAACGGCTTGAACGCCGAACCGGGCTGGCGGTGGCCCTCGGTGGCGAGGTTGAACGGAAAGTCCTTGTAGTCCTGCTGGCCGTTCGGCAGCGGTCCGCCGACCATCGCCCGAACCTCACCCGTCTTGTTGTCGATCGCGACCAACGATGCTGACGGCAACCCCGAGCCGTACGGCAGCTCGGCGCTGACCGCCTGCTCGGCCGCACGCTGCATATCGAGGTCGAGCGAGGTCCTGATCTTCAGCCCGCCGTAGTAGGCGCGGTATTCGGCGACGTTCGCGGGGACATGCCGGTGCTCGAGGGCGGAGATGATCTGGGGGCGCAGCCAGCTCGTGAAGTACGGCGCGAGCGTCGGCTCCTCCGGCTGCTGGATGTCGCTGGCCGTCGGGAGCGGCGTATTCCTCCCGTTCGTCCATTCGGCGCGCGTGATGGCGTGCTGCTGGAACATGTCCGTGAGGACGAGGTCGCGCCGTGCCGTGGCGGCCGGTTTGTTCAGAACCGGATCGAACCCGGTCGGCGACGCGACCATCCCGGCGAGCAGCGCGGATTGCGCCGGGGTGAGGAGCGAGGCGCACCTGGGCAGGTCGCCGTCGCCGCACCGAGCTCCGCCCGGAGGCGGAGCTGGCTCATCGGGGATGCTCGTGTCGGCGGTCGCCGCCGGGGTGTAGCCGAGCTGCTTACCGAAGTAGACGCGCGCTGCTGACTCGATGCCGTACGCGCCGTTCCCGAAGTAGATCGAGTTCAGGTACTCCTGCAGGATCTTCGTCTTGGACCACTCGCGGGTCAGGTGATAGGCGAGCGCAGCCTCTCTCAGCTTCTCGAAGATCGTGCGGTTGTCCTCCTCCGAGAGGGCGTTCTTCACGAACTGCTGGGCGATCGTCGAGGCGCCCTGCCGCGAGCCGCCGGTCACGTCGGCGAGGAAGGCGCGTGCGATACCGCGGATGTCGACCCCGGGGTCCGTCCAGAACCGCTTGTCCTCGACCGCGACGATCGCCCTGCGCATCCACGGGGACACCTGCTGGAAGGAGTCGATCACGGCGTTGTTCGGCGGCGCGAAGATCCCGATCGGCCGCCACCGATCGTCGTAGAGGTAGGAGTTGGCCGCCTTCTTGTACACCGCCCGGTTCTCGATCTGCGGCAGATCCGAGGCGACCGCCATCATCATCCCGAAGATCGTCGAGATGAAAGCGAGGGCGCCGAAGCCGGCCAGGACGAACAGCAGTCGGAGCTTGCGCAGCCGCGGCTTGGGCGGGCGCTCGGGGCCGCGCGGACCGCGTCGCCAGCGACGCCGCTTCGGCGGGGCAAATGGAATCGGCTCGCCGGGCTCCTCGCCCGGCTTGGAAATGTCGACGTCGACGCTCATGCGATCAGAAAGACCGCAACGGTGATTGTGCGCCCGCGCGATCCGAGGTGAGACTGCGGCGCCCGGACGGCATCGGGCAGCGGTCTCGACGGAGGCGAGAGTCTAGCATTGCCCCGGATGGACTCTTCGGCGCGGCAGGAGCCTCTGGCGCCATCGCTCATGCCCAAATCGAGTTATCAAGAGCAGGCTGCGTGGCTGGCGCGAAACGCGGTCGATTGCCTGCCTGAAGGCGCGCTCGACGAGCGGCTCGCGCTCGGCCGGCCGCTCCGCGTCAAGTTGGGGATCGACCCCACGGCGCCGGATATTCACCTCGGTTTCACAGTCGTGCTTCAGAAGCTCCGTGAGTTTCAGGATCTCGGTCACACCGTCGTCTTGATCATCGGCGACTTCACCGCGCGAGTGGGTGATCCGAGCGGCCGTTCCAGCACGCGGCCCGTGCTTGCGCCCGAGCAGATCGACACCAATGCTCGCACGTTCCAGGCCCAGGCGGGCAAAGTCCTGCGTTCCGAGCGACTCGAGGTGCGTTTCAACAGCGAATGGCTCGACATGCCGATGACCGAGCTGCTGGCGCTGCTGCGTACGACGACCGTCGCGCAGCTCCTGGAACGTGACGACTTCTCCAAGCGCTTTCACGCGCGCGAACCCATCTCCGTGCTGGAGCTGCTCTACCCGCTCCTTCAGGGCTACGACTCGGTGGCGATCGAGGCCGACGTCGAGCTCGGCGGGACTGACCAGACCTTCAATCTCCTCCTCGGCCGCGACATCCAGCGCGCCTACGGCCAGCCCGGGCAGGTGATCCTCACCACCCCGCTGCTGACCGGGACCGACGGGGAGCGCAAGATGTCGAAGTCGTTCGGCAATTACATCGGCGTCACCGACCCGCCCGAGGAGATGTACGGCAAGACGCTCAGCATCCCGGACGAGTCGCTCGGCGAGTGGTACTCGCTGCTGATCGGGTCGGACCCTCCGTCCGGGGCGAGCCCGCGTGACGCCAAACGGGCACTTGCGCGGGCGCTCGTCGAGCGCTTCCACGGCGCCGAGGCGGCCGCGCGAGCCCAGGCCGAGTTCGATCGCCTGCACGTCCGCCACGAGCTTCCCGAGGATGCGCCGGTGGTCGAATGGGACGCTGGCGGGACCATCCATCTGCCGGCGCTAATTGCCCATGCATTCGGGGTTTCGACCTCGGAAGCCAGGCGAAGCCTGGGGCAGGGCGGCGTCAGACTCGACGGGCTCCAGGTCACCAACGGCTCCCTCGACGTGAGCCCCGAGGAGGTCGACGGCAAGATTCTGCAGCTAGGCAAGCGGCGGTTCGCGCGGGTCTCGGTGCGCGGCGCGGGTGGCTGATGGCGGTTCACGGCGGGCTGCTGCGCCTGGAGACCCCGGGTAACGGCGACATCGTCGACATCACCGAAGGCGTGGCCCGGGTGGTGGCGACCTCAGGAGTCGAGCGGGGCATCGTGACCGTCTTCGCCACCGGCTCGACGGTGGCGGTGACGACGATGGAGCACGAGCCCGGTGGCGTCCTCGACCTTCAACAGCTCCTGGACCGCCTGATCCCTCCGCAGGGCGACTACGAGCACAACCGCCTGAACCACGACACCAACGCTCATGCCCACCTGCGAGCCGCGGTCATCGGCCCGTCGGAGTCGGTCCCGCTCGTCGACGGGCGCCTGGCGCTCGGAACCTGGCAGCAGCTCGTGCTGATCGACTTCGACGACCGGCCGCGGACGCGGACGGTGACGGTGCAGGTGGTGTCGTAGGGGGCGGGGGCCTGTGGGGCGGGCCGCGGCGCGCCTTTACCGGGCCGACCGGCCGCCACGGCCGCCACGTGGCGCCACGTGGCGCCACGCGTCCTAGAGCGGACCACCACAGCGCGCACAGCGCCCCACCAGGCCAAACGCGCCCCCACACGCGGCCCTACAGGCCCCCAACGCGCCCCCACAGCACGACGGCCAAGGAGGGGTCGGTGAGGGCGGTCGACAGGCGCCGGCGGGGCCTTTTGCCTGCTCGGATCGCCCAAATTGTCCGGTGGCGTGGAGTCCGGGGCGCTCACGCGGGTCTTCCTTGCGACTTTGTGCCGGGAGTTGCGACTCTGTGACGGGAGCGTGTTGAAGCTGTCACGGGGATGGTGCATAGCGCGTCAACACCGGCGCCAGATCCAAGCCCTGTCGTACTGAGCACACTCTTCGTGCACAATCCGACAGGCCTCGCCATCCGGCCCAAGATTGGCGTGTTGTGCACCATCGAAACGGGCCGCGATCGCCCCCGTTCCCGCCCCTTCCCCAGCGCCTTTACCGAGCCGCCCGCCAACCCGAGCCGACCGCCGTCACAGCCGCCCCGCGGGCCGAGAGTCGACAGCCACCGAGCAAACGAAGCGCCAGAGCTGACCGCCTACAAGGGCGGCAGGGGCGCGCAGCGCCCCGCGGGCCGAGAGTCGACAGCCACCGAGCAAACGAAGCGCCAGAGCTGAACGCCTGCAAGGGCAGCAGGGGCGCGCAGCGCCCGCGAGCCGAGAGTCGACAGCCACCGAGCAAACGAAGCGCCAGAGCTGACCGCCTACAAGGGCAGCAGGGGCGAGCATCGGCCCAGAACGGTTGAGGCTGCTCAAAAACCCTCACATAGTGGTGGTTTTTGAGGAGCCTCCCGCGCCGGCGCCCGAGGCGTGGGCGCCTGGGCTGACGAGATGCCCACAACCCAGGCGGCCCGTCTGGCATGGAAAGGCCTTGGCGGCACGCCGTCGTCACGCCGTGGGCGCTATTGTCCGCCGCCCGCAGTTCCGAGTCTCGGAATCGTGGGGCGGGCCTTCCCGGCGCCCCCTGTTGAGCGCTATACTTGTCGGTCCGCCCCGGGATCCTGCTTCGGGTCCCGGGCGTGCCGCTGGAAAGGAAACCCCTTTCCGAAGAGGTGCGACGGTCTTTGAAAACTCAACAGCATGCGCACTCTCGGCCGATCCCTCGGTCGAGGAGTGTGTCCAGGTTCGACCCGTCGCCCGCTCGACTCATCCGTGAGTCGCTCAGGCGGCGGTGCCAGAAATTGAACCCCGTCTTGCGCTCCGAGGCCCTCACGTGTACGCGGGCCTCCTCGTGTGAGCGCAAGGGTCTGATCCCACCAGGGACAGACCCAGGTTTTTGCCCGCGGCTGGTGCGACAACAGTCGCACCGTGTTGTCGCGGGTTGTAATCCCTGACGACTCTTTGTGAAGGCGGGTGGTCTCGCGATCGCCCGTCAGTAGTTCTTCACGGAGAGTTTGATCCTGGCTCAGGACGAACGCTGGCGGCGTGCCTAACACATGCAAGTGGAGCGACGAACCAGGCTTCGGCCTGGGGCAAAGCCGCGAACGGGTGAGTAACACGTGGGTAACCTGCCCCGATGATTGGGACAACCCGAGGAAACTCGGGCTAATACCGAATGTGCCCTCCGGCCATAAGGCCGCTGGGGAAAGGAAGCTTCGGCCTCCGCATCGGGATGGGCCCGCGGCCCATTAGCTTGTTGGTGAGGTAACGGCTCACCAAGGCAACGATGGGTAGCTGGTCTGAGAGGACGATCAGCCACACTGGGACTGAGACACGGCCCAGACTCCTACGGGAGGCAGCAGTGGGGAATCTTGCGCAATGCGCGAAAGCGTGACGCAGCAACGCCGCGTGGGGGAAGAAGGCCTTCGGGTTGTAAACCCCTTTCAGTTGGGACGAAGCTTCGTCGGTGAATAGCCGGCTGGAGTGACGGTACCTTCAGAAGAAGCCCCGGCTAACTACGTGCCAGCAGCCGCGGTAATACGTAGGGGGCAAGCGTTGTCCGGAATCATTGGGCGTAAAGAGCGTGTAGGCGGCTCGATAAGTCCGCTGTGAAAGTCCAGGGCTCAACCCTGGAATGCCGGTGGAAACTGTCGAGCTAGAGTCCGGAAGAGGCGAGTGGAATTCCTGGTGTAGCGGTGAAATGCGCAGATATCAGGAGGAACACCAATGGCGAAGGCAGCTCGCTGGGACGGTACTGACGCTGAGACGCGAAAGCGTGGGGAGCAAACAGGATTAGATACCCTGGTAGTCCACGCTGTAAACGATGGGCACTAGGTGTGGGGGGTGTCGACTCCCCCCGTGCCGACGCTAACGCATTAAGTGCCCCGCCTGGGGAGTACGGCCGCAAGGCTAAAACTCAAAGGAATTGACGGGGGCCCGCACAAGCAGCGGAGCATGTGGTTTAATTCGACGCAACGCGAAGAACCTTACCTGGGCTTGACATGTTCCTGACCGCCGTGGAAACACGGTTTCCCTTCGGGGCAGGATCACAGGTGGTGCATGGCTGTCGTCAGCTCGTGTCGTGAGATGTTGGGTTAAGTCCCGCAACGAGCGCAACCCCCGTCGCATGTTGCCAGCATTTAGTTGGGGACTCATGCGAGACTGCCGGTGACAAACCGGAGGAAGGTGGGGATGACGTCAAGTCATCATGCCCCTTATGTCCAGGGCTACACACGTGCTACATTGGCGCGTACAGAGGGCTGCGATACCGCGAGGTGGAGCGAATCCCTTAAAGCGCGTCTCGGTTCGGATTGCAGGCTGAAACTCGCCTGCATGAAGGCGGAGTTGCTAGTAATCGCGGATCAGCACTGCCGCGGTGAATACGTTCCCGGGCCTTGTACACACCGCCCGTCACACCATGGGAGTGAGCAACACCCGAAGCCGGTGGCCTAACCCTTTTGGGAGGGAGCCGTCGAAGGTGGGGCTCGTGACTGGGGTGAAGTCGTAACAAGGTAGCCGTAGCGGAAGCTGCGGCTGGATCACCTCCTTTCTAGGGAGCCCTCCTCGCGAGGGCACCGGTCGCCGGAGGATCGTCGTTCGAGCTCTCGAGCTCCGCGGCGCTCTCCTCGAGCGCGACCGGACACTAGGAATGTCGACCGAATCTGGCAGGTCGCACGGAACGGGCACTCGCCCGGACCGAGGCGGCCCACATGCTGTTGAGTTTTGAGAGACCGGCTCGCCGCCGGCTGCTCGCTGGACACCGTCCCGGGCTACTGATCGGCGAGTTTCGCCTCTTCGCGGACCTTGAAAACTGCACAGTAGCCAATGACACGGGTATCACCGGGCAGAGCCGCAAGGCTCTTCCCAAAAGATCACCGTCAAGATAGTAAGGGCACATGGTGGATGCCTTGGCACCAAGAGTCGAAGAAGGGCGTGAACGGCTGCGATAAGCCGCGGTTAGGCGCTGAATAGCCATTGACCCGCGGATGCCCGAATGGGGAAACCCAACGTCGGTAATGCGACGTTATCCCGCGCTGAACACATAGGCGCGGCGAGGACAAGCGGGGGAAGTGAAACATCTCAGTACCCCGAGGAAAGGAAATCAACCGAGACTCCCTGAGTAGTGGCGAGCGAAAAGGGAACAGCCCAAACCCGGCGTGTGTAAGCGGCCACGCGTTGCGCGTCGGGGGTTGTAGGACGTCTGGTCCGGATCGTGGCCGATCCGGCGGAAGTTACAAAATCGTGTGATAGTCGAAGCGTGTGGAACCACGCACCACAGAAGGCAATCGTCCCGTAGACGAAATCGCACGATCTTCCGCAGATGTTCCTGAGTAAGTCCGCACCCGTGAAACGCGGACTGAACCTGGGGGGACCACCCTCCAAGGCTAAGTACTCCTTGGTGACCGATAGCGGACTAGTACCGTGAGGGAAAGGTGAAAAGTACCCCGGAAGGGGAGTGAAATAGTACCTGAAACCGCGTGCCTACAAGCGGTGGGAGCGGCACTTGTGCCGTGACCGCGTGCTTTTTGCATAACGAGCCGGCGAGTTACTCGTCTGCGGCAAGGTTAAGCGATGAGCGGAGCCGTAGCGAAAGCGAGTCCGAATAGGGCGACATAGTCGTAGGCGGTAGACCCGAAGCTGAGCGAGCTACCCATGGGCAGGTTGAAGCGGGGGTAAGACCTCGTGGAGGACCGAACCGACCTAGGTTGAAAACTGGGCGGATGACCTGTGGGTCGGAGTGAAAGGCTAATCAAGCTCAGTGATATCTGGTTCTCTCCGAAATATATTTAGGTATAGCCTCGGATAAATTCCGTGGCGGCCGTAGAGCACTGTTTGGACTAGGGGCCCTACCAGGTTACCGACTTCAGGCAAACTCCGAAGACCGTCACGGTTACTCCGGGAGTCAGTTGCTGGGGGATAAACTTCAGCGTCAAGAGGGAAACAGCCCAGACCGCCAGCTAAGGTCCCTAAGTGTTAGCTAAGTGGGAAACGATGTTCGAATGCCCAGACAACCAGGAGGTTGGCTTAGAGGCAGCCACCCTTGAAAGAGTGCGTAACAGCTCACTGGTCAAGTGTTCGAGCGCGGACAATGTAACGGGGCTCAAGCTAATCACCGAAGCTGCGGGTGCGTGAGGTCTTCGGACCGATCGCGCGGTAGGAGAGCGTTCCGGCGCCAGCGAAGCGGCGGCGTAAGCCAGCCGTGGAGGCGGCGGAAGTGAGAATGCCGGCATGAGTAACGAAAGAGGGGTGAGAATCCCCTCCGCCGATTGCCCAAGGTTTCCTGAGTAAAGTTCGTCTGCTCAGGGTTAGTCAGGACCTAAGGCGAGGCCGAAAGGCGTAGTCGATGGCCAACGGGTTGATATTCCCGTACCACGTTGCTTCCGTTTGACCGATGGGGGGACGAGGAAGGCTATGGGATCCCAGGCGATGGTTGTCCTGGGGTAAGCATGTAGGGGTGGCCCTAGGAAAATCCGGGGCCGCATAACCTGAGGTGCGATGCCAGCTGGCTCTAAGCCGGCGAGTCCCGGATGCCAAGCCTCCGAGAAAAGCCTCTAGGGAGGAAGCGCGTGCCTGTACCAAAACCGACACAGGTGGGCAAGTGGAGAACACTAAGGTGATCGAGATAACCCTCGTTAAGGAACTCGGCAAAATCGCCCCGTAACTTCGGGATAAGGGGCGCCCCAGTAGGGTGAACCTCTTCGCGAGGGAAGCCCGAGAGGGCCGCAGTGAATAGGTTCAAGCGACTGTTTACCAAAAACACAGGTCTCTGCTAAGTCGTAAGACGACGTATAGGGGCTGACGCCTGCCCGGTGCCGGAAGGTTACGTGGAGGTGTTAGGGCTTCGGCTCGAAGCACCGAAACTAAGCCCCGGTAAACGGCGGCCGTAACTATAACGGTCCTAAGGTAGCGAAATTCCTTGTCGGGTAAGTTCCGACCTGCACGAATGGCGTAACGACTTGAACGCTGTCTCAACGAGGGGCTCGGTGAAATTGCAGTCTCGGTGAAGATGCCGAGTACCCGCGGCTAGACGGAAAGACCCCGTGAACCTTTACTACAGCTTGGTATTGGGGTTCGATGCATTTCGCTCAGGATAGGTGGGAGGCTTGGAAGCGCCGGCTGCGGCTGGCGTGGAGCCAACCTTGAGATACCACCCTTGGTGTATTGGATCTCTAACGGTGCGCCGTGAATCCGGGCGCCGGACAGTGACAGGTGGGTAGTTTGACTGGGGCGGTCGCCTCCCAAAATGTAACGGAGGCGCGCAAAGGTTCCCTCAGCACGGTCGGAAATCGTGCGTAGAGTGTAAAGGCAGCAAGGGAGCTTGACTGCGAGACCGACAGGTCGAGCAGGTGCGAAAGCAGGCCTTAGTGATCCGGCGGTAGCAAGTGGAAGCGCCGTCGCTCAACGGACAAAAGGTACTCCGGGGATAACAGGCTTATCGGGCCCAAGAGTCCACATCGACGGCCCGGTTTGGCACCTCGATGTCGGCTCGTCGCATCCTGGGGCTGAAGTAGGTCCCAAGGGTTGGGCTGTTCGCCCATTAAAGCGGTACGCGAGCTGGGTTCAGAACGTCGTGAGACAGTTCGGTCCCTATCTGCCGTGGGCGTTGGAGAGTTGAGAGGATTCGTCCCTAGTACGAGAGGACCGGGATGAACGCACCTCTGGTGTATCTGTTGTCCTGCCAAGGGCACTGCAGGTTAGCTACGTGCGGATCGGATAACCGCTGAAAGCATCTAAGTGGGAAGCCGACCTTGAGATGAACTCTCCCATCCCCTAGAGGGAGTAAGACCCCTGGTAGACCACCAGGTTGATAGGCCGGATCTGGAAGGATGGTGACATCCGTAGGAGACCGGTACTAATGGGTCGAGGGCTTGACGGATATTTTGATATCCGTGCATTGGCACTGTGTAGTTTTGAAGGCCCGCGAGGGGCGGTCTCTACCGGTTTCCGGTGGCTATTGCGAGGGGGAAACACCTCTTCCCATTCCGAACAGAGCCGTTAAGCCCCTCAGCGCCGATGGTACTTGGCTCGCAAGGGCCTGGGAGAGTAGGTCGCCGCCGGTTTTTTGCTTATTCTCGACCCCGTTCGTCACCGCGGACGGGGTCGTTTTGCTGGTGGCGCACTAGAGCAGACGCTCGATCCGCAGCTTGCGGACCCCGCGAGGCGTCTCGACCTCGACGACCTCTCCGGGCGCATGGCCCAGGAGCGCCTTGGCCACGGGCGACTGATCGGAAATCTTGCCGGCCGCGCGATCGGTCTCTGCAGCTCCCACCACGGTCCACGTGTGGACCTCGCCTGTGCCTTCGTCGACGATCTCCGCGGTCCGTCCGAACGACAAGACTACGTCCTCGGTGTTTCGCTCGACGACCACGGCGTTGAGAAGGCGCCCTCGCAGCCGCTTGATCCTCGTCTCGAGGTGCGCCTGATCCTCCTTGGCGGCGTGGTATTCAGCGTTTTCACTCAGATCGCCGTGCTCGCGGGCGGTAAGGATCCGCTTCGCGATCTCACGACGGCCCACGGTCTCGAGCTGTCCGAGCTCGGCCTTCACGGCCTCGAGGCCCTCCGGGGTGATGGCTTCGCCGTCCGGATTGCCGGCGCTGGGTCGATCGGTCACCGCCTCCATGCTGCCACGCTCGCCTAAATGCGGCGTGCTGGTGCCTCGGCCGACTCTACGTGGCACGATCTAAGGCCTGTGCGCGGCCTCATCGCCTACTTTCGCGAGAACCCACAGGTGTTCGTGCTGCTCGTCGTCTGCGTCGTGCTCGGGCTGGGCACGTTCATCGCGGTCATCATCAGCCTGATCGCATCCGGCAACACCCAGACCACCGGGGAGCCGAGTGGGGTGATCAGCTTCTTGATCACGTTCCGCTAGGCGGCGGGGGGACCCGCCGGCGTCGTGCGCCAGCGCGTCGCCACGGCCCGCCGGCGAGATGCGTAGCGCGCCACCAGAGCCCGCCGGCGCCATCGACTCGCGCGTCGCGAGGGCCCGCGGGCGCGGGGACGGGGACGGTTCGCTACCGAGCGGCAGGGTCGCGGCGCGTGGCGCCCGGGCTCGCCCGTACAGGCGAGATGCAGTGGGCGGGACGAGCGGCGACAGTACCCGGGCGGCGGGCGCGCTCCCAGCGCAGCGGACGCCGGTGCGGGTGCGAGATGAAGTTGTGGTGGGGTGCCGGCGCATCGTCCTCCGGGGCGCCGAGGACGTCCTCGGCCCACCTCAAAAGGGTACGCAGGCGGTTAGCTGAAGCCTGGAACATATGTTCGAGAGAGTAGGGCAGAGCTCGGACGGAATTGCGGGCTACGCGTTATGTCTACGAACGGTGAAATGGGTCACAACGAGGACCAGATATCGAGCTTCGTGCGCACCCGGTCCACGACCGCTTCGGTGAACTCCGTCGTGCTGGCGTGACCGCCGAGGTCGGGGGTCCGGACGCCCGCGGCGACGGTCTCCAGCGATGCTTCATAGACCGCTCGAGAGGCGCGCTCGGCCTGGGCTCCGTTGCGCTCAGCGGCGTAGCGGAGGACCGCGCCGCAGGCCAGGATCATCGCAAGGGGATTCGCGAGGTCCTTGCCCTGGAGGGCTGGCGCCGTGCCGTGGGGGGCCTCGGCCATCGCGACCGTCGTCGCATACTCGTCGTCGAACGACAGCAGCACCGACTCGGCGCCCGCGATCGAGCCGAACATCGGGAGCACGAGGTCGGAGAGACAGTCCCCGTCGCGGTTCAGCGCCGGGATCACAAGTGGCACGTCGGCGGCGCCGGACAGCAGGCCCGCATACGTCGCGTCGATCAGCACGGGCTGATAGGCGACCCCAGGGTGCCGCTGGGCGGCGAGGTCCATCTCCTCCTTGAACATGCCCTCGTACACGGGTGAGACGGTCCACTTGGGGCCGCCGTAGACCCGCGCGTTCATCCTCTCCGCGGTCCGGAACGCGTACTCGGCGACGCCGCGGCAGATGGAACGCGTGATCCGTTCTCGTCGGTAAGCGACTTCCTCGGGCGAGCCCGCCTTGCCGTCGCGGGACTCCTCGGCGCCATAGGCGTCCTCTACGGCCATTCGCACCACCGAGATCGGGTAGTGGACGCCCGCGATCGGCGTGACGCCCGGCAGGCGGCGAGCGGTCCTGACGATCACCTTTCCGTCGACCTGCTCGCGGAGGATCCGGTTGGGTGAGCCGACGTCGCCGGCTCCCTCGGGAGTGATCGTGGCCGCCTTCAGGCCGAGCCCGGCGTCGCGCATCGCGACTGCGGCGTCGGTCACGATCTGGTTGGACGTGGCGCGGCGGTTCTCGAGCGAGAGGTCGAACCGCAAGAGCTCGAGGTCAAGCCCAAGCACGGAGGGGTCGAGCACACGCAGCGACTGCTCGAGCAGCTCCTGCCCGGTTTCGTCTCCCTCAAGGACGACGATCGTGATTTCTCCGGCCATGCTCGGACCTTAGCCAAGACGGCCGCATCAAAGCCGGGCAGCTGGGGCGGACCCGGCGGGCGGGGGAAGAGGACCGGGGCACGCCGGTGCCGGGACCGCGCCGGCGCCTACGCTGCACCGGTGCCAGGACCGCGCCGACGCCTACGCCGCACCCGCGGCAAGACCGCCGGCGCCTACGCCGCACCGGCGGCAAGACCGCCGGCGCCTACGCCGCACCCGCGGCAAGACCGCCGACGCCTACGCCGCGCCAGCGGCGGGCATCAGCTCTTCGCGCCGGGCGGCCAGCGCGTCGATCACGATCTGGAGATGCTCGTCGAAATCGACCCCGAGCTCCTCGGCGCCGTGACGGAGCTCCTCGCGGTTGACGGCCGCGGCGAAGCTGGGCTGCTTGAGCTTCTTCTTGACCGACTTCGGCGTCATGCCGACGAGGCCATCGGGCCGGACGTAGGCCACCGCGAGGACGAATCCGGACAGCTCATCCACGGCGAACAACGTCTTCTCCATCGGGGTCTCACGCGGTACCCCGAGGAAATCGGCGTGTGACGCGACCGCGCGGACGAGCTCGGGCGGGTAACCGCGCGCCTCGAGCTCCCGCAGCGCGTAGCGGGGATGGCCGTCCTCGAGATTCGGGTAGCGCTCGTAGTCGAGATCGTGCATCAGGCCAGTGAGCCCCCAGAGCTCGACGTCGCCGTCGAACCGGGGCGCGTAGGCGCGCATCGCCGCCTCCACGGCCAGCATGTGGCGCCGCAGAGACTCCGACTGGGTCCACTCGCAAAGGAGGGTCCAGGCCTCGTCTCGCGAAATCTCCTCCTGCATGTCTTCTACCCTAGCTGAGCGCTCGGGGACCGGCCTGGCCGCCCGGACCGGAGCGCTAGACACGCCTTCACCAGCTACGCTGGGGAGCCCCCGCTCGAGAGCGACGAAGGGGAAGCCACCCATGGAAAAGTTTGTCATCGAAGGCGGGGTGCCGCTGTCGGGCACGATCGTTCCTGCCGGCAACAAGAACGGCGCGTTGCCGATCCTGGCCGCGTGCATGCTGACCGAGGACGAGGTGATCCTGCGCAACGTCCCGCGGATCAGCGACGTCGACGCGATGACGAACCTGATCGAGGGCCTCGGCGCGAGGGTGACGTGGCTCGCCCGTGGCGAGGTGCTGATCGACTCCTCGATGGTCGACCGCCACCAGGTGGACAGCGACCTGGCCGAACGGATCAGGGCGTCGTTTCTGCTCGCCGGCCCGCTGCTGGCGCGCTTCGGGCGCGCTCACATGCCACCGCCGGGCGGTGACGTCATCGGCCGCAGGAGGCTCGATCCGCACCTGGACGCGTTCCGGGCGCTCGGCGCGTCGGTGGAGCACCAGGACGCCGACGTCGTCCTGACCGCACCGTCGCTGGGGTTGAGCCCGTGCGACTTCCTGATGGACGAACCATCGGTGATGGCGACCGAGAACGCGTTGATGGCGGCTGCCCTCACCCGAGGCCCAACCGTGATCCGCAACGCGGCCTCCGAACCTCACGTGCAGGACCTGGCGCGGATGCTGGTCGCGATGGGCGCCTCGATCGACGGAATCGGCTCAAACGTGATGACCGTCCACGGGACCGGTCGGCTGCGTGGCTGCACTCACACGATCGCGCCCGACCACATCGAGATCGGGTCGTTCATGGCGCTGGCCGGCGTCACGGGCGGCGAGCTGATCGTCAAGGACACGGTCCCCGAGGACCTGCGGATGATCCGCCTCGTGTTCGACCGTCTCGGGCTCCGCAGCGAGGTGAGAGGGGCGGACGTGATCGTGCCCGCTAACCAGAGGCTCGTGATCCGCAACGACGACGGCGAGTACATGCCGAAGGTCGAGGACGGACCGTGGCCGGCGTTCCCCGCCGATCTGACCAGCATCGCCGTCGCCCTCGCCACCCAGGCCGAGGGGTCGGTGATCATCCACGAGAAGATGTTCGAGAACCGCCTGTTCTTCACGGACAAGCTGGTGATGATGGGCGGCGCGATCACGATCTGCGACCCGCACCGGGCGATCGTCGTCGGGCCCCGGCGTCTGCGCGGGCAGCGGGTCGAGTCGCCCGACATCCGGGCCGGGATGGCGATGTTGATCGCCGCGCTGTGTGCCGACGGTCAGACCCAGATCGGCAACATCAGTCAGATCGATCGCGGCTACGAGCGGATCGATGAGCGCCTGCGAGAGCTCGGTGCGCGGATCGAGCGGCTGGACGACGTTCCCGCGGCGGTGTGAGCAGCGCAAGCAGTCCTGGTAGCCGACGCACCAACAGCACATCGACGCCGATGATCGATCGCATTCCCAGCGGAACGCGAGACGTCCTGCCCGACGAGATGCGCGAGCTGCGGGCGATGACCGACCGGATCCGCGGGGTGTTCGAGCGGGCCGGCTACGGAGAGGTGTACACGCCGGCGCTCGAGTACGAACGCACGCTCAACCTCGGCACCCAGGCCGCCTATCGGATGTTCGACGAACACGGCAACGTCCTCGTACTGCGCTCGGACATGACGATCCCGATCGCGCGGCTGGTCGCCACCCGCTACGCCAATGCGGAGCCGCCGTTGCGCTTCTGTTACCTGGCCCACGCCTACCGCAACGTGCGCCCGCAGCGCGGACAGGCACGCGAGTTCCTGCAGGCGGGCGTCGAGCTGATTGGCTCACCCGGGCCGGAGGGGACCGCGGAGGCACTCACCGTGCTGTGCGAGGCTCTGAACGCGGCCGGCCTCGAGAACTACCGCGTCGGCCTCGGCGATGCATCGCTGTATCCGACACTGCTGGAGGCGGTGGGCGTTCCCACGGACCGGCACGAGCCGATCCTGACCGAGCTCGTCCGCCGCGACTTCGTCGGGGTCGAGCGAGAGGTGCGCGAGCTCGGACTGCGAGCCGAGGCGTCCGAGCTCCTCTTGCGGGTGCCGCGAACCCGTGGCGGCCAGGAGTTGCTCGAAACCGTCTCCGAGGAGCTTTACGACGCGGTCAGTGGGATGCGGGAGGTCCACGCCCTGCTCGCGCCCGAGGTCGCCGAGCGCGTCATCTTCGACCTTGGGCTGGTGCGCAACCTGGGGTACTACACCGGCGCGGTGTTCCAGGTCTACGACCCTGCCCACGGCGTGCCGATCGGCTCGGGCGGTCGCTACGACGAGCTGCTGGCGGCGTTCGGCCGGCCGCTGCCGGCGGTCGGGTTCGGGCTGAATGTCGAGCGAGTGCACATCGCGCTCGCCGGCGAGGAGCGAGGGCGGTGAGCGAGCTTCAGATCGCCGTTCCCCGCGGGGCCCTGTTCGCTGAGACGCTCGACCTGCTCGATCGGCTGGGCGTGGACACCAGCGAGGTCCGCCAGAACGACCGAAAGCTGCTGTTCGACGACGTGGGGATCGTGACGATGCGACCGTCGGATGTGCCGACGTACGTGGAGGCCGGCGCGGCCGACCTCGGCATCACCGGCAAGGACGTGCTGTTGGAGCAGTCCGAGCGGGAGGTCTACGAGCTCGTGGACCTCGGCTACGGCAACTGCCGCATGGTGGTGGCGACGGCCGCGGGGGAGGATCGAGCGGCTGAGGCGCTGCGCCGTCTGGGCGTGGTCAGGATCGCGACCAAGTACCCGAGGATCGCGGCGCGCCATTTCCTCGAGACCGGGCGCCAGGCGGAGATCGTCGAGGTCAAGGGATCCGTCGAGCTGGCACCGCTGACCGGCCTGGCGGAGGGCATCGTCGACCTCACCGCGACGGGAACCACCCTCAGCGAGAACGGCCTCGTAGTGCGAGAGGAGATCGCCGTCAGCAGCGCGCGGCTGATCGCGAACCCGGTCGCCCACAAACTGAAGGCCCAGGCGATCGACCGGCTGCTGGAGCGGCTGAATGCTGTGTGAGCGGCTGCGCGCGGCCGCCGAACCGGACCGGCTCGCGGCGGAGCTCCGCGCCCTCGTTCCGGCCGCGGACTCCGTGCGCGACGCCGTGGCCGAGATCATCGCGGAGGTCCGCTCGCGAGGCGACGAGGCGCTCCGCGAGTACACGCGCCGGTTCGACACCGCCGGCACCGAGCCCGGCCCGCTCCGAGTCGCCGAGCACGAGCTCGAGGCCGCGGCCACCGATCTGGACCCCGACGTGCGCGCCGGCCTCGAGCTGGCGATCCACAACGTCGGGCGGGTCGCCGAGGCCGGGCTGCGCCCGGACGCCTCAGTTCGGTTCGACCGCCACGAGGTGGCCCTGCGGTCCAGCCCGGTCGCGAGCGCGGGCGTGTACGTCCCAGGCGGCCGCGCGCCGTACCCGAGCACCGTAGTGATGGGCGTCGTCACGGCGCGGGTAGCCGGGGTGCAGCGTGTCTCCGTGTGCGCTCCTCCCGGCCGCGATGGCGACCTTCATCCGGTGGTGCTCGGGGCCTGCTGGCTGACCGCTGCCGACGCGGTCTACAGGGTCGGTGGAGCGCAGGCGGTGGCGGCGCTGGCGTACGGGACCGAATCCGTCGGCCGCGTGGACGTGATCGTCGGACCGGGCAACCTGTACGTGCAGGAGGCCAAGCGCCAGGTGTTCGGCGACGTCGGCATCGACGGTTTCGCCGGGCCGAGCGACCTCGTAGTCATCGCGGATGGCGACGCCGACCCGGGGCCGCTGTCACTCGACCTGCTGGCGCAGGCGGAGCACGGGCCCGGGACGCTCGTGATCGCGATCTCGGACTCCGACGCCGTCCTCGCCGCCCTTAAGGAGCTGATCGATGACGGTCCCGCATCGGCCGCGGTGGCCCGGCTAATCGACGTCCGCGACCTCGATCAGGCGCTCGAGCTGGCCCAGGCGCTCGCGCCGGAGCACCTACAGCTCGCGGGCCCTCGAGCCGAGCGCCTCGCGCGCCACGTCACGCGGGCCGGTTGCGTGTTCGTGGGCATGGACTCGGGCACGGCCTTTGGCGACTACATCGCGGGTTCGAACCACATCCTGCCCACGGCAGGCGCCGCCAGGTTCGCGTCGGCGCTTTCCGCATCGCACTTTCGCCGCAGCTTCACCGAGGTCCGGATCGAGGACGGCACGGCGCTCGCCCGCGCGGCCGCGCCGGTGGCGCGTGCCGAGGGCTTCGAGCTGCACGCCCGGTCGATGGAGGCGCGCATTCGCGACAATGGCAGCCGATGAGCCGCACCGCTCAAATCGATCGCAAGACCGCCGAGACCGAGATCCGCGTGACCCTCGGGCTCGACGGGAACGGCTCCGGCGAGCGGGAGACCGGCGTCGGCTTCCTCGACCACATGCTCGACCTGTTCGCCCGCCACGGGCGCTTCGACCTCGGGGTGCACGCGAGCGGCGATCTTCACACCGGCGCGCATCACACGGTCGAGGATGTGGGGATCTGCATCGGCCAGGCGTTTGACCGAGCCCTCGAGAACCGTGCCGGGATCGCGCGCTACGGCGAGGCGACCGTGCCGATGGACGAGGCCCGAGCGTCGTGCGCGATCGACATCTCGGGGCGGGGCCTGTGCGTGTTCGAAGGGTCGCTTCCGCCGGGGGCGATCGGTAACTTCGACCACGAGCTCGCGGAGGAGTTCTGCCGGGCGTTGGCGATGAACGGCAAGCTGACGTTGCACGTGACGGTCGAGACCGGCACGAACGCGCATCACGTGATCGAGGCGACGTTCAAAGCGCTGGCCCGCGCGTTGCGCTTCGCCGTCGCTCAGGATCCGAGCGAGGACGGGGTGCCGAGCACCAAGGGCACGCTTACATGAGGCCCCAGACTGCGCCGCTGATCGCGGTCGTGGATTACGGAATGGGCAACCGCCGCTCGGTCGAGAAGGCGCTCGAGCACGTTGGGGCTCGCGCGAGGGTGTCCCGCGACCCCGAGACGCTGCTCGAAGCTGATGGTCTGATCGTCCCCGGCGTCGGCGCGTTCCCGCTGGCGATGGGCAACCTGCGCGAGCTCGGATTGGTCGCGCTGCTCCGTGAACGCGTCGCGCAGGCAACGCCTGTGCTCGGCATCTGCCTCGGAATGCAGTTGCTGTTCGAGCGGTCGGATGAGCTCGGCGAGACCGAGGGGCTCGGGCTGATCGCAGGGACCGTCAGCGCACTACGGACCGGCGGCCTGCGTGTCCCGCACATCGGCTGGAGCGAGGTCCGGTTCGAGCGGGCATCGCCGCTCACCGTCGGACTGCCCGATGGCGGTTGCCCCTTCTACCACGTCCATTCGTTCGCCGCGCGTCCGGCGGATTCCGAGGTTGTGGTCGGGACCGCGGAGTACGGCGAGCGGTTTGCGACCGTCGTCGCACACCGGTCCGTATTCGGCGTCCAATTCCATCCCGAGAAGTCCTCCGGGCACGGCTTGCGGATGCTCGCCAACTTCAGCGGCCTGTGCGCCGCGCAGGTCAGCAGGGCGCAACCGGAAACCGCTCGCGCATGATCCTGCTGCCGGCGATCGACATCCTCGACGGGAAGACCGTCAGGCTGACCCGGGGCGATTTCGACGCCAAAACCGTGTACGACGCCGATCCGCTCGATGCGGCTCGGCGATGGGTCGACGCCGGCGCGCGCGGACTTCATGTCGTGGATCTGGATGGCGCCCGCGCCGGGACGCCATCGAGCCTCGAGCACGTGACGCGCATTGCCGGTGCGGTGGACGTGCCCGTCCAGGTGGGCGGTGGCCTGCGGACGATCGCCGCGCTCAGAGACGTCGTCGAAGCCGGCGCGGCCCGGGTCGTAATCGGAACCGCCGCCTATGCGGACGTCGACTTCCTGGACGAGGCCGTCGCGGAGTTCGGCGCTCGGGTCGTCGTGTCGGTAGACGCCCGCAACGGGCTGCTCGCCGCGTCCGGCTGGCGCGAGCAGACCCAGATCCCGATGGAGTCGGTGGTAGAGCGGCTCGGCGGGCGCGGCGTGCGCCGATTCGTCTACTCGAGCATCGACCACGACGGCACGCTGGACGGGCCCGACATCGAAGGCGCGCGCCGCATCGCCGCGGCGGTCCGCGGGACCTTCATCTATTCCGGCGGGGTCGCATCGCTGGACGACATCCGGTCGCTCGTCGCGCTTCGCCAGGTGAACCTGGCCGGGGTGATCGTCGGCAAGGCGCTGTACGAGGGCCGGTTCACGGTGGGCGAAGCCCAGCAGGTCCTGGATCACTGATGCACTACAAGCGGGTCATCCCGTGCCTGGACGTGGATCGTGGCCGGGTCGTGAAGGGCGTCGGGTTCGTCGACCTCCGCGATGCCGGAGACCCGGTCGAGCTCGCCTCTCGGTATGACGGCGCCGGAGCCGACGAGCTCGTGTTCCTCGATATCACCGCGACGTCGGACAAGCGGGAGACGGTGGTGGAGCTGGCGAGGCGGACGGCTGATGACGTCTTCATCCCGTTCACGATCGGTGGCGGGATCCGGTCGACCGCGGATGCCCAGGCTGTGCTGGACGCCGGGGCCGACAAGACCTCGATCAACTCGGCAGCACTCCAGCGGCCCGAGCTGATCGACGAGCTCGCGAGCACGTTCGGTTCCCAGTGCGTCGTGCTGGCGATCGACGCGAAAGCGAGACCGGACGGGGGATGGGAGGCGTATCTCGCGGGGGGCCGGACCCCGACCGGACGGGACGCCGTCGCGTGGGCGCAGGAAGCCGCCGAGCGCGGCGCCGGCGAGATCTTGCTGACGAGCATGGACCGCGACGGCACCAACGCCGGCTACGACCTCAAACTCACCGCCGCGGTCGCCGAACGCGTCGGGGTGCCGATAATCGCCTCGGGTGGCGCCGGCGAGCTCGACGACCTGACCGACGCGATCAACGCCGGCGCCGACGCCGTGCTCTGCGCCTCGATCTTCCACTACGGCCATCACACGGTGGATGAGGTCAAGGAGCACCTAGCGGCCGCGGGGATACCTGTGCGCCGCGAGTAGGGCAGCGCAAGCCGCTCAGGTCAGCTGCGCCACTATCACCGGCACGTGGGTCGGTGCCGGGCTGCCACCGGCCGGCTCCGGCGTCACGAGGACGGCGCTCACGCCGTTCAGGCTGTTGGGAAGCCCGATGTTTCCGGCACCAGCGGAGGTGACGCTGAACAGCGTCTTGGTCGGGGACGGGGCGCTGTGGCCGCGCTGCAACCAGACTTCGTAGATGTGGCCGGCGGGAGGAGGCGGGAAGTGGCGGACGACGAGCTCCGCGCGGCCCGCGGTGACGCGCAACTGGGCGCTCGCATCGGCGGCGGTCACGTGCGCGGAGATCACCCGGACGCCGCTCGACCCGCTGGAAGCCAGCTCGACCACGCCGACGACCACCAGTGCAAGCACGACCGCGAACGCTCCGGCCAGAGCCGGCCTCGGCAAGCGGATCCGTGGCGATCGCGGTCTCTGCGAGCTCGGCTGTTCTCCAGCCTGCACACGCACGGCGGCGAGGACCCGGCGACGCAGGCCGCTCGGCGCCCGGTACTGCGGCGCCGCCATCGGCAGTGCGTCCGCGACGCGCTGGAGGGCCGCGACCTCGTCGCGACAGATGATGCACGTCGCCATGTGGGCCCGGAACGCCTCGGCCTCGCCGGCGTCCAGCGCGCCGAGCACATACGCGGCGGCATCCCCGCCGCAGTCGTGACGGTCGGACATCCGATCTCCAGCACTCATTGCTCGTCCCGTGCCGTCATAGCACGACCTCCGCAGCCTCGCCAAATGAGACGCGCATCTTCGCCAGGCCCAGACGCATCCGACCCTTCACCGTTCCCGGCGGCAGATGGAGCATCTCGGCTATCTGGCTGTGGGTGAACCCGCCGAAGTAAGCGAGCTCGATGACCTTTCGCTGGTCTGAAGGCAGCTCGGCCAGCGCCCTGCGGACCTGGCTCGCGTCGTCCCGGCGCTCGACCTCCGTGTCCGTCCGCTCCGGCGCCGGGAGCCGCTCGGCGATCCCCTCGTCCGAGACGGCCTGGCGGTCGCGCACGACCTCCCTGCGGAACGCGTCAATGGCTCTGTTGTGGACAGAGCTCAGCACCCACGAGCGCACGCTACCGCGCGCTCGGTCGTAGCGCGCGCCGGTCCGCCACAGCGATAGGAACGCCTCCTGCACGATGTCCTCGGCCATCGCCCGGCGCCCGCACATTCGATAGGCGAGCGAGAAAGCGACGCCGGCGTGGCGGTCGAAGATCACCTCGAACGCGCCGATCTCGCCACCGTGAACGAGCTGCATCAAGTCTTCGTCCGCGAGCGTTCGCGGGTCGACGGGACGGGAACGGCGGACTTGTCTGAACATGGGCGTCAGCGGGATTCGATCGGGCCGGGCCGTAGGAAATCACTACCTGTACGGAAACGGAGGCCGTACGGATCAACGCCGAACAACGGCGCGGTGATCCGCGGGCGGACGCAATGCGTATACCGGCGCGAAACGCCCACCTCTCAGAACGGAGACCGTCATGTCCCCACAGCAATCACAAGCCGTCAGCGACCGCAGGCAGTTCCTGGGCCGGACGGCGGCCACCGGCGCCGGCGTGCTCGTCGGCGCGTCAGCCTTGGAGGGACTGCTCCCGAGCTTCGCCGATGCCAAGCGCAGGCACGGCGTGACGAAGGGAGATCTCGCGATTCTCGGCGCCGCGCAGATCGCCGAGGCGCTGGCGGTGACGACGTACACCAACATCATCGGTCAAGCGCCGTTCTTCGCCGGCCTCCCGTCGGATGACCAGGGCTACCTCCAGGCGGCGCGCCAGGAGGAGATGTCGCACTACCTCCTCGAGATGAGCGTCACCAAGAAGCCCTCGCCGTTTACGACGTTCTACTACCCGCCCAAGATGTTCTCCGACACGCAGACGACGCTGAACGTCCTGATCACGCTCGAAGACGCGTTCATTGCCGCATATCTCGTGGGCGTGCGCCGCTTCAGCAACCCGGATCTGCGCGTCACTGCCGCGAGGATCATGGGCATCGAAAGCGACCATCGGACGCTCGCTCGCGTGCTCGGACCCGACGTGGCGACGAACAACGGCGGCCCGATCGAGACGATCACGGGGATCCAGGGCAAGGCCGAGAGCGTCGACCCGCCGAATAACAACGGCTACGAGCGAACGCTGCACTGGACGAAGATCGGCCAGGCGGTCGCCGCGCTGACGCCGTTCGCCGATAAGGCGGCCGCAGCGAAGGCCGGATTCGACACGAGCAGGTCGTTCCAGTTCAAGCCGTTCACGCCCACGCTGCCGAGCCCGCTCGGCGCATTCCACTCGTTCCTGGGCTGAGGGCCAGACGGCGTCCGCAGTCGCGGCATCAGCGCATCAGTCGGTGCCGCGGCGCGGGCAGCCTCAATCGCCGCGGCCTTCGCCCCGGGGACAGCGCAGCCGGATGAGTGCCGCGGAGACCCCCGGCCGTTTCCGACAAGAATGCAGTTCTGTTATTTGACCCAGCTGTGAGTCGGCCGCGCTAAGCGGCCTCTTCCACATATCCGGCCGCGGAGCATGCATCGCAATACGCGGCGGGCGGAACGCGGGGTTCGTAGCAGCCGGGGCGGCAGCACGTGGACGACCGCTTGGGACGGCCCCGCCCGATACGAGCCGCGGCAGCGTCCTTGAGCTCCTCGCGCATGCGATCGAGCTCCGCCGCGTGCTCCGCGCAGAACCGACGGCCCTTGATGGCCGGCTGCTGACAATGACTTCCACTACGACAACGCATAGGCATAAAACAATAGCAAGAACCCCCGAACGCATGTTCCGTGGGCGATTATTTGCGCCGCTAATTGTGGCTTTTATGCCGGACGTGCCGCGTCGCCCGAGCCTTGGCTCGGCGGGCAGCGCGATGTCCGGCTTTAGCGGCCGCCGCGTGGGCCTCGGGCCGTCGCGTGGGCCGCTTCGGAAGCAGTTGATAGAGCATCGAATACCCGCTCAGATAGATCGCGCCGTCGTCGCAGACGACTGGGTTGAACGCTCCGTCGGGGAACGAGAACACCTGCTGGCCCGTGCGCGCGTTCAGACCGCTTGTCGTCCTCGACCCGAGCGCGGAGAAGTAGACGAGGCCGTCGACGATCGTCGCCGACCCGGAGATCCTGTTACCGACCGGGTGGCGCCAGCGGACGGTGCCTGACTGGGCGTTGAACGCGTAGAAGTTGCCGTCGTAGGAGCCGATGTAGACCGTCGGTCCGATTCCCGGTAGATCGGCGACGGCGGGCGAGGCGTACACGTAGGCGCCGGTGGCGGTCGCCCAGGCGAGCTGGCCCGTGTGGGCGGCGAACGAGTACACCCGACCGTCGGTGTTGCCCATATAGACGCGGCCGAAGGCGACCGCGGGGGTCGAGTAGAAGTTGCCCGAGCCGAACCCGAAGTGCGCTCCATCAGTGCTGACGGCCCAGACTGGGTGGCCCGTGTTCGCGTTCAGCGCGTACGCCCGGCCGGCGTAGTCGCCGAAGTAGAGGGTCCCGTTGGCGAGCGCCGGGCCTCCCTTGACGGCACCGCTCGCGTGGTAAGTCCAGAACACGTGCCCATCGCGGGCGCGCAGCGCGTAAACGGTCCCGCTCTGATCGCCGAAGTAGACGGTGTCGCCCCACGCCATCGGTGAGGACTCGGTACCGGAGGGCACGGCATGAGACCAGACGACGCGGCCGGTCTTCATCGACACCGCATCGAGGCTCCCGTTGCCGGGGCTGTGGGAGGTCTTCGACAGGATCGGCACATAGAGGAGGTGCTGCTTGACGCCGAGCGCGGGCGATGCTGCGGCCAGCGTCGCGATCTTGTGCTGCCAGATCAGGTGGCCGTTCACCTTGTTGATGGCCTTGATCGATCCGTCGTCGTCGAGCTGGTACAGCGTGTTCTGATAGATGACGGGCGGAAACTCGAGGAGTGCGTAGTCCTCGTAACGCCAACCTACGCGAAACGGCGGGTGCACTCGCGGCGCGCCGGGGAAGAACCTGGTCCTGGCGGCATCGAAGCCGTACCGTGGCCACTCGAAATCGTTGACCACCACCCGCTTCTTCGGCGGAGGCGCCGCGGCCGCCGTCGTGGTGGGAGCGGTGAACGACAGATTCGGATGGGAGACGTTGCCGGGCGTGTGCAGGAGGACGAACGCCACGGCGCCGGCCACAAGGAGCAGCAGGACCGCGACGGCAACGAGACCAACCCGCAGCAGACGCCGCGAACCGGGGCTCGGCATGCTCCGCATGCTAGCCACGAGGGTCCCCGCCACGTCCCGGCAGCGGCTCGTCGTCTCCGCGCGCGAAGATCCCACGCGTGGACGTTCCGCCGCCATCCCGCCTGCTCGAGGTCCTCCGCACGCTTCCGGCCGCGGCGCCGCTGCTGGCCAGCCTGGACCGGGAGCCGGGCGTGTACCTGGTCGGGGGCGCGGCTCGGGACCTCCTGCTCGGACGGCGGCCACACGAGCTCGACCTCGTGGTCGATGGGGACGCACCCGCGCTGGCCCGCCGCCTGGGTCCGGCCCGGATCCATGATCGGTTCGGAACCTCCACGGTGAGGCTCGATGGCTTCACCTACGACATCGCTCGGACGCGCACGGAGACCTACCCGCATCCGGGAGCGCTGCCGGAGGTTGCGCCGGCCGATCTGATCGAGGATCTCGTTCGCCGGGACTTCACCGTAAACGCAATCGCGATGGCGCTCAGCGGCCCCACGGCCGGCGAGCTCACGCCGGCTCCGAACGCGCTGGCGGACCTCGACGCCCGTCTCCTGCGGGTCTTCCACGACCGGAGCTTCACCGACGACCCGACCCGCCTGCTCAGGCTGGCGCGGTACGCGGCCCGGCTTGGCTTTGGCGTCGAGCAGCACACGCTCGAGCTCGCGCGCGCCGCGGTCGGCTCCGGCGCACTATCGACGGTGAGCGCGCCGCGGATCGGCGCCGAACTCCGGCTCGCCGCGCGGGAGGCCGATCCCGTCGCGGCATTTCAAAAGCTCCGTGAGCTGGGGCTCGATCGCGCGATCGACGAGCATTTCGGGGTCGTCGATCCGGGGCTCGCCGAGCGAGCGCTCGAGCTGCTCCCGAGCGACGGACGCCGCGACCTCGTCGTGCTGGGCCTGGCCGCGCGCGGGGTGCAGGCGGCGGCGCTCACAGAGCTGCTCGACAGGCTCGCGTTCGACGCTCGCGACCGCGACGTGATCGCCGCAGCGGGGCTGCGCGCCGACGCAGTTGCGGAAGCGCTCGAGGCCGCGACCAGCCCATCTCAGATCGCCGAGGCACTCGAAGCGGCGGGCCCCGAACTCGTCGCGATCGCGGGCGCGCTCGGCCCGATCGAGAAGGCCCGGACATGGCTCGAGCGGCTCCGACACGTCCAACTCGAGATCGACGGCCGGGACCTCGTCGCGTCAGGGGTTCCCGAGGGTCCGGCGGTCGGAATCGGTCTGCGTGCGGCGCTCGCGGCCAAGCTGGATGGTGCCCTCAGCGGACGGGAGGACGAGCTGGATCGGGCTCTGCGGGCCGCCCGTGGCAACGGATAGCCTCAGCTCCGATGCTGACGCGGCCGAACGAGCTGCAATGGCGGGGCGAGCCCGGCCACTACGAGGTCTACTACCTGACGCTGACCGATCCCCACTCCGGGGTCGGACTGTGGATCAGGTACACGATGGTCGCGCCCCTGGAGCGCAGCGGGGAAGCGGCGAGTTGTGCCCTGTGGCTGCTGGCGATCGATCCGAGGCAGGGGCGGTCGGCGAAGCTCGCGCGAAAGGTGACGCTGCCGATCGGCGAGCTCGCTGCGCGGCCCGATCCGTTCGAGCTGACGGTCGACGGCGCGTCGCTGAGCGACCGCGGCATGCGGGGCGGCTTCGGGGATGTCGGATGGGATCTCCGGTGGACGCCGGGTCTGGGCTCCCTCGAGCACGTTCACCCGGTGCTGCGGCGGGCTGGGGTCGCTCAGACGGTGCTCGTGCTGCCGCACGGGGACCTGTCGATCGACGGAACAGTCACCTTGCCAGGGGAGAGGCTCGAGATGTCTGGCGCGCGCGGGGGACAGGCGCACATCTGGGGTTCCAAGCACGCCCGCAGGTGGGCCTGGGTTCATTGCAACGACTTCCGGAGCCTGGACGGCAAGCCGGCGCGGGGCGCGCTGGTCGACGCCGTGTCGGTGTTCGTGGACCGGTTCGGCCGCGAGGTCGGCCCGAACACGCCAGTCGTGGGACGGATCGGCGGCGAGCCGTTCAGTTCGACCTCGCCGATCCGCGTCCTGAGGAACGACAGCACGTTCGCGCTCACAGGGTGGCGGTTCGAGGCGGTCGACGGTGTCCGCAAGCTGATCGGCGAAGTGGACGCGGACCGGGAGCAGCTGGTCGGAGTGACCTACCACGACCCGGACGGCGAGCTCGCCTACTGCTACAACAGCGAGACGGCGTCGATGCGGCTGCACGTCTACGAAAAGGCTCGGAGGGTGGGCGGCTGGGCGCACCGCGAGACGCTCATTGCCGAAGGCCGTGCGCACTTCGAATATGCGCAACGGACGCCCATCGCCGACCTCGAACTGCTGACGGCGTGAAGCTGCCCGAGCCCTTCTACGCCTCGGGCGAGCACATCGCGATCGACCTCGCCGGGGCCTACGCGGTTTTCACCACCCGCCGGGGTGGGTTCTCGCAGGGACCGTACGCGAGCCTCAACCTGGGGCGGCTCACCGACGACGATCGCGGGAACGTGGAGCGAAACCGCGCTCTGATCGCCCGGGAGCTGGGGGTCGGGTTCGCCCACGGCCGCCAGGTCCACGGGGCAGTCGTGGCGCGCGCCCTCGCGCCGACCGATTCCCAGGCGGAGCCCGAGGAAGCGGACGGCCAGGCGACCGCCACCGCTGGCGTGGCCGGAGTCGTGCTCACCGCCGACTGCCTGCCGATCGCGATCGCCGGCGCAGGCGCGTTGGCGATGATTCACGCCGGATGGCGGGGGCTCGCGGCCGGCGTCGTGTGCCAAGGAGTCGCTGCCGTCCGAGAGCTCGGGGCTCAGGAACCGCTCGCGGCGGCGATCGGGCCCGGTGCGGGTCCATGCTGCTACGAGGTCGGCGAGGAGGTCCAGGCCGTGTTCGAGGACCGCGGGCCGGCCGTCCGGCGGGGACGTCACCTCGATCTCAAGGAGATCGCGCGGGTCGAGCTCCGGCGGGCCGGGGTGACCGAGGTGCATGACGTGGAGCTCTGCACGATCTGCTCGGAGCCCTCGTTGTTCTTCTCGCACCGCCGGGACCGCGGCCTCACCGGGCGCCAGGCGGGGATCGCATGGCTGAACTGATCCGCGGGCTACGCCCAGAGCGGATCCGCGAGAACCTCGACCGTGTCCGCTCCGAGATCGCCCGGGTTGGAGGCGATCCCAGCCAGGTGGAGATCCTCGCCGCCGTCAAGTACGTCGCGCTCGAGGAGTTGGGCGTGCTCGCCGAGGCGGGGATTGCGCTCCTCGGCGAAAACCGGGCGCAAGATCTCGTCGCCAAGGCCGAGGCGTATCCCGGCCGCTTTACATGGGACTTCATCGGCCAGCTCCAGAGCCGCAAGGTCCGCCAGCTTGTCCCGTACGTTCGCTACATCGAGTCCGTGGCCAGCGACTCGGCACTCTCCCAGCTGGGGCGGTACGGAACGCCCGACCTCGAGGTGCTGGTGGAGGTCAACGTCGCCGGGGAACAGAGCAAGAGCGGCGTCGCGCCGAGTGACCTCGGAGCGTTCATAGACAGCTGTCCGGTCAGGGTCGTCGGCTTGATGGCGATGCCGCCGTTCACCGACGACGCGGAGGCGAGCCGCCCGTATTTCGCCGCGCTGAGGAAGCTCGCCGAGCAGCACGAGCTGACGCAGCTGTCGATGGGCACCAGCCAGGACTATCTCGTCGCGGTCCAGGAGGGCGCGACGATTGTGCGTCTTGGCACAAGTCTCTATTCCTAGAGCGACCGCGGCACGGCATAATCACGGGAGGGAAATCTGGAACTGAAGCGAACCTCCCGAAGACCATGGCCTTCCGCGACACCTGGCACCGCACGCTTGTCTACTTCGGCTTGGCCGAGGATGACGCCTATGAGGAAGAAGTTGAGCCGTACCAGGAGCCGGAGGTCGAGCTCCAGGACACGTACCGCGATCGGCCGAATGTCCGCCGCCTGAGCGGCCGCCGCAGGCGCGACGAGATCGACGACATCTTTGCCGACGATCCGGGCCCCGACCGGCGCACGACGACGCTTCGGCCAGTGAGCGGACGCGGGAACGGCCGCAGCGGTGACGTTCGCGTTCATTTCGTCGCGCCCAAGAACTTCAACGACGTCCAGGACGTCGCTGACAAGTTCAAGGAGTCGATCCCGGTGATCCTCAACCTGCAGAGCACCGACACCGAGCTCTCAAAACGACTCATCGACTTTTCCAGCGGCTTGACCTATGCACTCGACGGCGGCATGCAACGGATCGCCGACAAGGTCTTCCTGCTCACGCCTCACAACGTCGAGGTATCGGCCGAAGAGCGCGCGCGGCTGGTTGAGAAGGGGTTCTTCAACCAGTCCTAACGTTCCGCGGCCCGGATGGCGCAGGACTCGGCGGGGCGGGACGCACCGCCCAGGTAGATTTCATTGCATGAGAGTCGGCCTGATAGGAGCTGGCAACATGGCGCGTGCGCTCGCCCTCGGGTGGGGTGAGCCGGTGCTGGCCAGCGATGGGGGGTCCGGCCGTGCCCGCGCGCTGGCCGACGACCTCGGCGGCGAGGCGCTCGATTCGAACGTGGCCGTGGCCGAGCAGGCCGATGTCGTAGTCCTCTGTCACAAGCCGCGGCAGTTCGTCCAGGTCTCGAGGGAGATCAGCGACGAGGTCACGATCGTGGCCTCGGTGCTCGGCGGCGTCTCCACGGGCAACCTCCGGACGGCCTACCCCCGAGCCCACGTGTTTCGCTTGATGCCCAACACGCCGGTGGCGGTTCGCAAGGGAGTCATCTGTTACGCGCCGGCCCATGAGGTCGACACGGAGGTCGAAGCACGCGTCATCGGCCTGTTCGAGCGGCTCGGCACCGTCGTGCGCGTCGAAGAGCAGCTGATCGAGGTGGCCGCCGCCGTGATGAGCGTCGGGCCGGCCTACATGGCGTTGATCGCCGAGGCGGAAGTCGACGCGGCGGTGCGCCACGGCTTGAAGCCGGCGCTTGCCTCCCGTCTCGCCGCGGAGACGATGGGCGGCGCCGCAGCCCTGCTCGAAGCGCGCGAGTTCGACACGCTCGCAATCCGGCGCGAAGTGACCTCGCCGGCCGGCACGACCGCCCGGGGACTGGCAGCGCTCGAGCGCTGCGGCGTGCGCACGGCGTTCCAGGAAGCTATGGATGCAGTGTTGGTGGGGAGCGGCCGCTGATGGTGATCCTGGCGCTGACACGCGACACCATCGCCCACTACGTCTCCGCGCTGTTTCTCGTCTACATCCTGCTGATCTTCGCCTACATCCTGCTCAACCTGCTGTTCTCGTTCGGCGTCCGATTGCCGTACTCGCGCTGGTCCAACGCCCTGCTCGACTTCCTGCGCGACGTCTGCGAGCCGTACCTGCGCATCTTCCGTCGATTCATTCCGCCGATCGGCATGTTCGATTTCAGCCCGATGATCGGGATCATCATCCTGTACTTCGTCGACACGATCGTCGTCAACGCGATCCGCGGCTGACGCCTCCAACGTACTCGATGGTGACCCAGGCCGCGGCGACTTCATCGTCCAACGTTCGCTTCCGTCCGTTCCTTCGGGCGGGACTGGTGGTTATCGCCGTCCTGGCGCTCGATCAGCTGACCAAGCGGTTGGTGATCTCGGGGATCAGCGTTGGCGTGCAGCACAAGTTCCTGCCCGGCATCCAGCTCGTCCACGTGCGCAACAGCGGCGTGGCGTTCGGGTTCCTCTCCGGCGGCGGGGCACTCGTGCTCGTCTTCACGTTCGCCGCGCTCGCCGTCCTGCTCATCTATTTCATGAGTCACCCGACGCGACCGTGGCTGTGGCTCCCGACGGGCCTGCTCGTCGGCGGCGCGTTGGGAAACCTGCTCGATCGGATCCTCAACGGCGCCGTCACGGACTTCATCAAGTTGCCCCACTGGCCCGCGTTCAACGTCGCCGACATGGCGATCACGTTCGGGGTCCTGGCGCTGCTGTGGGTGGTGGAGGGCAAGCCGGCGGATGATCGATGAGGGCCCGGGCAGCTCGCGGCTGGAGTTGGACGTCCCGGACGACGCCGCCGGGACCCGGCTTGACCAGTTTCTCGCCGGGCGGCTCGGGTCGCGCACGCGAGCGCAGGGCCTGATCGAGGCGCGACGGGTGCTGGTGGACGGCCGCCCGCGGCCGAAGCGCCATCTGGTCAAACGGGGCGAGCGAGTCGAGGTCCGCGCCGGAGGCCGGCTCGATGGCGCGGAACCGCCGGAGGGCGGGGGCGAGCGGGCGGACGTGATCGTCGCGTGGGAGGACGATCAGCTGCTGGTGGTCGACAAGCCCGCTGGAGTGGTCGTGCACCCGGCGCCAGGCCACAGGACCGGCACCCTCGCCCAGGCGCTGGCTCATCGCGGGGCGAGCGGGGGCGAGGAGCCCTGGCGAGCGGGGATCGTTCACCGGCTCGACCGCGCCACATCCGGGCTGTTGGTCGTGGCGAAGAACGACGACGTACATCGGAAGCTGAAGGCGCTGCTGGCGTCGAGACGCCTGCACCGCGAATATCTCGCGCTCGTGGAGGGCCATCCGCCGGCGCGGACAGGGACGATCGACGCTCCGATCGGCCGTCATCGCCGCGACCGGGCTCTGATGTCGATCGACACAGACGAACCCAGGGAGGCGCGCACCCACTACGAGATCGAGCGGCTGCTGCCGCACGCGACGCTACTGCGGGTCGTGCTCGACACCGGCCGCACCCATCAGATCAGGGTTCATATGGCAGCGATCGGCCACCCGGTTTGCGGCGACCCGCAGTACGGATCGGCCGGGCTCTACGGGCTCGAGCGCCAGTTCCTGCACGCGGCGCGCCTAGCGTTCGAGCATCCAATCACGGGACAGAAGATCGACGTGCGCTCAGCGCTTCCGGCGGATCTGATGGCGGCGCTCGAGCGCGCGGCGCAGGACGAGTAGCGAGCCGGATTGTGGGCTCGCGGAGGGGGCTCGGAAAAGCCGACGGGGCGGCCCGTCCAAAGCCGCCCCGCCGAACGTTGCGAACCGAGCCACCGGAGGTAGGGGAAGGGAGGTTCGGCCCGCGTGGCGGACCATCACCGAAGGTAGGGGAAGGGTGATAGGCCCGCTACACCTCAAAACGTAGCGCCTCTTCAATACTTGCGTAAACTTTTTCGTGAAGTTCGTAGATAACCGACCCCGTGCGCGCGAATCGCGCCCTGCCTTGGTGACCACGCCGAGGTTCGCGAGCACCGCCGTGCGGGCTTTGTAGAACAACGAAAAGGGAGTACGAAAGTGGCTCAAGTTGGAATCAAGGAGCTGCTGGAGGCCGGCGTTCATTTCGGCCACCAGACGCGCCGTTGGAACCCCAAGATGCGCCGTTTCATCTACGGTGAGCGGGACGGCATCTACATCATCGATCTCCTGCAGACCGAAGCGCTGCTCCAGGACGCGCGCAGGTTCGCCGGAGACGTAGCCCGCCGTGGCGGGACGATTCTGTTCGTCGGGACCAAGAAGCAGGCCCGCGATGCGATCCAGGAGACCGCGGACGCGGCCGACATGCCGTACGTCAACCACCGCTGGCTTGGCGGGCTGCTGACGAATTTCCAGACGATCTCCCTGCGGATCAAGCGGCTGCACGACCTCGAGCGCTACGAGTCGGAGGGCCAGCTTCAGCTTCTGCCCACCCGCGAGCGGATGTCGGCGCAGGCGGACCTCGAGAAGCTCCGCGCGAACCTGGACGGCGTCAAGAACATGCAGCGCGTCCCTGACGCCGTCTTCGTGATCGACCTAAAGACCGAGGCGATCGCGGTACGCGAAGCGCAGCGGCTGCGGATCCCGATCATCGGTCTGGTCGACACGAACTGCGATCCGGACGGGATCACCTACGTGATCCCCGGCAACGACGATGCGATCCGGTCGTGTTCGGCGATCACGAGAGCGATCGGCGACGTCGTATCGGAGGGCCACGGCATCTTCCGGGCCGAGGAGGAAGCAGCCAGGCTCGAGCGAGAACGGCGCGAGGCCGAGGAGCGCGCTCGTCAGGAAGCCGAGGAGCGCGCTCGTCAGGAGGCCGAGGAACGGGCCCGCCAAGAGGAGGAGCGGGCGCGTCTGGAGGCCGAGGAGGCGGCCGCCGCTGCTGCGGCGCAGGCAGAGTCCGCTCAGGCAGCCCAGGCCCCGGAGGCGGCTCAGGCGGCGCCAGCGGAGGCGCCCGCCCCGCCAGCGCAAGCCGCGGCTCCGGCCACGGAGACGCCGGCGCCCGAGGCACCCGCGGCCGAAGAGGCACCCCCGGCGCCCGAGGCACCGGCGGCCGAACAGGCCCCCCCGGCCGAAGAGGCGCCCCCGGCGGAAGAGGCGCCCGCGGCCGAAGCGACACCCCCAGTCGAAGAGGCACCAGCAGCTGAAGAGGCACCAGCAGCTGAAGAGCCACCAGCGGCCGAGGAAGCACCGGCGCCCGAGGCGGAAGCCGAGGCCCCTCCGGTTGAAGCCGAGGCCCCTCCGGTTGAAGCCGAGGCCCCGCCGGCTGAGGCTGAAGCCCGGCCCGAAGAGCCTCCGGCCGCCGAGGAGGCCCCGGCGGCCGCGGCTTCCGAGGGCACCGGGGAGGACGCATGACCGCCATCAGCGCCCAGGACGTGAAGGCACTCCGAGACCGGACGGGCGCGGGCGTGCTGGCCTGCCGCGAGGCGCTCGCCGAGGCCGATGGCGACTTCGACAAGGCGGAGGAGATTCTCCGCGTGAAGGGCGCAGCCCAGGCCGCGAAGCGAGCGGATGCCGAGGTGACCGAGGGGGTCGTCCAGAGCTATATCCACGCCGGCAACAAGATCGGCGTGCTCGTCGAGGTCGACTGTCAGACGGACTTCGTGGCCCGCAACGAGAAGTTCATCGAGTTCGCCCGGGATCTCGCGCTGCACATCGCCGCGGCGGCGCCGGTCGCCATCAGCGAGGACGACGTCCCCGCCGAGGACCGCGAGCGGGAGGAGCGGATCGCCACCGAGCAGGCCGCGGACCGTCCCGAGAACGTACGTGACCGGATCGTCGCGGGCAAGCTCGACAAGTGGCTCGACGACGTCGTCCTGCTGCGCCAGAAGCACGTCAACGAGGACAAGCACGGCGGCAAGACGATCGAGGACCTGCGGGCCGAGCTGGCAAGTGAGACCCGCGAGAACATCGTCATCCGCAGGTTCGCCCGGTTCGCAGTGGGCGGCTAGCGGTCGTGACCGGAGACTCCACGACGGCGCCCGGAGGCGAAGACGCCGCCAGGCGGCCCGTCTACCGACGCGTGCTGCTCAAGCTGTCCGGCGAGGCGTTGATGGGCGACCTGGACTACGGGACCGACCCCAAACGCGTGCAGTCGATCGCCTGCGAGGTCGCGGCCGTACACCGGCGCGGGATCGAGGTGGCGATCGTCGTCGGCGGCGGGAACATCTATCGCGGCCTCGCGGCCGCAGCCCGGGGGATGGATCGGGCGACCGGGGATTACATGGGGATGCTCGCGACCGTGCTCAACGCGCTCGCGCTCCAGGACGCGCTCGAGAAGGACGGCATCGCGACGCGTGTTCAGTCCGCGATCACGATCTCGGAGGTCGCCGAGCCCTACATCCGCCGCCGCGCCATGCGGCACCTGGAGAAAGGCCGGATCGTGATCTTTGCCGCCGGGACGGGCAACCCGTTCTTCACGACGGACACTGCCGCGGCGCTCCGGGCCGCCGAGCTGCACGCCGAGGTCGTGCTGATGGCGAAGAACGGAGTCCAGGGTGTCTACTCCGATGACCCGGCGAAGGACCCGAATGCGGAGTTCATACCCGAGATCACGCACAAGGACGCGCTCACTCGCGGGCTCCAGGTGATGGACTCGACCGCGTTCGCGCTGTGTATGGACAACAATCTGCCGATCGTGGTGTTCAACATGTCCGACGAGCGCAACATCGACAAGATAGTGTCCGGCGAGAGAGTGGGGACGTTGGTGAGAACATGACGGATCCGGACCTCATAGACGAGCTGCTCCAGGACGCACGTGACCGGATGACGAAGTCGGTCGACGCGATTCGCCACGAGTTCAGCTCGGTCCGGACCGGCAGGGCGAGCCCGGCGCTGCTCGACCGGATCGCCGTTGACTATTACGGGACGGCCACGCCGCTGCGGCAGCTGGCGACGATCAGCGCCCCAGAGGCGCGTCTGCTGACCATCCAGCCCTACGACAAGAGCTCGATCAAGGCGATCGAACGGGCGATCCTCGAATCGGATGTCGGATTGACGCCGAACAACGACGGCAACCTGATCCGGCTCGGCATCCCGGAACTGACCGAGGAGCGCCGCAAGCAGCTGGTCAAGGTGGTGCGCCACATAGCCGAGGAGGGGCGCGTGGCGATCCGCAACATCCGCCGGGACGTTATGCACGATCTGCGCGAGCTCAAGGAGGCCGGCGAAGCCGGCTCTGACGATGAGCACCGCGCCGAGGGCGAGCTGCAAAAGGTGACCGACGGGCGGATCACGGAGCTCGACGAAGCGCTCAAGCAGAAGGAAGAAGAGATCCTGGAGGTATAGCGTGGCCGGCGAGCAGGCCCGCTATGTCGCGATCATCACCGACGGCAACGGCCGCTGGGCGAAGCAGCGTGGCCTCCCCGTCGTCGCCGGGCACGAGGCCGGGGCGGACACGGTGAAGGCCCGGCTGCGGGACGCGGTCGATCTCGGCGTCGAGGAGCTGACAGTGTTTTCGTTCTCGACGGAGAACTGGCGCCGCTCCGAGGAGGAGGTCGCGGCGCTCATGGGGATGTTCGCGCGCCGGATCGAGGGGGAGACCCCGGAGCTCGACGCCGAGGGCGTTCGGATGCGGTTTATTGGCCGTCGGGACGCGCCAGTGCCCCAGCACTTGGTGGAGCGGATGGAGTGGGCCGAGGGGCTCACCCGCGAGAACACGCGGATCACGCTGTTCGTCGCGTTCAACTACGGGGGCAGGGCGGAGATCGTCGATGCGGCGCGAACCTTTACTGGAAACGATGAGCGTGACTTCCGCGCCCACCTGTATGCGCCCGAGATGCACGACCCCGACCTGATCATTAGAACGAGCGGCGAGCAGCGGATCTCGAACTACCTGCTGTGGCAGGGCGCGTACTCCGAGCTCGTGTTCCGCGAGGAGCTGTGGCCCGACTTCTCACGCCAGGCATTCGAGGAGAGCCTGGAGGAGTTCAACGCTCGCAGGCGCCGATTCGGGGGGCGCTAGAAATGGCCCAGAGCCGGAGGCGGTCGAGCCCGGAATACGTGCGCACCCGATCTCAACCCGAGCGGCGACACGCCCGCGAGCGACCGCCGGGCGGGGGGTCGGATCTCCTTGCCCGGATCATCGTCGCGGTGCCGGCGGCGGTCGTGGCGATCCTGTTCATCGACGTCGGCGGCCTCCCTTTTGCCGTGTTCATGATCGTGATCGGGTGGGTCTGCATGCACGAGCTCTACAGGCTGCTCGCGCGCTGGAAGCCGCTGTCGTTAGTCGGCTTCGCGTCGCTTGCGGCGATGGTGCTCGCCGCACGGTACGGAAACGTGCGCGACGTGATGGAGGTCGCCGTCGCGACGCTGCCGGTGCTCGTCCTGTTCGTGATGGCGCGTCCGGAGGCGAGGGGAGCGACGGTTGCGGTCGCGGGCACGCTGCTCGGCGTGTTCTGGATCGGCTTGGCGTTTGCGCACGCCGTTCTGCTTCGCCAGCTCCCGCACGGAAACGGGATCCTGCTCGACGTGCTGATCGGGACGTTCCTCGGGGATACGGCCGCCTACATCGGCGGGCGGATGTTCGGGCGACGGCCGCTGGCGCCACAGATCTCCCCCAACAAAACCGTCGAAGGGCTGTTCTGCGGGATGCTGATCGCGGTGCTCGCCGTGTTCTTCGCGGCGCTCTATCAGACCTGGCTGCACGCGGGCGACGCGCTCCTGCTCGGAATCACGGTCGCCGTGCTGGGCCCGATCGGGGACCTGTTTGAGTCACTCGTCAAGCGCAACTCCGGTCAGAAGGACTCCGGCACGCTGTTCGGCGCGCACGGAGGCGCGCTCGACCGCCTGGACGCGGTGATCTTCACCGTCGTCGCCGGCTACTACGTGTGGGTCGGAGTGATGCACTGATGGGTGCAACGATCCTGCGCCAGGCGTCGCTGGGGTAGCCCCGGGGCACCGACCTACAATCGAGCCCGTGCCTCGCCGACTGGTGATCCTCGGCTCCACGGGCTCGATCGGAGTCCAGGCGCTCGATGTCGTCTCGCGAAGCGGTGGCGAGCTGCAGGTCGTAGGGCTGAGCGCCGGGAGCGCCTGGGAGCCCCTGATCGAGCAGGCCCAGCGCTACGGCGTCCGCCGGCTCGCGCTCGCTGACGGAGACGCGGCGGCGCGGGCGGCCGAAGCGTGGACCGAAGGACAGGTCCTGGATGGCCCGGACGGGCTGGTCAGGTTGATCACCGAGAGCGAGTGCGACATGGTCCTGAACGGGATCGTCGGCTCCGCCGGCCTGGTTCCGACCGTGGCCGCACTGGGGGAGGGGATCGATCTGGCGCTGGCCAACAAGGAGTCGCTCGTCGTCGGCGGAGAGCTGGTGATGGCCCTGGCCGAGGCGACCGGCGCCGCGATCATCCCGGTCGACTCAGAGCACTCGGCGATACACCAGCTCCTAGCCTCCGAGCGGCCCGGGACCGTCGAGCGCCTGATCATCACGGCATCGGGTGGGCCCTTCCGTGGCCGGACCGGGGCGGAGCTAGAGGATGTGACCGTCGAGCAGGCGCTGGCACACCCGACCTGGGACATGGGCGGCAAGATCACGATCGACTCGGCGACGCTGATGAACAAGGGCCTCGAGGTGATCGAAGCCCACCACCTGTTCGGCACCCCGTATGGGCAGATCGACGTAGTCGTCCACCCGCAGTCGCTGATCCACAGCCTGATCCAGCTCTGCGACGGCGCGACACTCGCGCACCTCGGATACCCGGACATGCGGGTGCCGATCTCCTACGCGCTTCACTACCCCGAGCGCACAGACGTGCCGGTGAAGCCGCTCGACCTGGTCGAGGTCGGGGCACTCACCTTCGAGCGGGTCGACGACGAAACGTTCGCGTGCCTCCGCCTGGCCCGAGAGGCTGCCGTCGCCGGGGGCACCGCACCGTGCACGCTGAACGCCGCCAACGAGGTCGCCGTCCACGCGTTCCTCGGCGGACGGTTGAGATTTCTTCAGATCGCTGAAGTGATCGAGGAAACGCTCGATTCACTCCCGAGTAAGCAGGTCCACTCGTTCGAGGCCCTCGGAGACGCCGACGCCGAAGCCCGCAGGCTGGCCGGGGAACTCGTCGCGGCGCGGGCGACCGGATAAGAACCTCCTAAGCCCCGAAAGTGCCCTGCCACACTAAGAGCACCAGATGTCCTATCTGCTCGCATTCCTAGGCATCGCGGCCCTGATCATTCTGCATGAGGCGGGCCATTTCACCGCGGCGAAGGCCGTGGGCATGCGAGTCGAGCGGTTCTCGCTGTTTTTCGGGCCGATGCTGTGGAAGGTGCGCCGAGGCGAGACCGAGTACGGGATCGCGTCGATCCCGCTCGGCGGCTACGTGAAGATCACCGGGATGAACCCGCATGAGCAGTCTCCCGAGGCGGTTCGTCTGGACGAGGCAAGGGAGCGGCTGCAACGGAGGCTAGAGGACCTCGAGGCCTCCCATCCCGACGACCCTGGCCGCGCGGAGGATCTGACGGCTGAGGCAACGGAGTTGCGAGCGGAGATTGCTGAGCTTGAGCGCCAGGTGGCCGAGATCAACCAGCGGGCCTATTACAACCAGCCGGTGTGGAAGCGAATCTTCGTGATCCTGGCCGGGCCGGCGGCAAACCTGCTGATCGCGTTCGGGATCCTGTGGGTCCTGTTCCTGTCAAACGGCGAGCTCGTCGCTTCGAAGCAGGTCGCCGCGGTCCAGAAGCGCACGCCCGCCGCCACGGTGCTCCACAGCGGCGACAAGCTCGTCTCGGTCGACGGGGTCACAGGCAGCGCCAACGCCCTGCGCGACCAGCTGGCGACCCACCGGTGCGCCGGGCCGCAGGTCAACGGATGTGTGGCGGAGACGCCGGCGAGGATCGTCGTCGATCGCAGCGGGACGCTGCTCACGTTCGAGCTTCGGCCTCGCTACAACGCCGCCGATCATCGTCCGATCGTGGGCTTCGATTTCGGCTCGACCGAGCAGCCGGTCGGCCCCGTCCACGCCGCCTCCCTGACGGTCAGCGTGCTGTGGGGCGTGACCACGAAGACCGTCTCGACGATCGCGAAGATCTTCGAGCCCCAGGACCGCAAGAAACTCAACAGCGTCGTCGGCGGCTACAAGATCACCCAGCAGTCGTTCGCGACGAGCACCACGCTCGCGCTGTCGATCCTGGCCCTGATCTCGCTGTCGCTCGGGATCATCAACCTGTTCCCGTTCCTGCCCCTGGATGGAGGGCACGTGTTCTGGGCGCTGGCCGAGAAGATCCGTGGCCGGCGGATTCCGTTCGAGGTGATGGAACGAGCCGGCGTGGTCGGCTTCGTGCTGATCCTGCTGATCTTTGCGATCGGGCTCAGCAACGACATCTCGACGCTCTCTGGGAGCGGGTTTAACGTCCCGCGATAGCGTCCCTCCCAGCACGGAGCCACCAAGGACCCGGAGGAGAACATGGAGAGCAGCACGATCGCGGCGTCTATCGGACGTTCCGCCGACGCCCCGACAGTGACCGAGGCGCTCAGGCGCACCGCGGCGAACAATCCTGACGTTGTCGCCGTGCGGACGCCCGACGACAGCGTTTCCCTGACGTGGTCGGAGCTGCTGGGACGCGTCGACGCAGTCGCCGGCGGGCTCGCGAAGCTCGGAGTGGGGAGAGGGGACACGGTCGCGATCATGCTCGGCAACCGCCCCGAGTTCCACATCGTCGACCTCGCCGCGGCGATGCTCGGCGCGACGCCGTTCTCGATCTACGTGACGTACCCGGCGGAGGAGATTCGCTACCTGTGCTCCGACGCGGCGACGAAGCTGGCGATCGTCGAGCAGAGCTATCTCCCGTTGATGCTCGAGGCCCGCACCGAGCTGCCCGAGCTCGACCACGTGATCGTCGTAGATGGGGACGCACAGCCCGGAACGATGTCCCTCGCCGAGGTCGAAGATTCGAATCCGGGCTTCGACGTCATGGCGACCGCGGCCGCGATCGGCCCGGACGACCTCATGACGCTGATCTACACGTCGGGCACGACGGGGCCGCCAAAGGGTGTGCAGCTCTCGCACCGGAACGTCATGGCCGCGGCGAAGGCAACCGAGGAGATCATCCCGCTGGAGCCCGGTGGGCGGCTGATCTCGTGGCTACCCGCCGCGCACATCGCCGAGCGGATGGCTCATCACTACCTGCCGGTGATCTACGCGGGTTCGATCACTACGTGCCCGAACCCGCGCGAGGTGCTCTCGTATCTCTCTCAGGTCCACCCGACGTGGTTCTTCGCCGTTCCGCGGATCTGGGAGAAGCTCAAGGCCGGCCTGGAGGCGATGCAGGCCGCACAGCCCGAGGAGCAGCGCAAACCGATCCAGGATGCGATGCGGGCCGCGACCGAGCGCGTCCGCCTGAAGCAGCGCGGCGAGCCGGTGCCTGAGGAGCTCGAGGCGGCGGTCGCGCAGGCCGACGAGCAGATGTTCTCGAAGCTGCGAGCGATGCTGGGACTCGACCAGGTCGTCGCGGTCAACGTCGGCGCGGCCCCGACCCCGGTCGAGGTGCTGGAGTTCTTCCACGCGCTCGGGATCGAGCTGGCGGAGCTGTGGGGCATGTCGGAGACGTGCGGTTTCGGCACCTGCAATCGGCCCGGTGAGGTCAAGATCGGAACGGTCGGGCCGCCGTCGCCCGGGGCCGAACTGAAGATCGCCGAGGATGGCGAGGTGCTGATCAGGGGGTCGTTCGTGATGCTCGGCTACCGCAATCAGCCGGAGAAGACGGCCGAGACGATCGACTCCGAGGGGTGGTTGCACACCGGCGACATCGGCGAAATCGACGCGGACGGCTTCCTGAAGATCGTGGACCGAAAGAAGGAGCTGATCATCAACACGGCGGGCAAGAACATGTCGCCGGCGAACATCGAGGCGGCGATCAAGACCGGCAGCCCGTTGATCGGGCAGGCCTTCTGCATCGGCGACGCGCGGCCGTACAACACCGCGCTGATCGTGCTCGACGCCGACTTCGCGCCGCAGTGGGCCGCTCAGCACGGCCTCGAGGACAAGACGCTCGAGGGGCTCGCCACGGAGCCGGAGATGGCGAGGGCGATCCAGGCGGGGATCGACGAGGCGAACAGCCACCTCGCGCGCGTCGAGCAGATCAAGAAGTTCACGATCGTCCGCGGCGACTGGGTTCCGGGCGGTGACGAGCTGACGCCGACGATGAAGCTCAAGCGTAAGCCGATCTCGGCCAAGTACGAGGCCGAGATCGAAGCGATGTACTCCGGCTAAACAATCACGGCGCCGAATAAAGAACCGCTCGCCCGGCTCTAAAGAGTCGCGGCGACCCGCGCCGTCAATGGTTCTCCACACCCACGTAGAAACCCCTGCCGAATAGTATCCAGCGGCCCTTGGCGGGAGAGGCCGTGAGCTCACGGGGTCGCCTAACGCACGGTGATTTGCTGGAGGCGACTGTAGATCGTGCCCGTGGGGAGGAGCGGGTCGCTCGCCGGGTAGCTCCAACTCAGCCGGACCGTGCCGGTTGCCGGGAACGAGACCCGCGTTTCGAAGTAGCCGCGAGGGTTCGTGATCTTGACCTGCCTGATCGTCGTGAACGGGCCGCGCCGCCCCCGCCGGAACTGGATCCTCACGTACTGCGCGTGATGGGTGTCGATCGCCGCATAGTGGGACGGGCGGACGCACCCCCAGACGAGAAGTCCCCGGCCTCGGCGAGCCGAGGTCCGCGGGAGGTAGACCGGCATCCGGTAGGCCGGGTACGTGGGCTTGCGCTGCCCCCGCCACGTCAGTAGGCCGGTCGCGAACCCGCCCCCGGGCGCGAGCTTGGTCGGAACGGGGTCGTAGAGCAGATACTGAGCGGTCGAGGCGACCCGGGCGTTGCGCCAGGTCAGGTACTCCGCCCAGTTGAGGTAGTAGGCGGCCTTCGCCGGCGATACGAACCGGTGGCGGTTGGGCGGATTGGTGATGTATCCGAACTCGTCGTTGTAGATCGGGAGGCGTCGGTTGGACCCGTAGATCCGCTGGAGCCTGTCGAGCTCGGCCTCGAGGTTGGGGAGCTTCGGCAACGTCGCGAAGCTCGGGTCCCTTGAGGTGTCCTTCGTGGGCGGCTCGTCCCCGGCGTACGGATGATCGCCCACGGCGGTGGCGCCGAAGAGACCCGGGTTCTGGCTGCGGAACTGATGCGACCCCGCCGCGGTCGTCGGGCAGCCAAGCTCTTTAGCGGCGGCGCCCCGCAGCGCGTCGTAATTTTGGTCCACGCAGTACAGCATCCGCAGGAACGGCAGCGGCTTGGTCTGCGAGAAGTTCCCGGGGAGCCCTCCCGGATGCGCCGCGTCGGGCTTGCCGATCAGGCCTCGAGCCGCGAGCTCGTCGATCAGGATCGTGTCGTGGCCGTGGCCGGTCGCGTGCAGCGCGCTCCAGCCCGCGTTGACGAGGCTCCGGTACAGGTCCGGCGCGACAAAGATCGTCGAGCCGTCGGTCGCCTGTGGCCCGAGATCCTCGCCGAAGTTGGGCTCGTTCCAGATCGACCAGAAACTGACCCGGGGCAGCATCTGGCTGGGGTTCTCGGGGTCGGGATAGCTCCCGCTGTACCGGGTCGCCACCGCGCGAAAGAACGCTCCATACTTGGCGGCTGACGGGTACCAGGCGCGGTTTGGGTTCGTCGCGGCGACGGCCGGGATTCCGGGGCCGTCGGCCCACCGTGGCGATCCGCCGGTGACCAAAAAGTCGATCGTGAGCCCCAACTTCTTGGCGTCGCGGACGATGGCGTCGTAGCGGTCCCAGGCGCCGGCCGGGTAGGCGGCCGGATCCGAGGCGTCGAATCCTGCCGGTTCTCGGGTCGAGGTCCAGTCGGGGGCGATGGCGGCCCAGCTGACGAACACCCGCACGATGCCGGCGCCGAGCGCGCGGAACGTCCGCAGCGTCGCCATCGGGTCCTTCAGCATGTGGATGTCGTCCTCGATGATCGCCACCTGCTGGGCCGAGGCGGCGGCGGGCGCCGGCGCGCCGAGCAGATGGAGGGCGGCGCAGGCGAGGCCGGCGGCTGCCGTGATCAGCGCGCGCCTGGGAAATCGCATGCCTTAGGAAACGTCGCTGCCCGCGGAAGTTGCGCTTGAGCGGGGTGGTGGGCATGGCGGCGCGGCCTTGCGTGGCGGGCGGCACGGGAAACGGCGCTGGGGAGGGGGTGGGTGAGGGCGCCGGCGGTGCTCCGGGCCTGGTTGATCGCGCAAATTGGCCCGTCCGCTGCCAGCCTGGGCGCTCACGCGGGTCTTCTTTGCGACTTTGTGACGGAGGCGCGTAGAGAGTGTCACGGGGATGGTGCAGAACCCGTCAACATCGGCGCCAGATCCGAGCCCTGTCGAGCTACGCACACTCCTCGTGCACAATCCGACAGGCCTCGCCTCCGCGGCCGGGATTGTCGTGGTGTGCACCATCGAAGGGCCGCGATCGCGCCCCTTCCCGCCCCCTTCCCCAGCGCCTTGCCGGGCCGATCGGTCGCCACGCTGCGGCCCCCGCGGGCCGAGAGTCCACAGCCCCTGCCCGGACAACCCCAACCAACGCCGCCACCTAGCGCGCCGCCACCGCCACCGTTCGGCTGAAGATCGCCGGGCCGTGCGGATACGACCAGCGGACGCGCAGCGTCCCGCCCCCCGGAAACGCTTCCAACACATCGAAGTAGCAGCTCGACCCCCCAATCGGGACCGTCCGGATCGTCCTGAACGCGCCGCCGGCGGCGGGTTTGAATTGCAGCTCGGCGCTCTGGGCAGCGCCCGTCGAGAGCTGCGCGTAACGGGCGGGCCGCACGCAGCCCCAGACCTCGAGCTTCTGCCCGTGGCTCGCGGTGCTCCTCGGGAGGTAGAGGGGCATGCGATAGGCGTAGTAGGTCGCCTTCGGGATCCCGTCGGCGAACTCGAGCGCCGTCGAGAACGTCCCGTTGGGCGCGTCGACGAGCAGGTACTGGTCGTAGGAGCGCAGCCGCGGGTTACGCCAGCTGAGGTACTCAGCCCAGTTCATGTAGTAGGCGGCGGTGGCCGGCGGCAGCGCCCGCAGCAGCTTCTCGGGAGGGTTGGTCTGCTCGCCGAACTCCGTCGAGTAGATCGGGAAGCGCGTGCTCGAGGCGTACGCCTGCTGGAGGCGGTCGAGCGCGGCTTCGAGGTTCGGGATGTCCGCGAACTCGGCATAGTCGGGCTCGAGCGCAGGCGCCTGATTGGGCGGGAGCCCCTGCGAGTAGGGATGGTCGGCGACGCCGCTGGCGTCAAACAGGCCCGGATTATCGGCGACGAAGTGGGCCGAGCCGGCGGCGGTCGTGGGACAGCCGCGCTGCGACGCGGCGAGGCCACGGAGCTGGTGATAGAAGGAGTCGACGCAGTAGAGCGCCCGTAGGAAGCGCAGCGGCGCCATCATGTCGAAGTCCCCGGGGACGGGGCCGACGGTGGCGCCATCCGGCGCCAGCTCGCCGATCAGGATCGTGTCGTGGCCGTGTCCGGTCGCGTGTAGCGCGGACCAGGCCGCATCGACGATCTGGCGGTAGTAGACCGGCGAGACCTCGAGCTTGCCGCTGTCGATCGCCTGGGGGGCGATGTAGATGCCGAGGTTGGGCTCGTTCCAGATCCCCCAGAAGCTGACTCGGGGCAGATCCCGACCGGGATGCAGCGGATCGGGGTAGTGGCCGCTGTAGCGGGTCCCGACCGCGTGTACGAACGCGCCGAAATCCGCCGCCGACGGCTTCCAGACGCCGACCGGGCTGGGAGCGCTCGGCGCCCCCGGCGGCTCTCCGGGCTGCGTGGCCCACACCGGCGCCGGCCCCGAGACCGTGAAATAGACCCCGATCCCGCGCGCCGCAGCGTCGCGGACGATCGCGTCGTAGGCGGCCCACCCGGCGGCCGGGTACTCGGCGGGATCGGTGGCGTTGAACCCCGCGGGGGGCTTGTGCGCCAGCGGGTCCGGGGCGATTGGCACGCGGGCGCCGAGCGCGCCCCACGGGAGGAACACACGAACGCGGTCGACGCCGAGCCGGCGCAGGAGATCGAGCGTGCCCGCCGGATCGGTGAGGAGCTGGTTGTCGGCCTGGAAGATGGACGCGAGCGGCACCGTCCGGGACTTCGCGACCGCATTGGGTGCAGCGGCAGAGCCGCCACCGCAGCCGCCGAGGAGCACTGCCGGCAGCACAAGGAGCGCGCCGAGGACAGGCGCGCGGATTCGCTGGAAATGCAGGCTCAGGCGGGGCACGGAGAGCGGCCCTGAAGCTAGCGAGTCGGCACTCCCGAGGCGACGCTCGACCTGCAAATCGCCCGCAGTTGCTAGCCTCGACCGCCCTCCCCGGGACCTCTTCAGCCTTGCGCCGGACCATGCGCCGTCATCGATTGATCGGGCTCGTCGTGCTCGCGATGGGCCTCTGTGCCGCGCCTGCGACCGCGGCCTCGAGCGGCTCGGAGGTCATCGCCGACTGCTACAAGCACCTGGCGCTGACGCGGACGTACACCCTGTCCGCGCTCCAGGACGCACTGAACACGATGCCCGCCGAGGTCACGGAGTACAGCGACTGTCACGACGTGATCGAGCGGGCGTTGCTGACGGAGGAGGCCAAGCTCCATCGCAACGCCTCCTCGACCGGCAGCTCGTCGAGCGGCTCGTTCCTGCCGACTCCACTGATCGTCGTGCTCGTCGTCCTGCTGCTGGCGGCCGCCGCACTCGGGGTCTCGGCGGTCCGCCGGCGCCGGAGCCGGTAGCCACTCGTGGACGCTCCCGCCATCTCGCTCGTGATCCCGACGCGCAACCGAGCGCGTTATCTTGAGGTCGCGCTCGCGTCGCTCGCCGACCAGGACTTCGACGCCGGCTACGAGGTCCTCGTGGTCGATGACGGCTCGATCGACGACACCGCCGCCGTCGTGGAGCGCGCGGGCGATCGGTACATCGGGCAGCCGCAGGCGCGAGGACTGAACGCGGCGCGCAACGCGGGCGCGCGCGCCACCTCCGCGCCCGTGATCGCGTTCCTCGACGACGATGTGTTCGCCCCGCCCGAGTGGCTACGAGCGCTCCGCGACGGCGTGGACCGCCACCCCGACGCCGAGGCCTTCGGCGGACCGATCCGGGCGCGCTTCGAGGGACGCGCCCCGTCCTCGTGTGGACGCGAGAAGCCGCCGATCACCACGCTCGATCTCGGCCCACACGACCGCGAGACGGATTCGGTATGGGGGGCGAACATGGCCGTCAGGCGGGCGGCATTCGAGCGCGTCGGGTGGTTCGATGAGGCCATCGCAAACCACGGCGACGAGGAGGACTGGCTGCTCCGGCTGCGCGCGGCCGGAGGCAGGATCGCGTACTTGGCCGCCGCGGGGGTCGATCATCGCCGCGTGGGCGAGGACGCCCACCTGCTGTCGCTCGCCCGCGCGGCCTACCGGCGGGGTCGGGCGGCCCGCCGCAGCAACGAGCGCCGAGGCATCGCGCCGAGCGTCGCTCGCGAGGCCCGGGACCTCGCCGGGTGCGCGTGGCACCTCGTCCGCTACGCCTGCCCTCAGGGGGCGATCATGGGAGCGCAGTCCGCTGGCCGGCTCACCGCGGCCGTGCGTGGACGACGAGCGGCCGGCTCACGCTGAATGCGCGTACTCGTGGTCCCCAAGTGGTACCCGTGGCCGGACCGGCCGGTGTTCGGGGCCTTCTGCCGTGAGCACGCCTACGCGCTCGCCCGCGAGCACGACGTCGTCGTGCTCGCCTCCGACGCCGTTCGGAACCCCGGGTTCACGGCGTTCGAGCTGGGCGACGCAGTCGAGGACGGCCTGAGGACTCTCCGCGTCCGCTACAGGCGCCCGGCGTTTCGCCCGGCGGCGATGGCGGCGCAGCTGACCGGAATGCTTTCCGCGCTGCGCCGGCTCCGCCGCGAGGACTGGCGCCCCGACATCGTCCACGCGCACGTCTATTCCGCGGGCCTCCCGGCGCTCGTCATCGGCCGCCAAGCCGGCGCGCCGGTGGTGATCAGCGAGCACTACACGGGCTTTCAGCGGGGACTGATCACCGGCTATGACCGGCTCACCGCACGGCTCGCCTTCCGCTACGCGGACCTCGTCGCGCCGGTCAGCCACGACCTCGCTCGCCACGTGGAGGCGCTCTCGCCAAAAGCCCACGTGCGCGTCGTCGAGAACGTCGTCGACACGGTCGCGTTCCACCCGGCGAACGAAGACGGCCGCCCCGGCTCGGCGCGCCGGTTGCTCACGGTGGCGACGCTGACCGAGAAGAAGGGCCACGCGTACCTGCTCGATGCCATGGCGCGGCTCGGCGAGGAGCGGGAGCTGACGCTCGACATCGTCGGAGACGGCGAGCTCCGCGGCGCGCTCGCCGACCGGGCGCGACGGCTGGGGCTGGCGGACGCGGTCCGTTTTCACGGCGAGCAACCGAAGGAGGAGGTCGCCGAGTTGATGCGAGCGGCGGATCTCTTCGTACTGCCGAGCCTGTTCGAAAACCTGCCGTGCGTCCTGATCGAGGCGATGGCGAGCGGGCTGCCCGCCGTCGCCACGAGCGTCGGGGATGTCCCCGAGCTCGTCCAGGAGCCGGGAGCGCTGGCCGCGCCCCGGGATGTGGCGGGCCTGGCGAACGCCATCGCCGGATCGCTCGACCGGCTCGGAGAGGTCGATCCCGACGCGCTCGCCGATCGCGCGCGCCGGCGGTTCGGCTACGAGCCGATCGCTCGCACCTGGACTGAGATCTACGACGGTCTCAGGTTTCGCCGGTGATCCTCTTCCTGCACAACCGCTACCGGACCACCGGCGGGGAGGAGCGCGCGGTGCGAGGACATGATGTGGCTCGTGCGCGAACAGCTTGGCGAGGATGCCGAGCTGCTCCAGCGAGACTCGTCGCTGCTCGGGCGGACCGAGGCGGCCGCGGGCCTGCTCGGTGGCGGCCTCCGACCCGACGAGGTGGCGCGGGCAGTGAGGAGAACGCGGGCCCGGGTCGTCCACGCCCACAACCTGAACCCGAGCTTCGGCTGGCGCTCGCTGGCGGCGGCGCGAGGCGCCGGCGCGAGGGTCGTCCTGCACCTGCACCAGTACCGGCTCGTGTGCGCGGTCGGCGTGTGCTTCACCCGCGGCCGAGAGTGCACCCGCTGCCACGGACGCAACACCGCGCCGGGCGTGCTTCTGGACTGCCGGCGGTCGCGGGCGGAAGGGCTCGCCTATGGCGCCGGCCTGGCCCTGTGGCAGCGGCGTGTGGCGGCACAGGCCGACGCGTTCGTGGTTCCCAGCCGGTTCGCGCTCGCGCGGCTGCGCGCCCTCGGAGCGCCGATCGGCGACGCTCACGTCGTCCCGCAGGTCGTGCGCGAGTTCGGTTCGCTGTCGCTCGCGCCGGCGGGGACCTACGCGCTGGTGACCTCGCGTCTCGCGCCCGAGAAGGGGATCGACGTGGCGGGCGAGTCCTGCCGGATCGCCGGCGTGCCGTTGGTCGTGGCGGGCGACGGTCCCGAGCGCGCCCGGCTCGAGAGGGGGTTTCCGGACGTCAGCTTCCGCGGGCAGCTCGCCGAGTTGGAGCTCTCGCGGCTGCGCGAACGCGCCGCCGTGGCGCTGATGCCCTCGCGCTCCGCGGAGAGCTTCGGGCTCGCGGCCGCGGAGGCGATGGCGGCCGGTCTGCCGGTCGTGGCCTCTCGCGTCGGGGCACTCCCGGAGCTCGTGCCCGAGGAGTGGCTGGTGGCGCCCGATGACCCCCCGGCGATGGCGGCGGCGATCGACCGCCTGCGAGGAGACAGCGCCGCCGGGGAGCGCGCGATCGCCAGGGCGAGAGAGATCGCCGCTCCCGAGGTCGTTGCGCCCGCTCTCGCCCGGGTCTACTCGTAACGCACCGGAAACAGGGCCCCGGGGGTCGCCTCTACACTGATCGCATGGCATCAGAGCGCCAGATCTCCGTGGGCGGCGTGCCGATCGGCGGCGGCGCGCCGGTCGCCGTGCAGACGATGACCAAGACCGAGACCGCCGACCTGAAGGCGACCATGGACCAGATCCGCCGCGTCGCGGACGCGGGTGCCGACATCGTCCGGGTCGCCGTTCCCCGCGATCAGGACGTCGAGGCGCTGAAGACGATCGTCGGCGACTCTCCGATCCCGGTGATCGCCGACATCCACTTCAACTACACGCTGGCGCTCAAAGCGCTCGACGCCGGTGCTCACTGCGTGCGACTCAACCCCGGAAACATCGGGGGGCCCGACAAGGTCGCCCAGGTCACCGCGCGGGCCAGCGAGCTGGGGACGCCGCTGCGCGTGGGCGTGAACTCGGGCTCGCTTCCCGCCCATCTGCGCCAACTCGAGTACGACGACCCGGTCGAGGCGCTGGTGACAGCCGCCGTCGAGACCGTCGAGCTGATGGAGCGGCTGGACTTCTGGAACTTCAAGGTGTCGATGAAGTCGACCTCCGTGCCCAACACGATCGCGGCCAATCGGCTGCTGTCGGAGCGGATCCCGTACCCGCTGCATCTCGGCGTCACCGAGGCCGGCACGAAGTGGTCGGGGTCGCTGAAATCGGCCGTCGGCCTGGGGACGCTGCTCGCCGACGGGATCGGGGACACGATCCGGATCTCGCTCTCGACGTTCCACGCCGAGGAGGAGGTCAAGGTCGCCTGGGAGATCCTCAAGGCGCTGAAGCTGCGCGAGCGCGGTCCCGTGCTGATCGCCTGCCCGACCTGCGGGCGGCTCCAGTTCGACATGGACAGCGTCGTCGCCGAGGTCGAGCGGCGGCTCGAGGCTTACGAGGACCCGATCGAGGTGTCAGTGCTCGGCTGCGCCGTCAATGGGATCGGCGAGGCCCGCCACGCCGACTTCGGCATCACCGGGGCGAAGGACATGGGAATGATCTACTCGCGCGGCGAGCCGCTCAAGAAGGTGCCGACCGAGCGGCTCGTCGACGAGCTGTTCGCCGAGATCGACCGTTACTACGCGGCGGGCAAGAAGGTCGTGCGCGACGAGGTCAGGGCCGCCGAAGCCCGCGAGTGGCTGTCCGAGAACGAGGATGCCACCGCGATGACGCCCGAGCGGATCGCGGCGTTAGAGGCGGCGGCAGCCCGCCTCGACGAGGAGATCTCGCCCGTCGCCGGGCGCCGGTTCACCCGGGCGTAGCGGGAGGCGTCTGGCGATACACAGCGCCGCCCGCTATGCCCGCGAGGCAGAGCCCCCTTACGAAGCGCTGCTGAAGAGCTCGGCTACCTTCGGCCAGTTGACGACGTTCCACCACGCGTCGAGGTAGTCGGGGCGCCGGTTCTGGTACTTGAGGTAGTAGGCGTGCTCCCACACGTCGACGCCGAGCAGCGGCGTCTTGCCGTCGCTGATCGGGTTGTCCTGATTCGCGGTGGAGACGACGGCGAGCCCGGAGCCATCGTGCACGAGCCACGACCAGCCCGAGCCGAACCGCTTGACGCCGCCGTCCTTGAACTGCGCCTTGAAGTCGTCGAACGATCCGAACGCCGAGTTGATCGCGTCGGCCAGGGCGCCGTCCGGCGCGCCCCCGCCGTCGGGGGACATCCATACCCAGAACAGCGAGTGGTTGTAGTGGCCGCCGGCGTTGTTGCGCACCGCGGCGCGCTTGTCCTCCGAGATCGATGACAGGTTCTGCAGGACGTCCTCGACTGGCCTGTCGGCCCATTCGGTGCCCTCGAGCGCGGCGTTCGCGTTGGTCACGTACGCCTGATGATGCTTGTCGTGATGGAGGTGCATCGTCTCTTCGTCGATGGTTGGCTCGAGCGCGTTGTAGGCGTACGGCAGATCTGGGACTGAGTAGGCCATCGGCTAGCTCCTCGCTGTCGGATGTTCGGTCGGTAGCTTCTTGTATCAGATGGCCGCCAGTAGGCTTTCGCGCCCAGCATGACCCGTCTTTCCGACTACTTCCTGCCGACCGAGCGCGAGGCGCCCGCGGAGGCCGAGGCGATCTCGCACAAGCTGATGGTGCGCGCCGGACTGATCCGGCAGGTCGGGTCGGGTCTGTGGTCGTGGCTCCCGGCCGGATGGCGCGTGCACCAGAACATCGTGCAGATCGTGCGGGAGGAGATGAACGCGATCGGGGGGCAGGAGATGCTGATGCCGGTGCTCCAGCCGGCGGAGCCGTGGCGGCGGACGGGTCGCTACGCCATCGAGGAGCTGTTCAAGCTCAAGGATCGCCGGGGCGCCGACATGGTGCTGGCGCTGACCCACGAGGAGATCGTGACGGGGCACGTCGCGGCGGCGATCCGGTCATACCGGGACCTGCCCCTGATCCTCTACCACTTCCAGATCAAGGAGCGCGACGAGGCGCGCCCGCGGGCGGGCGTGCTGCGGACGCGCGAATTCATCATGAAGGACTCCTACACGTTTGACCGCGACGCCGAGGGGCTCGACGTGGCCTATGAGAAGCACATCGGGGCCTACAACCGGATGCTCGACCGGTCCGGGCTCGAGTGGTACCGGGTCGAGGCCGACGTCGGGATGATGGGCGGGACGGGCGCTCACGAATACATGGCGCCGTGCGCCGCGGGCGAGAACGACGTGGCTCTGGCGCCGGGCTATGCCGCGAACATCGAGGTCGCCAGCGCGCAGGCCCAACCTGTGCAGCTGCCTGCGCCGCTCCCCGAGCCGGTCGAGGTTCATACCCCGGAGATGACCACCATCGAGGCCGTCGCCGGCGCACTCGAGTTGCCCGACGGTGCTTTGCTGAAGGCCTTCCCGGTGATCCTCGACGGCGACGCGTGGCGGCTCGTCATCGTCCGGGGCGATCACCGCGTCAACGAGATCAAGCTCCAGAATGCGCTGCGCAGCAGCTTCCGGCCCGCGCGGGCCGAGGAGGTGGCCGAGCGGCTCGGCCCGCCCGGCTTCATCGGACCGGTCGGCGCCGAGATGCCGATCCTGCTCGATGAGGCCGTGGCGCCCGGCGGCTACGTCACCGGCGCCAACCGCCTCGACGCACATCTGCGCGGCGTCGAGCCGGGCCGCGACTTCCCGTTCGACACCGTCGACGTGCGCGCCGTCGTCCCCGGGGACACCGTGAACGGCTCGGCGATCCGGATCGAGCCGGCGATCGAGGTCGGCAACATCTTCAAGCTCGGGACGCGCTACTCCGACCCGCTCGGGGCCACGTATCTAGACGAGAACGGACAGGAGCAGCTGATCTGGATGGGCTCCTACGGTTTCGGGCCCGCCCGGACCGCGGCGGCCGCGGTCGAGCAGTACGCGGACGAGCAGGGGATCTCGTGGCCGCGGAGCATGGCTCCGTTCGATGTCGAGCTGGTCGTGCTGGGCCGGGAGGGGAGCGATGAGTGGGCGCTCGCGGAGCGCCTGTACGTCGAGCTGCAGGACGCCGGCCTGGATGTCCTCTACGACGACCGGGATTCCGGGCCGGGGGAGAAGTTCGCCGACGCCGAGCTGCTCGGGTGTCCGCTGAGGGTGACGGTGGGAAGGCGGACGCTCGCCGAGGATGGCGTGGAGCTGCAAATGCGGCGGGGCCGGGAATCTCGGGTGGTGCGGATCGACGGCGCGGTCGAGGCGATCGCGGAGATCTGGCGGGGCGCGCCATAACCCCGATCGCGAAGCGCAGGCTCTTCGGAATCGACCGCTCAGGGCCGCCACCTGCGGCCACGCTCTCAAATCAGCCGCTAAATCCGTGGACCGTCCCGAACGCGATCGGGTTTATCCGCCTGGCGCTGATCCCGGTGTTCCTGGTGGTGGCTCTGTCGAGCGACGACGGCGTCGACGCGCTGGCTGCGGTCCTGTTCGCCGTGATCGGGTGGGCCGACTACCTCGACGGCTTCACGGCCCGGCTGACGGGCCAGTACAGCCGCCTTGGCGCGCTGCTCGATCCGATCGTCGACCGTCTGCTGGTCGTGTCGGGGATGGTGGTCATGTGGCACTTCCACCTGCTGCCGCGATGGGCGATCGCGCTCGTCGTGCTGCGGGAGCTGTTCATGCTCGGCCTCAGCCGCTACGGAATCCGCCACGGCCTCGAGTTGAAGATCAACTGGGCCGGGCGGCTCGGCGTCGCGCCCACGATGGGTGCGCCGTTCTTCGCGATGTGCGGCGTCCACTGGCTGGCGCTGATACTGCTCTACGTCGGGCTCGCGCTGTCGCTGTTCGCGACCGCACTGTACGTCCGCTCGGGCGTTCAGGAGCTTCGTAGGGGCAAGGGGTTTATCGATGAAGAAATGCGCGGCTGAGGCGTCCGAGGAGCGAGCATGGCAAGGACGCAGGACCCAGCGCTACGCCGAGGTCCGAGGACGCAGCCAGGCGAAGCTCATTCGGGCGGCTCAGCGAGCAATTAGTCATTCGATGAAACCCCAACTCTCAAGCTCAGATTGACCCTCTAAGATTGCGGGGTATACTCGCGCTTCCCCGCCCACGAACCTGCCGCACCCGGGAGGAGCCTATTCCCATGGACACGACGTTTCCTGACCTCGGCTCGCTGACTGACCAGGAGCTCAAGGACCTCATCAAGCAGCTGACCGAGGAGGAGATGGAGATCTCTTACACGCGGCGGATCCTCCACGGGAAGATCGACATCCTCCGCGCCGAGCTGGTCAACCGGCTGCGCAAGAAGGACGAGAGCGGTGAGCTCGTCATCTCGGGCGCCGACGTCCAGCAGCTGACCGACATCCTGGCGGGCCGGGTACCGGCCGCCGAGCCGGAATAGGCGGCAAGCGAGGCCTTGGCTCAGCACTGCCCAGAGTGCGGTTTCGCCAACGCCGAGGGCGCGAACTACTGCCAGCGGTGCGGCGCCTTCCTGGCCCAGTCAGAGCCTCCGACCGGTGCGACGACGGCGAGTTACACCGTCGGCGAGACCGGCGATATCGAGGAGGTCGAGCTCGGCGAGGTGGTGGCCCGGGGAGCGGCGCTGGTGATCCGCTCGGGCGGCGGGCGAGCCGGTGAGAGCTTTCCGCTCGAGAAGGACCGGCTCACGGTCGGCCGGCGGCCGGACAGCGACATCTTTCTCGACGACGTGACCGTCTCCCGCGATCACGCGATCCTCGTCCGTCGCGGGAGCGATTACTTCCTGGACGACTGCGGCTCGCTGAACGGCACGTACGTCAACCGCAGCCGGATCGAGTCACACAAGCTGACCGACGGGGACGAGCTCCAGGTCGGCAAGTACAAACTCGCGTTCCTCAGCCGCTGATGGCCATCTCCGAGACCCGCACACCCGATGTCCAGCTGCCCGATACGACGGGCGACGTCGCCGCCCCGCCCCGCAAGGCGGTCACGATCGGGGCCGTGTGCAAGGCGCTCGGTCAGGAGTTCCCGGATATCTCGATCTCCAAGATCCGCTACCTCGAGGACCAGAAGCTGCTCTCGCCGCGGCGCACCCAGGGCGGCTACCGCCTCTATACCCAGGCGGACATCCAGCGCCTGCGGACGATCCTGCGCCTGCAGCGCGACGAGTTCCTGCCGCTGCGCGTCATCCGTCAGGAGCTCGCCGGCGGGCGGACCGACCGCGATGTGGCCCCGCCCGGCGAGCCGCGGTCGCTGCGACGCGCAACGGTCACGGTGCGCGATCCGGGCGCCCTCTACTCGCTCGAGGACGTCGTCGAGGAGACCGGAGCCGATCCGCAACTGATCCGCGAGCTGGTCGACTTCGGCGTGATCAAGGGGGAGATGCGCGGGGGAGTCCGCTACTACGATGAGACCGAGCGCGAAATCGTGCGGGCGGTCTCCGAGCTCGCCCGCTACGGCGTGGGAGGGCGCAACCTGCGGGTCTTTCGAAGCTCCGCCGATCGCGAGGCTCAGCTGTTGCAGAGCATCCTCGCGCCCGCGCTCCGTTCACGGAATCCACAGCGGCGCAAGGAGGCGATCGAGGCGCTCGAGAACCTCGCTTCGGTGACGACCCACCTCAAGCACCTGCTGCTGATCCGCGATCTGCGCAAGATCACCAGTTAGGGACGGCACGACGGTGGACCTGCGCGCGTTCATCCGCGACATCCCCGACTTCCCGAGACCGGGGATCGTGTTCAAGGACATCACGCCGTTGCTGCTCGATCCCGGCGCACTCGACGCGACGGTGGCGGGTCTGGCGTCGCTCGCGGAACCGCTCGGGGTCGAGCTCGTGGTCGCCGCCGAGGCACGCGGATTCATCCTGGGCGGAGCGCTCGCGCGGGCGCTCGGGGCCGGGTTCGTGCCGGCGCGCAGGCCGGGGAAGCTGCCAGAGGACACCGTGAGCGCGGAATACGCGCTCGAGTACGGGATCGACGCGCTCGAGGTCCACGCCGACGCGCTCTCCGGCGGCGCCCGGGTGCTGATCCACGACGATCTGCTGGCCACTGGCGGGACCGCGGGGGCGCTGTGCGAGCTGGTGTCCGACCTCGGTGGAGAAATAGCGGCGTGCGCGTTCCTGATCGAGCTCTCGTTCCTCCGGGGCCGGGCTCGGTTATGGCCGCACGACGTGCACGCGTTGATCCAATATGAGAGCTGATGGCGCTCGCTCGACGTAGCCGCACGATCCAGGCCACGCCACAACAGGTGTGGGAGGTGCTCGAGGACCCCCACCACATGCCCCGCTGGTGGCCGGGCGTGGAGCGGATGGAGAGCGTTGAGGAGGACCGCTGGACGCAGGTGTTCCAGACCAAGAAGGGGCGGGCGGTGCGGATGGACTTCCGGCTGCTGGCCTCCGAGCCGCCGTATCAGCGCGCCTGGGAGCAGGAGGTCGCCGGCTCGCCGTTCGAGCGCGTCCTGATCGAGTCGATCACGGAGGTCGCGCTCGAGGAGGATGGGGAGGGCACGCGCGTCACGATCGCCCAGCGCCAGAGGCTCAAGGGCTACTCGCGGACCGGCGGGTTCATGCTGCGGCGGGCCACCGCGAAGAAGCTCGACGAGGCGCTCGACGGGCTCGAGCGAATCTTCGGCTGACTCGGGTCAGCTGAGTCCGGTCAGCGGACCTTGAAGGACGATCTTGCCCGGCTGCTTGGGCTTGGCCTGGGTTTCGAGCGTAACCACGAGGTCCTTGAAGCGGCTGGCGCTCGACGGTAGGGCGCCGGCCGTCGAGAGGCGGCCGGTGCTGCCCACCCCGGGGTTGACGAACCCGAGCAGCACGGCATCCGCGGGGGAGTTGTAGAGCCACACGGCGTACGCGTCGTGTTTGGTGTTCGGCGGAATGCCCTGGGCGACGATCGCGATCCCGTTCGTCTGGCCCTGCCGAAGGATCTCGGCGATCCCGGCGGCCTTGCTCGAGGTGTCCGGGGGCTTGAGGTTGATCTGGCCGATCACCTTGGTGGGGGTCGTCGAGGTGGTGGAACCGGTCGTGGTGGTTCCGGTCGTGCCGGCTGCGGTCGTGCTCGTCGGCGGCGTGGTGCTCGCCTGAGTGTTGGTCTTGGGTGAGTTGCCGTTCCCCAGCACGATGATCAGGACGACCGCGATCACGACGGCGGCAGCCGCGAGGGCGAGGACGAGCACGCCGCCCCGGCGCGAGGTGCGTCGCTCGGGCGGGGGCTGATCCCCAGCCAGCCCGACGCGGGCCGCTACGTCGTCAGTCTCGTCGTGTGAGGCCGCGGGCACGGCCGAGGACGCCCCGGACGCCCCGGCGCGATCGGGTCGCTCCGAGCGCTCGGGAGCTGGTCGGCGTCGCCTTCCCTCCGGCGCCGGCTCGGCCCTAGTCGCCTCGACGGGGATCTCCGGCAGCGGATCGGTCGCCAGCGGCGCCAGCTCCGAGGCGACGACGCGCGCCCATGCCCGCTCGGTGGGAGACTCGGCCAGCCGATCGCGCACCGTGTCGCTGACCTGCGCAGGCAGTTGCCCCAGGAGGTAGTCGGTGATCAGCGCGCGGCGCTCCGCCGGCACCTCCGTCCGCGGCCCGAGCGCATCGAACGCGCCCAGCGCCCGCTCGCGAACGGCGGCGCGATCGATCGAGAGCAGCTTGGCGATGTCGTCATAGCTGCGCCCGCGCTGGAGCACGAGTTGCAGGACGGCCCGCTGATCTGCGGGCAGGCTGTCGAGGGATGCCATGGGGCGACGTAGCGTAGAGAAGCCCGCCCGGGAATGGGGCGCTCCGTAGAACCAATAGTCTGGCGACCGTGGCCCCTCCCGCCCTCCCATTCCAGGTGGACACTGGATTCAACGCTCTGATCGGCCTCGAGGTGACCGAGCTGACGGACGAGGTCGTGACCGGGAGGGTCGTCGTGCGCGAAGAGCTCAAGCAGCCGTACGGGCTGGTACACGGTGGCGTCTACGCCTCGATCGCCGAGAGCCTCGCGTCATTGGGGACCGGCGTGGCCGTCTATCCGGAGGGCAAGCTGGCGGTGGGCCTCTCGAACCAGACGAGCTTCCTGCGCCCGATCACGCAGGGCACGATCCACGCCACCGCGACCCGGCGCCACCGGGGGCGGACGACATGGGTGTGGGAGGTCGAGATCTCCGACGACGCAGGGCGGCTGTGTGTCCTGACTCGGATGACGGTGGCGGTTCGGGAGGCTGACGCCGTTTAGGGTGGTTTTCGGTGCCTTTTTGGGGGGCCTGGTCCACGTCTGCGCGCCGCGTGCGTTTCGGGACCGATTGGTAAGTGGTCTGCTCGGGACGCGAGCGGCGCGCAGACGCGGGCCAGACCCCCAGCCCTCCCGAGACGGCTCGGAGACCGGCTTCAAATCCGAAAACGCCGCCCTCGCGGCCAGGCGGGTTTGGAGCCATGAAGCCGGCGCTCAGATCGGCGTTAGCGCTCGGACACCCGTTCCGCTCGCTGCATAGCGAGCGTGGCGCCAGCGCCGGGCCGCGCCCGGGCGCACGGTGTGGGGCGTGAGGTCGCACCGCGCCCCCTCGCGTTCCGAGCAGACCACCTGCGACAGCGTCCCGGAACGCACGGGGGCGCGGGCGCGGCCTCACGCCCCCGAACCAACGCGTCAACCCCGCGAAGACGCCCCGCGACCAAGCCAATACTGCGTAAACGACCGCAGCACTGGATTGCTGGCCGAGGCCACGGAGAGACCGTGCGCCCAGGCCAGGCCATAGATGCCCCTGGTCCCGGGGCGGCGGGCGAGGATCACCGCTTGGCCGGCCGCCGCCAGCGCCGGCGTGAACGGCCCCGCCACCTCGCGCGCGAGGGCCTCGAGTCCGGGCGGCGAAGTCCGGGTTCCGTACATGAAGACGACGTTGCCCTGCTCGAGCGCCTCGAGCAGCTGATCGTTGTCCAGCTCGGCGTTGTCGCGCGTGACGGGCTCGGGGACGTGGGGACCGCTCGTCGGCGGATTGGAGTCGTAGGCCGGGTGCGGCTGGCCGGGCCGTAGGTGGGCATCGCCCTGGTCGTGGAATTGCACACCCAGCTGCGAGGCGGTGCCGGACACTCCCGCCTGGTCCCGGCCGGCGAAGAACCCGGACAGCAACGCGATCAGCCCGACGGACAGCGCCAGTGAGGCGATGACGATCGCCAGTCGCTCTAGGGCTGTTGTGAGCTTCACTCGGAGGTGGGAAGGGCGCCGGTCGGCGTGGCGGTGCGCGCCTCGGCGGGGATTCCATCGCTGCTGCTGACGCCCGCGGCCGCGACCAGCTCTTCGATGGCGGAACGAAGCTCGTCGGCGAGGACCTCGACGTCGGCGAGGGCATCGAAGTCCGACACCAGACCGAAGTTCAGCTCGCCGTTGTAGCTCAAGATCGCGATGCCGAGCGCGGTGTTCTCCGCGAGCGGCACCATCGGGTACAGGGCGTGGAGCTCACGGCCCAGCATGTAGAGCGGCACCTGGGGGCCGGGCACGTTGGTCACCACGAGGTTGAACAGCCGCTGGCGGGCCTGAAGTCGCGCGGCCTGGTCCATGATCGTCGGTGGGGCGAATCCGGACAGCTCGGTGAGCACCTGGGCGCCGATGGCCTGTCCCGACTCCTTGAGGTCCGTCATCGACGCGCTGATCTGCCGGAGGCGTTCCACCGGATCGGTGTTGCCAACCGGCAACGACACCCACATCGCGGCGACGCGGTTGCCGAGCGCGCCGCGCTCGACGTCGGCGCGGACCGAGACGGGGATCATCGCCTTCAGTGCGACATCGGTCGAGTAACCGTGGAGGCGCATGTACTGCCCGAGCGCGCCGCTGACCACGGCGAGCACGACGTCGTTGACGGTGCCGCCAAGGGAGTTCTTGATCGCCTTGAACTCGGGCAGATCGCCACGGACCCACGTGAACCGCCGGTGGGGTCCGATCCGGACGTTGAACGGGCTGGGAGGAGCGGCGTTCAACCCCGTCCAGGCCATCGCCCCGACCCCGACGAGCGCCTCGCCGGCCTTCCGCGCGACGTGGCGCGGACCGCGGACCGTCGCGCGCACGCCGCGAGCGATCTCACCAGGGACGGTGGTGCGCTCGAGCAGCGCATCCGCCAGCAGCTGTGCGCTGCTCGGCAGTGGTTTCGGCACCCACTCCTGGTCGGGCGGCGCGACCGGCATCGGATCGGGCGAGGTGTCGAACAGGACGGTCGCGATGTCGACCCCGGAGACCCCGTCGACGAGCGCGTGGTGCGTCTTAGAGAGGACCGCGAAGCGGTCGTCCGAAAGCCCCTCGACCAGCCACAGCTCCCACAGAGGCCGCGATCGGTCGAGCGCCTGCGAAAAGACCCGGCCGCAGAGCCGCTTGAGCTCCTCATCGCCACCCGGACGCGGGAGGGCCGTGTGGCGCACGTGGAACGTGACGTTGAAGTGAGGGTCGTCGACCCATACCGGCCTGCCCTGATTCAGCGGCACGAACGCCAGCCGCTGACGGTAGCGCGGCACGAGATGCAGGCGCGAGACGATCTCGGCGACGAGGTCCTCGTAGGCCGGCGCCGTGCCGTCGAACACCATGCAGCCGGCGACGTGCATGTGCGCCGCGTCTCGCTCGAGATGCAGGAAGGAGGTGTCGAGCCCGGTTAGACGGTCGTTGTTTGCCACGGCTCCAGATTCTTGCAGGCTTCGCTTCGGGTACTCTGCAGCCGCCCGATGGGGGTCAGTGGCCGCTAACGCGTTTGCAGGAGCCACTTAGCGCGAGTGCAGTAGTACGGTCGTCCAGCTTCTGTGACGTACATCACACAAGTCCCGGATGGCGCCTGCCACCCTGCTTGGGTCGTACTTCGGCCTGCCGAGTCGTCCTTGCACGGTGCGAGGGCGAACGGGGAACCCACTGCCGGGTAGCAGTTCTTCCACCCGGCCGGGGCGAATCGACCGCCCGGTGATCAGCCGGCTGCGGTTGTAGCGAACGCCTCTCAGCGCGCGCACGGCGTGTGCTGAACGCGTCCGCGAGCCCGACAGCTAACCCCGTAGGCGCCCGGTCGATGGTGAACAGGAGGACCAGGACATGAGGTCCACGCGCGTTCTGCGCAACTCCCGGAAGGCTCGTGTGGCCGCCGGGGCTTTGATGTTGACAGTTCCCAGCTCCGCGGTCGCGCTCGCCGTGGGGCAGGCAGATGCCCAGAGCGAAGTTCAGATCGATATGAGCTCGGGACACGTTGGCTACGGCCACCACGTGACCGTCAACGGAACGGTGCCCTCGGGCACTCCGGGAGAGGCGGTCGCGCTCGAGTTCGAGCACGCCGGCGCGACGCGCTGGCAGACCGTCGGCTCGACCTGGCTCCGTGGCGATGGTCGCTTCCGATTCGTTGCGGCGCTCCGCCAGAGCGGGCTGCTCCGGGCCGTTGTCCCCGGCGCCGGCCAGACATCGCAGTCGACGAGCCCGAACCTGGGATCGCCGGCCGCGCCGAGCTCCCCACGGCACGTTTCGGTGGCTTCGAGGTTCGAGGTCCGGCGCCGGTCGATGGAGGTCCTCGGCGGTCAGGTCGTCAGCGTGCGCGGGACGCTGCTCCCGGGGGTCCGCGGTCGCAAGGTGCTGCTCGAGGGGAGCCGGCACGGCGCTTGGCACGTGGTGGCCTCGGCGCGCACCGGTTCGCGCGGCGGGTTTCGGATCCGCTACCGCCCCGGCAATGCGGCCGGCGGTTCCCGCGGGAAGCAGCTCCGGGTTCAGTTCCGGGGCGATCGCCTCAACACGGAAGCCGTCACCCGTGCCGGACGGGTCACGCAGTTCAACGAAAGCGTCGCCTCCTGGTATGACGACGCGGGCAACACGGCATGCGGCTTCCACGCCGGCCTGGGCGTGGCCAACAAGGCGCTGCCGTGCGGCACCCGGGTCACGTTCCACTACGGCGGACGCACGGTGACCGCGGTGGTCGACGATCGCGGCCCGTTCGTCGGCGGCCGCGCGTGGGACCTGAACCAGAACACCGCTGGCGCGCTGGGTTTCAACGGCGTCGCCACCGTCTGGTCGACCCGGTAGCACCGTCTGGCCCATTGCCTAGTCTCGCAGGATGGCGGATCGCTGCGTCGCCCATCTCGACATGGACGCGTTCTACGTGTCGGTCGAGCTCCGGCGCCGCCCCGAGCTCCGAGGGTTGCCGGTGATCGTCGCCGGCACCGGCCCGCGGTCGGTCGTGACGACCGCCTCCTACGAGGCCCGCCGATTCGGCGTGGGGTCGGCGCTGCCCGCCGCGCGGGCGCGCCGCCTGTGCCCCGACGGGGTGTTCCTGCCACCCGACTTCGCCTACTACCGCGAGGCCTCCCGGGAGGTGATGGCGATCGTCCGGTCGCACGTCGCGACGGTCGAGGTCGTGGGGCTCGACGAGGCCTACCTCGAGCTGACCGGACGCCCGGCGCCGCACGCGACGATGCGGCTGATCGCGACCGAGATCGAACGGGAGACCGGACTCGGCTGCTCGATCGGGATCGGGCCCAGCAAACTGGTGGCAAAGGTCGCATCGGATGCCGAAAAGCCCCGTGGCTTTGTCGTCTTGACCCGCGAGGAGGCGTGCTCGCGGTTTGGTGGCGCGCCGTGCGGACTGGTTCCGGGGATCGGGCCGAAGACCGTTGAGCGGCTGCGCGGGTGCGGGATCACGACGCTCGGCGAGCTCGCCGCCGCCTCAACCCGGGAGCTGGGTCAGCGGTTCGGGGGACGCTTCGGTGCGGAGCTCCAGCGCCGCGCGCGATTCGAGGACGAGTCGCCGGTGACCGAGGAGCGCAAGGTCGTCTCCGAGTCCCGCGAGACGACCTTCGATTACGACATCACCGACCGCCAGCGCCTGGAGCAGATTCTCGACGACCTCGTCGAGCGGCTGTGCGCAGCGCTCGGCGATCAGCGCCGGTGCGGCCGGACGGTCGGGATCAAGGTCCGGCTCGACGACTTCTCGACCCACACCCGCGCTCGCACGCTGGCCGATCCGGTCAGCTCGGCTGACCGCGTGGGACCGGTGGCGCGTGACCTGCTGCTGCGCTTCGCACCAGCGCGTCCGGTCCGGCTGCTCGGCGTCCGCGTCGCGGGCCTCCAGGCCGTCGCGGACGACGTCAAGGAACAGCTGACGCTCGCGGTCTGAGACCGCTCTAGTACAGCGCCGAGGCCAGCCGCCGGCGCGACTCACGGGCGAGCGGATGCTCGACGCCGAGCTCGTCGAGAATCCCGACGACCACGCGCCTGATGTCGTCCTTCGCGCCGTCGGCGCTCGGAAGCGCCGTGAGCAGAAGATCGAGCGCCCGCTCCTGATCGCCCGCGTCGAGCGCCGCGAACGCGTCGCTCAGATCCGGCGTCCCGTTTCCGGCGACGGCCCGCTCGAGCGCGATCCGTGCCGCTAGCCCGTCGGCCGCGAAACTGCCAGGAATGCCCGCGAGGAGCTCAAGCGTCTCGTCGGTTTCGCCCCGGTCGTACAGCATCCGAGCGAGCGCCACGGCCGCGTCGGCCCGGCGCGGCTCGAGCTCGAGCGCCCGACGCAACGACTGCTCATCGCCGGTGGCGACGAGCGCGTCCGCCTCGGAGGGCAGCAGCGAATCGAGAAACTCCTCGACGGCCGCGCGCGGCTGCGCGCCGACGAACTCCGCGACGAGATCGCCGTCGCGGAACGCCTTCACAGCGGGGATGCCCTGGATCCTGAATGTCCGCGCGATGACCGGATTGGCGTCGACGTCGACCTTCGCGAGCTCGATCTTCCCGCCGCGCTCCGCGACGGCCTGTTCGATCACCGGCCCGAGCTGACGGCACGGGCCGCACCACTCGGCCCAGAAGTCAACGACGACCGGCAGTGTGTGCGATCGCTCGATGACCGCGGATTGGAAGGTGCTGTCTGTGACGTCCATATTCATTGATGGTAGCCAGGGCATGACCGCGGCCGATCGGCTAGAACAGGGTGGTGACCGAACGGATCGTCGAGCGGGCCGGCGTTCGCCTGGCCGTGGAAGACGACGGGGAGGGGACCCCGGTGGTGCTCCTCCACGGCCTGACCGCATCCAGGCGCTACGTGGTGATGGGTTCCAAAAGGCTCGAGCGGTCCGGTCACCGGGTGATCGCCTACGACGCTCGCGGGCACGGACGCTCATCGGCGGCTCCGGATCCGACCGCGTATGGCTACGGCGAGCTCGGCCCCGACCTGGAGGCGGTGCTCGACGCGCTGGGTGTGCGGCGCGCCGTGCTCGCGGGCGCGTCGATGGGCGCGCACACGGCGCTGTGGCTTGCCTTGCAGGCCCCCGAACGAGTGGCGGGTTTGGTTGTCATAACGCCGGCATATGACCCGTACACGAACGACGACCCTGCCCGCCTCGCGCGGTGGGACGCGCTCGCGCGGGGCCTGCGAGACGGTGGCGTCGACGGCTTCCTCGAGGCCTACGGCGAGCCGAGCGGGGTCCCGGAGATCAGGGACACGGTTCTGAATGTGATCCGCCAGCGCCTGGCGCTGCACGAGCATCCCGACGCGGTCGCGGACGCGCTAAGCGCCGTTCCCCGATCGCGGCCGTTCGGGACGCTCGACGAGCTTGCGGTCATCGCCGTTCCAGCCGCGGTGGTCGCGAGCGCCGACGACTTCGACCCGGGGCACCCCCAGGCGATCGGGGAGACGTACGCGGCCGAGATCGCGGGCGCACGGCTCGTGCTCGATGAGCCCGGAAAGTCCCCGGTGGCGTGGCAGGGCAGCCAGCTCTCGAGGATCATCGCGGCCGTCGCCTCGGAGGCGCAGACGCGATGAGCGCGGCGCAGCCGGCCGGCTATTCGGGCACGCCGCTCGTGCGCAAGCTCGGGATCAAACCGGGCGCGCGCCTGGGCCTGATCGGGGAGCCGCCCGGGTTCGACGCCACGCTCGGCGATCTGCCGCCCGAGGTCGAGATCCGCCGGCGGGCCCGAGGTCCGCTCGACGTGATCGTCGCCTTCTTCTCAGAGCGCGGTGAGCTCGACCGCAGGCTGCCCGCGCTGCGCAAGGCGCTCGCGCCGGACGGCGGCCTGTGGATCGCGTGGCCCAAGCGAGCCTCCGGCGTGCCGACCGACGTGACCGAGAATGACGTCCGCGAGCTCGGCCTGGCAGCCGGACTCGTCGACAACAAGGTGTGCGCGATCGACTCGGTGTGGTCTGGCCTGCGGCTGGTGTACCGGCTGCGCGACCGGCCACATGCCCGTTAGGCGGCGCTAGCCCAGGTTCACGTGCTCGGACCGCGCTCGGTTGCGCGCCAGGTACCCGTTGCCGAGGAACTGGACCAGCACCCGGAGCCGAGCCCGGTGGTGCCGCCCCGGACGGTGCCTGAACAAGGTCTGGGCCGAGAACGTGCAGTTGGGCTGCACCGCCGCGAACGTCCGCGCGACCCGCCGGCGCCCGAGGAAGAAGCGGACCTGCACGTTCTGCGTGCAGGCGAACTGGCTCGGGGTCGAGGAGGGCCCGCTCACCTTCCCCGACGTCGTGAATACGTACGGCCGGTGGCGATCGTGTCGTGGAGTCGTCCTGGCCCGGACGCGCGCAAGTGGCGCGCGGTTGGGGTATGTCATGAAGATCGAGTCCGCGCCGAGCTCGGTGATGCCCCGGTTCACGGCGACGATCCGGTAGTGGAAGATCGTCCCGGACGCCAGCCCCGGCAGTTGCGCGGACACGGTCACGGGCGCGCCGCCGGCCGCCACGGTCTCTGTGAACGTCCTCGAGCTGTATCCGCTCGGGCCGTACTGGAAGTACCAGCTCGTCTTCTCGTGGTTCGGGTTGATCACCGCGGTGACCGTCGCGCTGTTGGAGTTCACCTGGGAAACGGGGCCGGTCGCCGCGTATGGCGGCGGGTTGCCCCTCGTCTTGAATGGTCGGTCGTCTCCGATCGAGCCCCCGAACCGGTTCTCGGCGATCAGCCGGTAGTGATAGACGGTGCCGGGGAGCAGATGGTGGAGCTCGAGCGCGACCCCCACGCGCGCCGTGGCGCTGCTGCCCGCGGAGCGGGTGGCCGCGACCGTGCCGTAGGCGGTCGTCAGTCCCCATTGGAACTGGTAGCCGGTCTTCGCGCCGTTGGGCCTCACGTAGCCGCGAAGCACGGCGGTGGTGGAGCCCACCGAGCCCGCCGATCTGGTCGAAACCGCCGGCGAAGACGCCGCGAGCGCGACCGCAACGGTCGCCGAGAACGCCGCAATCAGAGCCGCGAGCAGCTTCAGCGTGCGATTCATCCCTGCCTCCTCACCAGGTTGTCCGCAGTCTGTATACCCGCCTGAGCGGAGAAGTTGCGGGCATCACCGCCGGCTGCGGGCCCGGCGTTACCCAATGCTGACAAGCGGTGCCGCTAGCTGGCAATCACTGGGCGGCTGAGCACTCGACGACGACGCGGACCGTCCCCGGGGGACGGTTCTTCGCGATGTCAACTGCACGCTCGAACTCCTCGAGCGGCAGCCGATGCGAAACCCACGCCTCGGCGTCGAGGCGTCCATCGCGCGCCAGCTCGATCACTGCCCTCAGATCCTCGAGGTTCGAGACGTACACGCCCACGACCTGGAGCTCACGGGCCATGAACGTGCTCGAGACGCCCAGCTCCAGTGGCGCATCGACGATCGAGCCCAGGACGAGGCGCCCGCCGCGCCGAAGAAGCGCGACGCCCTCGGCCGCGGCACCGGCCTGGTCGCTGAAGTCGATCACGGCATCCATCGCGCCGAGCTTGCGCCGCAGCGCGCGTCCGGCGCCCTCGAGCCCGACGTGAACCTCTACGCCGAGGGCCTCGAGCCGTGCGGCGCTGGCCTCGGTCCGAACGACGGCGGCCAGCCGGGCGTCGGGATCGAGCGCCCGCGCGACCGCGAGCGCTCCCATGCCAAGCCCGCCCGCCCCGAACACGCACAAGGCTCCACCGGGTGGGAGGCCCGCGGCCCGGAAGGCGTTGTGTGCGGTGGCGGCCGCGTCTGCGAGGAGCGCGGCGGCGGCGGGAGCGATTCCGTTCGCGGGCAGCATCCGGGACGCCGGCCACACGACGAATTCCGCAAACCCACCCGGATCCTGGACGCCGAGCGTGCGCAGCGCCGCGCATCGCTGGTCCTCTCCGCGCATGCACGCCGGGCACTCTCCGCACGACGCGAGCGGATGCAGGACCACGAGGTCACCCTCGGCAATTTGCGCGTCATCGGCGTTGACGTGCTCGACGATCCCCGCGACCTCGTGTCCCGGCCGGATGGGATACGAGGCTCCGGGAGGCAGCACCATCCCACGGAGCAGGTGGAGATCCGTGGCGCACACGCCGCAGGCCAGCACTCGCACGCGCGCGTAGCCCGGGGGCGTGTCCGGCTCGGGGCCTTCGCGCAGCGCGATGCTCTCGACGTCCAACTCGACATAACGCATCGTCCCGGTGCGCAATTGACTCGGGACCGTAACCGCCTCGCCGTCACCGCTGATCACGGGCGCGAAGCTATCAGCTTGCGGGCAAATCGGACGGGAAGGGGGGTGCAACCGCGGTCAGGCCGCCGTCTACGACCAGCACCGTTCCGGTGACGTACTCCGACGCGGGGGACAGCAGGAACAGGGCGCAGTCGGCGACCTCCTGCACCGAAGCCAGGCGCTGCTTGGGGATCTTCGGGATGACCGTCTCCAGCGACGCCACCCGTCCGCTGGCGTAGAAGTAGGCGGAGGAGTCGGACTCGACGATTCCCGGATTCAGCGCGTTGACGTTGATTCCCAACGGCGCCAGCTCGACGGCCATGTACCGGGCCCACGTCTCGAGCGCCGCCTTCGCGGAGCCCAGGTTCGCGTAGGTCGGAAACGTGCGCAGACTGCCGTAGCTCGAGAGCACCACGATCCGCCCGCCGCGGTCCATCAGCCGGGTCGCGCGCTGCGTGCCGACCACGAACGCCCGGACGTTGAGGTTGAACGTCCGCTCGAGGTGTTCGGGCTTGAGCTCTGCGATCGGCCGGAAGTTGCTCGCCGACGCGTTGGAGATGAAGAAGTCGAGCCGGCCGAAGCGCTCCGCCACCTGATCGAACATCGCGTCGATCTCGTCGAGGTTTTCGATGTCCGCCCGGATCGCGAGCGCAGTGGCGCCGAGCCGCTCGATCTCCGCGACCGTGTCCCGTGCCGCCTCCTCGTTGCGGCGGTAGTTGATGATCGGGCTCGTGCCCCTCGCGGCGAGCGACAGCGCAAGCGCGCGGCCGATCCCGCGCGATGCTCCGGTGATCAGCGCGATCTTGCCCTCGAAGCCGTCGCGCGGCGACGGCGCTCCGGAGCCGGCCGGCTGCGGTTCGCTCACCGGCGCAACAGCTCTCGCGCGATCGTCATCTTCTGGACCTCGGCCGTGCCCTCCTCGAACCGCTGGGCCCGTGCGTCCCTGTAGACGCGTTCGATCTCGGTCGGCGAGAAGTACCCGATCCCGCCGTGTATGTCGAGCGCGGCGTCCGTCACCCGCTGCAGCATCGCCCCGGCGAACAGCTTGGCCATCGACGGCTCGGCGATCACGTCCGGGTTGCTCTCCCAGGCTCGCGCGGCCTGCGTTACGAGCGCGCGGGCGGCCTCGACGTCCGTCGCCATCTCGGCGAGCTTGAACGCGATCGCCTGGCGCTCCGCGAGCCTGCGGCCGAACGTCTCGCGCCGCTTGGCGTACGAGACGGCCAGCTCGAGCGCGCGCTGGGCGAGCCCGATGCAGGTCATCGCCAGCGAGATTCGGCCGGGCGCCAGGAACCCGCCGAGCGCGACCTCGAGGCCGGCGCCCTCGGGTCCCAGCCGGTTCGCGACGGGGACGGGCGCCCGATCGAACACGAGATGGGCGTGATCGGTCCCGATGATGCCCATCGACTCCGGCATCACCCGGGCATCGACGCCCTCGCCACGTGGCGGGATCATCACCGCCAACGTTCCGTCGGCGCCGGTCGTTCCTTCGGTGCGCGCGATCAGCAGCAGATAGTCGGCGATCGTTCCGAACGTGATCAGGTGCTTCTCGCCCGTGACGTAGTACGTGTCGCCCTCGCGCACGACACTGGTGCGCAGATCGGCGCCGGTGCCGGCGGTCGGCTCGGTCAGCGCGAACGCCACCTTGATCTCGCTGGCCACGAGCGGGAGCACGAACCGCTCGCGCTGCTCCGGCGTGGCCTGGGCGACGATCGGTCTCCAGATCCCATTGCAGACGTGGACGATCATCCGCATCGAGCCGTGCGACATCGACAGGAGCTCGAGCAGTTCGAGGTAGCGGCTCAGCGGGATGCCGCGACCGCCGTACTGCGCCGGCGCCGTGAGCCTCAGGTAGCCGCGGTCGCTCAGGTCGTCCCACAGCTCCGGCGGGACCCGGCGCTCGCGTTCGATCCGCTCGGCCCAGCGGGCGCCGGCGTCGGCCACGTAGGCCCGGATCTCGTCCCTGAGCGCGGCGAACTCGTGCTCGTCGAGCCCGGGTGGCTGTGTGGCGTCGGCGCCCACGGCGGTCATGCCGCGGAGTATGTCGATCGAGGACATTTGGCGATTTGCAAGGACCGTTGTGGCTCAAAGGGCCTTGTCGTAACCAGTAGTCCGGCACGGTGGCCTACGCACTTAACCGGATGGCCGGCCCGCCGTCTCGGCCCAAACTGTGGAATCGACGCGCTAAGGAGGGACTCGCCATGAAAGTGGTCCTCACAATCGTTGCTGCGCCCATCGCCCTGGTGTTGGCGGCGCCGCTACTGCTCCTGATCGGCATCGCCCTAGGGCCTGCGGCCCTCGTCATCCTGTTTATCGCCGGGTTCGCATTCATCATAAGCGGACTGCTCTGGTTGGTTCAGAGAGCGAACGTGCGCCACAACCGGGTGCCCCCGACACACACCTAGACAGCCCTCGCACCCGGCTCGTCGGACGGTCTGTCGGCGAGCCAAAAGAGCGCTCGGGATCACCCGCTCGACAGTTGCAAACGACGTGGCTCGGCCGGTTATTAACGCTCGATAATCGATCTTATGTAGACCACTATCGAAGCTCGCCTGGCAGGAGCCCGTACACGAGCAGGTCCCGGCGGCCGCCGTCACCGGCCCTGAAATACGAGCGCAACCGGGCTTCGCGGACGAAGCCGCACCGCTCGGCGAGCCGCCACGACGACCGGTTGTCGGGCTCGATGAGCAACACGATGTGCGCGATCTGGAGCACGTCGATGGCCCAACCGGCGAGCAGCCGCACCGCGCCGGCGGCGGTCCCGCGCCCACGAGCTTCGGGCAGGAGCCAGTACCGGATCATCGCCGTCCGGGGCTCGATGTCGGTCAGGCTGACCGAACCGACCGCGTCGTGCTCCGGGTCGACGGCGATCGCCAGCTCCAGCCGCTTTCCAGCCTGACGGGCCGCCTCGACCTCCGCCAGCCATCGCCGAGCCTTTTTCTCACCGGCGGGCACCGAGTAGCGGAACCGCTGAATTTCCGGATCGGCGCGAGCCGCTCCCAGGGCCGGTAGGTCCGCGGCTACCCACGGGCGCAGGCGGACTGTTCCATCCGTCAGGTCCGGATCTGGCCAAGGGACTGGTTCGGCGGATTTCAACGCGACCACGTTATGTACACCAAGCGGGGATGGCGCCTCACCGGCCAATCCGCGCCGACCATGGCAGTGGTTACCCTGTCCGCGTTCCAAGCCACGGTCGAGCCCCGCAAGCCACGGCTCATCCGGAGGGCTGTCGGCGCGGACCGAGAATTTCCCGAATGATGCGCGACGCTCACAGCGATGCCGGCCGCCGGCCGGCGCAGGTCGGGTTTGCCTGCCTGATCGCGCTCATCGCGGGCGTGCTCACGTGGGCCGTCGGCGCCACGGCGGCCACCCGGCGCACGACTCGGCTCCCCAGCGGAGGCGGCGGCCTGGCGCCGGTGCGCAAGCCGCAGCGGTCGATACCGAAGCCGCCGTCGAAGAAGAAGAGCGGCACGTGGCTTCGCGGAGTCACGATCACCGAGTACTGGCCCGCGCCCGAGAGCTGGTTCGTCGGACGGATGGTCAGGACGCCCGGACTCCCCGGCGAGCACCGGATCGACTGGCTCTACTCGGCGACCGGCGTCTCGATGAACGGGGAGGGGATCGGCGTGGATGGGCGGCTTTACCACATCGACTCGCTCGGAAATGGCGGCTGGGTGACCGCGGCCGGCGCACCAACCTCGCCATTCGACGGCTGGGCGGCGGGCGCGCCATATTGGCGAGCGGGCGGCTACTGGCGCAATCGATCGGGAGCGGTGACGTTCCCGCTTGCTGCCGGCGGCTGGTCGTCCGGGACTGGACGCACTTACGTTCCGCTGAGGGGCGTGACGTTTGCGGCGGGGCCGGCGCTCCCTCTGCGCTACTACCAGTCGATCGCGGTCGACCCTTCGGTGATCCCCCTGGGGAGCCGTGTCTACGTCCCGTCCTACCGCGACGACGGACATGGCGGATGGTTCATCGCCCAGGACACCGGCGGGGCGATCGGGGGCCGTCACATCGACGTCTTCCGGCCGCCGCCGGCAAGTCCGTCAACCGCCGGGCAGTATCTGACCAGCCAGCGGATAATGATTATCAAGCCGCGCAGGTGACGCCCACTAGACTCTCCAACGATGCCGAAACAGCAGCGAACGATGCGCGTCGAGCAGCGCAGTCAGCTTGCGGCGATGCAGCAGCTCGAGAGCCGATCGGACGAGGAGCTCGAGGCCGAGACCAAGTTCAAGGCAGCCGCCCAGGCGATCCTCGGCGCCCGCGCCGCAGAGCGTTATGACGCCAAGGCCGCGCGCGCTCATTTCCAGCGTGCGATCGCCGCGGCTCGGCCACAGGAGCGGCTCCAGCTGCGGCGGATGGCCGACGCGTCGCTGGCACTGGCCGAGCGTCGGGCGGATGACCTGAAGAAGGCGACCGAGCGCCTCGGCGTCGAGGCGCCGACGAACCGTCAGCTGCGCGGACTGCAGTTCATGGGCCTGATCGCCCCGCCGAAGAGCGCCGGGATGCTCGCTCGGATCCGCGGCATCCTCATCATCGCCGTGCTGGTCGTGGCGATCCTCGCCATCGCCTTCGGAATCGTGAACCTGATCGCGCTGCCGTTCGGCGGTGTATCGCTCGACCTCGGGATCTTCTACAGCCTCGTGCTGGTCGCGATCGCGATCGGTGTCCTCGTGTTCCTGGGTCGCCGGCGACAGAAACGAGCCCAGGCGGACCGGGCGCAGCAGATCGCGGCGCGGTCGCGCTGAAAGCCCTAGACCCGCGGTGTGCGGCCGGTACACGCTTGCCACGCCTGACCCGGCAGCCGTCCGGGCGCGGTTTCCGATCGGCGAGTCGATCGAGGTCAGGCGCCGCTACAACATCGCTCCGGGCGACGAGGTGCTGGCGGTGACCACCGACCGCGAGGGCCATCCGCGCGGCGAGCTGCTGCGGTGGGGACTCGTGCCGACGTGGGCCAAGACGCCGGACACCCGGCTGAAGATGATCAACGCCCGCGTCGAGACGGTCGCCGAGCGCCCGGCGTTCAGCCGAGCGCTCCAGCGCTTCCGCTGCCTGATCATCGCCGACGGCTTCTACGAGTGGCTCCCGGTTCCGTCCGGTCCGAAGCAGGGGTTCCACATCACCCGCGACGACGGCGAGCTGTTCGCGTTCGCGGGCCTGTGGTCGGTCTGGCACGGCGACGAGGGCAACAAGCTGCGGACCTGCACGATCCTGACGACGGCGGCCAACTCGTTGATCGCCCACCTTCACGACCGGATGCCGATCATCCTCGCGCCCGATGCCGAGGAACCGTGGCTCGAGCATTCCACCGAGACCGACCAGCTCGATCGGCTCCTTCGCGGACTCTCTCCCTCCAGCACGGCCGTGCGGCCGGTCGGCCCCGCCGTGAACGACGCCCGCTACGACGGACCCGAATGCCTCGCGGCTCCGGTAGACGCGCAGACGTCCCTGTTCTGACTACTGCCTGGATGAAGCTTGCCCCTCTCCCCCCTCATCGCTCGATATGACCACGTGGTGCTGGATCTCGATGGCTGCGTATGGGTCGGGGACGCGCTCACGCGCGGCGCGCCGGAGGCGATCGCCGAACTGCGCGCCGCCGGCAAGGGGCTGATCTTTCTCACCAACGACGCTCGGCGCTCGCCAGAGGACTACGTGCGCAAGCTGTGGTCGCTCGGGCTCAGAGCCTCCCTCGAGGAGGTCGTCACCGTCGGCGCGTCGATCCAGCACCTGCTCGCCGAGCGCGGCACCGGCGCTTCGACCTACGTGATCGGATCGCCGGCGATCTTCCGCCACGTCGCCGACTCCGGGCAGCTGATCGTGAACGGCACCGACGCCGAGGCCGAGGCCGAGCTCGTCGTCGTCGCCGGTCACGACGAGCTCGCCTTCGAGGAGCTGCGCGTGGCGACCCAGGCCGTGATCGCCGGCGCGGAGATGATCGCGGCCGGACGGGATCGCACCTTTCCCGGAGACGGCGGTATGTGGCCCGCGACCGGAGCGATCGTGGCCGCCCTCGAGTACGCGACCGAGCACACGGCGAGGTCGGTTGGCAAGCCCGAGCCACAGATCTTCTACACCGCGCTCGACCGCCTCGGTCCCGGCACGACGCTCGTCGTCGGCGACGGTCTCGACTCCGACCTGGCGGGGGCGTCCGCGGCGGGGCTCGACGCGGCCATCGTCCTCACCGGCGTCAGCACCCGCGAGCAGGCCGAACTGGCAACCGATCCCGCTCCCGTCATGATCGCCGAGGATCTGAACGCCCTTACGCTGGCGACGTGAAACTGTCGCTGATCGCCAACCCCTCGGCCGGCGGGGGCCGGACGGGGCGGGCCCTTAAGCGAGTCGAGCAGACCCTGACCCGGCTGGGGCTCGAACATCACACCGAGCAGACGCAGAGCCTCGAGCACGCTCAGGAGCTGGCCGCCGACGCAGCCGCGGCCGGCGAAGTCGCCGTCGCGTTCGGTGGCGACGGGCTGATCGGGGCGGTCGCCGCGGCACTCAGACACACAGATGCCGTCCTCGGCGTGCTCCCGGGCGGTCGCGGCAATGACTTCGCCCGCGCCCTCGGGATTCCGCTCGATCCGGTCGCGGCGTGCGAGGTCCTGGCCTCGAGTGCCGTCCGCGAGGTCGACCTCGGCATCGTCGGCTCACGGACCTTCATCGGAATCGCGAGCTGCGGATTCGATTCCGACGCCAACCGGATCGCAAACGAGACTCGCGTGGTGCGCGGGAACCTCGTCTACGCCTACGGCGCGATCCGCGCGCTGCTGTCCTGGCGGCCCGCCCAGTTCGACGTCACGATCGACGGCGATGGGCCGCGCCGCGTGAGGGGTTATACGGTCGCTGCTGCGAACTCGAAGGCCTACGGCGGCGGAATGCTGCTCGCCCCCGAGGCCTCGCTCGAGGACGGAATGCTCGACGTCGTGATCGTCGGCGACGTTCCGAAGCTCACCTTCCTGCGGTTGCTCCCAACCGTGTTCAAAGGCACCCACACGCGTCAGCCGAGCGTCCAGGTCCTGCGCGCCGCCGAGGTGAAGATCAGCGCCGATCGCCCCTTCACGATGTTCGCCGACGGCGACCCGATCGCCGAGCTGCCGGTCGCCGTCAGCGTGATTCCGGGTGCTGTCCGGGTAATCGCGCCGCGATGACCGTGCTGTCGATGAAGATCGGTGCGGCCAGGGCCGTCGGCGAGGTGGCACGGCGAGCCGGCCGCGGCGGAGGGACCTCACTGCCGGGCAAAGTGCTGATGCGCCTCGAGCCACATGCCATCGCCGAGCTGGCGGCACGGCTGCCCCTCGGCTCGGCGGTGATCTCCGCCACCAACGGCAAGACGACCACGGCGGCAATGACGGCCTCCGTGCTCGAGCGCTCTGGCATCTCGCTGGTTCACAACCGCGCTGGTGCCAACATGGCCGGGGGCGTGGCCTCGGCCCTCCTCGGAGCCGCCCGCGGGGGTGCAAAGATCGCGGGTGACATGGGGCTGTTCGAGCTCGATGAGTTCTGGCTCGACCGCGTGACGCCCGAGCTCGATCCTCGCGCCGTCCTGCTCTGCAACCTGTTCCGCGATCAGCTCGACCGCTACGGCGAGCTCGAGACGATCGCCGACCGCTGGGCCGAGGTAGTCGCGTCGCTGCCCGGCCGGGCCCACCTCGCGTTGAACGCCGACGACCCGTTGATCGCCGACCTCGGCCGCGACCGCCCCGACGTGACCTATTTCGGCGTCGAGGATCCCTCGATGGCGCTACCCGAGATGCAGCACGCGGCGGACTCCAAGCATTGCCGCCGGTGCGGGACCGCGTACACCTACGATGCGATCTATCTCGGTCATCTCGGCGTCTACCGGTGCGCGAACTGCGGCGAGCGGCGCCCGAGCCCGACGGTAGCCGCGGAGCAGATCGTCCTGGACGGCACCCGCAGCGCGAGCTTCCAGCTCCGCACGCCCGCGGGCACGAGCCCGGTCGAGCTCCCCCTCCCGGGGCTCTACAACGTCTACAACGCGCTCGCGGCGGCGGCGCTGTGTCTCGATCTCGGGATCGGACTCGACCACGTCGTAGCGGGGCTGGCGGCCGTGACGGCGGCGTTCGGGCGAGCGGAGCGAGTGCGGGTCGGGGACGTCGAGCTCTCGATCCTGCTGGTCAAGAACCCCGCCGGCGCCAACGAGATCCTGCGCACGCTGACCCTCGAGCGCGCGGACCTCGACGTGCTTGCGGTGCTGAACGACCGGACGGCCGACGGCAAGGACGTCTCGTGGATATGGGACGCCGACTTCGAGATCCTGGCGCCACACGTTCGCCGTGTCACCTGCGCCGGGACCCGCGCCGCCGAGCTGGCGCTTCGGCTCAAGTACGCGGGGGTCGACGCCGACCGCCTCCGGCTCGTCCCGGCCTTGCCGGAAGCCCTCGACGGCGCGCTGGGCGAGGCCGCCGGCGGGCGGCTGTTCGCGCTGCCGACGTACACCGCTCTGCTCGAGCTCCGGGACGTTCTCTCGAACCGTGGGCTCACGGGCCATTTCTGGGAGCCGGGGACGGCGGTACCACGATGAGCGTGATCTGGCACGACCTCGAGTGCGGCCACTACGCCCAGGACCTCGAGCTGTGGCGCTCGCTGGTCCGGGATCACGGCGATCCCGTGCTCGATATCGGTGCCGGGACGGGTCGGGTGACACTCGACCTCGCCCGCGAGGGCTACCGCGTGACCGCGCTCGACCGCGACCAAGAGCTGCTCGCGGAGCTCGCCCGCCGCGCCGGCGATCTCAGGGTCCGGACCGTGCTCGCCGACGCCCGCGACTTCGAGCTCGGGGAGCAGTTTGCGGTGTGCGTCGTGCCGATGCAGACGATCCAGCTACTCGGCGGCGCGGAGGGACGGGGCGGGTTCCTGGAAAACGCGAAACGACACCTCGTGCCCGGCGGCGTACTCGCGATCGCGATCAGCGAGGCGCTCGAGCTGTTCGACGTCGCCGGCGGCGCCGCCGCCCCCCTGCCCGACATGTGCGAGCTCGACGGGACCCTCTACTCGAGCCATCCGACGGCGGTCCGAGCCGAGTCCGATGGGTACGTGCTCGAGCGTCGCCGTGAGACCGTTACGCTCGACGGCGCCCGGTCGGTCGCTCGCGACCTCATCCACCTCGATCGTCTCACCGGGCCCGAGCTCGAGCGGGAGGCAGCGGCAATCGGTTTGACGGCACTCGAGCCACGGACCATCCCGCCCACGGATGACCATGTCGGGAGCGAGGTGGTGATTCTCCGTGCCTGAGCACGAACTCCGCGTGTGCGCGCTCTATCCCGACCTGATGAACATCTACGCGGATCGTGGCAACCTGCTGCTGCTCGAGCGCCGGTGCCGGTGGCGCGGCCTCGGTTTCTCGGTACGGGCGAGCGGCTTGGGTGACGAGCTCGATCCGGACGGGGCCGATCTCTTCTATATCGGCGGCGGACAAGATCGGGACCAGCGTCTGTGCGCACTCGATCTGGCCGAGGTCAAGCGCGACGCGCTGCACGCGATCGCACAGCGGGAGGGCGTGATCCTGGCGGTCTGCGGGGGCTACCAGCTGCTCGGACACAGCTACCAGCTGGGGGACGAGTCGCTCCCCGGCGCGGGCCTCGTCGACATCCACACGGTCCGCTCGGATGGACCCCGGCTGATCGGCAACGTGGCGATCGAAGTCGAGCTCGAGCCCGGGCGCCGGCGGGTCCTGGCGGGCTTCGAGAATCACGGTGGTCGCACCCATCTCGGTCCGGGCGTCCGGGCGCTCGGCACCGTCCTCAAGGGCCACGGCAACAACGGTAACGACGGTCGTGAGGGGGTAATTGCAGGAAACGTGATCGGCACATACCTGCACGGCCCCCTACTTCCCAAGAACGCCTGGTTCGCGGACTGGCTGATCGCCACCGCGCTCGGGCTGCCCGAGCCACTGTCCGCGCTTGACGACGATCTCGAGGCGGCCGCCCACGCCGACGCCCGGCGAGCCGCCGGCGTGTCGTAGCTCTAGGATGGGCACGAGCCCCGAATCGAGACATCCAAGAGGCGTCAATTCGCGCATGACAAAAACCCTCTTGGCCGGCGGACTCGTGCTCGTCGCGCTCGGTATCGGAGCCTGCGGCGCGGGCAAGCACGACGCCACGGCCGACGCCCCGCCGACGACGAGAACCAGCGCGCCCGCCCTCCCGGGCACGGGCAAACCACAGGTCACGATCGGCGACAAGAATTTCAGCGAGCAGTTCGTGCTCGGCGAGCTCTACGCCCAGGCACTCAGCGCTCAGGGCTACAGCGTGCAGCTGAACCGCAACATCGGCCCGACCGAGGTCACGCTCCAGGCGCTCTACAGCGGGCGACTCGACATGTACCCCGAGTACCTGAGCACGTGGAATACGGACGTCGCCGGCTACAAGCACGGCTTCGGCACCGAGCCCGCCGCATACCGTGCCGGCCGCCACTACGCGCGCCAGCACGGCTTGAAGCTGCTGCAACCGACCCCATTCAGCGACACGGGCGGGATCGCCGTGACCGTCGCCTACGCCGTGGAGCACGGCCTGCACTCGCTCGCCGATCTGCGCAAGGTTGCCAGCGGGCTGACGTTCGGGGCGCCACCAGAGTTTCAGCAGGGCCCTGGCGGACTGGGGACGCTCGAACAGCTTTACGGGTTCGTCCCCGCGGCGTTCAAGCCGCTGGCGGTCGGCGGCGGCTATCAGGCGCTCGACGAGGGCATGGTCCAGGCCGCCTGGGTCAACACCACGGACGGCCAGCTGGAAAGCGGCAGCTACCGCCTACTGGGCGATCCACAGGACGCATTCGGCTGGGGGCAGGCCGTGCCGGTCGTGCCGACGAAGGTCCTGGCTGCCGAAGGGCCCGCGTTCGCGGCCACGATCAACAAGGTCAGCAAACTGTTGACGACGTCGGCGATGCGCGACCTGAACGACCAGGTCGCCGTCTACCAGCAGGACCCGGCGGTCGTCGCCAAGGAGTTTCTCCAGGCCCACGGCCTCGTGCCGCAGACCTCCTGACCGGATCCCGACCCTGAGACGAGCTCAGCTGCCGCTCGACCCGAATCCGCCCGCGCCCCGCTCGGAGGCCGCGAGCGCCTCGACCTCGATCACCTCGGGCGTCTGCACAGTGACGAGCACCAGCTGAGCGATCCGATCACCGGCTGCGATCTCAACGGGCTGGGCGCGGTCGGTATTCAGAAGCAGAACCCGGATCTCGCCGCGGTATCCGGCGTCGATCAACCCGGGCGCATTGACGAGCGCGATCCCGAGGCGTGCGGCCAGGCCGGACCGAGGCAGCACAAGCCCCGCCTCGCCGACGGGGATCTCGACCGCGATCCCCGTCCGGACCGCCGCGCGCTCACCCGGTCCGAGCACGCAGCCGTCCAGGGCGTGCAGGTCAAGGCCCGCGTCGCCCGGATACGCGCGCCCAGGGAGCGTCGCGCGCTCGTCGAGGCGCATGACGCGCAGGCCCATCAGCCGTAGGGCTCGAGCGTGAAGCGCTCGTAACGCGCCGCGACGCTCGGCGGAAGGCGCGCCACGACACGGACGCCGCCGGGGGTCTCCTCGCGCTCGAGATCGCCCGCGATCTCGTGGAGCTCGGCCAGCCGGGCGCCCTCGTCGAATGGGATCAGCAACTCGACGTCCTGCAGCCTGCGCGCGAACTCGTCCTCGATCCGCTCCGTCAGCCCGGCCAGGCCCTCGCCGGTGAGCGAGGAGACGAGCGCGGCATCGGGATGCCGGTTCTCGAGCTCGGCGCGCCGCTCTGGACCGACCTTGTCGGCCTTCCCGAGGACCAGCAGCCGTGGCGCGTCGTCGGCGTCGATCTCGTGGAGCACATCCTCGACGGCGCGGGTCATCTCGAGCAGCTCTTCCTCGTCGACGGACGCGTCGACCACGTGCAGGACCATGTCCGCCAGTCGCGTCTCCTCGAGGGTCGCGCCGAAGGCCTCGACGAGCTGGTGGGGAAGCTTGCGGATGAAGCCCACGGTGTCGGTCAGCAGGTAATCGCGCCCGCCTACGCGCAGCAGGCGCGTCGTCGGGTCGAGGGTCTGGAACAGCCGGTCTCCGACCCCCGCCGTGGCGCCGGTCAGCGCGTTCAGGAGCGTCGACTTGCCGGCGTTCGTGTAGCCGGCGAGCGCCACCCTGGGCAGATGCGCTCGCTCGCGTTCGGCGCGCATCACTGAGCGGCTCGCATGTACGTGGACAAGCTTTCGCTTCAGCGCGGAGATCCGGTCGCGGGCCAGGCGGCGGTCCGTCTCGATCTGGGTCTCGCCCGGGCCCCGGGTGCCGATCCCCCCGTCGATACGGCCCGCCCCGAGCCGCTCCAGGTGCGACCACAGGCCGCGCATCCGGGCGAGGTTGTACTCGAGCTGCGCCAGCTCGACCTGGAGCTTGCCCTCGGCCGAGTGGGCGTGAGAGGCGAAGATGTCGAGGATGATCGCGGTGCGATCGATGACCGGGAGCCCGAGCGCGGCCTCGAGGTTGCGCTCCTGACGAGGCGACAGTTCGTCGTCGCAGGCCACCAGGTTTGCGTCCGCCCTCGCGAGGTCGGCCTTCAGCTCGTCGAGCTTGCCCGCCCCCAGGTAGGTGTTGGGATGAGGGTGGTCACGGCGCTGAACCAGCTCGCCGACGCCGGCGACGCCGGCGGTCCGAAGCAGCTCCCGCAGCTCCGCGAGATCCTCGTGGTCGCCGTCCGGAAGCGCGGCGATCAGGTAGGCGCGCTGACGGGCGCGGCCAGGCTGCCGCTGGCCGTCGGCGCTGAAAGACGATGCCCGGGCGTGACCGTGGCGGCTTCGCTGCACGAGGGGGATGGTAGCCGCGCGGGCGCCGTCATCTGTCGCTAAAGCTGCCGAATGCGCTCCACGGCTTCGAGCAGACGATCGTCGGGCGTCGTCAGCGAGATCCGGAAGAAGCCCTCACCGCTGGGGCCGTAGGCCCCGCCCGGCGAGATGACGACGGCCGCCTGTTCGAGGACGTACTCGCAGTAGGCCGCCGAGGACTCGAAGCCGACAGGGATCGGCGCCCAGACGTAGATCGTCCCTTTTGGCGGCGTCACCTCGACGCCGGCCTGCGCCAGCGCGTCGCACACCAGGTCGCGCCGGCGCGCGTATACCTCGTTCATCGCCCGCACCTCTGCGTCGAGCTCGGGCGTGAGCGCCTCGGCTCCGGCGAGCTGGACGGCCTCGAACAGCCCGGAGTCGATGTTCGACTTCAGCCGCCAATATTGCGCGATGGCGTCGGCGTTCCCGACGATGGCGGCACACCGCCAGCCGGTCATGTTGTAGCCCTTGGAGAGCGAGAAGACCTCGACGCCGACCTCCCTGGCGCCCGGCGTGGACAGGAACGACGGCGCGACGTAGCCGTCGAAGGTGATCTCGCTGTACGCGTTGTCGTGGACAGCGAGGATGTCCGCCCGGCCCGCCAGCTCGACGACCTCCTCGAACAGCCCGTCCGGGAGGATCGCCCCGGTGGGGTTGTTCGGGTAGTTGAAGAACAGCAGCCGCGCGCGCTCGAGGTGACCGGCGGTGATCGCGCCGAGATCCGGCGCAAAGCCGCGGTCTGCGATCAACGGCATCAGCACTGGCTCGCCCCCGGCGAGCAGTGGCCCGCCCGTGTACACCGGGTAGCCGGGATCCGCCGCCAGGGCGACGTCGCCGGGGTCGAGGAAGGCGAGGTTGAGGTTGAAGATGCACTCCTTGGCCCCGATCGCCGGCATCACCTCGGTCTCCGGGTCCAGGGTGACGCCGAACCGCCGTTCGTAGAACCGGGCCACCGCCCCGCGAAACTCAGCGCGGCCGCGGTTGCTGGGGTATGTATTGGTGCTCGGATCGGCCACGGCGCGTTGGGCGGCCGCGACGATCGGCGCGTACGTGGGGGTGTCGGGATCCCCGATCCCGAGGCTGATGACGTCGACACCGGCGGCGCGCTTGGCGGACACCTTGCGCTCCAGCTCGGCAAACAGGTACGGCGGAATCTGCTCCAGGCGCCTACTCGGTCGCATTCAGCTCCTTCACGAACTCATCGGCGAGCGCCCCGCGAAACACCGGTACCGCCCAGCCGCTGAGATTGATGTGCATGTCCTCCCCCACCTCGACCTCGAGCTCACCGCCGTCGAGCACGACCGTGACCGGCGAGTCCCCTCCGTCGAGAACGTACGCCACGGCGGCGCCGGTGGCGCCGGTGCCGCTCGCGGTGGTCTCCCCCGCCCCGCGTTCGAAGATCCGCGCCCGCAGATGCCCCGGGCCGATCTCGGCAAACCACGAGACGTTCGTGCGGTTCGGAAACAGGTGGTGCTCCACGATCTCGGGGCCGATCTGCCCGAGCTCGAGCTCATCGAGCTCGACCACGTCGGCGACGCGGATCGCGCACTGGGGGTTGCCGACCTGCACGTGCTGAAAGCTCCACCACCGCCCCCCGGCCGCCAGCTGACCGCGGCCGTCGTCGACGCCCGACGGGTAATCGGAGCTGCGCAGCCGCGCCCTGCCCATGTCGATGGTGCACGTGGTCTCAGCGGTGATCGTCGGGCGGATCTCGCCGGCGGCGGTCTGGATCGAGAACGTGCTTGCGTCGGTCCAGCCGCGCCGGCGGAGGTACAGCACCGCCTCGCGGCTGCCATTGCCCGACAGCTCCGCCTCGGAGCCGTCGGGGTTGAAGATCCGTAGCCGCGCGACGTAGCCGGCCCCGTCCGGCTCGGAGAGAACGAGAATCCCGTCGGCGCACACGCCCGTGTGCTGGGCGCAGATCGCCCGCACGCGGGCCGGGGTCAGCTCGAACGGGAGTGCGGCGGCCTCGACGATCACGTAGTCGTTGCCGAGCGCGTGCCACTTCTCGAACTCCACGCGCGCGCAGTCTAGTGTTGCGAGCCATAAATTCGGCGACACCGAGCGCCGACGGGGTCCACTAGTACCGTCGCCCGGAAATGGCCGCGCGCCTGCGAGAACCGCTCGTGCTGCTCGCCGTGCTGTCGGCGCTCTCGCTGGCGGTGCGGCTCGCCTTGCTGGACGAGCCCTGCCGCAAGCCGTGCCGCTCCGCGTCGGACCGGGTGCTCGTGTTCGACGAGCGCTATTACGTCAACGCGGCCCGGGTGATCGCGGGAATTCATCCACCGTCCGGGTCGCCGTATGCGAACGCCCCACTCGGGACCGATCCCAACGCCGAGCACCCGCAGCTCGCGAAGCTGATCATCGCCGGAGCGATCGAGCTGTTCGGAGACGGCCCGTTCGCTTGGAGGATCGGGAGCATTGTGTTCGGCACGCTGGCGCTGCTCGGCTGCTACGCGCTGGCCCGCGCCGCGGGCGGCGGCCGCTGGCTGGCGCTTGGAGCGAGCGCGCTGATGGCCGCCGACAACCTGCTGATCGTCCACGGACGGATCGCGACGCTCGACATCTACGTACTCGCGGCGATGATCTGGGGGGTGACCCTGTATCTGCGCGGGCGACCGTTCGCCGCCGGCGCTGCGATCGGCGTAGGCGCGTGCATGAAGCTGGTGGCTCCGTACGCGCTGGTCGCGCTAGCCGTCCTGGAGCTCCTGCGGTTGCGGGCGCCCGCGCGCCCGCGCCACGCCCGCTGGCGGACGCTGGCAGCGTGCACGGTGACCGCCGCCGTCGTCTTCCTGGCCGGACTCGCGGTCCTCGACCAGATCGCGCCGCCGTACAACGTCGCCACCGGGAAGAAGATCGCCGGCGGGCCGTTGGCCCATCTCACTCACATGATCTCGTACGCAAGCGCGCAGTCCAGTCCGCACGGCCCGCGCGGAATCGCCTCATACCCGTGGCAGTGGCTCGGCGACTACAAGCCGATCGTCTACCTCAACATCAATCCCGCGCAGCCCGCTCCGGGACTGGAGGGAATCCATCCCGCGGTCCACTTCCTCGGCATGATCAGCCCCCCGATCATGCTGCTGGCGCTGCCGGGACTCCTGTTCGCGGCGATCGGACTCGCCCGCACCCTCCCGGGACGGCTCCGCCGCGTCGCGCCGGCGCCCAGCGCGGTCGCGACCGTGGGACTCGCCTGGTTTCTGGGCACGTTCCTGCCTTTCGAGGTGCTGAGTCTGTTCTGGAGCCGAACGAGCTACCTCTATTACATGGTGATCGTGATGCCGGGGATCTATCTTGTCGTCGCCGACCTGGTGGCTCGCAGCGGCGTCTCGCGCAAGGCGATCGCCGCCTGGGGGTTCACCATCGTGGTGGCGGCCGTACTGATGTACCCGTTCACGCCGCTTGCGTGAGCCACAGCTCTTCGATCTCGGCGCCCACCTCATCGGGCGAGCGGCCGGTCACGTCGAGCACGCGGACCGAGGCGAGTTTGCGCATCCACGTCAGCTGACGGCGCGCGTAGTTGCGGGTGCGTCGCTTCATCGCCTCGACGTCTCCGGCGAGGAGCTCGTTGAAACCCAGCGCCTTGCGCGCCGTGATCGACGCCCCGGCGGCATTCGCGCGATGAACCTCGCCGGCGGCCCCGGCGGCGACCATCTCCTCGGCGCGGTCGTCGATCCTCGCGTACAGCTGCTCTCGCTCCATCACGAGGCCGATCAGCAGCGTCGGGCGGCGAACTGCATCGGTCCACAGCTCCGAGGCGCCCTCCGGCGGCTCGAGCTCGCCCGCGTCGAGCAGTTCCAGCGCCCGCACGACGCGCTGGCGGTCACCGGGATCGATCTCCGCCGCGGCCCACGGAGCTTGTTGTGAGAGGGTCGCGTGCAGCGAGCGGGGGCCCCGCTCCTCGAGCTCGCGCAGCCACCGTTCGCGCACCCCTACCGCCGGAGCCGGTCGGAGGCTGAGCTCGGTCAGCGCGGCGCGGAGGTACAGCCCGGTGCCGCCGACGACGATCGGGAGACGGCGCGCCGCCAGCAGCCCGTCGATCTCGGCGTGGGCCAGCTCCGCGTACTGACCGGCACTGAACGTCGCGTCGATGGGGAGGAAAGACAGGAGACGGTGCTCGAGCTGTGCCCGCTCGGCGGGCCCGGCGGCCCCGGTGAGGGTCTCGAGCCCGGCATACACCTGGAGGGCATCGGCCGACACCGCGACAGGATCCTGACCGCGCCGGGCGAGCCTGCGGGCGAGCGCGATTGCGACCGCGGTCTTCCCCACCCCGGTCGGGCCAAACAGGGCGATCACCTCTGGCCGGGACATGGCGGGGAGTATCGTGCAGCGATGGTTGCGGAAGGACGTTCGTGAGCACTCGCGCCGGTGCCGCGGTGTCGACGGAGCACGATCCGCTCGCCGCCGGGGTCGAGGCTGGGCGTGCTGCCGCGGCGGCCCTCGGGGAGTCAGATCCCGATCTCGCCGTGGTGTTCGCGAGCGGCGCCCACCTCGCGGCGCCTGAGGCGACGCTCGCCGGGATCACGTCGGTGATCGATCCGCAGGCACTGATCGGTTGCGGCGCCGGGGGCGTCCTCGGCGATGACCGTGAGCTCGAGTCGGGGACGGCCCTGACGGTGTGGATGGCCACGTTCGACGGCGGCGGCTCGGTCACTCCGTTTCACGCGAGCCTCGCGGAGAGCGGCGAGATCGACGGGCTCCCAGAGCTTGACGGAGCGAGCGCGGCGATCCTGCTGCCCGATCCCTACAGCTTCCCAACCGAGGGAGTGCTGCGCGAGTTCGCGCGGCTCGCCCCCGCGACCCCCGTGCTGGGCGGCCTGTCGAGCGCGCGCACGATGGAGGGCGCCGGCGCCCTGTTCCTCGGCGAGGAGGTCTATGAAGAAGGCGCCGTCGGCGTCCTGTGCGATGGCGTCGAGGTCCTGCCCTGCGTATCGCAGGGGGCCGCGCCGCTCGGCCGCGAGGTGACGATCACAGCCGCCGAGGGCAACGTCATTCATGAGCTCGCCAGCCGTCCGGCGCTCGAGACCGTCGAGAAGATCATCTCCGAGCTCGGGCCGCGCGAACGAGCGCTGGTCTCGGCCGGACTCCTGATCGGGATCGTGATCGACAGTGGCCAGCCGGAGTACGAGCAGGGCGACTTCCTGGTCCGCGGACTGCTCGGGGCTGACCCCGAATCCGGTCAGCTGGTGATCGGCGCCGCGGTTCAGGAGGGCCAGGTGATCCGGCTGCACGCCCGCGACGCGCGGTCCGCCGACGAGGACCTGCGCCGCGCGCTGCGCACGCGCGTGGCCGCGATGTCCAGCGAAGGGGCCGCCGGCGCGCTGGTGTTCTCCTGCAACGGTCGCGGCAGCGCGATGTTCGGGCCCGGCGATCACGACGCCGTGATGGTCGGCCGCGAGCTCGGCGGCGCTCCCGCCGCCGGCTTCTTCGCCGCCGGCGAGATCGGGCCGGTCGGCGGTCGGAGCTTCCTGCACGGCTTCACGGCGACGCTCGCGCTGTTCCCGAGGTAGCTCGGGATCTCGCGTGGCTCGGGCGCGTGACTACACTGCCCCGCCGTGAGCATCGTCCGCGGCAGCGTGCTGGTGACCGGCGCCACGGGCGGCATCGGCGGTGCGATCGCCCGGGAGTTCTCCGCGCGGGGCGCGAGCCTCGTGGTGACCGGGCGCCGAGTCGACGCCCTCGAATCGCTCGCCGGCGAGCTCGGAGCGCGGGCGATCCCATGCGACCTGTCCGATCGTCTCCAGGTCGATCGCCTCGCGAGTGAGGTGGGCGAGATCGACGTGCTGGTTGCGAACGCCGGCCTTCCGGCATCGGGAACGCTGACGGAGCTGAGCGAGGCACAGATCGATCGGATGCTCGAGGTCAACCTGCGGGCGCCGATCATCCTCGCGCACGGGCTCGCGCCACCGATGGTTCGCCGCCGGCGCGGCCACATGGTGTTCATCTCATCGCTCGCCGGTAAGGCGGCGTCGCCGTCGTCGTCGATCTACTCCGCGACAAAGTTCGGGCTGCGGGGATTCGCGCTCGGGCTCCGCGCCGATCTGCGCTCCTACGGGGTCGGCGTATCGGTCGTCCTGCCAGGCTTCATCCGCGACGCCGGGATGTTTGCCGACGCCGGCATCAAGCTGCCGCCCGGCGTCGGGACGCGACTGCCGCAGGACGTCGCCGCGGCGGTGATCCGGGCGATCGAGCGCAACCGGGCCGAGGTCGGCGTGGCGCCGCCCGGCGTGAGGCTGGGAGCGGCGGTGGCATCGGTCGCGCCGGAGCTGGCCGCGACCGGCAACCGGTGGTTGGGCGGCGATCAAGTGGCCTCCGCCCTGGCCGAGGGTCAGCGCGACAAACGCTGAGCCCGGACGGGCGCCGGCGCGGGTTCGGGCTCGTGGCCGTCCGCGGTCGGCTCGGCCCCAGCGGGCTGTCTCGAATCCTCGGGCTCTCTCCGGCCGCCTGGCTGGGTCCGATCTTCTGGCCCGGTCGGATCGCCGGTCACGGGCTGATGCTCGCCGGTGACGCTGGCGAGCACGGCGATGATCTCGTCCGCCAGCTTTGCCCCGTCGCCGGCCCGCTCGGGAGTCGCCTGGATACGGACGACCAGGTCCCCGCCATCGAGCTCCTCGAGCAGCACCCTGGCAGGGTTGCGAATCGGCGTCGAGATCTGATCGTCGAGCAACGCCTGGACCTGGCTGGGCCGCACGCCCGAGCTGAGCCTGACCTTGACGTCCACGGAGTTGGGCTCGCGGAGCGGGACGATCACGGCGGACAGGACCCCGTTGTTCGGAACCATGATCCGATCCTCGCCGCGGGCGATCGTGGTGTACAGCAGGCCGAGCGAGCTGACCACGCCCTCGATCTGGCCTCCGAGCGCCCCTGCCTGGAGGCGGATCCGCTCGCCGACGCGGAACGGGCGCGCGGTCAACAGCACCATGCCGGCGATCAGATTGCCGAGCGTCTGCTGTGCCGCGAGCCCGAGGATGATGGCCGTGAACGCGCTTCCCGCGACCAGTCCCGCGGCGTTCACGCCGGCGACGCTGAGCGCGATCACCAGCGTGATCCCCATCGTGGCCAGGCGAATCAGGAAGCCGACGGTTCCGGCCGTGGCCGGGTCCATACGGCGGAAGAACGTCGGCCCGGCGGCACGACCGATGTCGCGGGCGAGCGCCCACCCGAGCGTCAGCAGCGCGATCACGACCACCCACTGGATCACCGTGTCCCACCGACGCTCGGTGTGCTTTCCGAGGATGTCGACGCGGTAGTGGTAAAGCACGAGCACGCCGACGATCGCCGGGAGCAGCACGAATATCTGACGCCGGGCACGGCGCACGACTCGCTGGCTGACCTGGGCGGCGAGCCCGACCCGCTCCCACGCCTCGCTGCGAGTCTCGAACATCCGCTCGAGGTGAAGGTCCTTGCTGTTCTTGATGCGGTTTCGAATCATTGGGGACGGCTTTGAATCATTGCGCACTAGCTTGCCGCTTCATCTCCTCCCGCCTCGGCGCGCCGTATTACCTATCACCGCGCCCGCGGCTCGGTTTCACTCGAATTCAGAACAACCTCTCTTGGTTCGCTTCCTGCGCCGCCGCCCGACGGGGTTTCGGAGGCTCGGTCCGACCTCGCATCCGTTGTCGCGGCGGAAGGTCGGGACCGTTGACGAGCGCAGCCAGACGTCGGCGCTCCTCCGGTGGCGCATACGCGCCGCGGTACAGCCGTTTGTACAGCGGCATGAGCTCGGGACGCTCCGCCTTCAACCAGCTCAGGAAGACACCCTTCACCTCCCCTCTCAGGTGCAGAGGGATCCCGGTCACGTACGCCGCTCCGGCCTCCGACGCGAGCTCCAGGATCCCCGCCACCTGCTCGGGCGAGTCGTTGATCCCGGGCATCAACGGAGCGATCAGTACCCCGGTCCTGATCCCCGCCCGCGTGAGCTCGCCCACTGCGTCCAGCCGCGCCCGGGGGTTGGGCGTGTGGGGCTCGGTGGCGCGCCACGCACGCTCGTCGATCGTCGGGACCGACAGAGCGGCTCCGAAATCGGCCCGCTCGGCGATCTCCTTCATCAGCGGCAGGTCCCGGAGCAGCAGTGGCGACTTGGTGAGGATCGAGCACGGATTGGCCGCGTCGCGCATCGCCTCCCAGATCCCTGGCATCAGCTCGTAACGCCCCTCGACCCATTGGTACGGATCGGTGTTGGTGCCGAGCGCTACGTGCTCCCCCGCCCACGAGCGTCGCGCCAGCTCCGTGCGCAGCAGCTCCGGCGCATTGACCTTGACCACGATCTCGCGTTCGAAGTCGCGACCGGCGTTGAAGTCGAGGTACATGTGGGTCGGGCGAGCGAAGCAGTATCGGCACGCGTGCGTGCATCCCCGGTAGGGATTGATCGTCCACCGGAACGGCATCTGCGACGCCTCGGGGACCTTGTTCAGTATCGACTTCGCCCGGACCTCATAGAACCTCGTCTGGACCGCCTCAGGCGCGTCGAAATGGCGTACTACGGCCTCTTCTCGATAGCCCGGCAGGCGAGCCGTCTCCTCCTCGACCGTCGTGCTCAGATTGCTCCAGCGCATCGAACGTATGTTCGCACATCAGCCAGACGAACAACTCCCCATGGCGACTCGATCAGCCGGCCGACCGCACGACGCGGTTGCTACAGGGTGAGCTTGCCGAGGCGCCACTGCGGAGTCGCGCCGATCCTCAGCAGATGGGCGAAGTGGCCGAGCTGGAACGCCACCGCCTCGAGTGAGGCCGTCAGGTCCTCGCTCGGCTCCATCGCAACGGTGCTGAGCAGCTCGATCACGGCCAGCGGCTGGATGCCCTCGCGGACGGGCACGAGCACCGCCGAGTGCATTCCGGCGGCGACGGCCTGCTTTATCCGGGCATCTCCGCTGTCCGCGATAGCTCCGAGCACGGTCGTCGAGGGTGCGGCCAGTGCGCGCCACAGTTCGCCGTCCGTGTTCGGCTCGCCGCGCTGCCACGTCGAAGTCTCGAATGACCTGAAGTCGTCGTTCTCGTTGGTCCACATCGCGACGCAGCGGAGCTCGTCGTGGCCGTCCGGGCACCAGGCGGCGACCGTGTCCCAGCCACCTTGGGAACCGACGATCTTGATCGCATCCGTGAGGCCAGCACGCCAGTCCGATGAGCCGGCCAGGGTCTCGGCGAGGTCTCGCTGGGCGGCGGGATTCCAGCGCGGCCCCGTCTGCGGCACCGACGCCGCTGCGCGAGCCTCCTCGAGCTCCTCCTGGGCCTGCGACAGTTCGGCCCGGGCAGCCTCGAGCTCGCGCTCGACCCCCTCGGCCCTCTGCTGTTCCTCGGCGACCGTCGCCGCCGCGGCGGTGGCGTCGGCCCGCTCGCGCTCCAGCTGCTCGCGCACTTCGGCGAGCTCGCGCCCGGCGAGGTCCCGCTCCTCCCTGGCGGCCGCCTGCAGACGTCCGCGCTCGAGTTCGGCGTCGGCGACGGCCTGATCGCTCTGCTCCGCAAGCTGCTTGAGCTCCGCCTCGATCCGAGTGCGACGCTCGGTCTCCTCTTCGATCGTGGCCCGCTCGCGCTCGAGCTCGGCAATTGCCTGCTGATGCTCGGCCACCAGCTGCTCCTTCTCCGCCAGAGCGGCTGCGGCCGCCTCGCGTTCCTGCTCGAGTGACGTCTGCACGCGCTCGAGCTCCTCGCGCGCTTCCCGCACGCGCTCGCTCTCCTCGCGCTCCGCGTTCTCCGCCGCCTCCGCGCGCTCGCGCTCCGCGCTCGCGCGCGTCTGCTCAAGTTCCTGCTGAAGCCGGGTCGTCTCCTCCTGCGCCTCCGCGATCGCCCGGTCGGCCCGCGCACGCTGGCGCTCGGCCTCTCCCTCGGCCTCCTGGAGTCGCGCCCGCTGCTCCTCGGCCGCGGCCTCGGTCCGCTCGCTCTCCTCGTCCAGGGTGGCCTGCACGCGCCCGAGCTCCTCGCGGGTCTCCTGTAGTGCCGTCTCGGCCTGGTCTGCCCGCACACGCTCCTCGGCGACCATCGCCTCTCCCGATGCCGCCGCGGCCTCACGCTCGGTCTCGAGCTCCGCCTGCGCGCGCTCGAGTTCTGCGCGCAGATCCTCGGTCTCTTGCCGGACGGCCGCCAGCACCTGCCCGGCACGATCACGTTGACGCTCGACCTCGCCCTCCATCTCGAGTAGCCGCAGCTGCTGCTTTTCGACCTCGGCACATGCCTGCTCGGCATCCTCGCGCTCGCGCTCGACGTCGGCCTGGGCCGCCTCGGCCCGCTCGCGCTGCTCCTGGAGTGCGGCCTGGGCCTGCGAGAGCTCCTCGTCGATCTCGCGGATGGCGGCCTCGGCCCGCTCAGCCCGCTCGCGCTCCTCGGAGGCGAGGGCCTCCCCGCTCGCCGTGGCCTTCTCGAGCTCGCGTTCGAGGGCGGCGAGCGCCTGCTGGAGCTCGCCTCGCAGCTGCTCGGTCTCCTCCTGGGCTGCCGCTTGCGCCTGCTCGGCGCGCTCACGCTGACGCTCCGCCTCGGCCTCGGCCAGCTCTGCCCGCTCAGCTTGCTCCGTCAGTCCCGCCTCGATGCGCTCGAGCGCTTTCTCCAGCCGCTCGATCTCCTGCTGGGCGGTCGCGGCCGCCGTCTCGGCCTGCTCGCGCTCCTGCTGGACCTCGGCCTCCGCAACCTGCCAGCGCTCGCGCTCCTGATCCACCTCGGCCTGGGTCCGCGCGAGCTGGCCGCTCGCCTCGGCAAGTGCGCTCTCGGCCTCCTCGGCCCGGGCCCGTGCCTCCGAGACGCGGGCGTCAGACGAGGCCGTCGCGTTCGCCAGCTCGTGCTCGAGCTCCGCCCGCGCCGTCTCCAACTCGCCCCGGAGCCGCTCGCTCTCCTGCTGAGCCTCGGCGACCGCCTGCTGAGCCTCGGTGACCGCCTGCTGAGCCTCGGCGACCGCCTCCTGAGCCCGCCCGCGCTCCTCCTCGAGTGCCGCCTGGAGGCGCTCGAGCTCGCCGGTCGCGTCCGCCAGCGCGCTCTCCGCGGCTGCGGCGCGCGCGCGCGCCTCGGACACCAGCGCGTCGGACGAGGCCGTCGCATTCGCGAGCTCGTGCTCGAGCTCGGCCCGCGCCGTGTCCAGCTCGCCCCGCAGCAGCTCTGCCTCTTCCTGCCCGGCGAGCGTTGCCTGCGCCAGCGCAGCCTGAGCTCGCTCGAGTTCATCGGCCGCCTCGGACAGAGCGCTCTCGGCCCCTTCAGCCCGTGCCTGGGCCTCGGACACGAGGGCGTCGGAGGAAGCGTTCGCATTCGCGAGCTCCTGCTCAAGCTCTGCTCGCGCCTTATCCAGCTCGCCCCGGAGCCGGTCGCTCTCCTGCCGAGCCTCCGCCAGCGCGCGCTCGGTCTCATCGCGCTGGCGGCCGACATCGGCCTCCAGGTCTGCGATCAGCGCCCGCTGCTGGTCAACCTCGGCCCGAACGCGCTGATGTTCTTCGCGCTCGCGTTGTACCTCCGCTTCGGCAGCCGCCCATCGCTCACGCCCCTCCTCTAGCGCCGCCTGCAAACGCTGCAGTTCGGCGGTGGCCTCCGCAAGTCCGCTCTCAGCCTCCCCGGCTCGCGCCTGCGCTTCCGATACGCGCGCGTCAGACGAAGCCGTCGCGTTCGCCAGCTCGCGCTCGAGCTCCGCCCGCGCCGTCTCCAGCTCGCCCCGCAGACGCTCGCTCTCCTGCCGAGCCTGCGCGAGGGCGCGCTCGCCCTCCTCGCGCTCGCCCTGGACCTCGGCCTCGGCAAGGTCCGCACGCTCCGCCTGTTCGATCAATCCTGTCTGCGCGCGCTCCAGCTCGGCCCGTGCTTCGATGAGCGCCGCCTCGGCCAGCTCGATCCGCTCACGCTCTTGGAGGCCGTTGGTCCGGATCCGGTCGAGCTCCTCCTCCAGCCGGACGATCTCCTGCTTGGCGGCTACCTCGACCCGACTGGCCTGTTCGAGCGCGCTGCCGAACCGCTCGAGCTCCTCCGCCGCATCTCGAAGTCCCGTTTCGGCCTTCTCGGCTCTCTCGAGCTCGATTCTCAGACTTTCGCGCTCCTGCTCGGCTGCTGCCTCCGCTCCGTCGGCGCGCTGGTGCTGCTCCTCGAGGACCGTCTGCAAGCGCTCGAGCTCTTCACGGGCGTCCCGTAGGGCGACGTCAGCCTGTTCGGCCTGACGCACCGCCAGGAGTGCCGTGTCCAGCTCAGCCAGCGCGGCGTCGCGCTCGGCCGCCAGCTTCTCGCGCTCGGCGATCATCGCTTCGGACTCGACGAATGCGTGCGGGTCTTGCGCCCGCGGATCTGATGGATCGGCCGGGACCAGCTGTCGTTCGGCGACAGGTACGAGGCCCCACTCGTCCAGGATCTCGGCCCGGATGAGGACCGGATCGATTCGGCTCCAGCGCTCGATTTTCATCAGGCGCGCGCATTCGGTCCGTGCTGTCATTGCGTCGTCGAGGGGAGAGGCGAGCCCGCAGACGGCGACGGGTTCGCCGGCGCGATCGCGGATCGCAAAGCGCAGTGCTGCCAGCGGGGGACGGCCCTCGAATGACCCAACGGTGTATTCGAACTGCAGGGGCTCGGACGCTCGCGACCCGCTCTCCAGGATGCGGGGACCGTCGACGACCTCGCCCGGTGGCAGCTCCTCATCGGTCTTCCCAACCAGTCGGTCCTCACTCGTGTTCAGGAGCTCGGCGTAGCGGGTGTTGGCCTGCAAGTAGCGGCCCTCGAGGTCCTTCAGCCAGATCAGAGCCGGGCGATCGTCGAACCGCGCGCTGAGCAGGGGATTCGGCTTGGAGTCGGCGGCGGGCTCGGGGGTTGCAGCCGGGTGAACCATCGCCAGCGCCTGACGGTCTCCGCGTGGGTCGATCACCGCCTCGACGTTGACGGCCACTCCCTTGAGGACGAAGTTCGAGCGCTCGAGCTCTCCACTCAGCACCTCCTCGACCCGTTTGTCACGGCCCAGCGCGTCGGCCGCAGCTCGGTAGTTCTGCTCGTAACCCTCCGTGCTCCGTTCAAGCTCGCCGTCTGCAGCGATCAACGCCAAGGCCGGTATCTCGGCCAAGGAGCTACGGGCCGTTACCACGGCGCTGCCGTTTGCCAAAGCCCTCACCCCCACTCCATCGGCGCGCGCGCGGGACGCGATGGGGCCGCGGCGGCATCTCAACGAATATCCGAGGGCCAATCGACGGATATACGGCCCGCAAGGGCCGAAGGGCGGTCAGACCGCCGCGCGCGGCACCAGCGACTGGAGGCCGGAGAGCGTCTGGCTGGTCGCGCCCCTGACCTCGACCTCGACCAGCTCGCCGGCGCTGGCGGCACCGCTGAAGTTCACGACCTTGTTGTGTCGCGAGCGGCCCCGGAGCCGGGTCGGATCCGTTCGCGACGGCCCCTCGACCAGCACCTCAAGACTGCGGCCGACGAAGCGCTGGGCGCGCTCGGCCGCTCGGCGCTGGATCACCGCTACCAGCCGCTCCAGCCGCTGCACCTTCAGCTCATGGGTTAGCTGGTCAGCGAGCATCGCCGCATCGGTTCCGCGTCGCGGCGAGTAGATGAACGTGAACGCCCCGTCGTATCCGACCTGCTCGGCAACCTCGAGCGTCTGCGCGAAGTCCTCCTCGGTCTCGCCCGGGAAACCGACGATGATGTCCGTCGTCAATGAGCAGTCGGGAACGTGCTCGCGGATGAGTGCGACCCGGTCGAGATAGCGCTCGCGCGTGTACGTGCGGCGCATGCGCTTGAGCACCGTGCTCGAGCCCGATTGAAGCGGCAGATGGATGTGCTCACAAAGCGAAGGCAGCTCCGCATGGGCGCGGATCACGTCCTCGCGCATGTCCTTCGGGTGCGGGCTCGTGTAGCGGATCCGCTCGATACCGTCGATGGCGTCGATCCTCGCCAGAAGGTCCGCGAAGGTCACCCGAGCCTCACGAGGGAGGTCGCGGCCATACGAGTTGACGTTCTGGCCTAGGAGCGTGACCTCGACGACACCATCCGCGGCGAGCCTCTGCACCTCGTCGACCAGCTCATCCGGCGACCGGCTGACCTCGCGACCGCGGGTGGACGGAACGATGCAGTACGAGCAGACGCAGTTACACCCGACACTGATCTGAACCCACGCCTGGTAATCCCGCTCGCGTTTGGCCGGCAAGTGGCCGGTGAAGCCCTCGAACTCGAAGAACCCTTGGGCAGTGAGGGAGTCGCTCGTCAGGAACTCGGCCAGCTTGTGAACCTGGCCGGGACCGAAGGCGACGTCGACGAACGGGAAGCGCGCGAACACCTCCTCCTTGACCGATTGTGCCCAGCAACCGCCGACGCCGACGACGCGCTCGGGTCGCTCGGACTTGAGCCGCTTGGCCTCGCCCAGGTGCGCGATGAAGCGATTGTCCGCGTTCTCGCGAATCGAACACGTGTTGAACAGGATCAGGTCAGCGTCGGCCCGCGTCGCCGCCTCCGCGTAGCCGAGCGACTCGAGCATCCCCTTCATCCGCTCGGAGTCGTGCTCGTTCATCTGACATCCGAACGTGGTGACGTGGTAGCGCTTCATCGATGGTCGAAGGGTAGCGGTGGCGGCGCGAGCGCCGGAGGCGCTCAGCTGGGCTTGAACCTGGGCAGGACGAGCTCCACGCGGGCCCCGTGCCCGTTCGGGGCGTCGCCGGCGCCGACCTGACCGCCGTGCGCGTGAGCGATCGCGAGCACGATCGCCAGCCCGAGTCCCGCGCCGCCGTCCGAGCGCGAGCGCGCGGGATCGACTCGGTAGAAACGCTCGAACACGCGGTCGCGCTGCGAGGCCGGAATGCCTGGACCGTCGTCGATCACCGCGAAGCGAATGCGGTCGGCACCGACACGCTGGACCTCGAGAGCGACCAGTCCGGAGCCTGCCTCGGTGTGATCGACCGCGTTGCGCGCGAGATTCCTGATCGCTTGTGCCAGACGGTCTGGGTCGGCGTCGAGGGATCCCTCGGGCACGGGACCGAGCTCGAACCGGCGGTCGTCGATGAGGCTCATGCCGTCCCACAGATCCTTGACGAACGGCCCCAGCTGGATCGGTTCGCTGCGCAGGAAGTTGGTCTGCCCCGACTGGGCCAGCACGAGCAGATCATCGACGAGCCTGCTGATTCGCGTGATCTCAGCCTGCACGAGCCCCTCGACCCGTCGGACTTCGGCCTCGGATGGGTGCTTCTCGGCGGCGAGCACCTCGAGCTGGCCGCGGATCACGGTGAGCGGCGTCCGCAGCTCGTGAGAGGCGTCGGCGACGAACGCACGCTGGGCCGCGAACGCTTCCGCCAGCCGGTCGAGCATGTGGTTGAAGGAATCCGCCAGCACCTGAAGCTCGCGGCCCTGCGTCGGCGACTCGTCCATGCGCGGTTCAAGGTCACCGGCCTCGACGCGCGTGGCGACGCCGGCCATACGCCGGAGCGGGGCCGTCACCTGGGCACCGGCGAGGTACGAGGCGACAAGCGCGAGAGCGAGCGTCAGCACTCCTGCGAGCACGAATGCGCCGGCGATGCCGTGCTGGGCGCGCTGCAGCGTCTGAAGCGGCTCTCCCGCCCCCGCGATCACATTGAGGCTACCGACCTGGAGACTGCGCTCGAGCGTGCGCGCCTGACCGACGTCGGGAACGGTCTGCGTCGAGTATCCGATGCGCGGCACCATCAAGCGCACGCCGAGCGCGTTCTCCTGAGCCTGCTCGGCCGCGGTCTCGCCGTTGTCGGGCCGACCCCCGAACACCTCGGGATGGTTGCTGGCAGTCGAGGCTCCAGGGATGAGGACAAACAGCAGGGTCGACGTGGCCCTATAGGGCTGGTTGGCGAAGTACCGGTCGGCGGCGGCAGTGATCGCGTCCGGAGGCTGGCCGGCGAGCGGACGCAGGAACTCGGACAGCTGCGTCGTGTCCCCTTGCAGGTCGCGGTCGATCTGCGATTGCAGCTGGTTCCCCGTGCTGGCGTAGACGACCACGAACACGACCACTGCCGAGACGATCATCACCCCCGCCACCCACGCGGTCAGCCGCCAGCGCAAGCTGGTCGGCCATCGCAGCCTAGTCGCTCGCGTCAAAGCGATAGCCAACCGAGCGAATCGTGACGATCGGTGTGTTGCCCTCGGCGTCTCGGAGCTTGCGCCGGAGGTATCCGACGTAGACGTCGACGACGTTCGTTCCCGGGTCGTAGTCATAGCCCCACACCGCCCGCAGAATCTGCTCGCGCGAGAGCACTCGGCCGCGATTTTGAAGCAGATAGACCAGCAGCTCAAACTCGGTTGTCGAAAGGCGGACGAGGTCGTCGCCCTGTCGAACCTCTCGGGTGAGGAGGTTGACCTCGAGCCCGTCGTCCGCGAAGCGTCGTCGCCTGTGCCTGCGCCGCAACTCGCAGCTGTGCCCTGATCCGGGCCGCGAGCTCACTCAGCGAGAACGGCTTCGTCAGGTAGTCGACGGCGCCCGCGTCCAGTCCGGCGACGCGGTCCTCAATCTCTCCACGCGCGGTAAGTGCAATCACCGGCAGCGCCGGCCTGGCCTCCCGCAACTCGGCCAGTAGATCGAGTCCGCTCCGCCCCGGGAGCATCATGTCGAGTACGACCAGATCAACCCGTTCGCTCAGCGCCTTGGCCGTGCCGCTGATGCCATCGAGAGCCGCCTCGACCTCGAACCCGTGCGCCGCGAGACCTCGCTCGAGGAAGTCGACGATCCCCGGCTCGTCCTCGATGACCAGGATCACGTCAGGCGTCGCGCCGGGGACCGCATCGACCGCGATGATATGTCGTCGCTTGCGGCCAGATCGACGGTGAAGAGGTTTCTCATCATGCGCTGAACGGTGGTTGAGCCGCCGCCACGAGACTTTCTCGCCGTGGATACGAGCAGGGATGCCGCGGCCCCGCCTGAGCAGCCGCTCGAGCGGCGCGTTCGGAGGCGACGCCGACGAGGGGCTGCTCCGATCGCTGACCGCCGGCGGCTGCGGGAGGAAACGAGGAACTCACGGCGATCACCGGGCTGATCCTGATCTTTCTGTTCGCAGTGATCGGGGTGACGATCCTCCGGATCCGGCAGCTGATCTCGGTTCACCTGTTCGTGGGACTGCTCCTGCTCGGTCCGGTCCTCCTGAAGATGGCATCGACCGGCTACCGGTTCGTCCGCTACTACACCCGGGACCCGATCTACCGACACGAGGGGCCGCCCGAGCTGCCGATGCGACTCATCGCTCCGATCGTCGTGCTGTCGACGGTGGCGGTGTTCGTCTCGGGAATCGTGCTCCTGTTCGCGGGTCCCGCCCACCGTGGCTCCCTGGTGCTGATCCACAAGGTCAGCTTCATCGTTTGGGTCGCATTCGTCGCGGTGCACATCCTCGGTCACCTGCGTGACTACCAAACCGCGCTCCGAGCGGCGCCCAGGATGCCAGCCGGTGGCTCGGCCGGCGGCGCTGGGCGCGTGATCTCCATCGCCGGCGCGATCGTGGCGGGGCTCGTGCTGGCGATCGTCCTTATCCCCCAGTTCGGGGCCTGGACGGCGCACTTCCCGCCCCACCATCACCACTAGGTCCCGGGCCCCTCGGCGCGAGACTCTCGCCGCGTGCCGAGGGCGGGTCTTTCATTCAGCGCGCGTACTCCACCGCCCGCGACTCGCGGATCACCGTGACCTTGATCTGGCCCGGGTACTCGAGCTCCTTCTCGATCTCGCGAGCGATCTCATACGACAAGAGCGTCGCCGCGTCGTCGTCGATCGCTCCGGGCGCCACCATCACGCGGATCTCACGGCCGGCCTGCATCGCGTAGACCTTGTCGACGCCCTTGTGGCGCGTGGCGATCTGCTCGAGATCACGCAGGCGCTTGACGTACTGCTCCAGCGACTCGCCGCGCGCACCGGGCCGCGCGCCCGAGAGGGCGTCGGCGGCCTGCACGATTACGGCCTCGATCGTCTGCGGCTCGACCTCGTTGTGATGAGCCTCCATCGCGTGCGCGACGGCCTCGGGCTCCCCGTATTTGCGGGCCAACTCGCCGCCGACCAGCGCGTGCGGTCCTTCGATCTCGTGGGTTACCGCCTTGCCGATGTCGTGCAACAACGCGGCACGGCGGGCTGTCTTGGGACCGGCCCCCAGCTCCTCCGCCATCATCGCCGCCAGCTGCGAGACCTCGATCGAGTGTGCCAGCACGTTCTGGCCATAGCTGGTGCGGAACTTGAGCCGCCCGAGCAGCTTGATCAGCTCCGGATCGAGTCCCTGAACGCCTGCCTCGAACACGCCGGCCTCGCCGATCTCGACTATGTGACTCTCGAGCTCGGACTTGGCCTGGTAGTACATCTCCTCGATCCGCGCCGGATGGATGCGACCGTCCTGGAGCAGCTTCTCGAGCGTCAGTCGGGCGATCTCGCGCCGTACGCCATCGAAGCCCGAGAGGACGACCGCCCCGGGCGTGTCATCGATGATGAAGTCGACGCCGGTGAGGTTCTCCAGCGCGCGGATGTTGCGGCCCTCCCGGCCGATAATCCGACCTTTCATGTCGTCGGCTTGGAGTTGGACGACCGACACGGTCGTCTCGGCGGCGTGGCCCGCGGCGAGGCGTTGCATACACACCGAGAGGATGTTGCGAACGCGTCGCTCAGCCTCCCGCTTGGTCTCCTCCTCGATCTGGCGAATGCGGCGTGCTGCGTCGTGCTTGGCCTGGTCCTCGACCTCCTTGAGCAGCAGCTGCTTGGCGCGCGCCGCCGACAGCCCCGAGATCTGCTCGAGCGTCCGCTCGAGCTCCTGACGGGTCGCGGCGATCGCCTCGCGCTCCTGTTCCACGTCCGCCTCTCGGCGGGCAAGATGGTCTTCGCGGCGGGCGAGCGCGGCCGTGCGCTCGGGGAGCTCGGCGTCGTGTGGCGCCGTCGAGTTTCCTGAGGGGTCCGGGGTTGCCACAGCTGGACCCGAGTGCCCCACACGACCGGTTACGACCGCATACACGACAGCAGCGAGCACGATTCCCACCGCTATCAGCGCTGCGGCACCGATAATGTCCATGGTCGTTCCTCTCCTGGCGGTCCCGGGATACGGGACCTACAAACTGCTTCGGTTCTTGGAGCGACCGACCGGCCCGTGCGAACTGCACGAACGGATGCCGGATCAGGCGACCGTGTCGCCCTTCAGGCGGCGGCTAGGTGGCACTTTCTCTAGGTTTGCTAGGCGGGCGCACACCCGGCCTGCAAGGCCGGGCCAGCCCTTTGGTAATCGCCGTCAACGCTGAGTCCGGAATCCAATATGTACAAGATTTGCTGGTGTTTTGCGGCCCGCAGGCCGTTCGTTCGCTACCAGCATCGTAGTACCGGGGGCGACTCCGCGCAATCCGCATACGCGACGAGGGCATCCAACGCCACCTCGCTCTCGTAACCCTTTCGTAACAGCACGCCGAGCGCCCGCTCGCGCTCGCGACGATCGCGCGGCGGCGCCGGGAACCGGCGCTGAAGCAGCGCCACCGCCCGAGCGAGTTCGCTCTCGCTGACGCCGGACGCAAGCGCCTGCCGGACCAGTTCGCGGTCTATCCCTCGTTCCAGAAGCGCTCGCTCGATCCGCTCGGATCCCCACTGCTCGAGCTCACGTTTGTCTTCGGCGAACAGGCGCGCATAGCGAACGTCGTCGAGATACCCCTGCTCCGCCAGCGTCCCGATCGCCGCCTCGATCTCCTCTGGGCCGCAGCCACGGGCCTGCAAGTGGCGTTGCATCTCGGAGACGGTCCGGTCGCGGCGATTGAGGTAGCGGTACGCGAGGGCAAGCGCGTGGTCCAGGCGATCGCCGGCGCCGGGTTCCGGTGTGTGGCGATCGCCGGCGCCGGGCGCGTGGTCAGATGCTGTCTTAGGCTGCTCGGCCTCCAACTGCTTCCACCGCCTCCATCACCGCCCATTCACCTTCCGAGTCGTTGTCCGACTGCCGCTCCCGCGGCTCGATCGGTTTCACCAGATCACGGCTGAGACCCAGCGCCTCGTAAATCTTGGCCTCGATCTCACCGGCGATGTCCTGATGCTCGTCGAGGAACGCCTTGGCGTTGCCACGCCCCTGTCCGAGCCGCTCCTCGCCATAGGAGAAGAACGAGCCTGACTTGGTCACGATCTTGTGCTCAATCCCATAGTCCAGCAGGCAACCGGACGTCGAGATCCCCTTGCCGAACTCAATATCAAACTCCGCCTGCTTGAAGGGGGCTGCGACCTTGTTCTTGACGACCTTGACCTTGACCCGATTTCCGACCGCCTCCGCTCCGTCCTTGAGCGTTTCGATACGGCGGATATCGAGTCGTTGCGAGGCATAGAACTTCAGCGCCCGCCCTCCCGGCTGGGTCTCCGGCGAGCCGAACATCACGCCCACCTTCTCGCGGATCTGGTTGGTGAACACGCACAGCGTCTGCGTGCGATTGAGGTTGCCGGCCAGCTTGCGCATCGCCTGGGACATCATGCGCGCCTGCGCGCCGACCGACTGGTCGCCCATCTGGCCTTCCAGCTCGGCCCGCGGTGTCAGCGCGGCGACCGAGTCGACGGCGATCACATCGACCGCGCCGGAGCGGATCAGCATGTCGACGATCTCCAGCGCCTGCTCGCCATAGTCGGGCTGGGAAACGAGAAGCTCGTCGATGTCGACGCCGATCTCACGAGCGTACAGCGGGTCCATCGCGTGCTCGGCGTCGATGAACGCACAGACGCCGCCGAGCTTCTGCGCCTCGGCGATGACGTGATAGACGAGCGTCGTCTTTCCCGAGGACTCCGGGCCAAAGATCTCGATGATCCGCCCACGCGGTACTCCTCCGATCCCGAGCGCGATGTCCAGCGCCAGCGCGCCGGTGGGGATCGCATCGACCGCGACCCGAGCACCGGGATCGCCCATCCGCATCACGGTGCCCTTGCCGAACTGGCGCTCGATCTGGCTGAGCGCGCCGTGAAGCGCAGCTTGGCGCTTGGCATCGGACTTCGCGTCCGGCGATGCGCCGGAGCGCGCGCCAGACTTCGTCCCGGCCTTCTCTTGCTCGCTCATCTGCGTTCGGCTCCTTGTCTCATGCGCTTTGAACCCACCACGGTAGGACGGGTGGCGGACGGAACCAGACGCTAGATCCGAAGCCGTGACCGAACAAGACGCGCTCGTTACGGAAGGCGAAAAAGTCTGTGGCGATTGTGAACGCGGTGGCGGGATGTGGCGGTGGCGGGACGTGGCGGGACGTCGTGGCGGGGCGCACGGGCGGTGGTGAGCGGTGGCGGGTTGATTGGGTTGAGGGGCGCGCGCGGCGCGCCCTGTGGTGTGGCTTTCGCGTGGTTCGCTTGCTGACGAGGGCCGGGCTTCATGGCGGTCGTAACTCAGCCCGCGGGCGCTTTCAGCGCACGCAGCCCCGGTTGGCGGGCGGCCCGGCAAACGGCGCTGGGGAAGGGGGGCGGGAACGGGCGCGATCGCGGCCCCCGATGGTGCCTAACACGACAACCTTGCGCCGGATGGCGAGCCCTGACGGGCTATGCACGAAGAGTGTGCTCAATACGACAGGGCTCGGATCTGGCGCCGGTGTTGACGCGCTATGCACCATCCCCGTGAGCCTCCCGACACACTCCCGACACGCTCCCGGCACCAACCCGACACACTCCCGGCACCAACCCGCCACATCCCGCCACATCCCGCCACATCTACCTGCCCGTGCGCCCCAAACTCCCCCGGCGCCGGCTCAAGTTGGGCGATCGGAGTCGGAGTTCATGGCTTCGGCGCGGATCTCCGGACGCTGGGCGCAGAGTTGGGAAGCCGGAGCTTGGCAACCACGGGCTCGGATGGCCCGCCGGCGCCCTCACCCACCCCCTCCCTGCTGCCCTTTACCGAGCCGACCGCTCGCCACGCTGACCGCGGGCCGAGAGTCGATAGCCCCGGCGCGCACGCAAAGCAGCGGTCAGATGGCCGCCGCCACCTCAACCCAGCGCCACCTCCATCAGCGCCTCGTACTTCGACCCCCCAGCCATCGGCCGCGACCGGAGCAACGCAACCGTCGAACCATCGAACTCGTCCCTCTGCGGCGCGGGCAGCGAAACGGCGCGGACCCGCGCGCCACGGGCCACGCGACCGACGGTCACATGGGCCAAGAAGGGGCGCTTTTCGGGCGTGTACCAGCCGGCGGACTCGAGCGCCTCGGAGAATGCTCGCTGGATATCGCCGAGCGCGCCATGCACGTCGTCGAGCTTGACGGCCAGCACCCCGGGGCGCCGCGACGGCAGCCAGATCGGCTCCGCGACGAGTAGTCGCGGGCGCGGCAGCCTCGCGACCCCGGCGTCGACCCCGGCACCGGCGCACGCGGCCGCGATCGCGTCGATCTCCGATGCGAACCGCCAGCCAAGGAAGCACAACGTGACGTGCAGCGACTCGGAAGCCACCAGGCGCAGCCCGCGAACGTTCCCGACCGCGCGCCCGCGCCAGTCGACGATCGCCTCTCGGACGTCGTCGGGGAGCTCGAGCGCGACGAACAGCCGGACACGCTCGTCGTTCACGAACCGCCGGGCCGCGGCATCTCGCCCGCCGGCGCAGCCGGCGACGCCGGCGGCGCCACCCCGGTCCCGGCGCGCCGTGGCACGTCATCGCGCCCGTCGGACTCACCCAGCAGCAGCCTTCGCAACAGGTGCATCGAGACGGTCGTCGAGCGGTCGCGGATGTCGGCGCGGTCGCCGGGGAGCCGCGCACTGCGCGTGATCCGCGCCCCGTCGGACGAGGACACCGAGAAGCAGACGAGCCCGACGGGTTTCTCCTCGGTGCCCCCGCCGGGACCCGCGATGCCGGTGACGCCCATGCCGATGTCGGCCTCGAACCGTTCTGCCGCGCCGGACGCCAGCGCCTCCGCCACCTCGGTCGAGACCGCTCCGAATTCCTCGATCAACGCCCGATCGACGCCGACGATCTCTGCCTTGGCGTCGTTGGAATAGGCCACGATCCCGCCAGCGAAGTAGTCCGAGGAACCGGCGCGGTCGGTGAGCCGCGCCGACAGAAGTCCTCCAGTGCACGACTCCGCGACCGCCACCGTCCGGCCCGCCAGCAGCCGTACGACCTGCTCGTCGACGGTGGTGCCGTCGGTCGAGTACAGGGTGTCGGCATGGCGGGCGGCGATGAAGTCGATCAGCGCGTCGTACGTCCCCCGTGCGGGCGGCTCGTAGCGGGTCGCCACCTCGATCTCGCCGCGCCGCAGACAGGTGGTGACCTCGAGCTGGTCCAGCGCCAGCCCGTCGGCCTCGGCGGCGCGCAGGGTGTTCGCGATCTCGGACTCGGGGATCCCGAACAGGCGCACGATCCCGGTGCGGTATGTCGTCGCGCCCGCGATCGCGTGCCGAAAGGCTTCCGTCTGCCTGGCCGTCTCCCACATCGGCTGGAGCTCGCGAGGCGGCCCGGGCAGCACGACCACCGCCGGGCCGTCGCGCCCGGCCAGCGGCACCACGAGTCCGGGCGCGGTGCCCACCGGGTCCAGCACGGTGGCACCGGCGGGAATCACCGCCTGCTTGCGATTGGACGCCCTGATCGCGTCGGGATCGAGGCCGGGCCACCGGCTCATCATCGGGCGCAGGATCTCGGCGATCCGCTCCTCGAGCCGGGGATCGAGGACCATCTCGCGACCGGCGAAACGGCCCACCACCTCGGCCGTGAGATCGTCCGCGGTCGGTCCGAGGCCGCCGCTGGTGACGATCAGGGACATGTCCTGTCGCTCCATGAACTCGAGGGCCGCGAGCAGGTCCTCGGGACGGTCTCCAACGATCTGGATCATCGCCGCGTCGACGCCGAGCTCGCGCAGCCGCTCGGAGAGCCAGGGGCCATTGCGATCGCTGATGATGCCAGTGAGGACCTCGGTCCCGGTGATCAGGATGCCGGCGCGCGCGGTCATGGACAGGTGGGCGGCGTCGACAGCGGGATCGGGCTGGTTCCGCTCGGCTGGACGAGCAGCCGGATCGCGTTCGGTGACGCCGTCACGGGAACCGTGTGCCCGTTGACCTTCATCTGCACCGACGCGTTACCGAGGGTCAGCAGCAGCTTCCCGGCTGTCGCCGTGGGAATCGTCTGGCCGACGCTGAACGTCTGCTCATTGATCAGCTTTGTGCCGGCACCGTTGACCAGGCAAACGTACACGGTTCCCGTTGGCACGAGCTGGAGCTTGACGGTCGTTGGCGTCGGAGGGGGTGGCCGGTGGCGGTGGCGGCGGATGTGATGCTGCTTCGGGGCCGTGGCCCCGGTCGTCGGCGTGTTCTTGTGGTTGCTGCTGTTACCCACGAAGTAGAGGGCGACGACCACCGCGACGAGCACCAGTCCGATCAGCGCCCACGGGGGCAGCAACGGGCCGCGGGCGGCGCGCTCACGGTCGCGCGTCCGCGCCGAGATCGGCCGCACGTCGTGATCGGTCGGCCCCTCGTACTGGCGCCTGAACTCGTCGACGAGCATCCGGCTGTCGAGCCCGAGGAAGTCGCCGTAGGTCCGCAGGAAGCTCTTGGCATACACCGGCCCCGGGAGCAGATCCCACTCCTCGTTCTCGATAGCCCGCAGGTACTTGGCGCGGATCTTGGTCCGCGTCTCGACCTCGCCGATGTCGATATGCGCGCGCATGCGCGCCTCTCGCAATGTCGCGCCGATCTCGGCCACGTGGCGAAGGCTACCGACGGTCCGGTCAACGAAACGGGCTCGTGCGGGCTCGAAATCTGCTGCTAACCGGGCGTCTTGGTGGGCCTAGATTCTCGTCGCCGTCCTCGGGGCGGAGCGGCGTGCCTGAGCCGCCCCCGACGGCCGCGCCCGTACCGCCGCCGGCCTCGGCGAGGTGCGAGAGGATCCGGGGCACGTCGGCTTCGGTGATCAGCACCTGACGGGGCTTGGAGCCCTCGTAGCCGGAGATGATCCCCCGCCGCTCGAGCATGTCGATCAGCCGCCCGGCTCGCGTATACCCCAGCCGAAGACGCCGCTGGAGCATCGAGGTGGACGCGGTTCCCATCTGCGCCACGAGCACAATCGCCTCCTCGAGCAGGGGGTCCTCGTCGGGATGAAACTCCGCATCCTCCCCGTCAGCCCCCTCGGACTCGACCTCCTCGAGCAGCTTCTCGTGGAACTCCGGGGCGCCCTGGCGGCGCCAGGCATCGGTCAGCTCGGCGATCTGCTCCTCATCGACGTACGCCCCTTGGATGCGCTGGATCTTGCTCGACCCAACCGGCGAGAACAGCATGTCGCCCTGGCCCAGCAACGACTCGGCGCCGTTCTGGTCGAGGATCACGCGCGAGTCCGTCTGGCTGGACACCGCGAACGCGATTCGGGATGGCACGTTGGCCTTGATCATCCCGGTGATCACGTCGACCCGCGGCGACTGCGTGGCGAGGACGAGATGGATGCCGACTGCGCGCGCCTTCTGGGCCAGCCGGATGATCGACTCCTCGACGTCCGCCGGCGCGACCATCATCAGGTCGGCGAGCTCGTCGATCACGCACAAGATGTATGGCAGCGGCGGCTCTCCGCGCTTATGGCGGACGCGGTTGAGCTCGGGAAGATTGCGCGTTCGCGCCAGCGACATCGTCCCGTAGCGCTGCTCCATCTCCTTGACGAGGTTCTGGAGTGCGTTGGCGGCCATCCGCGGGCTCGTGATCACGGGGGTCAGCAGGTGCGGGATCGATTCGTAGTGGTTGAGCTCGACCTGCTTCGGGTCGACCAACACAAGGCGCACCTCGTGGGGCGTCGCGCGCAGCAGGATCGACGCGAGCATCGCGTTGACGCATGCCGACTTGCCCGCGCCGGTGGTGCCGGCGACGAGCAGGTGGGGCATGTTCGCCAGGTCGGCGCCGATCGCCCGCCCGGCGATGTCCTTTCCGAGCCACACGGCGAGCGGCGACCAGTCCGCCGGCGGCTGCTGGAAGACGTCGCCCAGGTGGACGATCCGCCGACGCGAGTTCGGCACCTCGACGCCCACCGCCTGCTTGCCCGGAATCGGCGCGAGGATCCTGATGTCGGTGGCGGCGAGCGCGTACGCGAGATCGTCCTTGAGCTGCGCCACCTTGCCGACCTTCGTCCCCGGTGCCAGACGGAGCTCGTAGCGCGTGATGTGCGGCCCGGTGACCCGGCCGATGACCTTTGCCTCGATCCCGAAATGGCCGAGCGTCTCGACCAGCGTTCGTGCGACCTGCTCTTGGCCCTCGGTGTCGGGCTTGGCGGCTTCGCCGGTCGAACGGACCAGAAAACGCGAGCCGGGGATTCGCCACTCGAAGTCGGGATCATCGGTGATCGCGGCGCGGTAGCGACCCTGCGGGGTGAGCGACTCGGGCCCCAGGGCCTCGGGCGCCGGGGCTCCGGTACGAGGCTCGGGCTCCTCGGCCGGCGGCTCATCCCCGGTATCGGACTCGATCGGCGGAGCCTCCACGTGCGTGGCGCGAACCACGAGCTCGGCGGTGTCGGGCTCGGGTGGGAGCAGGGACCCTCCCTCGTCGGGCAGCTCGGCCTGAAGGCTCATCGCCCTCGCCGCTTCGGTCGCGGGACGACGGACACTCGCCGCGATCTCCTCGGTGGAGCGCCGGAGCGCGCGGCTCGTTCCGGCCATCCCGGCGCCGGTGGCACGAACGATTCCCGCCAGCGTCGCGCCGGTCACGAGGATCAGGCCGGCCGCGAACAGGAACACCGCCAGGATGCTCGCGCCGAGCGTCGAGAACAGGTGCCCCGAAATCCACAGCTCGCCCTGTCCGACCACACCCCCGCGGGACTCGAACGCCGTGGCGCGCCAGAACTGGCTGCCGTGAAGCGTTCCCGGCCCGAGCCCGAACGTGCCCGCCGCGAGGGCCAGCGTGATCGCGGCCGTGAGGCACAGCATCCCGGTCCGCAACGGCCGTCCGGGCGGTCGGACCTCCCTGGCCAGGATCAGCGCGCCCCCGGCGACGAGCGCCGCCGGAACCGCATAGCCGAGCGCGCCGAACACGAACCGCGTTCCTTTCACCGCGCCGTCTCCGAGCGCGCCGCCGGACCAGTGCAGGTATGCGACCCCGCCGAGAAAGATGCCCACGGCGATCAGGGCCAGAGCGATGATGTCGACGTGGTGGGGCTCCAGGGCGGGCCGCGGCAGCTGGAACGACCGGCTAGCGAGCAGGGAGCGCTTGGCGCGCCGGGGGGGCGGCTTCTTGCGGGCCTTCTTCGAGCGGGCAGTGGCGGCCATGTCGTACGACCCACTGGCTTCGACGGCGGCGACCCGCCTCCTGCCGCGTATCAACGCGCACTAAAGATCGGATTGAGCCGCAACCCCGTCAAATACCATCTGTGAGCAGGAACATGGCTGACTACGAACGCTCACCCCGGGTGCTGGTCGTCGAGGACGACGATGCGATTGCCCAAGTCCTCCAGCGCTCGCTCCGGATGGAGGGCTACGACGTCAAGATCGCCGGGGACGGAATCAGCGCGCTCGATCTCGCCCACGGCTTTCTCCCCGATCTCGTGATCCTCGACCTTGGTCTGCCGCGGCTCGACGGCATCGAGGTCGCCAGGACGCTGCGTGAAACCGACGATGTGCCGATCCTCGTCCTCACCGCCCGCGACGCGGTCGAGTCTCGCGTCGAAGGCCTCGACGCCGGCGCTGACGACTACCTCGTGAAGCCTTTTGAGCGCCAGGAGCTCCTCGCCCGGCTGCGGGCGTTGCTGCGGCGGCGTCCTCCGCGGGGTCAGGCGACGCTCACGGTCGGCGATCTGAAGTTGAACCCCGACACTCACGAGGTATGGCGCGGCGAGCGAGCCATGGACCTGACCCAGCGGGAGTTCGAGCTGCTCGAGTACCTGATGCGCAACGAGCGGATCGTGATCTCGCGCCAGCGGCTGCTTGACGAGGTCTGGGGCTATGACCCATTCTCAATGACAAACACGATCGAGGTGTTCGTCTCGAACCTTCGGAGGAAGCTTGAAGCGGATGGGGAGCCTCGGCTCTTACACACGATCCGCGGCGCGGGCTACGTTCTCCGCGTATAGGCGGCTGCCGATCCGCTGGCGTCTGGCCGGCGGCTCTGCCGTGCTGACGCTCGTCATCCTCGCCTCGTTCGCCGCGATCCTTGGCTTGCTCACCGAGCGCCAGGTGGTCAAGCAGTTCAACGACGAGGTCGGGTTCTCGGCCGACCAGTTGCAGTCCGAGCTGAACCGCAAGCTCGAGTTCCAAGGCGGGGAGCTCGTGAACTGCACCAACCGCCCCGTTCGGCTCAACGACTACGCGACCCCGGAGCAGGCGCAGATCCGGATCTTCGACGCGAACACCGGCGAGCTGCTGTGCACGCAGCTGGAGATCAGGGGCACGAAGTCGCCGATCGCCACCGCGACGCTGCGTACCGCACCGGTCCAGACGCACAAGCTGCTGACCCAGGACGGCTATCGGGTCGCGGTCCGGGAGCTGAGCGCCCAGCCGATCGGACAACTTGAGCTCCTCTACGCACGCCCGGTCTCGGACCTCGACGAGACGATCGCCCGCGTCCGCATCCTCCTGATCCTGGGCGTCCTCGGCGGCACCATCCTGGCCCTGCTCGCGGGCCTGTGGACGGCTCAGCGGGCGATGAGGCCGATCGCCGAGCTCACCGACGCGGCGCGCGAGATCGAGCGGACCCGCGATCCCAGCCTTCATCTGCCGACGGTCCGGGCCGACGACGAGGTCAACGAGCTGACGCGAACGCTGGACGGCATGCTCGGCGCGCTGGATGCCGCCCGCGGCGAGACCGAGACGATGCTCGAGCGTCAGCGCGAGTTCGTCGCCGACGCGTCGCACGAGCTACGAACGCCTCTCACCAGCGTGCTCGCGAACCTCGAGCTGCTCGCCGAGGAGCTCCAGGGCGAACAGGCGGAATCCGCACAGGCGGCGCTGCGCTCGACGCGGCGGATGCGGCGGCTCGTCGGCGACCTGCTGCTGCTCGCTCGCGCCGATGCCCGACGCGAGCAGCCGCGCCGGCGGGTGGATCTGGCGGAGATCCTCACCGAGGCCGCGGCCGAGGTCGGGCCGATGGCGCTCGACCACGAGCTCTCGATCCATGCCGAGCCGGCATACGTGGAAGGCGTCAGGGATGACCTGCACCGGCTGGCGTTGAATCTGATCGAGAACGCCCTGCGCCACACCACGCCCGGGACGCACATCCTGGCGCAGACGGGAACCGAGAACGGCGACGCGACGCTAAGCGTCGAGGACGATGGGCCCGGAATCCCGCCAAACATCGAGCGGCGCGTGTTCGAGCGGTTCGTCCGCGGTGGCGGCGACGGTGGCCGGGGCTCGGGGCTCGGCCTCTCGATCGTGCGTGCGGTCGCCGAGCTGAACGGCGGCTCGGTGACGCTCGAACGTCCCAACCACGGGACCGGGACGCGGTTCGTCATCCGGATCCCGGCGTACGAGGCCAGCGGCGACGGCGAGAGCGGCCGCCCCGTGTCCGGGGCGCAGCCCGCGGGTCAGACCTCGACGACCACCGGCAGCACCATCGGTCGGCGGCGCAGCCGGTCGTAGACGAACGCCGCCAGATCGTCGTGTAGGGCTTGCTGAAGCAGGTCGATCTGGCGGATCCCGTCGCGCGCCGCATTGGCGAGCGACCGGTCGACCTCGAGGCGGATCTCCTCCACGAGGCCATCGGCCTGCTCGGCGAACGGGACGCCGCGGAAGATCACCTCGGTCGGCGCGACCGGATCGCCGTTCTGCTCGGAGACCGTCGCCACCACGATGAAGATCCCATCGGCCGAGAGCATCCGCCGGTCGCGCAGCGCGACGTCCGCCGGGTCGCCGATGTCGACGCCGTCGACGAAGATCATCCCCGATTGTTCGGGCTCGCCGAACCGGGCACCGCGCTCGTCGATCTCGAGCGGCAGGCCGTTCTCGCCCCTGAACACGTCGTCGGGATCGATCCCGACCGCATCGGCGAGCTCGGCGTGCAACTGGATCCGCTTGTAGTCGCCGTGGACAGGCAGGACGTACCGGGGCTTCACGAGGTTGAGCATCAGCTTGAGCTCCTCGACGTACCCGTGGCCAGAGGCGTGGATCGGCGCCTCGCGAGGGGTGATCACGTGGCAACCGATGTGGTACAGGCGGTCGACCGTCTCCCCGACGGCCCGTTCGTTGCCCGGGATCGGAGTCGCCGAGAACACGACGGTGTCGCCGCTGCGAAGCTTGATCGCGCGGTGGTCGTTGTGCGCCATCCGCCGCAGCGCGGACAGCGGCTCACCCTGCGACCCGGTGGAGATCACGATCACCTTGTGGTCGGGCCAGTCCTCGACCTCCTGGGGCTGGATCAGGATTCCCTCCGGCACCTCGATGTGGCCGAGCGAGCGCCCGATGTTGACGTTCTTGCGCATCGAGCGGCCGACCAGAGAGACCTTGCGACCGAGCGCAGCGGCGGCGTCGATCACCTGCTGGACGCGATGAATGTTCGACGCGAAGCTGGTGACGATGATCCGTCCCTCGGCGCGGGCGAACACCTCCTCGAGGTGGGGTCCCACCGTGCGCTCGGAGGGTGAGAACCCGGCGCGATCCGCGTTGGTCGAGTCGCCACACAGCAACAGCAGGTCGTCGCGCCCGAGCTCGGCGAGCCGAGAGACGTCGGCCGGCAGGCCGTCGACCGGCGTCTGGTCGAACTTGTAGTCGCCGGTGACGAGCACGGTCCCGAGGTCGGTCCGCAGCGCCACGGCGCACGAGTCCGGGATCGAGTGGGTCATGTGGATCAGCTCCACCGTGAACGGCCCCGCCTCGATCTCCTCGCCCGGGTCGACATCCTCGAGTTCGGCATCGCGCAGCCTGTGCTCGTCGAGCTTGGACCGTGCCATCGCGATCGTCAGCCGTCCACCGTAGACGACGGGTGCGTCATTGCCCAGCTCACGCAGGACCCACGGCAGTGCGCCGATGTGATCCTCGTGTCCGTGCGTGACGACGATCGCCTCGATGTCCTGCGCGCGGTCGCGCAGATAGCTGAAGTCGGGGAGCACGAGATCGATCCCGAGCATCTCCGCGGTCGGGAACCGCAACCCCGTGTCGACGACCACGATCCGGTCCTCGTACTCGAAGACCGTCATGTTTTTCCCGATCTCGCCCAGACCCCCGAGCGGCAGGACGCGAAGAGTGCTGCTCACGCGGCGGTCGCGAGCATGCCGTGGCGTTCGAGCAGCTCTCGCACGATCGCGATCTCCCCCTCGTCGAGCTCCACATAGGGAAGACGGGGCGCGCCGACGTCGAGGCCAAGGAGCCCGAGCGCGGCCTTGATGCTGCACGCGAGCGGCGCGATCGCAAGGTCTCGGTAGACGTCTTTCAGGCCGTCGTCGATCTCGCGCCGGCGGTCGGGCTCATCGACCATCCGATGCATCTCCTCGCCGAAGATGTGGCTGGCGACGAGTATTCCGCCGCGCTCGCCGAGGTCGAGAACGTCCGCGAGCAGGTCGTCGTTGCCGGCGTAGATCTGGAGGCCGTCGATCCTCGCGAGGTTCGCCGCGTTGGCCTGCTTGACGGCAACGATGTTGTCGAGCTGGGCGAGCTCGGCAAGCAGGTCGTTGGGCAGGTCAGCGCCGGTGCGCTGAGGGATGTTGTAGAGGACGATGGGCAGATCGGTCGCCCGGCAGACTTCCTCGTAGTGGCGAACGATCCCGCGACGGCTGGGACGGTTGTAGTAGGGATTGACCGACAGCAGCGCATCGGGACGAAGCTCGGTCGCCCGCTCGGTCAGGTGCACGGCGTGACGCGTGTCGTTGGAGCCGACGCCGGCGACGATCGTGCAGCGGCCCCTCATCTCCTCCGTCGCGAGGCGGATCATCCCCACGTGCTCGTCGTCATCGAGCGTCGTCGCCTCGCCCGTGGTGCCGCAGATGACGAGTCCGTCGGAGCCGTGATCGCACAGATGGTGCATCAGGCCGACGGCAGCATCTTCGTCGACGCGCCCGCCGGCATCGAACGGCGTGACCATCGCCGTCAGGATCGCGCCGAGATTCACGGTCATCGCGTCTGATTATCGCACCGGCAGCCGCTGTAGGCTCGGCGCCTACTGCTTCTGCTGACCGCCCCAGCCGAGCACTGAGAATGGCCGCATCACGCCTCCGAGATCTTCGTGCTGCGGCGGTGGCGTGGTCGCGACGGCGGGCTTCGGCGGCTGGGACACGACGTGCGACACCGGCGCACCGGTGAGCTTTCCGATCCTTTCCGGCAGCCCGGCGTGCATCCATTTGGAGACCTTGCTCGGTAGCGTGGAGACGATGATCTCGTCGTATCGCTTCGGATCCCAGGCATCGGTGACAGCCACGATCGGATCCGGGGCGCCGACCTCCCCGTCCGCCTCCAGACCCGCCTCGCGTAGCCGCGCCAGCGCCGCCGAGAGCATGTCCGCGGCGGCCGTCCGTCCCCCGCCGAACGTCGTGGCGGGAACGACCAGCGTACAGCTGATGGGCTCGCGCGCGGCGCGCGCAGCGAGCTCGGCGACGAGCTCACTCGACGTCGCCGTCACATTTGCGACAACCAGTACGTTCCGCTTCCACGCCACCGTTGTTCCTCTGGGGTCGGAAACACGTTAGCGATTAGAACATACATGCCCGGCCGGTGGCCAAACATGGCCGGTTGGACAAATGCACACAAATTAAGCGCGCACAAATGTCGAGCACGAGCAGGCGCGGGCTCGAGCATCCCGACGTCCTGCGCGAGCAGCTCGCCGACAGGTACGTGGGCATCGTGCAGGGAACGGTCGCCGCGGCGATCCCGGGCGCGGCGGGGCTGACTCCGCGCTAATCGAGCAGGGCTTCGAGTCCGACCGTCAGCGGCTGCGTCAGATCTCCCACGCGCCGGATCGCCAGCAGCACCCCGGGCATGAACGACTCGCGATCGGTGGAGTCGTGGCGGATCGTCAGCGTCTGCCCCACGTCTCCGAAGATGACCTCCTGGTGGGCGACCAGCCCGGGCAGCCGCACGGAGTGGATCGGGATCTCGGGCTCGTTCCCTGCCGCTGCCGCCACCAGTGCGGCGGTCCGCACCGCGGTGCCGCTGGGGGCGTCGACCTTGCTGTCGTGATGGAGCTCGATGATCTCGGCGCGGGCCATATGGCGCGCCGCCTGTTGCGCGAACTGCATCATCAGCACGGCGCCGATCGCGAAGTTGGGGGCGATGAAGATGTTCGCGCCGGTGGCGCTGGCGTCATCTCGAAGCTCGAGCGGATCGAAGCCCGTGGTCCCGATGACCACGTGCACGCCGGCGCCGACCGCCTCCTTCGCGTTCTCCACAACGGTCGACGGGATCGTGAAGTCGACGAGCACGTCCGGCCCAGCTTTCAGCGCGTCCGCCACCGAGGTGCCAAGCGCGGGGTCCGCACGCGCCGCGAGCTCCATGTCCGGCGCCTGCTCCACGGCGCGGCACACGGTCGCGCCCATCCGCCCCGCGGCGCCGGCGACGGCGACGCGGATCACACCACGCCCGCCACCGTGATCGCGTTCAGCGCGTCGTCGAACTGGCCCTCGTCGGGGCCGATGCCCGCGCTCGACAGGCGCTCCGGCGCCCACAGCTCGTGCACGAGCGCGGCCAGATCGTCGAGAGTGACCGCCTCGATTCCCGCGACGACCTCGTCGAGCGAGAGCAGCGGCGCGCCGGCGAGGATCTCGGAACCGAGCCGGTTCATCCTCGCCCCCGTCGATTCGAGCGAGAGGACAACGCGGCCCTTCAGGTTCTCCTTGGCGCGCGCCAGCTCCTCGCTCGTGGCCGGCTCCTCGCGCATGCGGCTGAGCTCCGCGCTGACGACCGCCATTGCCTCGGCGATGTTGTCGGGGCGCGTGCCCACATAGAGGCCGACCTGACCTGTGTCCTGGTAGCCGCTGGTGAACGAGTAGACGGCGTAGGCGAGGCCGCGCTGCTCGCGGACTTCCTGGAACAGCCGCGAGGAGGATGTGCCGCCGAAGATCGTGTCGAGCACCCGCAACGCGAAGCGGCGGTCGTCGTGTCGCGAAAGCCCCGGGCCACCGAGGCAGACGTGATATTGCTCTGTCTCCTTGCGCTCGAACAGCCGACGCGCCGCCGCCGATGTCGGCGGCTCCGGGTGGACCAGAGGGTCGCCCGCTGCGAGATCCGGCACACGCTCGGCGGCGAGCTGCACGAGCTGATCGTGGTCGATCGCGCCCGCGGCGGCGATGACCACGTTGGACGGCCGGTAGCGGGCAGTATGAAAGCTGGCGATCTCCGACACCGGAGTCTCCGCGATCACCGGGGCCCGGCCGATGATCGCGCGACCGAGAGGATGGTCACCGAACACCGCCTGGCCGAGGACGTCGAACACCTTCTCCTGCGGATCGTCCTCGTACATGGCGATCTCCTCGAGGATCACGGCGCGCTCGGAATCGACATCGTTCAGCGCCGGCCGGAAGACCATGTCGGCCATCACATCGAACGCATCGACGAGATGTTGATCGATCACGCGGGCATAGACCGAGGTCGCCTCCTTGCCCGTGCCCGCGTTCAGTTCGGCGCCCATCCCGTCGAAGATCTGATCGATCTCGAGCGAGGAGTACTTCGACGAGCCCTTGAACAGCAGGTGCTCGAGCAGATGGGAAAGCCCGGCCTCGGCGTCGCTCTCGGCGCGGCTTCCCGTTCCGATCCAGAACCCGAGCGACACGGACCGGACGGAGGGCATCGCCTCCGTCACGATCCTGACGCCCGACTCGAGCGTCGTCAGCCTGTGGTTTTGCTTCACGAGGCGATTACGAGCGCGGGCGGTCGGGATCCCGATCGCGGACCCGTCCGCGATCCCGGTCCCGGTCCCGATCTCGGTCGCGGGGGGCGCGATCACGCGGGCCCCGTCCGTCCCTCCGGTCGCCGCGGTCCCGCCGTGGCGGACCGCTATCGCCGGTGCCGACCGCGGCCAGCTCCTCGACGGTCTTGCCCGCGACGTCTGGATCGCTTGCGAGCCGCAGGCCGATCCGGCCGCGCTCGCGGTCGACCTCGACCACCCGGACCTCGACGTCGTCACCCTTGTTGAGCACCTCTTCGACGGTCGCAATCCGGCGACCCGGAGCGACGTTGGAGATGTGCAGGAGACCGTCGGTGCCCTTCGCGAGCTCGACGAACGCGCCGAACGCGGTCGTCTTGACGACCTTGCCGGTGAACTCGTCGCCGACCTCGACCTCCTTGGTCATCGCGCGGATCCGGTCGGCCAGCGCGTCGCCGCGCTCGCCGTTGGCGGCGTAGACCAGCACCTGGCCCTCGTCGTTGACGTCGATCTGCGCCTCGTACTCCTCCTGCAGCGCGCGGATCGTCTCGCCGCCCTTGCCGATCAGCAGGCCGATCTTCTCGGGATCGATCTGGACGGTCGAGATCCGCGGCGCGTGCTTGGAGAGCTCGGACCGCGGCGCGTCGATCACCTTCGCCATCTCGCCCAGGATGTAGTTGCGGGCGACCTGGGCCTGCGACAGCGCATCGCGCAGGATGTCGAACGTGACACCGCCGATCTTGATGTCCATCTGCAACGCAGTGATGCCGCGATCGGTACCAGCCACCTTGAAGTCCATATCGCCAAGGTGGTCCTCGACGCCGGCGATGTCGGTGAGGATGATGTAGTCATCGCCCTCCTTGATCAGGCCCATCGCAATCCCCGCGACCGAGCGCTTGATCGGCACGCCGGCATCCATCAGCGACAGGGTCGAGCCACACACGCTGGCCATCGAGCTCGAGCCGTTGGACTCGAGGATGTCCGAAACGACGCGGATCGTGTACGGGAATTCCTCCTGGCTCGGGATCATCGGCACCAGCGCCCGCTCGGCGAGCGCCCCGTGGCCGATGTCACGGCGCTTGGGGCCGCGCATGAAGCCCGCCTCACCGACCGAGAACGGCGGGAAGTTGTAGTGGTGGAAGTAGCGCTTGGCGGTCTCCAGCCCGAGAGTGTCGAGCCGCATCTCCTCGCGCGTGGTGCCCAGCGCGACGACGCTCAGCGCCTGCGTCTGGCCGCGCGTGAACAGCGCCGAGCCGTGCGTTCGCGGTGCCACGCCGACCTCGATGCTGATGAGGCGGATCTCGTCTGAGGTGCGCCCGTCCGGGCGCTTCTTCTGGACGGCGATCCGCTCGCGGATCAGCGTCTTCTCGAGCTTGTCGAAGACCAGCTGGGCAGCGGCCCGCCGCTCGGAGTAGCCCTCGGACTCGGGGTCGCCGGCGTACTGGGCGAGGATCTGCTCCTCTACCGCCTTGGTCGCGTCCTGGCGCTCGAGCTTGTCCTCCACCTGCGTGGCGGCTTCGAGCGCGGCGCCATGGGAGTTCCTGATCTCCTCGTAGAGCGCCGGATCGGCCTGCGGGACCTCGACCTCGATCTTCGGCTTACCGGCCTGCTCGGCGAGCTGGCGCTGGATCTGGCAGAGCTTCTTGATCTCCTCGTGCGCGATATCGAGCGCATCCAGGATCTCCGCCTCGGGGATCTCGTTCGCGCCGGCCTCCACCATCAGGATCGCCTCGTCGGTGCCGGCGACGATCAGATCGAGGTCGGTGTTCTCGACGAGGTCCTCCTCGCTCGGGTTCACCACGAAGTTCCCGTCGATCTTGCCGATCCGGACCGCGCCGACCGGAGTCGGGAACGGGATGTGGGAGACCATCAACGCCGCGGAGGCGCCGTTCATGGCGAGGATGTCGTACGGATTGACGTGGTCCACCGAGACCGGCAGCGCCACGAGCTGGGTTTCATACCGCCAGCCCTTGGGGAACAGCGGGCGAATCGGGCGGTCGATCAAACGGGCGGTGAGCGTCGCCTTCTCGCCGGCGCGACCCTCACGCTTAAAGAACGAACCGGGGATCTTCCCGGCCGCGTACATCCGCTCTTCGACGTCAACCGTTAGGGGGAGGAAGTCCACTTCCCGGAGGTTGCCGGCGGTGGCGGTACAAAGAACCATGGTGTCGCCACTTCGGACGACGACGGCGCCGGAGGCCTGCTTGGCCAACTTGCCGGTCTCGAACGAGATCTCGTTGCCCTCGATCTCGACGGACACGCGCGTAACGGCGTCAGACATATTCAATTCCCTTCTTGCTCCGCCCTTCGGTCGGCGGAGTGCTTCGTTTCTCTATTTTCGTTCCGAACACCTTTGATGGTAGCGGGATTGGCCGTCTGAGCCGGGTTTCGAGGCCGGTGTTTGTGGGGTTTGGTGGGGTTTGTGGCCTGTGTGCGACGTCGGGCAGTCCGTCGCGTGCGCGGGGCGCAGAAGAGGCGTTTCGGTCATTTGGTAAGGGGGCGCGCAGGGCGCGCCCTGTGGTGTCGCCTGGGTTGCCATCTTGGCTTTCGCGGGTCGTTGCCGGGTGGCGGTCGACCCGCGGCCCGCGGGAGCCTTTTTGGCGCCCGTCGCCCCTGAATGACGGGCGGCCCGGTAAACGGCGCTGGGGAAGGGGGCGGGAACGGACGCGATCGCGGCCCTTCGATGATGCACAGCACGACAACCTCGCGCCGGATGGCGAGGCCTGTCGGATTGTGCACGAGGAGTGTGCGTAGCTCGACAGGGCTCGGATCTGGCGCCGATGCTGACGCGCTATGCGCCATCCCCGTGACACTCTCGCCACGCTCCCGACACAAAGTCGTAAGGAAGACCCGCGCGAGCGCCGCAAACTCCCCCGGCGATGGCCAATTTGGCCGATCAAGCGGCCAGAAGCCCCCGCCGGCGCCGGTCGACCGCCTCACCGACCTCTCCCTACTGCCTTTAACGATCCGCCCGCCAATCCCAGCCGACCGCCGCCACAGCTGCCCCACGAACCGACTGGTCGACGTCCTGGGCTCGCAATCGGCCGCGACTGCACCGAAATCAACCAAATCAGCGCCCGCCACGGGTAACCGGACCGAACGGTCCGGTTATTTGCTACCTTAACCGGACCACGCAGTCCAGTTTACACACCCCCCGGGGAAAGGAGCGGCGAATGACCACGGATTCACCCCCCACAAACCGATGGCTCGTACTGGTGATCGCCTGTCTGGCGCAGTTCATGGTCGTGCTCGACGCCACGATCGTGAACGTCGCGCTCCCGTCGATCCAGCGCGGTCTGGACTTCTCTTCGGCGAATTTGCAGTGGGTCGTCAACGGCTACACGCTGATCTTCGGCGGCTTCCTGCTGCTGGGCGGCCGGGCGGCCGACCTGCTCGGGCGAAAGCGCCTGTTCGTCGCCGGGATCGCGCTGTTCTCGGTGGCATCCCTGTTCAACGGGCTCGCCCAATCGCCGGCGATGCTGATCGCCGGCCGGGGGCTCCAGGGACTCGGTGGCGCGCTGGTTTCCCCCGCCGCGTTGTCGATCATCACCACCACGTTCACCGAGAACACCGAGCGCACCCGTGCCCTCGGCGTGTGGAGTGCGATCGCGGCCGGCGGTGGCGCCGTCGGCTTTGTGCTCGGCGGCATCCTGACCGACCTCGCCTCGTGGCCGTGGATCTTCTTCGTCAACGTGCCGGTCGGCGCGATCGCGCTGGCGCTGGCGCTGCGCTTCGTGCCGGAGTCGCGGCAGGTCGGGCAGCAGCGCGGTTTCGACCTGGCCGGCGCGGTCACGGTCACCGGCGGGCTCGTGGTCTTGGTCTACGGGATCGTCAAGGCACAGTCCTACGGCTGGGGATCGCCGCGCACGATCGCCACCCTCGCCGCCGGGGCGGCATTCCTGGCGCTGTTCTTGGCGATCGAACGTCGAAGCGTCGCGCCACTGGTGCGGCTGAGCATCTTCCGGGTACGGACGCTGGCGGTGGCGGACACCGTCCTGCTGCTCGTCGCCTCGGGGATGTTCGGGATGTTCTTCTTCGTCTCCCTGTACGTCCAGGACATCCTCGGCTACAGCCCGCTGCGCGCCGGGCTCGCGTTCCTGCCGGTGACCGGCGGGATCGTGGTCGGCGCGGGGCTCGCGCAGCAGCTGATCCCCCGTTTCGGCGTGCGCAACGTCTCGATCGGCGGGATCACGCTCGCGGCGGCCGGCCTGGCGTGGCTGACCCGCGTCCCGGTTCACGGAACGTATGTCGGCGACCTGCTTTCGGGGCTGTTGCCGATGAGCATCGGGATGGGCCTGACGTTCGTCCCGATCACGCTGCTCGGCACCGGCGGCGTGCGCGACGAGGACGCCGGGCTTGCCTCAGGCCTGTTCAACACGGCCCAGCAGGTGGGCGGCGCCCTCGGCCTGGCGATTCTCTCGACGCTGGCCGCGAGCCGCACGGCCAGCGCGCTGAACGACCACGCCGGACTGTTCGCCGCGAAGGTCGCGGGCTACCACGTCGCGTTCGTCGCCGCCGCGATCATGCTCGGCGCCGGCGCGCTGATCCTGGCCACGATGCTGCGGCCGCGCCACGTGCGAGACGTCGAGCTCGACCTGACGAACGCGTCCGCCACACCGGCACCACGGCCATCGACCCAGCCGGAGCTGGCGATGGAGTCATCCGGGACCTCGGCATAGGACAATATGGAAGAGATGGGATCAGAGGACAGGCACTTACGGGCCGATGCCGAACGCAATCGCCACCGGCTGCTCGACGCGGCCGAGGCCCTGTTCCGCGAGCGCGGGCTCGACGTCGGCGTCGGCGAGATCGCCGAGCGCGCCGGCGTCGGGCGCGCAACGCTGTTTCGCAACTTCCCGTCGAAGGAGCACCTGATCGCCGCAATCGTCGTCGAGCGGATGAACGACGCGATCGTGACCGGGCGGGAGCTGCTCCAGGCGCCCGATCCCGGCGAGGCGCTGTTCGAGTTCCTCGACAAGATCGTGGGCCGCCAGCAGATGGACCGGGCCCTGTCCGAGGCGGTCGCGGACACATTCCTGGCGAACCCCGACATCAGCGCGGCGTACACGGAGCTGATCGGCGTCCTCAACGAGCTCGTCCAGCGCGCCCAGGAGGCCGGCGCGGTTCGCGCCGACGTCGGCGCGCTCGACATCATCTTGCTGGTCAAGGGGGTCAGTCAGGCGGCCAGCGCATTTGAGGGCGTCGACTCCGAGATCGCGGAACGGCAGTTCGATTTGGTGCGCATGGCGCTGAGCGCGAACCCGAGCGTGCAGCCGCTGCGCGGCCGCTCGGCGACGCTCGGCGACCTCCAGCAGGCATTCCGCTCGGCCGACACCGCCGAGCGCGCCACCCAGCAGGGCTAAGACCACGCCCCACGCACGACCGGGCTAGAGCCCGCCCCAGGCACGACCGGGCCCGCCCCACGCACGACCACGGCCACGGACTTCCGCCCGCGGCCGCGGCCTATGTTCTGAGGCTGTCGGGTGAGCCGCTTTGCTGCACGGCTACCCGATCGTGCCCGATCGGCGTCGCCTGAACTCCGTCAGGCCGCGTGCCGGAGCTACGCGCCGACGTCGATCGCTCGTCTGCGCCGCCCGCGATAACCGGATTGCTCGGGGGAGAGACGACGGCGGTCGAGAGCCGGAGGGCGCTGCGCTCGCGCGACAGCGCGGTTTGTCAGATATGTCGCAAACGGACGGTCGGAGATGATTCCCCAGGCGCATACGCCAACTATCGCCAGCACGATGCCCGTGATGAGAACGACGTTCAGGATGATCATGGTGGTCGGCATTCTTGGACCTCTCTTTCTCGGTTCGGGGTTATTGGAGTACTCGGAACTCTTCCCGCATCGCGCAAGGCGAACCTCGGAGTCGCGTAAGAGCGATGTAGGAGGTTGAATCGAGTGGCGGCTGCCGGCACTCGAGACCGAGGGGCGGCTAGGTCGAGCCGCGGTCAGGCGGTCTCGCCCACACCACCGCCGGCGTGCTGCTGCGTCCATGCGGGCGACGCGGAGGGATCGAGCCGATAGCCCAGGCCGCGCAGCGTCGTGATGGTGATCGCGGAGCCGAGCTTGCGCCGAAGCGCAGCCACATGAACGTCCACCGTCTTGGGGCTGATGGCATCGGTGCCCCAGACGAGCTCCAGCAGTTGCTCGCGGGTGTGGATGCGTCCGGGGTAGCCCAGCAGCGCGGCAAGCAGGTCAAACTCGCGGCGGGTGAGGTCCACCTCACGTCCGCCGGCGGAGCAGCGCCGCGCGTCGAGCTCGAGCTTGAGCTCCCCGGTGCGCAGGACCGTCTGCTCGGTCTCGAAGCCCCGGGCACGCCGCAGCTGCGCGCGCATGCGGGCGGTCACCTCGGGCATGGAGAGCGGCTTGACCACGTAGTCGTCGGCGCCCGCATCGAGCTCGGCGATGCGCGCCGCCCCGTCCCGGCTGGCGGTCAACATGATGATCGGTACCGTCGACTCGCGCCGCACGCGGCGTACCAGCTCCAGGCCGTCGATCTCGGGAAGCATCGGATCGACCAGCGCGATGTCGACCGTCCCGCGGCGCAGCATGAGCAGGGCCTCGAGGCCGCTGGACGCCTCCAGGACCTGGAATCCGTCCCCTCGCAGGTACGCCGCGACCGCCTGCCGGACGCGGGGGCTGCTCTCGGCCACCAGTACACGCGCACCGCCCATCCCCATGTGCTACCCGACCACTCGCCGTGTCATGGTGTACCACTGCCGTGCCGGGAAGTGACACACCATGACAATGGCGGCGATCCTGAATCTGGCCATGTCGCGTCCGCGGGGCCCGCGCTGATGGCTACCGCGCTCTTGTGATCCGTACAGCACCAGATCCACGCGGGAGGGCCGCGTTGACTGGCCCGGCTCATTTGGCCGTCATCTCGATGGGCGGCGGATTCAGCGCACGGCCGCATCGATCGCGACGGCGACGAAGAGCAGCGCGAGATACAACAGCGAGAAATGGAACAGCAGGGCGGCGCGCGCAGGCGATCTCTCGCGCCAGAGCCGCCAGGCGAGCACGCACAGCACTCCTCCCAGGATCGCGGCTCCGGCGAGGTACACGAGCCCGAACGTGCCGACCGCTCCCGGCAGCAGCGTGACCGCTACGAGCACGATCGAGTACCAGAACACGAGTCGGGCGGTGGCCCGCGGCCCGCGCACCACCGGCATCATCGGCACCTCCGCCGCGGCGTAGTGGCGAACGAGCAGCAGCGCCAGCGCCCAGAAGTGTGGCGGCGTCCACAGCAGCACGATCAGGAACAGGAAGCCGGCCCCGAGTCCGAGACTGCCGTGTGCCGCCGCCCAGCCCGCGAGCGGCGGAATCGCGCCGGCGGCGCCGCCGATGACGATGTTCTGGGCCGTGCTCCGCTTCAGCCAACACGTGTAGACGACGACGTAGAACGCCCCGCCGCCGAGTGACAGGACGGCGGCCAGCGGATTTGCGAACGTGGTAAGCACGGCAAAGGCGAGGGCCGAGAGCACCAGACCGAATGCGGTCGCGCGCGCCGGGCTGATCCGACCGGCAGCCACCGGCCGCGACGCGGTGCGTGGCCCCATCAGTCTGTCGATGTCGCGGTCGAGCACGTGGTTCAGCGCGCTCGCCCCGCCGCACGCCAACGCGCCCCCGATGACCAACGCCGCCAGCGGCACGGGCGCGGGCGCGCCACCAGCCGCCGCCACCATCGCGCACACGGCAGTCAGGACCAGGAGCGACATGATCCTGGGCTTCGTCAGCGTCACGTAGTCGCGCCACGTTCCGCTCGCGCGTCCAACGTGCACGGGCACAGGCCCGGGCAGCACCTCGACGAAATCGCCGACCGCCATCCTCAGGATCCCTTGCCCCTGGCGAGCGTATGCAGGTCGCCGGTCACGTAGCGCGAAAGGAACGGATACATGTAGCCCGACCGCATGTAGCCGCGCCGGTCGACCAGATAGACCGCCTCGGTGTGGACGATGTCCCCGTTCACCGGGTGCGGTGAGACGTAGATGTGGTAGGCCGCCCACACGGGCGTCAGTTGCTTGCGCGTGCCCATCAGCCAATGCCACGGCGCCACCGAGGCCAGTCCCCAGGCTCTCGCAGCCTTTGACGCACTTGCCGGCGTGTCGAGCGGGTTGACGCTGACTGCCACCAGCACGGGCCGCTCGGCGAGCGGGAGCACCCGCTCGGCCGCCGCCAGCGCCCGCCCCTCGAGCGGGCACTCCTGGTGACAGTGCGAGTCGAAGAACACGATCGCGACCGATCGGCCACGAAGCGACGCCAGTGAGAACAAGGTCCCGGTTTGGTCGCGCAAGGTGTCGATCATCGGTGCAGGCTGTGTTCCGGCGGCCCAGGCCGCCTCGCCGTGCATGCCGAAGCGCGTGGAGGCGATTGCGGGTGTCTTGGCCGTACTGGCCCTGAGCCGGTGCACGCCGAATCCCACGCCCACGCCCAGCAGTACGACGACGAACAGCGACGCGGCGATCCTGGCGGGTCGCAGCGTCGCAGGCCGCGAGGCCCACAGGGTGCCCGCGCCCGCCTTCATTACTCGCCGGGCTCTGGCGGGAGCGTCTCGTGGACGCTGGGCCCGGGATTCGCCGCAGCCGGCGCGGTGGCGGGTTCGGACCGCTTGGCGTCGTGCACGCGTACCGAGTACCACCAGTACCACAACACCAGCGCGACCAGAAGCGTAACGGGCAGCAGCAGCGTAAGCAGCGCGCCGGCGAGGAAGTCTGCGATGGGAAGCAACGGCAAGTCTGTCTCCTCCTCAGGTCGTGAACGCCGCCGGGGCTGGGCCAGGCGAGCGGTCCGGCTCCAGCCACCGATAGAAGCCGATGATGAACGTGATCGTGTACGCGATCGACCCGGGGACCCACATCACGCCGGCGGCGAGCTGCTGATCGGTCAGCGCGCTGATCCCCCCGGGCCGGACATGAAGCGCCGCGTAGTAGCCGTAGATCGGGTGCGGCACGATGACCAGCGTGATGGCCAGCAGCCAGCCCACGATCATCGCGCCGGCCGCATAGGCGACCCGGGCCGGCCAGACGAGACGCGGGCGCAGCGGCCCGGGATCGATCACGCGGGCCCAGAACAGAAGGCCGAAGAAGAAGAACATCGCGTGCTCGATCGCGTGGATCACCCCCGATGTCAGGGTGGCGTCATACGCAGCGGGGATGTGCCAGCCGAGGAACGTGACGTTGAACAGGATCCAGGCCGGGAGCGGCCGCGCGAGCGCGCGGACGGGCGCCACCCAGCGCGAACGGGCGATCGTCCGCGCAATCTTCGTCCGCGACTCGAGCGGGAGCGCGCGCCACATTCTCGGCCACGGCTTCCCGAGCAGCATCAGCGGTGGAGCGACGGTGAGCAGCAGGACGTGCTGCAGCATGTGCACCCAGAAGAGCTGGTCGGCGTAGTAGTCGATCGGCGAGTTGAGGGCGATGACAATGGTCAGCAGGCTCGCGAAGAACGCGAGCGCCTGCAGGGGTTGCGGCCGACCCCGCCCCCGGCTGCCGACCACGTACAGCCCCGCGGCCAGCGCCACGTATAGCAGCGACGGGTCCAGCGACCAGGCCGTCCAGGACATGGTCAGTCGACGAGGTACAGGAGGATGTAGGCGAGCACGCCGATCGCGACGAAGTACGCCCAGTAGAACGAGGAGGCCTCGATCCCGGTTAGGAGCAGCGTGGTCTCACTCGTGGGCACTTCCGTTTCGCGCATCTTGCCTTCCCGCCGCACGCGCCACAGGGTCGCGACCTGTATCTCGATCCAGTACAGGCCCATCAGCGCCGCGATCGCGTAGGTCGCCGTCCATCCGAAGAACACCGCGGCATAGCCGCCCTGGGAGGCGCCGAAATCGAGGACGATGTATTCGATGAACTGGAGCACAACCGCAGTGAGCCCCATGAGGACGGCGATTATCCCCGCCGCCATCGTGTCGCCGACCGGACGCCTCGCCGCCAGCCGGTAGATGATCGCGCTGAACAGGAAGAGGGCCGCGATCGCGATGCCGATGCCCCCGTCGGGGACGACGTGGCCGATCTTCCAGTTGTGGTTCAAGTCGAGCGCCTGCAGGTAGAAGAAGGCGAACACGAACGCGGCGAAGAAGAAGGAGATCGCGCCGCACAACAGGCGCCCGCCGAACCAGATCGCGCGGGGCTGCCACTCCGGGGGCTCGGGCTCGATGTGATCGGCGGTGGGAACGGAGGCTTCCATCGCTTATGCGCTCCCGCCCGCGGGCGCGATCACCGGCGCCCTCGCCGGCGCCGGCTCGCCGTACGGGTACGGGTCGTGGTCAAACACGGGAATCCGATCAAAGTCGTGTAGGGGCAGCGGCGTGGGCAGCTCCCACTCGATGCTCTTGGCGTTCCACGGGTTGACCTTGGCCGGCTCGCGCTTAATCAGCAGCGACCACACCACGTTGAATAGGAACACGAGCATCGAGAGCCCGATGAAGTAGGCCGAGACCGACACCCAGATATTCAGTCCTTGCCATGCGGGGTTGTAGGTGACCACCCGGCGTGGCATTCCCATGAAGCCGAGCGCGAACAGCGGCGCGAAGGTCGAGTTAAAGGCGATGAACAGCGTCCAGAAGTGGATCTTGCCCAGGCGCTCGTTGAGCTTCCAGCCGTACATCTTCGGCACCCAGTAATAGATCGCGGCGAAGAACGCGAAGATCAGGCCGCCCATGATCGTGTAGTGGAAGTGCGCCATCACGAAGAAGCTGCCGTGGGTGGTGACGTCGCTGGGGACGTCGGAATTGAACACGCCCGAGATCCCGCCCCACAGGAAGTTGAAGATCCACCCTAAGCAGAACAGCATCGGCACGGTCAGCCGTATTCGCCCACGCCACAGCGTCCCCATCGCGCACAGGAAGATGAACCCCGTCGGCAGTGAGATGATCTCGGTGGAGAGCATGTAGAACGGCCGCAGGTCGGCGTTGATGCCGGACACGAACAGGTGGTGCTGCCACACGAAGAAGCTCAAGAACGCAATGCCGAGCATCCCCGCCACGGCCAGCCGGTAGCCCCACAGTGGTTTTCGGGAGAACACCGGAATCAACTCGAGCACGATCCCCATGCCGGGCAGCGCCAGGATGTACACCTCCGGGTGGCCGAACACCCAGAACAGGTTCTGGAACAGGTAAGCGCTGCCGCCCTGCCCGGGAATGTAGAACGCGGTCTGCAGGGTCCGGTCCGACGCCGCCATCAGCAGGGCGGCGATCAGCATCGGCGCCGCCAGCACCATCAGCCACGCCGTCGTGAACGCCCCCCACACGAAGATCGGCAGCCGCGTCCAGGTCATACCCGGCGAGCGCATCGTGGTGATCGTCACGACCAGGTTGAATCCGAACAACGTCATCGACAGGCCGACCAGCGCGAAGAAGCCGATGTATGCGTCGTAGCCGGCGGTCCCCTGTGCCCCGAGCGGCTGGTAGCCCGTCCAGCCGGTCTGGAAGCCGCCGAAGAAGATCGTCGTGAGCAGGATCACCTCGCCGGCCATCAGCAGCCAGAACGAGAACGCCGAGACTCGCGAGAACGCCAACCGCCGCGAGCCGATCATCAACGGCACCAGGAATGTGGCAAACGGCCCCAGCAGCCCCGAGGTCATGGTCCCCATCATCATCGACCCGTGCATGCCGACCAGCGTCAGGTACTGGTTGGCGCCGAACACGTGCACGTTGGGCTGGAGCAGCTCGGTCCTGATCAGCATGGCGTTCAGTCCGGCGACGAAGAAGAACAGTCCGATCCCGACCATGTACTGCTTGGCGACGACCTTGTGGTCGGTCGACAGCGTGAAGTACCGGAAGAGCCCGTCCGCCTCGGACTCGTTCTCGGCCAGCGACGGCGGATGCCCGAGCAGCCGCTTCACCGGGTAGTTGGCAAAGCCCAGTCCGACGAGGAAGCCGACCACGCCGAGGAGGTAGCCGAGCATGATCGCGATGTCGTTCTCGCCCGCCTGCGTCGAGTAGTAGGCGAGGTTCGCGCCGTGGATGTGATCGCCAATGTAGTGGCCGACGTACCACCCCAGGATCCCCAACAGGATCCCGGTGAGCATGTTGAAGCCGATCAGCCTTCGCCAGCCGGTCGGGCCGGGCGGTCGCCGGCACTGCAATCGCGCTCATCCTGCCCTCCTGAGTGCCTGTGGGAAGTAGGTCTTCGAGTACGGCGGCAGCTGCTTGGTCGCCGGCGCGAACTTGACCCTCTGCTGGGCGATCCAAGCGGCAAACCGCGCCTTGGAAACGACATAGCCTGTGTCGAACATGTAGCCGTGCCACACGCCGCACAGCTCGGCGCAGCGCACTGGAAGGTCAGCGGTCCCTTCGTCGTCACGTAGGCGACGTTGTTGACGCCCGGATTCGCGTCTGCCTTTACGCCGAGGTCATACGCCCAGAACGAGTGGATCACGTCGAGCGAGGTCACGTTGAACTGCACCAGCGTGTTCGCGGGCAGCTCGAGCTGGTTGGTCTCGACTCCGCCATAGCCCGGGAAGCGGTAGTTGAACTGCCACTGCTGCGCGACCACCTGGACCACGAGCCGCTTCCCGCCCGCGGGCGCCGAGGGAATCGCGATCGGGTTCGGGCCCTGACCGCCGCCGGCTCCATCGGCCAAGAGTCTGATCGTGCCATAGCCGGCCAGGAACAGCACCAGCGTCGTCGTGACGATCAGCCACCAGAACTGCACGCTCGAGTTGCCGCGAATCGGCGGCCCATCGAGCACCACCTCTGGGTTGCGCTCGCGAAACGCCCACAGCACGTAGCCCAGGTAGACGAGGACCCCGAGTGCCACCGGTGTAGCCGTGGCCAGCAGCACCGTGTTGTCGGTGACCTGCCCGGACGACTCGACGGTTCCGTTACCGGGCGGAAGGCCCGGGCCGAAGACGAAGATCACGATCGGGGTCATGATCACGGTGGCGAGCAGCCACAGCAACACGACCCTGCGGAAGTGGTTGGTCTCGTCCATGCTCAGCTTCCCGCCGGCTTGCTCATACGACCTTGATGAAGCCGTCCATGTAGCCGACGGTCTGCATCGGGCCGCCGAAGCCGGCGATGTATCCGGCCGCGCACGGCACGAAGCACTGCCAGCGGTACAGGCCCTTGCCGGGCGTGCGGAACGTGAATGAGGTGACCGTGTGGTCGTTCGAGAGACTGCAGGGCGCGTTGCTGCAGGGGTTCTTGGCGGTGGCGGATACGCCCTGGAGCGGCACCGCCAGACCGATCTGCGGGATCGAAAAGACGTGCGAGGCGTTAGCGGCGACGATCCCCTGCGTCGTCCTACCGTTGAGCGTCATCACGCCGCCGACCGTTCCGGTGGCCTGGCCAAACCAGTTATTGCGCAGCGCTGAGGCGCTGTCGTAGTTGAAGATCGTCACGTGGACGAGCGTGTTCGCCGGCAGCACGTACGTCGTCTTGTGCTGCCAGTTCTGCGCGTTGGCGTCGACCGCGTAATAGGAGACCCAGGTCGGGTGCGAATCGTTCAGCGCCGCGGCCGGCACGGTCGCCAGGTACAGTTGCGCCCCAGTGGGCGTCTGCGTAGCCGCCACCGAGCCGGGCACGTTGACCAGGTACAGGCCGATATAGAGCCCGATCACGACGCAAACGATTGCCGTCGCGATGGTGATTCCGACAATCCTCTTGCCAGCTCCACTCATCCTCGCTCCGTCCTCTCGGCGCGGTGTTATACCTCGCGCAGCGGCGGTAGCGGCGCAGATGACGGCGATGTCATCAACCTGTCATGTGCAGGTCATCTCCAGAGAGATGAAGTCCGACCTCGACGTCTGTCCGTGGGCTCGAGCCGAAAGGGATGGCAAGTGCCGTCGATGACGAGTCGCGCGTTCGCGCGCTCACCGAAACCGCTCTAGCCGGGTGCTGGTGCTCAGAAGCTGCGCGAGACCGCCTGCACGACGGTCGCCGTGTCTGAGACATCCTCACCGAACGCCTGATAGCAGCCGGCGTTGATCGCGTTGAGTACGCCCCCCGGTGCAGGCCCCCAGCGTGGTGAGACCGGCCCGTGCTCCCTCACGTACAGCCTCGCGTAGGCGTCCTGTCCGGCCACGTTGGTCGAGCCCCACTGCGCGCACGTGGTGCTATCGGTCACGGCGCCGCCCTTCGGACCAAGCGCGATCAGCACGAAAATTGCGACCGTGACGGCGCAGAGAGCTGCGATGACGAGTGAAGCCGCCTTGTGTGAGGCGATCAGGCCCCGGATGGTCAACGGCGCGCTGTTCGAAGCCGTCTGTGTCGCCCAAGGACTGGTGGTCACGATGAGAACACGTTCCTCTATTTGCTGCCGATCCGGGGGCGCCGATCGTGCAACGGCGACGGCCCGGACCGCCTGCCTTGCGAGCGGCCCGGACTTATAGCCCATCTGTCCCCAGACCGTCAAGGCGAGAGCGTCCAGGGCCCGCTCCAGAGGCTGGCGCAAGCCGTGGGGTCGTGTTATAGCTTTCCGGGCGAGAGGACGGACTAAATGACAGCGATGTCATTTAGCGGTCATTTACACGTCAACTTTTATAGTGTCGACGCAAACGTGGGGGCTCGAAAGAGCACATGCGTATTTTGGTTGTCGAGGATGAGGCGCGTATCCGGGCATTTCTAGGCCGTGCGTTCGAGGCAGAGGGATTCGGCGTGGATGTTGCCGGCGACGGCGAGCTGGGGCTCGCGCGTGCTCTTACCGGTCAGTACGACCTAGTGATCCTCGACCTGATGCTGCCTGGCCGCAGTGGCCTCGACGCCCTGCGAGAGATCCATCGCGAAAAGCCGGATCTCCCGGTGCTGATCCTGTCGGCGCGCAGCGACCTTCCTATCAAGCTGCAGGGCTTCGAACTCGGTGCTGTCGATTACGTCGCCAAACCGTTTTCGCTCGACGAGCTACTGGCGCGCGCCCGGGTCCAGCTCCGCCGCGCGCGCGTGGCCGATGACGGAACGGTGATCCGCGTCGGCAGCCTGGTGCTCGATCTAGCTCGGCGCCAGGCCCAGGTCGGCGACAAGGTCGCCGACCTGTCCGACCGTGAGTTCCGCCTGCTGCACTTTCTGATGCAGCACGTCGGACAGGTGGTAAGCCGGGAGCGTCTGCTCGCAGAGGTTTGGGGGTACGACTTCGATCCGAGATCGAACGTCGTTGACGTGTGCGTCCGGCGGCTGCGGCGGCGGTTGGGGCCGGAGGCGCATATCGAGACGGTGCGCAATGCGGGCTATCGCGCTGCGTGAGCTTCCGGAGATCGCGCGGCCGCGTGCTGACCTTCGGGCTCTGATACCGCGGTACCGCATAGAGCTGCTATGGGTCGCGTTCGCGGCGTGCAACTACGCGGCAATGCTCGCGTGGCCGAGCTGGGAGACGATCCCGTTCCACTTCGTCTGGATCAGCCTCACAGTGCTCTACGGCTTTCGGGTTTGGCCGCTCGGTGCGACCTTGATCGTGCTCGCGATCGTCATGACGCTGACAGCGGTGTCGATCGGCTTCGACGCCTTCCGTGGCATTCAGCTATGGGGTGAGCTGTTCGAGGTTCCGCTCATGGCCGCGATGTTCCTGGCTATGGTCTGGCACGCGCGACGGCGCGTTGACGCACTGCAGATCGCCGAGCAGCGCTCCGAGCAGCAGCGATCGCTGCTCGAGCGCCAGGAGCGCTTCATCCACGACGCGTCGCACGAGCTGCGGACCCCGGTCACGATCGCGCGTGGCCATCTCGAGCTCGTGTCCGTGCGCGGCGGCGACGCCGCGGAACTCGACGTTGCGCTCGACGAGCTGGGGCGGATCGACGCGATCGTCAGCCGGCTGCTGGTGCTCGCGACCGCCGATCAGGCGAACTTTCTGCATCTCGAGGAGATCGAGGTCGAGCCCTTCCTTGAGGACGTATTCATGCGCTGGTCGGAGGTGGCTCCGCGAGCCTGGCGCCTGGGCCCACTGGCCGCTGGCCGCCTTCGCGTCGATCCCGAACGGCTTCGCACCGCGCTCGACGCGCTGCTCGAGAATGCGGTGAAGTACACGCCCGAGCACGCGGCGATCGAGCTGCGCGCCCGCTGCGAGGGCACGTGGCAACTCGCGATCGAGGTCGAGGACGAGGGCGCCGGCGTGCCCGACGAGGCCCTGCACCGAATCTTTGACCGCTTCGCGCGGGCCGACGCGGCGCGGACGCGCACCGCCGGCGGCGTCGGCCTGGGGCTGGCGATCGTCGACGCCATCGCCAAGGGGCACGGCGGGCGCTGCACGGTCGAGAACACCGGGCGCGGGTCGATCTTCGCGCTCCACCTGCCCTGCTTCGCGCCGGCGGAGGCGCTGCCGCCGCGGACGCTCGCGCCCGGGAGGGAGGCGCCGGCGGGTGCCGGACGCCCGAGCACCTCGGTAACTGATTGGACGGGTTAGGGGTGCGCGTTCGCGCGCCTTACTTGGTTTGGCCTTCGCGCCCGGTTTCGGTCGTCTGTCGAGGGCCGTCGGCCCGATAAAGGGCGCTGGGGAAGGGGCAGTCAGAGCGGCTTTCGTGGTCCGATCAGGAACTCCGGATGATGCACAGTACGACAACACTGACGCGAATCCCGAGGCCCTGTCGGATTGAGCACACTCTTCATGCATAGGTCGACAGGGCTCGCCATCCCGGGCGAGGTTGTCGCGTTATGCATCATGAAGGACCGCGATCGCGCCCCGATCCGTCCTCCCCCTTCCCCAGCGCCGTTTACCGGGCCGCCGCCAAGCCAAGCCGCGGCCGCTGAAAGCGCCGGCGGGCCGAGAGTCCACAGCCCACGCCCGGACCCAAGGCGCCGGCGACCGCCCCTACTCGCCGGTGCGCTCCAGCGCCTCGACATCGATCTGGCCGGCGTGGCGGTGACCGCCGGCGAACACAGTCGGCGTCGTCACCACGCCGGCGCGCACGCCCGAGGTGAAGTCGCGCTTCACCCGGCTCAGCACCTCGTCGCTGCGGCGGTCGGCGTCGAAGCGGTCGAGGTCGAGTCCGAGCGCTCGCGCCCGCTCCCACAGGTGAGGGTCCTCGAGCCGGCCCTGATCGGCGAACAGCGAGTCGTGCATCTCCCAGAAGCGACCCTGAAGCGCGGCCGCCTCGGCGGCGCAGGCCGCGGCCCAGGCCCGGGGATGACTCGAGCGCACGGGGAAGTGGCGGAACAGCCTGCGCAGCTGCCGGCCGTCGATCCGCAAGCTCAGCGCCGCGCAGTACGGGCACTCGAAGTCGGCGTACTCGATGACGAGCGCGGCGTCCTCGGGACCGCGGACGTGATCGTCGGCGCCCGCCGGAGGAACCGGGGCGGATCGCAGGTCGCCCGCCGGGCGCCGAGGGCCGCCCATCGCCACGTCCGGCCGTAGCGGGGCCGTCAGGCCCCCAGGCCGTCGAAGATCAGGTTCGCGCCGGGAAGATCGCCCGGCGAGGGAGCCTGATAGCTCCACTTCACGACCGCGTCGGGCCCGATGATGACCAGGGCGCGCTGCGGGAATCCGCCGGGGTGATAGACGCCGAAGGCGCGACAGGCCGCACCCTTGGGCTCGAAATCCGAGAGCTGTTCGATCGTCACGCCTAGCTTCTCCCGGAACGCGGTCTGAGACCAGGAGGCATCGCAGGACACGCCGTACAGCGTCGCCCCGCGCGAGGCGAAGTCGTCCAGCACCTCCTGATAGAGGTTCAGCTGATCGGTGCAGACCGGACTGAACGCGAACGGATAGAACACGAGGACGGTCGTCGTTCCCTGAAGATCGGCATGAGTGAATTCCGTGCCGTCCTCCCGCCGCAACGTCAGCTCTGGGACCGGGGTTCCCGGCTCCAGGACGCTCTGTGCCTGTTCGGCCGTGCTCACCGGCGCAGGCCGAGCTCGCGGATCAGCGCGCGATAGCGCTCCAGATCGGCTCGCTGCAGGTACTTCAGGAACCTGCGGCGGCGTCCCACGAGCATCAGGAGGCCACGGCGTGAGTGGTGGTCCTTTCGGTGGGTCCGCAGATGATCGGTCAGCCCGTTGATCCGCTCGGTGAGCAGCGCAACCTGGACCTCGGCCTTGCCGGTGTCAGAAGCGCCGTCGCCGAACTTCTCGACGAGCTCTTGCTTACGTTCCTTGGTCAGCGCCATGCGGCCGATGAGGCTAGCAGAGCTAGCGCCGCGCAAAGGTTCGCACCAGCCGCGCTACCCACAGAGCTCCCGCGTGCGGGCGACATCGCGGTGCATCTGCTCGACGAGCGCCTCGACCGTGTCGAACCGGCGTTCGCCGCGTATCCGGCTCAGGAAGTCGACCTTGAGCACCTGGCCATAGAGGTCGACGTCCCGGTCCAGCAGGTACGTCTCGATCAGCACCGCCCGCCCGGTCCCGAACGTCGGCCGCACGCCGACGCTCACGGCGGCGCACGAACCGCCGGCGCGGGCCACGTAGACGCCGTGCCCGGGATACACCAGCGACTCGTCAGGGACCATGTTCGCGGTGGGAAACCCGAGCTCACGCCCCCGGCGGTCTCCCTCGACGACCTCGCCGCGGACCTGGAACGGAGCGCCCAGGAACCGGGCGGCGAGCTCCACCTCCCCGGCGAGCACCAGACCGCGAATGTGGCTCGAGGAGACGATCTCGCCGTCGACCTCGACCAGCGGGACGATCCGCGTCTCGAACCGCGGATCGGCCGCGAGCAACGCGGGATCGCCCGCGGCCCGGTGGCCGAAGCGGAAGTTCTCTCCGACCGACACCCGGGTGGCGCCCAACCGCTCGACGAGCACATGGTCGATGAACTCCCGCGGGCCCTGCGCGGCGAAGGTATCGTCGAACGGGATCACGACGAGCTCCTCGACGCCGAGCTCCGCGATCAGCTCGGCCTTCGCATCCAGGCTGGTGAGCAGCTTCGGCGCCGCCTCGGGCCGCACCACGCGGAGCGGGTGGGGCTCGAACGTGAGCACGGTGTCGTTGCCTGCGATCACCTCGCGATGGCCCAGGTGGACGCCGTCGAACTCGCCGACCGCCACCCGCCGCGGGTGCGGAAGGGCCTCCATGAGCGTCATGACCCGCATCGGCGGCGAAGCCTAGCCTTCGCGCAGCCCGACGACCGGCTTCAGCTTCCCGTCGGCGACCGGCTCGGCGAGCGCGATCAGCCCGCGCTCGTCGGTCAGCCTGACCACAGCCGGAGCGCTGCCCTCGACCGCGGCGCCGTGGCTCGCGCGGCGCGCGGCGTCGGGACCAAGTCGCACCTCCGCGATGAAGCCAAGCGCTTCGTTCAGGGGGCTCACGCGCTCGGGGTCGGCGTCCGCCACCGTAAAGGATCCGATCCGCAGCCGGCGCAGCTGCTCGCAGTATGCATCCCCGAGCTCGCTGATAAGCGTCCGGACATATGTGCCCGAGGAGCACTCGATCAGGAACCGGCGGACATCCCCGCGGCGCTCGAGCTCGTCGAACACGTAGACCTCGATCTCGCGTTCGGGGAGCTCGACCTCGATCCCGGCTCGCGCGAGCGCGTAGGAGCGCCGCCCGCCGACCTTGATCGCGGAGTACGCCGGCGGCCGCTGCAAGATGACGCCGGTCGGGAGGGTCAGGTCGCCGGCCGGAACGACCCCGGTCTCCACGATCTCCCCTTCGGGATCGCCGGTGCTCGACACCGCGCCGAACCTCGCCGTCGCCTCATACGCCTTGGGCAGCGCCATCAAGAACCGCTGCACCCTCGTCGCGCGGCCGACCAGCACGAGCAACAGACCCGTCGCGAACGGATCGAGCGTCCCGGCGTGGCCGACCTTGACCCCCCGCCCCAGGCTCCGGCGGACGCCGGCGACCACATCGTGGGAGGTAACACCGGCGGGCTTGTCGTAGAGGATGACCCCCGAGGCGTTCACTACACGGCGGCTAGCTGCTCCGCGACTTCCTCGCGCAGGAACGCGACGAGCTCGTCCCACGTCATCGCGGTGCTGAACCCGGCGGCCTGGCGGTGGCCCCCTCCCCCCTGCTCGCGCGCGATCCTCGAAACGTCGACGCGCTCGTCGCTGGCTCGCAGCGAGACCTTCCGCGGCCGGCCGCCGTCGGTGTCGCCCATCCGATCGCGGACGAGCGCCGCGACCGCCGTACCCTGAACGGAGCGCAGGTAATCGATCACGCCCTCGGAGTAGCTCTCCTCCGCACCGGACTCCGTGAAGTCCTGGCTGCTGAGCGCGGATACCGTCAGCCGCCCGTCGTCGAAGCGATGGATGTTCGCCAGTCCGCGGGCGAGCAACACGAGCTTGCCGAACGGCACGTCCTCGTACACGCACCGATAGATGCCGTGCACGTCGACCCCGGCCTCGATCAGCTCCGCCGCCATCAGGTGCGCCCGGATGCCGGTGTTCTCGTACATGAACCGGCCGGTGTCGGTGATGAGGCCCACGTACAGCGCCTCGGCGGTCGTCAGCGAGGGCGTCACATCGAGGCCGTGCATGAGATCCCAAACGATCTCGGCCGTACAGGAGGCCTCCGGGACGACGAGGTTGACCGTGCCGAAGCGCGTGTTGTCGTGATGGTGGTCGATGTTCAGGATGTGGGCGCCGGGCCGCTGGAACGCCTCGGCCGGATTGCGGTCGAGGCTGCCACAGTCGAGGAACACGATCGTCCGCTGATCGATGTCCTCGGGCGGTGCGCTGACCAATCCGTCGAGCGGGAAGAAGCGGTACTCGTGGGGGAGCGGAAACTCGCCGGCATCGATGAACATCACACATTTCTTGCCGAGCGCGGTGAGGATTCCCTGCATCGCGATCAGCGACCCGAGCGCGTCGCCGTCCGGGTTCTCGTGCGTGACCACGATCAGCTTCTCGGCGCTCCGCAGCTCGTCGAGCACCTCGGAGCGGGCCGAACGGTCGCCGTTCTCAGCCATCATCGACCTCCCCGAGGTCGATGTCGTGGAGCAGCTCCGTGATCCGCATCCCGCGATCGACCGATTCGTCGTACTCGAAGGTCAGCGTCGGAGTGTGCTTGAGCGTCAGCTCGGAGGCGATGACGCCCTGGAGGAACCCGTGCGCCGATCGCAAGCCTTCGAGGCTTTCCGCGCGCGTGCGCTCGTCCCCGAGCACGCTTACATATACGCGCGCGTGGCGCAGATCTGAGCTTGTCTTTACTCCAGTGACTGTCACGAATCCCACGCGTGGATCCTGGAGATCCTTGGCGATGGCGTCGCTGAGGACAGCCCTGACCGCCTCATCGACGCGCCGCATGCGTCCGGGCGCCATCCTATCCCTCCGCGCCGGATCGTGAGAACACGTCGTTGAGTTCGTCCACAGAGGCAAAAACGCGCTCGACCCGCACGCCATCCGGGCAACGTCCATCGAGCCAGCGCTCGACCTTGGCGACCGCCGAGGACAGCGTCGCCAGTGAGCCGCCGGTCAGCGCGGCGGTGAGCGTCGCGCGCTGCCATAGATCCGCGTGATCGGTCTCCGAAACGGCGACGCCGAGTCGTCCGTGTAGTTGCGCCTTGATTGATGAGAGCTCCTTCCGCTTGCTCTTGAGGCTTCCAGCCTCGGGAAAGTGAAGGTGGATCACGAGCACGGCCACGTAGCCGCTCTCGGAGGCCATCGACCTTACGTAAGCTCGCGCTCGACCTGGCGGGTAGCGTAGGCCTCGAGCACGTCGCCCTCCTTGATGTCCGCGAAGTCCCTGAGCACGATCCCGCAATCGAATCCGGCGGCGACCTCGCGCACGTCCTCGTTGAAGCGCCGCAGGCTGGCCACCTCGCCGTCGTAGACGACGGTCCCGTCGCGGATCAGCCGCACCTTGGACCCTCGGGTGATCTTGCCCTCGGTGACGTGCGAGCCGGCGATCGTGCCGACGCGTGAGGCGCGGAACAGCTGGCGCACCTCGGCCGAGCCGAGGGTCTCCTCGACCTCCTCCGGCGCGAGCAGGCCCTGCATCGCGCTGCGGAGATCCTCGATCGCGCGGTAGATCACCGAGTAGTGGCGGATCTCAACGCCCTCGCGTTCGGCCGCCGCCCGGGCATCGCCGACCGGGCGAACGTTGAATGAGAGGATGACCGCGTCGGAGGCGGCGGCGAGCATCACGTCGGACTCGGTCACGGCACCCACCGCGCTGCGGATCACGCCGACCGACACCTCGTCCTGGGGGAGCTTGGCGATTTCGTCCTCGATCGCCTCGAGCGACCCCGCCACGTCGGCCTTGAGTACGAGGTTCAGCTCCTGCAGTCCGGCCTTGAAGATGTCCTCGAGCGAGACGCGCTTGCCGCTGCGCCGGGCGAGCGATTCAGTTTTGAGCCGGGTCGCGCGCTCGCCGGCGAGCTGGCGCGCGCGGCGCTCGTGCTCGACGACCCGGACGCGCTCGCCGGCCTGCGGGACGCCATCGAAGCCGAGGATCTCGACGGGCTCGCCCGGCAGCGCCTGGGCGACCCGGTTGCCGAGGAAGTCGTTCATCGCTCGCACGCGGCCCCAGTGGGCGCCGGCGACGACCGCGTCGCCGACCTCGAGCGTGCCGCGGCCGATCAGGATCGTCACCACCGGGCCCCGGCCCGGGTCGAGCTTCGACTCGATCACGGTTCCAGACGCCGGCACGTTGGGGTTCGAGCGCAGCTCCTCGACCTCGGCCATCACGAGGATCGTGTCGAGCAGATCGCCGAGACCCTGCTTGGTCTTGGCCGACACGTCGACGAATTCGGTGTCGCCTCCCCACTCCACCGGCTGGAGGCCGAGCTGCGTCATCTCGGTGCGGACGCGGTCCGGCTGGGCCCCCTCCTTGTCGATCTTGTTGACCGCCGCCAGGATCGGCACTGCCGCCTCCTTGGCGTGATCGACCGCCTCCTGGGTCTGCGGCTTGACGCCGTCGTCAGCGGCGACGACGATCACGGCGATGTCGGTCACCTTCGCGCCGCGGGCACGCATCGCGGTGAAGGCCTCGTGTCCAGGCGTGTCCAGGAACGTGATCGACTTGCCGTCGTGGTGGACCTGGTAGGCGCCGATGTGCTGGGTGATGCCGCCCGCCTCGCCGGCGGCGACCTCGGTCTCGCGGATCGCGTCGAGCAATGAGGTCTTGCCGTGGTCGACGTGGCCCATGATCGTGACCACCGGCGGCCGCTCGACGAGCTCCTCCTCCGCGTCGTCGTAGACAGGCTCGACGATCGTCTCATCCTCGGAGTGGACGATCTGGACGTCCTTGCCGAGCTCGGCGGCGAGCACCTGAATCGCCTCGTCTGAGAGCGTCTGGGTGAGCGTCTTGAGCTCCCCGAGCTCCATCAGCTTCTTCATCACCTCGGGGACCGGCACGCCCAGGTACTCGGCCACGTCCTTGACGGTGGAGCCGGAGTTGATCTGGACCGCGTCGGGCTCGGCCAGCGCCGTGCGCGACGCGGCTGGACGGGCCTCGGCCTCTTCGTCGTAGACGCCGCGGCGACGGCGGCCACGCCGCTGGCGTCTGGGCGGCTGGTTCGATTGTGCTGGGGCGCCTCCGGGCGCGCGGCGCGAAGCCTGTGAGTCGATCACGACTCGACGTCGCCCGCCGGCACTGCCGGGGGCGCGCTCGCCCTGGAGCGAGTCGCGCGTCGGACGCTCGCGCCTACCGGACGCTCGGCCTCCGGCCTCGCCTGTAGGTCCAGGGCGCGAGTCATCCGGCTGGCTACCTGGCGCTCGGCCTCCAGCTTCGCCTGTAGGCCCGGGCGGTGACTCGGACCGGGGTGGCGCCGCAGGATCGGATGGATCGGCACCGTCGGGTCGCTCGCGCTCTGCAGATCCATCTGCCGGCGCCTTGGTACGCGGCCCGTCGCCCGCCGGCTTGGTCGACGTGGCGGTGGCCGCCGGAACCTGCTCGCGCGCGGTCGGCTCCCCGTTCCCAAGCGCCCGCAGCGCCAGCGCCTCGTCGACGCTCGAAGACGCCGCCTTGACGTTGATCCCGGCGGCCTTCAGCTTCTCGAGCACCTCCTTGGCGGGAAGTCCTCGTTCTTTGGCGATCTCGTGGACGCGCTTGTTCATCGCAGTCCCAGTTTACGTCGACTAGGAGGCCGTGTTCTCGGCGGCGGTGTCGGCGTCCGCGGCCTGGGCGTCCCCAGCGGCGTCATGCGCCGCGACCTCCGCAGACCCGTTGTCGCCCGACGCCGACGGAGCGGCCTCGACCTGATCGGTGTCCTTGTTGGCCAGCGCCTGGTGGGCCTCGATACCGCAGTAGCGCGAGCCGGGCAGTGCGGCGTTCGGACAGCGGCGTCCGTTCGAAAGGATCGCGGCGCAGCGCCCCTGGGCCTCTTCCTCGTCGTAGCCGTGCTCGGCCTCCTCGGCGGCGAACTCGGTCTCCGAGCGGATGTCGATCCGCCAGCCCGTAAGCCGCGCCGCGAGGCGCGCGTTCTGGCCCTCGCGACCGATCGCGAGCGAGAGCTGATCATCCGGCACGATGACCGTGGCCTGCTTGCCCGCATCGTCCACCAGGACCTCGCGCACGCGAGCCGGCGAAAGGGCTTTGGCGACGAACCTGGCCGGCTCGTCGTTGTAGGGGATGATGTCGATCTTCTCGCCTCTGAGCTCCGAGACGACCATCCGCACACGGGAGCCGCGCGGCCCCACGCACGCCCCGACCGGATCGACGCCGTCGACGTGTGAGACAACCGCGATCTTCGAACGGTAGCCGGGCTCCCGGGCCACGCCCGTGATCTCGACAAGACCGTCGGCGATCTCGGGCACCTCGAGCTCGAACAGCGACTTGATCAGCTCGGGGTCCCGGCGGGAGACGATGATGCTCGGACCCTTGGTCGAGTTCGAGACATCCTTGATCACCGCCTTGATCCGCTGCGAGTGGTCGTAGCGCTCGCCGTCGACCTGCTCGGACTTCGGCAACAGCGCCTCCACGCGCTCGCGCAACTGTACGAGCGTGTAACGAGAGTCCGACTGCTGGACGATGCCCGTGATCAGCTCGCCGACGCGGTCGCGGTACTCCTCGAACATCATGTCGCGCTCGGCCTCGCGGATCCGCTGCAGGATCACCTGCTTGGCCGTCTGCGCGGCGATCCGGCCAAAGTCGTGCGGGGTGACGTCCTCGGTCTCGATCTGGTCCTCGTACTCCTTCAGCTTCTCGAGGTCGATCTCGGGCTCGGGCGGCTCGCGCATCTCGCCGGTCTCCGGGTCGACCGTCGGCTGCTGGTCGGTGGTGGCCTCGATCAGCAGCTGCTCCTCCAGCTCCGGCGGGATCTTTAGCTCCCACACCTTGTAGTCCCCGCTCTCGCGATCCATCTCGACCTTGGCATAGGGCGCCGAGCCGGGCGTCTTCTTGTAAGCCGACAGCAACGCATCCTCGAGCGCCTCCATCAGCTTCTCGAGGGAGATGTTCTTCTCAGCTGCGAGGCCCCGTAGCGCCTCAACGATCTCACGTGACATGGCTTCAGTCTCCGGGAACTAGGTTGGACCGGGCGATCTGCGCGTAGGGGATCGTCACGATGCCGTCGCCGGCTGCGATCGTGACGTCCTCGTCGGAGGCGCCCACGAGCTCGCCGGTCACGCTCTTGTGACCATCCTTGGCCTCGCGCAGGCGCACGCGGGCGTGTCGACCGAGGAACCGGGTGTAGTGCTGCGGCTTGGTGAGTGGACGATCCTGGCCGGGCGAGGAAACCTCGAGCGTATACCGCTCGCGGTAGTCGCCGAGCAGCCCGGACACACGCTCACACAGAGCCAGCGTCACGCCATCCGGATGGTCGATGAACAGTCGCAGCGTGGAGGCTGGGACGACCTCAGCGAGGAGCACCTCGACCTGAGGCTCGGCTTTTGCCAGCCGATCCTCGATCTCTGCATGAAGTGCACTCACTGTCTCCTCCGTCTCAACGTCATAAAAAAAGCGGGCGAGCGCCCACTTCCGGTACTACACCGGGAAATCGCCCCGGCGCGAAAGCTGTAGGTTCAGGTTAGCACCGGATGTACGAGTAGGTGCATGCCACCGTTCGCAGGGGGTGCGTACCCCCGCGGTGTTCTATGACCTTGCGGCGGCGGCTCTGGCCCTGTCGCGATAAACCCGATAGTCCCGGCGGCCGGGCTGCAGACACGCGGCCAGCGCCAACGGCTTGCGCGCCTCCGCGTGACGCCCGAGCATCTGCAGCGAGCGGCCGAGGCAGAACAGCGCGTAGTCGTTGGTCGGCGCCCGCTCGATCACGGCCTCGAACTCCGAGGCCGCCTGTTCGTAGCGTTGGGTGTGAAACAGAGCACGCCCAAGCGCCTCGCGGATAGAGGTCTTGTCGGGCGCCAGGTCACGCGCGCGCGAGAGCGGGATCGTCGCCTGATGGTTGTGCCCGGCCTCGAGGAGCTCCGTGCCCCGTCGGAAGAGGTCGTACAAATCGTCCATCAGACGGAGTGTAGGCCCCGCCGCGGGCGCCCCGGATCGGGCAGCCGCAGACGGAAGCGGGGCGGCAGCGCCCACAGGGCCCGCACTCTCCCGATCAAGCCCAGGCCCGTTCGGAGCTGGCTTCGAACCGCCCGCCGCTGCGCTGAGGACGGGAGCCCGGTACCGCCGGCGAAGCGCGAGAGCCGGATCGTGCGCACGTACGCCTGCGCGTCCGGCGAGCCGCTGAACCGCTGCTCGAGCGCCGCCAACGTGGTCCCAGCCGGCATCCGGCGCCCAGCCCGGGCGAACGCCTGCTCGAGCTCGGCCAGCAGCTCATCGTTCGTCGGATCGCGCACCCGGACCGTTACTCGCAGCGCGAGGACCAGGAGCACGAGCACGACAGCCAGCGCGATCCACGCGGCCACCGGAGTGCCGCTGCTGTGAGTATGCGTCGTGGTCGGGACACGACCCGCCGCGCTCTTGAGGCCGTGCGAGGTGGGAGTCGCGCCCGAGCCCTTCGTCGACCCTTGAACCACAGAGAGCGGGATGTGGCCACCCAGCGCCGGCGCGATGGCCGGCGTCGGGTCGAACCGGACCCAGCCGTAGCTCGGGAACCATGCCTCGACCCAGGCGTGGGCGTCGGTGTCGGCGACCACGTAGTTCTTCGTCGTGTTGTTGTACTGGCCGGTGGTGAACCCCGTGGCGACCCTCGCCGGGACTCCGCCCATCCGCAGCAGCAGGGCCATCGAGCCGGCGAACTGCTGGCAGTAGCCGCGCTTGGTCTCGAACAGGAACGTCTCGAGCGGATAGCGGCTGGGCTGCACATTCTGGTTGTAGGTGTAGGCGCCCGAGTCGAGATAGCGCTTGACGGCGATCGCGTAGGCGTAGGGCGTGGCGGCATGACGCTCCAGGCGGCGGGCCAGCGCATAGGCTCGGGCGTAAGGCGAGGCGGCGAGCGCGACGGCGGGATCAGGCGTGCTTGGGCTGTAGGCGACCGAGATCCGCGATCCGAACGGCGCGAAGAACACCTGCTGATAGGACGGCACGACCGGCAGGGCCCCGCTTCCGCCCGACGTCGAGGAGTCCGACGGGACCACCAGCGACAGGTAGTCGGGCAGCAGGGCCGCCGGGTAGTCGGTGCCCGCCGCGGCCAGCTGCGACGCGCTCGGGTGCGGGTCGTAGGCCGTGACGTCGTAGCTGTCGCCGGGGCCCAGGCCCGTCGAGTCGATCCACGTCCCCTCGCTGAGGCCGGAAACCAGGCTCGTGACGTGGGTCGGCTCTGTGGCCACGCCCGCCGCGATCACGTTCGTGGTGTTCATCCCGCGGATCGTCACGTGAAGGGTCTGCGTCCAGCGCTGGAGGTTGGCCGGGGTGATCGTGCCCTGCGCGTCCGGCGCCTGGACGCTCTGCGCGACCCAGCCCCGGCCGTCGAAAACGTCGAGATCTTCGGCCTTCCAGTAGTCGGGGTGACTGGCCTGGACGTCGAGCACTTCCTTGCCGTTCTGCGGCCAGTGCAGCGGCCCGTAGCGCTGGGTCCAGTCAAACGACTCCGGATGAGCCGGGGCGAGGTTTCCGGCGAGCGCCTGGTAGTTCAGCCATGGCGTGTGGCTGTCGAGCCTGGGCGCCGCGATCATCGCCGCCGCCCCCGCCAGGAGCGCGAGCAAGGTCGCCGTGACGAGGTCGCCCTGGCGGATCCGGTCGCCCCACATGAACGCCGCCACGAGCAGGAACAACACCAGACCCTGGAGGTAGGGAAGCTCGGGGCGCACGAGCGTGGAAGGGACGACGGCGAGTGCGATCAGGGCTATCGCGGCAGCAGCGCGACGGCCATCACTGAGCCGGCCCGGGGCGAGCGCGACGATCAACGCGGCATCGAGCAGCAATACGCCGGCGCCGAGCACCATCACCGTCCGGATCCACTGATTGATCCCGAGGTAGGGCAGCAGCACCCGGGGCAGGCCGGACAAGCCCTCGCTGATTCCGTTCGCGGTCACGGCGATGCGGAAATGCCTGACCCACGCGAACGGCACTCCGGCGAGAGCGAACGCCGCCAGCAACGAAACGAGCGCGAGGACGCCGACGGCCAGTCGGCTGCGTCCTCCGATCGCCGTCCCAGCGCCGACCAGGACCAGCGCCAATCCGAGGAGACCGAGCAGCCGCCACACCGGAGCGGGGCTCATCAGCGTCGCCCAGCGGAGCGTCCCGTAGAGCCCGAGCGCGGCGAAGGCGATGAGCCGCGCCACTGGGCGATCCTCCGCGACCGCGGCGGCGCGCCTCGAGTGGCCCCGCGCGGTGCCGGCCGGGACCAGGACGGCGACATCGGAGCCGGCGCTCACGCCGCGGTCTCCTCCTGCGAGCGGCCGCGTGACCCTATGGCGAACCCCTGGCAGCCGGTCACCTCGAAGCTCGGACGGCCCGGCGGAAGGGTCTCCAGATCCTTGGGGAGCACGACCACGAGCGTGCCCGTACCGGGAACCGCGAGAGCCGGAAGCCTGTCCACCGGTTGCACGGCGACGTAGAAGACGGGGCCCATGCGCGCCGCCCCGTCGAGCAGCGGTGGCCGCGTCTCGGGGCCCCCCTCGACGAGCGCGAGGCGGGCGTGAGCCGTCGGCCAGCTCCCCAAATCGGGCTCCACACCGAGCGCGCGGCGCTCGCCGGGGAGCAGCAGCCGGCATCCCCCCAGCCGGGCCAGCTCGAGCGTCAGCGAGGCGGCCGCTCGGACGGCGGCGTCGAGCTGATCCTCCCGAGGTCGGCCCCGAGCATCGAGCACGACCAGGGGGCGCGTGTCGCGATCGGCACGGAGCCGGCGCTCGAGCAGTCCGGCGCCGCGAGCCAGCGCCGGCCAGTGAATCCGCGAGGCGGGGGTGCCGGGACGGTAGGGTCGCAGGCCGTCGACGTCGATCGCCGCCATCGGCTCGGCGAGCGAGCGGCCTTCGCTGCGCTGTGGGGGCCGCCCGCGACCCCCCGCTCCCCACCGGACCCGCTCCGTGTGCGGGAGCACGAGCAGCTCCTGCGGAGGCCCGCCGGCGGTCTTGGCGATGTGCGCCAGGTCGAGCGGGTCCTGGACGACCAGCGACGGAGGCTCGAGTCGCCGCAGGCCACGGCGCGTGAAGCGCGTGACGATCCGAACGTCCGCCACCCGGCCCCCACGGATCACCGACATCGGTATTTTCAGCACCACGGGACTGGACGCGAGCGGATCGCGCAGCTCGGCGCCCGGGAGCCCGAGCAATCCCCGCCGCACTTCGATCATCGCCTCCAGTGGCTCCATCTCGACGACGCGGTCGACGTGCAGCTTGCGCGTCAGGGTCGCCGGCCGGGCGGCTAGCCATACCCAGGCGGGAGCGCCCAGGCCGATCACGACGAAGGCGACGCCCGGGACGAACAGCGGCGCGGCGTCAAATGTCAGCGCGACGAGGGTGAGCACCCCGCCGGCGAGCGCCACACCGATCGCCCGTTTCACGGCCGGCCCGGCTCCCTCACAGCGCGCGGACGGACGAGAGCGCGTCGACGATCACGTCGGCCGCGGCGCTCCGCGGGCACTCTGGCGCGAGCAGCAGGCGGTGCGCGAGCACCGGGACGGCCAGCGCCTGTATGTCGTCGGGTAGCGCATGATCGCGCCCGCGCAGCATTGCCTGGGCCTTGGCCGCTCTCAGCAGCATCAGCCCGGCCCTCGGACTCGCTCCGAGTTCGACGCGCGGATCCTCGCGGGTTCGCCAGAGCAACCTGACCACGTAGTCGCGCAGCGCGTCGGACGCCTGCACGCGCGTCGCAGCATCCTGCGCCGCGAGCACCTCGGCGGCGGTGGCGACCGCCGTCAGCGTCAACACCCGGTCGCCGCTCTCGTGGTCGGCGAGCATCCCGGCCTCGGCCGCGCGGTCCGGATAACCGAGCGAGATCCGCGCCATGAAGCGGTCGACCTGCGCCTCGGGCAAGGGGTAGGTGCCCTCGTACTCGATCGGGTTCTGCGTCGCCAACACGACGAACGGCCGGGCCAGCTCGTGCGTCTGGACGTCGACCGTGACGCACCGCTCCTGCATGCACTCGAGCAGGCCCGACTGCGTCTTGGGCGAGGCGCGGTTGATCTCGTCTACCAGCACGATGTTGGCGAACACCGGGCCTGGCCGGAACTCGAACCGCTGCTCGCGCTGGTCGTAGACGTTGGTGCCGACGACGTCGGCGGGCAGCAGGTCCGACGTGCACTGCACGCGCGCGTACTGGCAGTCGATCGAGCGGGCGAGCGCGCGTGCGAGCGCGGTCTTGCCGACGCCCGGGTAGTCCTCAACCAGCAAGTGGCCCTCGGCGAGCAACACGACGATCAGGTGCTCGAGCGTCTCGGGGCGGACCTGCACCGCGCGCGCGACATTCGCCGCTATCCGCCGCGCGATCGCGGCGAGCGCTTCAGATTCGTGCGGCGCTGTGGGCGCTTGCTCTGGCGGTTCCACCTTCCTCCTCCCTCAATCTTCTCAAAGGTTCTACCTCGTCTAAGACGACTTGGGCCACATGTTTCTTGCTCGTGCGTGCCACGAGCCGCTCGGATCCATCTCTCGATAAGAGGGTTACCTCATTCTCGGGTGCGTCGAACCCCACCCCCGACATCGAAATGTCGTTGACCACGACCATGTCGAGGCCCTTACGTTCGAGCTTCTCGCGACCGTAGGCGATCGCGTCGTGGCCGTGCTCGGCCGCGAAGCCGACCAGCACCTGGTCCCCGCGCCGCCGCGCGGCAAGGGCACTGAGCACGTCGGCCGTCGGCTCGAACTCGATCGTCGGCACGCCGGCGGCCTTCTTGATCTTGCTCTCGGCGGGGGCGGCCGGACGGAAGTCGGCCACCGCCGCTGCCATCAGCAACACGTCGCAGTCATCGAACCTCTGGTCACACACGTCGCCGAGCTCGGCTGCGGTCCCGACTGCGATCATCTCCACCCCGGGCGGCGGCTCGAGCGCCACGTTGGCGGACACGACCGTGACCGTGGCGCCCCTCCGCGCCGCCTCCCCCGCCAGCGCGTACCCCATCCGCCCCGACGAGCGATTGCCGATGAAGCGCACGCTGTCGATCGGCTCGCGGGTGCCCCCAGCCGTGACCAGCACGCGCACCCCCGTCCACGTCGGCGCCGTCAGCAACGCCTCGGCCGTGGCCACGAGCTGCGCGGGCTCGGCCAGGCGCCCGATCCCGTGCTCGCCGAAGGAGGCGAGCTCGCCGTCGCCGGGCGCGATGACCGTGACGCGACGGGCGGCCAGCAGTTCGAGGTTGGCCTGCGTGGCCGGATGCAGGTACATCCGATTGTTCATCGCCGGCGCGACGGCGACGGGGCAAGCGGCGGCCAGCGCGGCCGTCGTAACGAGGTTGTCGGCCTGCCCGGCGACCAGCTTGGCGATCGTGTTTGCGCTAGCGGGAGCGATCAGGTAGAGATCCGCGCGCTCGACCAGCGCCAAATGACTGATCGGCGCCCGCTCGGGCACCGGCTCGCCGGGGTAGGAGCCCCGTGCCGGATCGGGCTCGAATTCGCCGGTCAGCACGGGCGCTCCGGTGATGCCCTCAAACGATGCCCGCCCGACGAACCGCTCGCTCGTCGGAGTCTGGATCACCCGCACGGAGTGACCGGCCTTGATGGCCAGCCGCGCCGTCTCGAGCGCCTTGTAGGCCGCGATCCCGCCGCTCACCCCGAGGAGCAACCGGGCCATGAGGGGCTACCGATAGTGGTACTTCAGCTTGCCCTGCGCGACTTCCTCTAGCGCGATCGTGAGGTAGTTCTTCGAGCGAGTCTCGACCATGGGCGGCGGGAACTCGTCGAACGTGCCCTCGCCGAGGTTGTGGTAGTAGGAGTTGATCTGTCGCGCGCGCTTGGCGGCGACGATCACGCTCGCATAGTCGGAGTCGACGTGCTCGAGCAGCTTGTCGATTCGTGGGGAGATCATGAGAAGGGATCCGTTTCTTTGGGTTCCCTTAGGTTAGCGGTCCGAGGGCCGGTGCCGCCACCAAGAGCGCGCTGCACGATCGCCGTCAGCTGGTCAGTGGCGTCCTCGAGTCGATCGTTGACGACTACATGCGTGAACTCCGGCTGCGCGGCGAGCTCTCCCTCGGCGGTGCGTAGCCGCTCATCGACCTGGTCCGGGCTGTCGGTCCCCCTCCCCACCAGGCGTGCCCGTAGCGCATCCAGCGACGGCGGGGCGATGAAGACCGCGGTCGCCTCGGGCATCGCCTCGCGGACCTGGCGCGCACCCTGGACCTCGATCTCGAGCACGACAGGAATCCCTGCAGCCAGGCACCGCTCGAGTTCGGAGCGGAGCGTCCCGTAGCGGCTACCCGAGTAAGTGGCGTGCTCGACGAAACCGCCGTCGCCGACGCGGCGGTCGAACTCCGCCGGAGTCAGGAAGTGGTAGTCGATGCCGTCGCGCTCGCCCGGCCGCGGGGCCCGGGTCGTCGCCGACACCGACAGCGCCAGCTTGGAAATCCGTTCCATCAGCCCGCGGATCAGCGTCCCTTTCCCCACCCCGGAGGGTCCGGTGATGACAAAGACGTTTGAACCGCTCGCCACCGGACGGCGCCGACGCCAGGTTCAGCGCCGGCGCATGAGCGCGACCAGCTCACCGCGCTGGCGCTCGGAGAGCCCGCCGATCGTCTTGCTCGGCGAGATCCTGCACTGCGACAGGATCTTGTTGACCTTCACACGGCCGTACTTGGGGACGGCCAGCAAGAGGTCGAAGACCTTGGCGGTCTCCAGATAGTCCGGCGGCGCGAGCAGCAGCTCGTGGATCGGCTGGCGGCCGGCCTTGAGATCGCGCTTCAGTTGCGCTCGGCGGCTGCGGATATCGTTCGCGCGCTGGAGCGCCTCCATGCGTTGCACGAGAGAGCGTTCCGGCGCAGCGACGAACTTCGTGGGCGTTTCGCTGACCGGCGGCATGGGCGGCGACTATACATCTTGCGGCCCCCCGATCAAGGCCAATCGGCGCAATTCGACTCGACCTCAGCTTGAGGTCGAGTCGTGTCGAGGATGGTTCGGGGAATAACCAGCGTTTGCAGGGGGTTTTGCCAGCTGCTAGCGCCCAGCGGCACGAAAGCCCGCCGTTTCGGGCGAGTCGGTGTTCCCAGCATGTGAATTCTCAACGTCTGCACGCAGTTCGTGCAACTCGGCGGCGATTCGAGCCGCGGCGGCGGGATCGCGGAAGCTTTCAGTTCCGACCGCGACAATGTCTGCGCCGACGCGCATCAGATCGCGGGCGTCGCGGCCGCTCTGGACTCCTCCCATCCCGACCACCGGGATCGAGACTGCACCCGCCACCGCGCGCACCTGCGCGAGCGCGACGGCGCGGACAGCCGGACCCGACAGGCCACCGGTGACGCCGCCGAGCCACGGCTCGCCCGTCCGGGGGTGCAGCGCCATGCCGCGGATCGTGTTGATCAGCGACACCGCGCTCGCCCCGGCCCGCTCGGCGGCGCGGGCCACGGCCGCCACGTCCGAGGCGTTCGGGGTCAGCTTGACAATCAAGGGCTTGTCGGTGATCGGCCGCACGCGCTCCAGCAGCGCGGTCAGCTCGCGCGGGTCGGCGCCCATCACCATGCCCGTCTCCACGTTCGGGCAGGAAACGTTCAGCTCGAGTCCCGCGACCTCGTCGCGCTCGGCGAACGCCCCCACCAGTTCGGCGACCTCCTCGCGACTGAACCCCATGACGTTGACGATCAGCGGCACCGGGAGCCTCGCGAGCTTCGGCACGTCCTCGGCCAGGTAGCCCTGGAGCCCCTTGTTGGGCAGCCCGATCGAGTTGATCATGCCGCCGGCGACCTCCCACAGGCGCGGTGGCGGATTGCCCTGGCGCGGCTCGACCGTGACCGTCTTGGAGACGAACGCCGAGAAGGGAAAGCGCTCGATCAGCTGCTCGCCGAACACCCGCTCGGCGGCGATCGCGTCGAACGTCCCGGAGGCGTTGATCACCGGATGAGCCAACTCGATGCCGCAAAACGTCGACGTCAATGTCCGGCTCCCGCCACGGCGGCGCTCTCCAGGATCTCGGCGTCGAGCACCGGGCCGTCGACGCACAGGCGCAGGTAGCCCGCGCGAGTGGGGACGACGCATCCGAAGCACGCGCCGAAGCCGCACGCCATCCCAGACTCCATCGCGAGCTGCGCGGGAACCGCTCGCTCCGCGCACAGCGCCCGGACCGACTCGAGCATCGCCGGCGGGCCGCAGGCGTAGACCTCGCTGTCGGGATCGTCGTCGAGCGCCTCGGCGAGCAGCTCGGTGACGAGGCCGTGGTGGCCGACGCTGCCGTCGTCGGTGGCCACGTCGGAATCGCCGAGCAGCGCCGCCCCGGCAGCCCGCGCAGCGTCGCGGAACCCGAGGATCGTCGGCGCCGGCGCCGCTAGCTCGTCCTGCAGTATCGCCAGCGGCGCGATCCCGACCCCCCCTCCAGCGAGCAGCGGCCGCCGTCCCTCGCGCGGGGGGGCGAACCCCGACCCGAGGGGGCCGACGATCAGCAGATCGTCCCCGGGGCCGAGCTCGCACAGGCGGTTGGTGCCGGGGCCGACGTCCTCGATCAGGAACTGGAGCTCGTGGGTGCCGGCGGGGGCCCGCAGGACGCTGAAGGCCCGCGGGAGAAACGGGCGCTCGGCCTCCCCCCTCCCCATCGGCTGGCGGCGGTGAGCATGTAGAACTGCCCGGCCTGCGGCCTCGGGCCGTGGGGGTCGGCACAGCAGATCACGACGTAGGCGCCGTATTCCTCGCGCGCGGTCACGGGAGATGCGCGCCGGCCGAACGGAGCCGTGACGCGCTCGCTCACGTGACCTCGGTGAGCCGCTTGTCGTGGAGCTCCTGGAGCGAGATCACGCCGGCGGCGTCGCCGCGGCGCTCGGCCGCGATCGCCCGGGCCGCCGCCATCCCGCCGGCCATCGTCGTGATGCACGGGATCCCGCGCGCCACCGCTGCGGTGCGGATCTCGTAGCCGTCGGTCCGCGCGCCGGTGCCGACCGGCGTATTGACGACGAGATCGACCTCGCCTCGTTCGATCCAGTCGACGACGTGGGGCGAGCCCTCGCCGATCTTGTTGATCGGCTCGGCCGGGATCCCCATCTTGCGGATCGCCTGGGCCGTGCCCCGGGTGGCGATGATCTTGAAGCCGAGGTCGTGGAGCACCGTCGCGACACCTGTCGCGGCGGCCTTGTCGCCGTCTGCGACGGTGATGAACGCTGTGCCGGTGCTCGGCAGCCGGGCCCCGGCGGCCGACTGGGCCTTGGCGAACGCGGTCGGGAAGTCGCGGGCGATGCCCATCACCTCGCCGGTCGAGCGCATCTCCGGACCGAGCAGCGAGTCCGCGCCGGCGAACCGGTCGAACGGGAGCACGACCTCCTTCACGCACACGTGGTCGTTGCTGGTGTCCGCGGGCAGGTCGAGATCGGCGATCCGCTCGCCGAGCATGATCCGGCACGCCAGCTTCGCCACCGGCAGCCCGATTGCCTTCGAGACGAACGGCACGGTCCGCGAGGCTCGCGGATTGGCCTCGATCACGTGCAGTCGCTCGTCGCCGTGGATCGCGAACTGGACATTGATCAGTCCGACGACGCCCAGCGCCTTGGCGATCCCCTCGGTCTGCGCCTTGACCTGCGCCAGCATCTGCTCGCCGAGCGTGTGGGGCGGCAGCACGCAGGCGGAGTCGCCGGAGTGGATCCCAGCCTCCTCGACGTGCTGCATGATCGCGGCGATCCACACGTCGGTGCCGTCCGACAGCGCGTCGACGTCGAGCTCGATCGAGTCCTCCAGGAACCGGTCCAGGTAGATCGTCCGGCCGCGCTCGGCTCCGACCCGGTCGAGGTACTCCTGGAGGCCGGCGACGCTGTAGACGATCTCCATCGCCCGCCCGCCGAGCACGTAGCTCGGTCGCACGAGCAGCGGGAATCCGACGCCCGGCGCGGCCTCGAGCGCCTCCTCGGGAGAGCGCGCGGTGGCGAACGCGGGGGCCAGGTACCCGAGGCGCCCGAGCAGCTCCCCGAACCGCGATCGGTCCTCGGCGAGATCGATCGATTCGATGCTCGTCCCGAGGATCCTGATCCCGGCCGCATGCAGGCCGGCGGCGAGCTTCAGCGGGGTCTGACCGCCGAACTGGACGACCACGCCCTCGGGACGCTCCACCTCGCACACACCGAGCACGTCCTCCAGCGTGAGTGGCTCGAAGTACAGACGGTCCGACGTGTCGTAGTCGGTCGAGACGGTCTCGGGGTTGCAGTTGATCATCACCGCGTCGCGCCCGGACTCGCGGACGGTGTGGGCGGCATGGACGCAGCAGTAATCGAACTCGATCCCCTGTCCGATGCGGTTGGGCCCCGATCCGAGGATCACGATGCTCGCTCGGTCACCTCGCCTTACCTCGTGCTCGGGACCGCGGGCGCCCGGCCGCTCCCATCCCGAGTAGTAGTACGGCGTCCGGGCCGGGAACTCGGCCGCGCAGGTATCGACCGACTTGAATGTCCGCTCGCCGGCGAACGGCGCCTCTGGATCGTCGACCAGGTCGGCCAGCTCGTTCAGGAACCACGGGTCGATGTTTGTGCGGCGGCCCAGCTCGTCGATCGAGACGCCGCGACGGAGCGCCTCGAGCAGGTGGTCGAACCGCTCTGCACCCGGCTGCTCGACCATCGCCAGCAGCTCTGACTCCTCCGACGGGAAGGTCGGATTGACGTCGAGCTCGCGGGAGCGCATCGCCTTGGCGAACGCCTGCCTGAACGTCCGCCCGATCGCCATCACCTCCCCGACCGACTTCATCTGGGTCGTCAGCCCCGGCTCGGCCCCCGGAAACTTCTCGAACGCGAACCGGGGCCATTTGACGACGCAGTAGTCGATCGCGGGCTCGAAGCTCGCCGGCGTGGCCTGGGTGATGTCGTTGGGAATCTCCTGGAGCGTGTAACCGACGGCGAGCCGCGCCGCGATCTTGGCGATCGGGAAACCCGTCGCCTTGCTGGCGAGGGCGCTCGAGCGGGACACCCGCGGGTTCATCTCGATTACGACGATCTCGTCGGTCTTCGGATTCACCGCGAACTGGACGTTGGAGCCGCCGGTCTCGACCCCGACCGCGCGGATCACCGCGATCGCCTGGTCCCGGAGCTTCTGATACTGCTTGTCGGTGAGCGTCTGCTGCGGCGCCACGCAGACGCTGTCGCCCGTGTGCACGCCCATCGGATCGAGGTTCTCGATCGAGCACACGATCACGACGTTGTCGGAGTGGTCGCGCATCACCTCGAGCTCGAACTCGCCCCACCCGAGGACCGACTCCTCGAGCAGGACCTGGCCGATCGGCGAGGTGGCCAGCCCGCGCCCGACGACGCGCGCGATGTCCGACTCGTCGCGAACGACGCCCCCGCCGCGACCGCCGAGCGTGAAGGCGGGCCGCACGATCAGCGGCAAGCCGACGTCCGCGACCGCCGCCTCGGCGTCGGCGACGCTGTGCGCGATCGCGCTTCGAGGCACCCGCAGGCCGGCGGCAGTCATCGTCTCCCGGAACCGCTCGCGGTCCTCGGCGCGGTCGATCGCGTCGTAGCTGGCGCCGATCAGCTCGACCCCGTGCTTGTGCAGCGTCCCGTCCTCGTGCAGCGCTTTGGCCAGATTCAGGGCGGTCTGGCCGCCGAGCGTCGGCAGCACGGCGTCGGGCTTCTCGCGCGCGATCACCTGGGCGACCGGACCCGGCAGGAGCGGCTCGATGTATGTCCGAGTCGCGACGTCGGGGTCGGTCATGATCGTCGCGGGGTTGGAGTTGACGAGCACGACCTCGTAGCCCTCCTCCATCAGCACCTTGCACGCCTGGGTGCCGGAGTAGTCGAACTCAGCCGCCTGGCCGATCACGATCGGCCCCGAGCCGATCAGCAGGATCCGGTGGATGTCATCCCTACGCGGCATCGCGGCTATCCGAAAGCGACACCACGGGGCGCCCTCAGGGCGCCCTCTAAAAATCGGTCGAAGAGGTACAGCGAGTCGTGCGGTCCGGGCCCCGCCTCGGGGTGGTACTGGACCGTGGCGCCCGGCACGTCGCGGAGTGTGAGGCCCTCGACGGTGCGGTCGTAGAGATTGATGTGCGTGAGCTCGGCGGCGCCGAAATCCGTTTCCCAGCGAACCGGCTCGTCGTCGTCGATCGTCCTGGCGCCGTTCGGGCCGAGCACAGCGAAGCCGTGGTTCTGGCTGGTGATCTCGGTCCGGCCCGTTGTCAGGTCCTTGACGGGGTGGTTGACGCCGTGGTGGCCGAACGGGAGCTTGTAGGTCTCGAGGCCGACCGCCCGGCACAGCAGCTGGTGTCCGAGGCAGATCCCGTAGACGGGCCGCTTTCCGACCAGCTGGCGGACCGTGTTGACGACGTAGTCGAGCGCCGCTGGATCTCCGGGGCCGTTTGCCAGGAACACCGCGGCCGGGTCGTTATCGAGGAGCTGCGCGGGGGTCACGGTGCACGGATGGAGCTCGACCGTCGCGCCGCGCTCGCGGAGGTTCCGGATGATCGAGCGCTTGACGCCCGTGTCGATCATCGCGATCCGGGGCCCTCCGTTGGCGCTCAGGATCACCGGTTGCGAGGGGGTGACCGACTTCGCCAGGTCGCGCCCGGTCATCGGCGGCTCGGCGGCGATCAGCTCGCGGGCCTGTCGTTCGGAGACGGCGCCCGGGAACAGCCCGCCGCGCATCGCCCCCTGATCGCGGATGTGGCGGACGAGCGCGCGGGTGTCGAGCTCGGTGATCGCCGGGATGCCGCAGTCGGCCAGCCACGAGAGCCAGCCGCGCTCAGCGCCGGGGGCGTCGTCGCGGTCCACGGCGGCGCGCATGATCGCCGCCCTGGCGTGGATCCGGTCGGATTCCATCGCCTCCTCGGAGACCCCGTAATTGCCGATCTGGGGATAGGTGAACGTGATCAGCTGGCCCGCGTAGCTCGGATCGGTCATCGCCTCCTGATAGCCGGACATCGAGGTCGTGAAGACGATCTCGCCGGTCGCGTGGTCCTCGGCACCGCACGCGATGCCGTCGAACCGGGTGCCGTCCTCGAGCAGGACGTACGCGCTCATGTGGCGCTGAGCGCTCCCGCCTCAGCGAGCATCCGCTCCCGGAAGACGACGGCCCCGCCCGCGAGCGTCAGCACGACGCGGCTGCGCAGGGAGCGGCCGTGGAAGCAGCAGTTGGAGGAGCGGCTGACGTAGCCGCCGGCGCCGACCTCCCAGCTCGCCTCGAGGTCGACGAGGCAGAGGTTCGCGGGCTCGCCGAGCGCGATCAGCGGGGTCGGAAGGTCGTAGAGCGCGGCGCCGGCGCTCATCCGCTCGACGACGATCGCCAGGTCGAGCTCGCCGCTCATCACGAGCTCCGTGTAGACCGCTGCGAACGACGTCTCCAGGCCGGTGGTCCCCATCGCCGCCTGCTCGAAGGGAACCTCCTTCTCGTGGCTGGCGTGCGGCGCGTGGTCGGTGGCGATGCAGTCGATCAGGCCCGACCTGATCCCGTCGACGAGGGCCTTGCGATCGCGGTTGGTGCGCAGCGGCGGGTTCATCTTGAACCGGCTGTCGAGCGTTCGGACGAGGTCGTCGGTGAGCGTCAGGTGGTGCGGAGTCGCCTCGGCGCTGACCCTCGCGCCCGCGTCCTTGGCGGCCCGGAGCGCCGCGACCGACTCCAGGCAGGAGAGATGCTGGAAGTGCACACGCGCGTCCTCGTAATGGGCGAGCGCGGCGTCGCGGGCGACCATCGTCGACTCCGACACCGACGGGATGCCGGCGAGCCCGAGCCGGGCCGAGACGGCCCCCTCGTGCATCACGCCCTCGCCGGAGAGCGCGGGATCCTCCTCGTGGAGGGCCACCACGCCGCCGCAGAGCAGCTGGTACTGGAGCGCCTTGCGCAGCATGCCGGCCGAGACCACTGGCTTGCCGTCGTCGGTGAACCCGAGCGCGCCGGAGTCGCGGAGCTCCGCCATCTCGGTCAGCTCCTGTCCCTTGAGCCCGCGCGTGATCGACGCGAGGGCCCCGACGGGAACGCGGGCCTCGCGCTTGGCGGAGTCGATCAGCGAGCCCAGCACCGCCGCCTGGTCGAGCACCGGGTCGGTGTTGGGCATGGCGATCACGCCGCAGAAACCGCCGGCGGCGGCGGCCGACGTGGCGCTCTGCAGATCCTCCTTGTACTCCTGACCGGGGACCCGGAGATGGACGTGCGGGTCGAAGAAGCCCGGGAAGGCGTGCTTGCCGCTCGCGTCGATCAGCTCGCCGTCGGGCGGCTGCGGCAGCGAGCCCGGAGCGCCCAGCTCGGCGATCTTGCCGGAGCGGATGAGGATGTCGCACGGGCCGTCGATCCCGGTGCGGGGGTCGAGCACCTGGGCACCCTGGATCAGGACCTCGGCGGGCGGTCGTTCGCGGGCGAAGAGGCGGTTCTCGCTCATGCCACCGCCGCCAGGATCGGGGAGCCGACGAGCAGCTCGTAGAGGACGGCCATCCGCACCGCGACGCCCGCCTGGACCTGTTCGCCGATCAGTGCCTGCGGAGAATCGATCGCTTCTGCCGAGAGCTCAACGCCCCGGTTCACGGGCCCGGGGTGCATCAGCAGCTGTCGCGGGCCGAGCCTGTCTGGGCTGATCTGATAGCGGGCGGCGTACTCGCGCAGCGAGGGCACGAACGATTCGCGCATCCGCTCGTGCTGCATCCGCAGGACGTAGACGACGTCGGCCTCGTCGAGACGATCGAGCGTAGCGCGCGCGTTGGCGCCCAGCGCTTCGATGTCGCGGGGGATCAGCGTCGGCGGGCCCGCGACCGTGACGGTTGCGCCCATCCGCGTGAACGCGAGGATATTCGAGCGCGCCACGCGGGAATGGAGCACGTCACCGACGATCCAGATGTTCGCGCCGTCCAGCGAGCCCATCCTGCGCCGGAGCGCGAAGACGTCGAGCAGCGCCTGGGTCGGGTGCTCGTGCTTGCCATCGCCGGCGTTGACCACGCTGGCCGTCGTCCAGCCGGCCACGAGCTGAGCGGCGCCGGCGTACGGCGAGCGGATCACGATCGCGGCCGGTTCGTAGGCCGACAGCGTCTGGACGGTGTCCTTCAGCGACTCGCCCTTGTCGACGCTGGAACCGGCGGAGCGGATGCTGACGACGTCGGCGCTGAGCCGCTTGGCAGCGAGCTCGAAGCTGGAGCTCGTGCGGGTGCTCGCCTCGTAGAAGAGGTTGACGACCGTTCGTCCCCGGAGCGCGGGCACCCTCTTGATCTCGCGCCCGGAGACCTCGGCGAACGACTCGGCGCGGTCGAGAATCCGCTCGATCCCGGCGCGATCGAGGTCATCGATCGAGATCAGGTGGCGGCCGATGCGTGCTCCCGGGGCGTTCATGCTGCCTCCGCTCGCCTCGGCGGCTCCGTGGCCGGGGTGATCGTCACCTCGTCACGGCCGTCGATCTCCTCGACCCGCACGTTGACCCGCTGGTCCTGAGAAGTCGGGATGTTCTTGCCGACGTAGTCGGGTCTGATCGGCAGCTCTCGATGTCCCCGATCGACCAGCGTCGCCAGTTGGACCCGGGCCGGGCGGCCATAGTCGAAGATCTCGTCGATCGCCGCGCGGACGGTGCGCCCGGTGTAGAGGACGTCGTCGACGATCACGATCGTGCGGTCCTCGACCGGAAAGTCGAGGTGCGTGGCGTGGACGATCGGAGAGCTGGGCCGAATGGCGAGATCGTCGCGGTAGAAGGAGATGTCGGCGAACCCAAGCGGGACGGGTTGTGCGAGGAGCTCGCCGGTCAGCGCGTGCAGGCGCTGAGCGAGCTGCGCGCCACGTCGTTGGATGCCGACGAGCGCGACGTTTCCGTCCGGGTTCTTCTCGACGATCTCGTGAGCGATCCGCACGAGTGTGCGGCGCATGTCATCCCGGTCGAGGACGACCGTGGCGGCTTTCAAACGTGCTCCTTCCTGGCCTCACGGGACCGGGTTAAAGGGGCCGACGTCGATCAGGCTAGCACCGCCGGCGGCGGGATTATCGATCCCTGGCGGTGGCGCCTGGAGGTTTGTCCGAGCGTGGTTGCTGGACTCTCGGGCCGCGGGCGCTTTTTTGGCGCCCTTCGGGGCTGATTGGCGGGCGGCTCGGTAAACGGCGCCGGGGAAGGACGCGGGAGCGGGCGCGATCGCGCCCTTCGATGGTGCCCAACACGACAACTAGGGCCGGATGGCGAGCCCTGGCGGGCTATGCATGAAGACTGTGCTCAATACGGCAGGGCTCGGATCTGGCGCCGGTGTTGACGCGCTATGCACCACCGCCGTGACGATCTCGACACACTCTCGACACGCTCCCGGCACAAACCCGCAGATTTGCGGCGGCTGATCAGCTCGACCGCGGGCTCCGGCGACCCCCTACCACCCTCACCCCCCCCGTTCCCTGCTGCCTTTTACCGAGCCGAACGCCAACCCAGGCTGCGGGCGCCGCGCTCGCGAGCCGAGAGTCCACGGCCCTGCCCGCACAATCGCCGGGTCGAGGGCTACCGCACCCTGAACGACACCGCGTCCCAACGGTTCTCGAGCTCGACCCGCCCCGCCGCGTCGCTGGCGACCGCCACCGCCCGCCACCGCCCGGCCGGCAGCGCTCGCCGGAGCCGGAGCGCAAAGCTCGAACGCCTGCCGGCCCCGGCCCGCCGCACAGTGGCGGCCAGGAACACGGGTGCGTCGCAGCGGCGCGGCCGCGTCAGCTTGCCGTTGGCCTGCAGGAACTGGCAGAGCTGGCGGCGGACTTTGGCGACGCTGATCCGGACACGCTCGATCGGGGCCCCGCCGCAGGATCGGTCCAGGGCATGTCCCGTGAGCATCGCCGGCCCGGCCCGGGCCAGGCGCACGCCAAGGCTGCCGGTCGGGCCGAGCGCGGCGCACGAGGCGGGCGGGCGCCCGTGCCGGCGGACGCCGCGCGTGTCGAGCACGGCCGGGAGGCCGAGGTTGCCCTGCTCGTCGACGGCACGGATCGCCACGTAGCGCCTCGCCGCCGGCACCAGCCGGAAGCGCTGGGCCGTGCCGGCCACCGCCGGCGCCGGGGCACCGCTCAGCCGCCTCGCGAACGCGAAGTTCGCCGGCGTGATCGGGTCCCGCGAGGTGACGATCTGGTAGCTCGAGGCCCGTCCGCACTCGCCGTCGCCGCCGGGCGCGGTGAAGCTCACGACCCGACGCGACAGCGATACGTTCGGCGGCACGCCGGGCGGGATCGCGTCGCGCGCGTAATCGCCCGAGTTGGCGATGTCGTGATGCCAGTTCGGCCACGAGGATGCCGAGCACGCGCTGGCCGGGGTCGTGTATACCGACAGCGTCCCCGACCGAGTGATCGTGACGACGTCCTTCCCAACTCCGGGGCGATAGTCGAGCGTGCCGAACGACCCGAGGACGGGCGTCGCGACCAGCCAGTCGCCGCTCAGCTTCGGCCACGCCGAGCTCGCCGGCTGTCCAAGTGAGTTGAAGGCCTGGACGTCGAGCGAGGAGGTGCCGCCGACGACATCCTGCTCGGGCGCGTGGCCGGTGACGTCTCCCACGACTTCGCCGGTGAGGAAGCCCAGGTCGTTATCGACGGCGGGCCAGCCGGGATCGAACTGGCCGGTGGCGGTATTCCAGCCGAGGATGAAGTCCTCGCCGCCCTTGTGCTCGCCGTTGACGGCGATGCTGAGGGATCGAATCAGTCCCGCGCCCGGGTTGAACATCGAGATCGCGCTTCCGTCGAGCGTGCCGAAGGCCGGAGAGCCGACCGCTGGGACCGCCGGCTGGTCGATCTTCTGCCCGTCGCCCGGCGCCACGTCGATCGCGAGCGTGTTGTCCTGGCCGCTCACCGATCCGTAGCACGAGCTGCCGTCGGGGTTGAGGATGTAGGCCGGGCCGGCGTCCGGCGAGACGCCGATCTTCATGCCCGTCCCGCCGTCGGGGCAGGTCAGGGACGCGACCACCGGCGAGCCGTTGATTCCCTCGCCGACGTCGGGAAGCAGCCCCTCGTTGACGATCCCGATCTTCACCGGCCAGCCCGGCTCGAACGCCGATGAGCTGCACTGGCCGTCGGCGCAGGTCATGCTCCCGCCCGTTGGCTTGATCGCATAGACCCGCCCGTTGGCGAACTTGGCCCCGACTGCGCCGAGGGCGGACGTGCTCACGCCCGTGGCGTTGATCGGCCCCTCATCGCCGGTGCCCACCATGTACTCCTCGTTGGTCCCGACGTAGACCACCGGCGGTTTGTCGGGCCCGTTGACGTAGGCGACCGCGGGGGTGTCGATGATCTTGCCCTGATCCTCGCTGATCCCGGGGTTCGGCTCGGCTCTGGTCGTGCTGAAAGTCGGCTGGTTGCTGGTGGGGTCGACGGCGGTCAGCTTGTCGGGGTCCTCGACGAGCACCGGGAAGCCCGGCACCGGCCGTCCGTCCGGCTGCCACGCGTATAGATGGCGATCCTCGCCGGCGGCGATGATGTCGAGCGGGCCGGGCCCGCCCTTGAGATTGGCGAGGACGGGTGAGCCGAGGAAGCCGCCCTCGGTGCGGTCGCGCGGGCCCTGGCGGACCGTGTCGAGCGCCCCTTTGGGATTTCGGGGGTAGTCGAGCGGCGCGCCAGAGTACGCGGGGTTGGCGTGGGCGTGGAGGACGAGCTGGCCCTGGCCGTTCCACGCGTACACGTTGCCACCCAGGTCATCGGCGACGACGTCGATCTGGCCGTCGTGGAAGAGGTCGCCGGCGGCGAGGCCGCCCAGCACCGCCTGGTAGTGACCCGTCCCCACTCCGCCGCGCCCGTATGCCGCCTCGCGCGTGTGCAGCGGCAGGGGGTCGGTGTGAACGGGCCAGCCGGGTGCCTCGGACCCGTTCGGCCGGTAGGCGTGGATCCAGCCGTCGGAGGTCGCCACGATCAGATCGTTGCGGTCATCGCCCTCGATGTCGGCGAGGATCGGGCTCGAGTCGCCGTCGCCGCGGAGATCCTTGGGCCACCCGGCCATCATGTCCTGGTCGCGGTGCAGGAACAGCTGGCGGCGATCTTCGCCGGTCATCGCCAGCCCCCGCGCTGTGCTCACCACGACGCGGACGGTGAACGCGTAAGGCTGTGTGTTGGGCCGCCCGAACGCGGACTGCGCGATGCCACCGTTCTCGTTGCCGGTGAACGAGCTGGGGTTGCCCGGCGGGAACAGGGACTTCAGATAGGCGCTGGTGACCGCCGCGAGCAGGCCCCGGTGGCCCCCCGAGTGCACGGTCCTGGCGTCGCAGTACGAGGACGGGATCGTGTGGAAGTCGCCCGGAGGATTCGCGCTCGCCAGGGCGTTGTTGGGTTCGGCGCCGGGAGCGATGTCCACGTGGCACGTGTAGGGCACGCGCGCGCTCACGTGGCCGGCGACGTCGAAGGTCTTCTGGCCCGGGTCGATCTGCGCGAACCAGTCCGGTGAGGTGATGTCGGCCTCGGGCGGGATCTCGCCGGCGAACGCCGCGGCAACCGATTTGTACGCGTTCAGACGGCCGTAGCCGTAGAACTCGTCGAACCCCTTCCGAGCGGGATACTGGAAGGTGTCGGGCAGCGGCCCGAGGGCGCCTCCGCCCATGTCGGGCGCGAAGGTTGTGTTCAGGTTGGGGTCGGTGCACGTCGGGACGTCGTGCTGAGTGCACGAGCCCTCGGGCTGGAGCGCGAAGTTGATGTCGTCGGCCTGCCCGCCGTCGCCCTCGTCGGCAGGAGCGGTGGCGGCACTCGGCGCGGTCTCGCCGGCCGTCGTGTCGCCGGCGATGTTGCCCGATGCGAGCAGCTGCCTGACCTCGTTCGGGGTGATGATGCACGGGGTCCCATCGACGCGCCGGCAGTGGTCGCTGGGCGAGATCCTGTGCGCGGCCAGTGCGTCCTCGGCGGCGCTGTAGATCAGGCCAGTGACGCCCGAGCTCTTGCCGGTCGACTCCGACGAGCACGAAGAGCCCTCCACCGCGAGATCGATCCGCGAGCCGAAGTTCGTGCACCCGTTGAGCTGGAGGTAGGACGGCGGCACGTTGGTGAGACCCGAGTCGGGCTCGTTTACCGAGTTGACGACGATCGTGTCGGGAAGCGAGCCGGGCTCGTTGCGGTGCTCGGCGGCCTCGTCCGCGGCCGAGGCGATGACTGTCGTGCCGTGGTCGTAGGCGTATTCGATCGCCTGGCGGGCGAAGTACGGCGCGTTGTACGTGCCGAGCGCCTCCTGGATCACGTCGGCGCCTTCGTCGGTGGCATAGAGCGCCGCCTCGGCGAAGCGGTTGGCGTCGGCGACGAACGACTCCCCGACTCGGAGCGGCATGATCATGCAGTTGGGACACGCACCGACCGTGCCACCGGTGTCGGCCTCGGCGGTCGAGTCCTGAGCCTCGCCGCTGCCGTGGCCGTACTGGACATCGTCGTAGGGGTCGTTGTTGTTGTCGACGTAGTTCCAGCCGGCGATGTCGTTCGCGTAGCCGCCGTGGTCGTGGTCCCTGCCGTCGCTGAACGCGAGGATCAGCGCCTCGGGCGTCAACACGAGCTGACCGTCGACGACCGGACCGTGGTAATCGGCCGCCGGCTTGCACGCGCTCGAGCCTGGGCAGGTCAGGCCCGGGTTCAGCGCGGCTGGATAGAGCGCGCTGGCGACGCGCGAGTCACACGCCCAGTCGAGGACGCTGACGGTGCCGTCGCCGATGATGTCGTAGTCGCCGCCGACGTCGCCGCCATGCCCGTTCGGCCAGTAGTTGCCGAGGCGGTTGTAGTCGCCACCGCGCGGGTTCGCGAGGCTCTGGCACGTCCTGGAGCCGGGCAGCGGCGCCAGTGGCCTGAATAGGTCATGCTGCGGAGCAGGGAGCTCGGCCGTGTTCAGCCAGATCTTGTCCGCCTCATTGGCCATCACGTCCGGCCGGTTCCACTCGATGCCCGAGTCGAGCACCGCGATGTGGACGTCCGGGTTGCCGGTCGTCACCTCAAACGCCGTCTTGACCGGCTGGCCGGCGAGGCATCCGGTCGGCTGAACGGTGTCGGCGTCGAGGAGGCTGATGCCCCGCACCCCGCAGAGCTGGTCGGCCTGCCTGTCGATGCCCGCCTCGCTCGTGGGGCTCGTGTCCGGCGTCGCAGACAGCTCCCAATCGCCCGTCTCCGAGAAGTTCGAGGGGGTCACGCCCGGCGCGAGCCGGTAACTCGAGGACTCGGGCTGCCCGATCCCGCCGGGGTAGGGGAACTCGGCAAGCGCCGCCGGCGCACTTACGGCGAGGAGCGCCGCAGCGACAATCGCGGGGAGCGCGCTTCTGATCACGGAAGGGTCGCGTCGGGAAACACGTTCAGCCAGACCCGGCGCCCGCGCGCGTTGAAATAGCCGCGGGTGTCACGGTCGGGGTGTGACTGGGGCAGTCCGCTCAGCGACATCCAGGCCAGCGGGTGGACGATCCTGCCGCCCGCAAGCTCCACCCCGATCGCCGGGCCGTCGGGCGTGAACACCTCGTCCGTGTTGCACTTCAGCGAGTCCGGGCCGCCGAGGGGATCGCGCGACTGCGTGCCATCCGGCAAGACGTAGCGGCCGGTCACCTCGGTCTCCGGCCTGCCGTCGTGGGCGTCGAGCAGCGAGACGAGGGCGTTGCCGATGATCTCGCCGGTGTCGGCCCCCGTCGACTCGGCGTCGTCGGAGTGGTTGCAGCCGAAGCGGTCGGTGTCGCCCGCGTTGGGGTTCTCCGCCGTGGGGATTCCCACCGCGTTCCCCTCCGGGAAGATGTATCCGAGCATGTCTTCGGCGAGCCCGTCGAAGAACCGGAAGGGCGTGTGCAGGTAGGGCATCAGCATCGGCGTCATCGGGTCGCTGGGGTCCGGCATGTCCTGCGGACCGAGGAAGCTGCCGAGGTAGGTGAACGGGAAGGCCTCGCCCGGCACTGAGATGAACTGGCCGTCGCCGATCTGGAAGCTGGCCACCTGTGAGAGCAGGCTCGTGCCCTGTGTGGTGCCGTTGGGAGCTACTGGGTACTCGACGCTGCAGTCGCTGTTGTAGCCGGGGCGGTGGGCGAACACGCCGATCGCGGCGCCGAACTGGAATAGCACGTTCCCGAGCGGGATACACACGTTCCTCCTCTCGCCCCAGATCACGTTGCTGGTCGAGGTGTAGGTCGAGCGCGAGCGCAATGCGGCGATCACCGCGCCGGCGATGTCGTCGCCGAACGCCTTCGTCTCGCCCGTGTATCCGAGCGGGACGTGGCCGGTCCCCTGAATGTCCGGACCATGAGGACTCTCGAATTCGGTCCGGCACCCCGCCGGGTGGCTCGCGTCGAGCTCGAGCTGCGGCGTCCTGGAGATCGGACCGTTGTAGACCTCTGGGCTCTCGTTGCTCCCCACCGACCCGGCCATCTCGATCGCCACGCCCCCGAAGCGGCGCTGAACCGACTGCCGGAAGAAGTTCACCCAGTCGGAGGACACCCAGTTCTGCTCGGCGTCGAGCTGCGGAGTGCCGCTGTTGAAGCCGAGCGTCTCGTCGTGCTGGCTGACGCTCGCGAGCGTGACGATCACCTTGCCGTTCCGCCCGACCGCCTGGAGGATCGGGATGTGCTGGTCGTCGACGAACGGATACGAGGACCAGCACTGGCGGACATTGCGCGGCTCGAGCGTCTCCGTGTACCGGATCGTCGCCGGGCGCATGGCGCGGTAGGCCGCCTCAATCGCCTGCGCGCTGCGGACGATCATGTAGTGCAGCCAGTAGTCGTCGACGCCCGACGTGGTCTCGTCGATTCCCCCGAGACCGAGCGAGTCCGGAGCCGATTCGTCGTGAGTGGCCGAGATGAAGATGTTGTTCAGGTGCACGCCATCGGCGGCGACGCGCGCGCGGATCTGCTGCTGGTAGACGTTGAAGAGCCCCTCCTGGTCGACGACCTCGACGGCGATTGTCCGCTTGCCGTTCGAGACCACGAACGCTCGCGCCGTGACCGGATCCGCCACCTTGGTGAAGTAGCGGGGAGTCGATTCGCCGCCGCCGAGCAGGTTGCCGTCCCAGCGGCCGTTCCCGTTGCAGTCGAGGTACGGATCGCCGGCCACGTAGTGCCCGACGTGGCCCGCATCGATGTACGGCTCGATGTAGGCGAACGGACGCGGCCCGTCGTACATGCCGGTCTTGTCGCAATCGGTGCCATCGTCGGGGCCGTGACCAGCCGGCGGCGGGCTGAAATCAGCGACCGCCGCGCCGACCTCGAAGCGCGCCGGCCGTCCGGACCACCGGCCCCGGTCGATCGCCGAGAAATCGCCTCCAGGCGTATCGATCAGCCGCGCGAGCTGCGCGCGCAGCGCCGGGCACGGCGGCATCGCCAGAGCGAATCGCCTGTTCCCCCGGCCGTTCAGTGAGACCTCGAGGACGAGTCGCTCACAGCGGGCCAGCGCAGCCCTGATCCGGTCCCTGGCGTCCGCCGTCAGCGTCAGCGTCGTCGCCCCGCGCCCCGCGGCCGAGAGCGCGACCGCTGCGGGCGCGAGCGCCGCCTCGCCCTCACCGCGTCGCGCGCCGGCGCGCTCGGTTGCGAGCAGCCGCGAGCTGACCTCGACGCGAGCGCCGGCGGGACCGCGGACGCGGAGCGACACGGAGCCGAGACGGAGCTCGGCGGAGGCTTGCGGATCGACCACGGCCACGCCCAGCATGTGGGCGGCTCGTCGATGTTGCAGCGGGCGTGACGCAGCACTGGCGACCACGATCGCCCCGGAGACGAGCATTGCCGAAGCGCAGGCGAGGACCACTACGACCACACCAACCGGCGCTCGTTCCATGGCGCCGGTCCACCGGCTGGCACCTCCGTCCTCGCCGCGGCTTCGCATCCTCTTCTCCAACAGCGCGCCACCCTACTGCAATGGAGCGCCGCCGCGCGCGGGTTCCCGGCGCTCAGGGAGCCGCTGCCTCGGCCTCCTCGGCATCGGGGTCGGGACGGTTCGCCTCCTCGGCATCGCCCCAGGGGACCAGCTGCGGCTGCCCGCGCTCGGGAAACGGAATCTCGATGGTGTCGAAGTCCCGGGGCAGCACGGTCGGCGCGAACACGGCGCGTGCCTCATCGCGCAGGAGCCCCACCGGAGAGCGCGTCGAGAAGTGCGTGAGCGCGAGCATCGCGACCCCGGCGTCCCTGGCGATCGTCGCGGCCTGCTCCGCCGTCGAGTGACCGGTCTCGGCGGCTCGCTCGCGTTCATCCTGGGCGAAGGTCGCCTCATGCACGAGCACGTCGGCTCCATCCGCCGCAACCTTGATCGTCTCGGTCGGCATCGTGTCGCCCGAGATCACGATCTTCCGTCCCGGCCGGGGAGGGCCCAGCACCTGCTCGGGTGTGACGCCGTTGATCGTCTCGCCTCGTTGCAGCCGGCCGAACTCCGGTCCCGGGGTCAGCCCCAACCGCCGTGCGGTGTCCGCGTCGAACGCGCCCGGCCGCTCGTCCTCGAAGATCACGTACCCGAACGCCGGCCCGCGATGCGAGACCGGAACCGGGGCGATGCTGTAGCCGTCGCGTTCGAGCACGTCGCCGGTCGCGAGCTCGACGAGCTGCAGGTCGAACCGGACCCGGCCGAACGCCCGCAGCGCGAACACGAGCACCTCGCGCAACCCGGGCGGCCCGTTGATCGCAAGCGGCCGCTCGCGGCCCCGGAGGTCAAACGTCTTCAGCATCCCCGGCAACCCGAGCCAGTGGTCGGTGTGGAAATGCGTCAGGAAGATCTCGTTCACGTCGGCGAGCCCGACCGAGCGCACCAGCTGGCGCTGCGTGCCCTCGCCACAGTCGAACAGGATCCGGTCACCGCCGCGACGGACGAGCACCGCGGGCAGTCCCCGCCGCGCCGTCGGGATCGAGCCACCGGTGCCGGCGAAGAAGATCGAGAGGTCCATCGCCGAGGCAGTCTGTCAGCCGAGTCCGATGAGCTCGAACGTGACCGCACCGTGACGGATGCACGCCCTGCCCATCGTGTGCCGGGGGGCGCGCCGGCGCTCCGTGGGACTGCCCGGATTGAAAATCTGAAAGCCGTCGGGGGCGCGCTCGTGCAGCGGAATATGGGAGTGGCCGAAGACGACGGCGTCCGCGTCAGGAAACCAGGCGTGCAGCCGGTCGAGGCGCCGGCGGGCAGGGCCCGCGTCGTGGACGACGCCGATCCGGACGTCGCCCTCCTCGATCGTCAGCCGCTCAGGCAGCAGCGCCCGCAGCTCGGCGTCGTCGACATTCCCGTGGACGGCGAACACGCGGCCGGAGGACTCGAGCCCCCGGAGCACCGCGATCCGCGTGAAGTCGCCGGCGTGGACGATCGCGTCCGCCCTCTTCAGCCGTTCGATGCAGGCCTCCGGCAGCCGCCGATTTCCCTTCGGCATGTGCGTGTCGGCAATGATGGCGATCTCCACGGCAGCGGCGATGGTGACGGACGATCCGGATCGGCCGCGAGCCGACCGGTAAGCTCATGCCGGACGGTCCCCGAGCGCCCGTAGCTCAGGGGATAGAGCGTTCGCCTCCGGAGCGAAAGGTCGCAGGTTCAAATCCTGCCGGGCGCGCTCTCCGAAGCCCCGTAACCACGGGGCTTTCTTTATATCCCCCCGCGGCGCGCAACTGTGGAGTTTGGCTTCTTGGCTGCGTCTTGGCTGCATAAGCCTTCTCGCCGCGCCGCCAAGCGTCCAGATCTGCTCGCTGAAACCAGCATTTGCAGCCGTCGCCATCCTGCGCAAAGGGGATCGCCCGTTGAGCGGGGAGCTCGTGCAACGCGTTCCTGCTGATCCCAAGGTATTTCGTCGCACGGCGAGTGTCGAGCCAGCTTTGTTCGTGGGCGTCAGAAGCCGTCAGCCGGCTCACGAGCCTCGGCGCGAGTAGCTCTGCGAGCCGGTCTAGATCGTCGTCGTCCAGGAGATCAAGCCGGGTCGGCGTCACCTTCGTTCTCCTGCCCGTCGCGTGAAGCGAGCACGTCGGACGCCGCTAGCACCTCGTGGATCTGCGGGTCGAGTTCGCTGGCGTCGATTAGCGCGGCGCGGGCGAAGCGCTTCTGAACCTTGCCAAGTAGCCCAAGCGGCTGCCGATGCGATGCTCGGGTGTAAACCCGGCGCGACGGGCGTCGCGCTCGAGGATGCTCGGCCGCACCCAGAACCGCTGGCTATACGGACACGCGCTCGGATGCGTGCGCCACCACACGCCAGCCACCACCAACCCAGCCGCGGAGGCGCTCGTCATGACCCGGGCCATCCTCATTACCCACTCCCCACCATGCGCTCAAACACTCAATCACGACTCCACACATGACGCTCGGTTCACAAGCGCTTCCGCGTGATCGCGGACCGGGCGCTCTCCGGCCCATCGGGCGAACTCAGGCGGCAGCTGCTAGCCGATTTCACGGCTGGGTCCGGCCGACCGTCGGGTCCCCAACCCGACGATGGCTAGGTCAGAATCGACCGCAGCATTGCGTCGTGGGCTCACCGGTCGGCGGGAAGCAGCGTGAACCTGCCGCCTTGGAGCGGTCGGATGGCACGAAAGTGCCGCTGATCGAAAGTGAGGATTCGGAGCGTCCCGAGCTTGCGGGCTAGCACCGCCACAGACAGATCAGCCAACCCGAGCTTCAGATCGCCGTACCGGCCGTCGAGCTCGAGCGCGGCTTGATAATCACCGGAATCCAGGCCGGGGCTCTCGTATCTGCGCGCCGCCAGATCCTCAAGAAACGCCCGCTGCGCGGGCGCGCCGAACCACTGGCCCAGCAGATAGTCGATCTCGGCAGTCACTGGAGCCGGAATAAACAGCCGGCCTCGCTCTGCGCGGAGCAGCTCGTGGATCTCACCGCGGCGCGGGTCGCGCTCGTCGGCCACCGCGACTAGCGGTCCCGCATCAATGACCAGCGTCACTGGCCGAAGCCATCGAGCAGCTCATCCTCCGGGATCTCAGAGATCGGACGAGGATCGTCATCGATCCGGGGGAAGCCAGCCGCGAGCGCGAAGTCCCCATCGCCCTTCCCGGCCGGAACATACGCCGTGATCGCCTCACGAATGATCTTCGCTTGCGACCGCCCCTCGGAACGAGCAAGGTCGGCGAGCCGACGTGATTCCAGCTCTGTCAGGTATACGCTCGTCTTCCGCACATATGTAGGGTAGCATATAGGGCGTATGTCAGGTCGACGCAACACCAGTGGCCGAGCGCCCCGCTCATCACGATACGATCGCCTCTTCACCAAGCGCTGTAGGCGTTTCGCCCCATTGAGCTAGTCGGGTCGGCAACCCGACGATGGCGGCACCGAAGCTCGCGCGGCCCACAGGGCGATACCGAGGGGAGGTACCTGCATCCCTGGGCCGACGCCCGACTGCACACGGCTGACCAGCAGCCTTCCAGGAGATCACTGATCGACACGACCCCGATTAACGCCACAATTGTGGCGTGACCACGGAACCGCTGCGCTCAGTCAGAGACCACCTCTCCGAACTAGTCGACCGAGTCGAGCGTGAGCACGACCGCGTCGTCATCACGCGCAATGGTCGCGAGACCGCCGTCCTAATCAGCGCCGCAGACCTCGCCGGACTCGAGGAGTTGTCTGTCCTCAGCAATGCCGAGGCGCTCGCCGACATCCGAGAGGCAGACGCGGCCTACATGCGCGGCGATGTCGTCCGCGGAATTGACGCGGTGCGACGCCTGCGGTGACCCCACCCGACGAGTACGAGCTCGTCGTCACCCCTCCCGCAGCCCGAGCGCTCTCTCCGCTGCGCGAACCGGTTGCCGGCGCGGTGATCGAGCTCCTGACGACCACGTCGGTACGAGAGCCGCTCCGCGTAGGAAAGCCGCTCTGCCGAGAGCTGTCCGGGATCTGGTCGGCACGGCGCGGTACCTACCGCATCCTGTACCGCGTCCGCGAGGAGCCAACAGGGGTCATTGTGCTTGGCATCGAACACCGCCGCGACGTCCATAGAGCCCGGTAATACAGGCAACCGCCCGCTAGCCACCGACCTTCGCATCGTTCGATCTGACTGACAATTGCCTCGCGCACCATGACGATCGGACCCGTGCCCAAACCTTGGGGTCTTCAACCCCTGTGGTCTCGAAAAGGCCGTGGGCCAAGCGGGCTCACATGCGAGCCGGGTTGTCGGTGCGATCACCGCTGCATCAGGCTCGGCCCGGATGCGCGTGCAGCGGCCGCATGAGTCCGCTATCGCTCTCCTCCGACCCGTCGCGTCGTGCGTCCGATGCGGCCGGGCCTGGGAGTGTCAAGCCGAGCAGGCCCGACACGTCCTGACCGGCGGGCACGAAGGCAACCCCGTCGGTCCAGCGACTCGGACCCTCGTCCTCAAAACCAAGCGCTGCCCACAGATGCTGCGCGAAGTCGGGCATCAGCGGAGCGGCGACGGTGGCCAGTGATCGCGCCGCCGCGAGTTCGAGAGCGATCGCAGTTCTGCGCTCGTCGGCTCGTCCCTCGGCCTGTCTGAGGTGACTCTCAGCGAGACTGAAGCGATCGGCGGTGCGCACCAGTTCGCTGAGCGCGCTGACCACATCAGGCGGGGAGAACGCGCGTGCGTCGAACGCGTCCTCGGCGCGGCGGACGAGGCTGGTGATCGTCCGAAAGAGTTTTCTGTGCGCCGCCGTGTAGGTTCCCGTCGCAGGCGCCAGGCCATCGAATTCATCAACGACGCGCTCACCAAGGCCCGTGAGCCACCGCTGCCAGCGTCCAGACAGCTCATCGTCGAGCCACGTCTGGTACGCGGCCAGTGTGAAGTTAGTCCGCTTGTGATCCGGTCGATCTCTGGATAGGTAGAGGCGGACGCAGTCGGCGGGTTGCTCGCGCGCGAACTCGGCAGCCCAAACTGCGTGCTCGCGGCTACTCGAGAACTTCTCCCCATCGAGCAGGTAGAACTCGTTCACGACAAGCACGGACGGAAGCTGGATGTCCGGGTCGTACGCCATCAGGAGCGCTGGGAAGAGCAGCGCATGGAAGTACCCGTTATCGAAGCCGAAGAAGTGGACGACCTCGGCGGTCGAGTCCTTCCAAAGGGTCTCGAAGCCCTGAATCGACGCATCCTTGTCCGCCAGTTGCTGCGTGGCTGCGAGATAGCCGGGACACATCTCCAGCCACACGTAGATCACCTGGCCTTCGAGTCCTTCAACGGGGACCGGAATTCCCCAGTCGGCGACGTGGCTCGCGGCGATATCCGGCAGGCCATCGTCAAACATCTTCTCGCAGAGCTCCGCTAGGTGAGGGCTCATCGACACTGTGCGGAGATGCCGGCGGAGCTGCTCCTCATAGCGACTCAGCGGAAAATAAAGGCGCGGCACATCGCGGATGCTCGGCACGCGCCCGCAAAAGCCACATCTCGGATCGACGAGGTCGACGCAATCGTTGGGACGGCCACAGTCCTCGCAAGCGCAGCCATCCGAGTGCGAGCCGCAATGGGGGCAGAAGCCCGACACGTGCGCCTCGAACAGATAACGGTCACAGGTGTCACAATGGAGCGCCGGCAATGCGCGGATCTCGAGTGCGCCGTTTGAATACAGTCTGCTAACGAATTCACGGCACATGCGATCGTGATGGGCTGAAGTGCTCGGCCGGCCGTAGACATCGGGCTCGATATGCAGCGCCCGCAATCCGCCCTCCACCTCGTCGCCAAAACGGGAGGCCGTGTCACTCGCTGTCCATCCGCGCTGTCGCGCCTTCGTGACGACGTAGCTCTGGTTCTCGTCGCTTCCCGTGATGAGGTAAGCCTCGCGACCCCGCATCTGGAGGTAGCGACGGTGCACGTCTGCGCCCAAGTAGGGGCCCGCGATGTGACCAAGATGAAGGCCGCCGTTTACCGTCGGAGGAGTCGCGGTCACCAGGACCCGTTTCGGTTCACCCGATTGAGCCTCAGCATCGCGGAGCTGCTCGGACCGCTCGAGCAGTGATCGATCCTCCCACCAAATGGACAAGAACCGCAAGTCTGCCTCGGAGGAACCGTTGCGCAGGGTGTGGCTCTCGAAGGGCTCGACGTACACGAGGTCCCCGGTCCCCACCCTCTCGCGCCGGCCGTCCACCTCAACCTCACCCTCGCCATCGAGGACGAAGAACGCTTCGGCCTCGTGGTGATTGTTCGGTGTCGAAGTCTCGCCGGGGTCGACGGTGCCCCACATTGCGCCAAACGGAGGTTCGGGAAAGCCATCCGGAGGTGCAACACGCATGCTGTTCTCGCCGTACTCGCGGACGAAAAGGGCCGGGTCGAACTTACTAATGAACATTCGATTAAACCTCCGTCACTGTGGCCGGTTGCTGCCCGACGGGCACTGCCGGCAAGCGATCTTGATGGGCGCTCGAGTTCCGAACGCTCGTGCAAATATCCCACGCCCGAACGGACGCAAGCGAGAGCAGCGTGTCGCTGATTCCGTGTGTCTCCTGGGCGTAGCCCTGGAGGAAGACCTTGGGTCGGAACCCATCGTGACACCTGATCTGGTAGTTGCGATCGACCTGGTAGCGACCGGCCGTGTCGATCTTCAAGTAAGGGGCGAGGCCCGCCAAGAGAGGGTGGGGGTTCGATGCGGTGTAGCCAGTAGCCACGATCACCCCGTCGACCTCGAAGCGCACGCTCTGCTCGTGCAGCCAGTCGTGAAGCTCGACCGTGACACCAGCAGCGCTGTCCTCAGCGGTTCGCAATTCGAGAAACGGCCTGATCTCTAGCGCCCTCCGGCCCACGACGGTGGCGTCGTATACGCGCCGGTAGATCCTGTCGATCAGCTCACGGTCGACGACACCGTAGTTCAGATTTCGCAACGCCGTCATGAGCTCGCGCCGCTTGGTCTCCGGCAGCTCGTAGAAAACGTCGACCGCTTTCGGGAAGAACGCACGGTTGGCGAACGGAGTCTCGTCCATCGGCCGGTAGCCGATGCCGCGGGTGGCGGCGGTCACTGTGCTGTGGGGGTACTCGGAGGCCAGGAAATCGAAAATCTCGGCGCCGCTTTGCCCATCGCCTACCACGAGGAAACGGTACTCCCGGTCGCGCTCCGTAAACGACGTCCCGATGCGCTGGAGAAACTCGTCGGAGTGAAAGATCCGCTCGCTCCCGGCGAGCTTGACCCGCGCGGGCACCTTTGGCTTCGAGCCGGCGGCCAGGACGACGTTCCGGGCCAGGTGCTCCTCGGTATGATCGTGCTCCAGCGAAACGGCGATCACCTTGAGAGCGGCTACGTCGCCGCGGGCACCGACGACTGGCTCAACTCGTGATACGCGCGTGCCATAGATCACGTTCGAGTCAAGCTCGCGTGCAGCCCACTGCAGGTAGTCGTTGAACTCAAGACGCGTAGGTCTAAGCGTTCCAAGATTCACGAACTCGTCGAGGCGCCCAGTCGTTTCCAAGTAATTTAGAAAGGTGAACCTGCTGCGCGGGTTGCGCAAAGTTGCCAGGTCCTTTAGGCAGGACACCTGCACCCGCGCGCCCTCGAGCAACATCCCTGCATGCCACGAGAACCCGGGCTGCTGCTCTAGGAACAGCGCGCCTCTCAGTGCACCAGCCTCTTCGAGCGCTACCGCGAGCGCCAGCCCGGACGGCCCGAAACCTATCGTTACCACTTGCCAAGGCCCATGCCGTCTGGCACGCCGGCCGTGGGCGAGAGGATCGCTGCTCATCCGTCCTTGAGCCAGTCAGCGGCGCGGACTAACGCGTCGATCATCCCCGGCTCGGACGCCGAGTGACCGGCGTCTGGGACGACTTCGAATCTAGCCTCTGGCCACTGTCGGTGGAGTTCCCACGCAGTGATCATCGGGCACACCATGTCGTACCGGCCCTGGACGATAGCGGCCCTCGTGCCGCGGATGTGGTCGACACCGTCGAGGAGCTGATCGGGGTATCGGAGGAAGCCGTTGTTGCGGACGTAGTGACACTCGACGCGCGCGAACGGGACCGCAAAATTCGGCTCTTTGAAACGAGCCACGCGCGCCGCATCGACTTGAAGCGTGCTCGCTGCGGCTTCCCATCCGCTCCAGGCTCGGGCCGCGCTGACTTGGGCCTCGCGCCCGTGCTCACCCGAGAGGCGACTGTGAAACGCCGCCACAAGATCGTCCCGCTCGTCTGGCGGGATCGGGCGGATGAACTCCTCGAATGCATCGGGCAGGACCGCGTCGGCACCGCCGCCACCGTAGAACCAGTCGACCTCCTTAGGACGGAGCATGAACACCCCCCACAACAACATTCCATCGACTCTCTCGGGGTACGTCTGCGCGTATGCGAGCGCAAGAGTGCTACCCCACGACCCGCCGGCTAAGACCCAGCGGTCGACGCCAAGCTCCTTACGCAGCACCTCTACGTCCTCGACCATGTGCCAGGTAGTGTTCTGGTCCACACAGCCCCGCGGCGAACTGCGGCCGCACCCGCGTTGGTCGAACATCACGATTAGGTACCCGTCACGGTCAAAATAGCGACTGAAAGTCGAGTGCGCGCCGCCCCCAGGCCCCCCGTGGAGAAACAAGAGTGGCCTCCCAGACCTGTTTCCGGAGCATTCGTAGTACAAGGTGTGGACGTCGGACACCCGTAGACGACCGGTGACACGCGTCCGGGCCTTTGGATAAAGCCCGCGCCGCACGGCGGAGGCCGGGTCAGCCAAGTTGCTCCTACCCGGCGCTGCAGGTGTCTCAGCGCTCACCACCTCAGCTCGTTAGCGCCGTCAGCTCATCGCCACCAAGGAGGTTGACGCGCACGTATCCAGGATAGCCATCGATCTCGTAGTACTCGCCGCCCATTGTCAGCGAGCCGTCCAGGTCGCGCGTCGGGCGGGCGAAACAATAGAGCCCGCAATGCGGCTCTACGTCAGTTTCGAGATGGCCGCCCTCAACCAGCGAACGGTAAATGCCGCGGACGTGATTGGTTAGATTGGTGTTGGCGCTCTCGCTCAGCATGACCTCGAGTGCGCGTCGTGCGAACACCAGATTGTGCACCGAAGTAGAGCCGTGAAGGTTCTCGTGCACGTCGGCGAGCTCGTCTAGCAGCCGCTCCGGAACGACCATATAGGAGAAGCGGTGGCCGTTTAGTCCCAGAGCCTTGGTAGGGCCGATCAGCCTGACCGTGTATTCGGGCTCGAGCCGCGAGCTGCGCTCGAATCGTGACCCGTCCCACTGGAGGTACTGCCAGGTGCCGTCGACGAACACGATCGAGCCGGACTCGCGCTGCCATGCGGCGATCGCCTCGATCACATCGGGCGCCAGCGACCGGCCTACGTACCACGTGGGGTCGGCGATGAAGAGGACGCTCGTCCGGGAGGGAAGATCGAGCGCGAACCTTGGCTCGAACGGATGCCTGGAAGCCGCGCGTCGAACATCCAATCTCGAGTGCTCGAAGAAATAGTAGAACGTGTCGTGGACAGTGGGCACGTAGTAGACGACGCGCACCCCACTGTTGAACAGCCAGAAGAAGAAAGTTGTGATCAGCCCCGTCGAGCCGTCACCCGGAAGGATTCGCCCGGAAGTGAGGTCGAGACCGTCAAACCTCCTGTGCATCGCTTGTATTCGTCCCAGCAGCATGTCGTCGGAGGTGTAGGACTGATAGGAGGTCGAGTCGAGCGCCGGGTCGGCGAGCGGTCCGAGGAATTGCTCAGCAAAAGGGTTGTCCGCGTGCCAACCAGACACGAAGCGCTGGCCGTCGGCTTTGCGCGCCAACGACTCTAAGCCCCCGTGCAGCTCAAGGAGGCCCCGGAAGGACGGGGTGGAGTGGTCTCCTACCATGGCATCAGGCGTCGCCTCGAGTCGTACCAGCGACCGTGGTCGTCGGGTCCGAGTTCCTCGACAAAGGGCACGATCCGCTTCGCAGCGACGGCCGCAGACTCCTTCGCGTCGGGGTTGAGCGCGCTCGCGAACTCGCCGGGGTGCAACGCGCAGACGACCACACCCGAGGCGGCGAGCTCGTCGCTCATGCAAAGCGTCAGCATATTCTGAGCCGCCTTCGCGATTCGATAGGAGTAGGAGATCGTCTCGCCGACGAACTCCTCCGCGGCGTTGCGCGCGAGCGACGCCGTCCGCGACGTGACGTTCACCACTCTCGGTCTCAACCCAGCCTGGAGCATGGGAAGAACCGCCTTCGTGCATCGGACGGCGCCGACGCAGTGTACCTGCAGGAGCTCAGTGAGCTCGCGTGGATTCAGTGCCTCGAGCGTGCTCGAGGCACCGGGCACGCCGGCGTTGTTGATCAAAACTTCGAGACGGTCGGTTTGCGCGGAAACGGCCCCGCGGATCACTGCCGGCGCCTCATCGCTCCTGAGGTCCGCGACGATCGGATGGCATGAACCCCCGGTCGCCGCCTCAAACAGTCCCACGCTGTGTCCAGCCCGCACCAGGGGGAACACTAGCCAGTCCATCCGCACGTAACGTCGACACAGCTCATACCCAAGGCCTCGACCAGCGCCGGTCACGAGCACACTGGGCACATCACTCACGCCGACACCCCACCGTACGTAGTCCCCAGCCGGTGCGGGAGGCCGGGACGCACCGGATCGGCGCGCGCGAACCTCCCGCAGGTCACTTCGGGCATCCTCGTGCGGTGGCAATCAAGGCCGAGTGTCTCCAGCGCGTGGCCGACCACCTGGTGGATCGGCGAGAACAACTCGGACAGCTCGTGGGGTACACGCTCGGGCCCACCGCCCGCCCGGCAGAGCAGCGCGAAGTCACGGCACAAGGCGCAGACATGGTTGGCCACGAACGATGGGTCAAGGCGCCTGATCGCCCGGTCGATCGTGAACGGGTAGCTCGTGAGACGCGACCGGAACGCGTCACACCGCTCGCGATCGGCGGCTCTCCGGAATGCACTCGGGCGGGTCGCCAAGAACCGCGCCCCTTTTGCTGTCGCCTCCAGCGTGGCCGTCGCGTCGACGAGCGCGCCCAAACCCATCTCGATGCAGGCCTCGCGCGAGTATTCCAGCCGCTTGGTCATCGGGCGCGAGAGCATGTACAGCCTGAGTGCGCTGCGCGCGCCCTCCGCCCCGCAGTCCGCTGCGAGGTCCTCGACGACCCCGTCGATCGTCAGGCTCGTCCCCTCCCGCGAGCTCAAAGAGCGACCTCGATCGGCGACGAGTCCGTGGGTGAGGTGACGGAGCCGAATACCCTTGGCGTAGCCGAATCGATCGAGCAGCTCACCGAGCAGCGTGAACGGTGCGACCTGCTCTTGTCCGGTTACGGTCAGCAGAGCCTCGATGTCGGGCCCGAGGGCCTCTACGCGCTGGAGGATTGCTGCCACCATATGACTCATGTAGAGCGGGCTTCCGTCGGAGCGAGCGAGCGGCACGCTCTGCGGCGGGTTGGTGTCGACGTCCACGACGAGCCGCCCATTTTTGTCCTCTCGGAGGGTCCCGCGAGCTCTCTGCTCCTCGATGAAACGCTCGATGTAGGGGTGCTCGCCGGTCTCCCGAAACCGGCGATCGAAGCTGATCCCGAACCCCGCGAACGTCTCGCCGAACCCGTCCTCCGCCCAGCCGGTAAGTCGGCGCGTGAGCTCGCGCACCTCCGCGTCACCCTGCATCCAGCGGACCGTGAGCGACTGCGGGCCGCCTGGACCCTCTGCCAGTACGGGATCGGCGCAGAACAGCGCGTAGAAGCGCCCGACGAAATGATCCCCTTTCTCGCCAGCCGATTGCGGAGTCGCCCCTGCTCCGTAGCGGACGTATGCAGCGAGCGCCTTTGAGATGTGCACGCCGTAGTCGCTAACGCAGCAGGACCGGATGACACGGGCGCCCGCGAGCTCGAGCAGGTTGCCGATCGCTGCGCCGACAAACATGTTTCTGGCGTGACCTAGATGAAGAGGCTTGTTGGCGTTTGGAGAGCAAAAGGCGAGGCTCGTAAGGCGGCCCTCGAGCTTGGGATCGGGTATGAAGCCGAGGCGACGCTCCGGGGTCAGCTCTTCGCGCAGGATGACGGTCAGCCGGTCCAGTTCGAGGTCGATGTACAGGTTCGGCGGGACGCTGACGCAGCGCGCGACCCATGGCAGACCTCGCAGTCGTTCAGCAGCGCTAACGAGCGCGCCCCGCTGCTCCGATGACTCACCGGGCGGGTCGAATCTCGCCCGAAAGTCGGCAACCTTCCTTGGTACGACCGCCTCGACCCTGAGGCCGGCGCCAGGCGGCAACGCGTGCTCGGACGCCTCACGTAGGGATCCCTCGAGGTCTCCCGCGATGCGCGTCAGAATGGTCGAGGCGATGCGCTGGTCCACGCGGGGCGACTCTACACTCGCCACTTCTGACGCGTGCATGGTTTTCGCCAAAGCCTCTTCTCAGCGTATGAACAGAATTCCTCGGCAACTCCTCCCCGACTCGGCCGAGACCGATGAGAACGGTTGCCTTCAGATCGAGGGGGTGAACATTCTCGCCCTAGCAGAAGAGGTCGGCACGCCACTCATCGTCTATGACGAAGGACACCTTCGGACGCGCTGTCGCGAGGCACGCCATGCCTTCGGCGCGGGTGTGGCGTACGGCTCGAAGGCGTTCCTTTGTGCAGCGATGGCACAGCTCGTCCACGAGGAGGGAATCCGGATCGACGTGGCCACAGACGGGGAGATGCGAACCGCGCTCGCCGCCGGGGTCCCCCCCAACATGCTGATCCTCCACGGCAACAACAAATGCCTCGACGAATTGCGCGTCGCGAGATCGCGTGGGGTCCGGATCGTCATTGACTCCTTTGACGAGCTCCACCGCCTCGACTCACTGTTCGCGGAGGACGGGGTCGCGAGTCCGGCGCTCGTGCGTGTGACGCCGGACGTCCAGCCGGAGACCCACGAGCACATCAGCACTGGCCAGGCTGACTCGAAGTTTGGTTTCGGGATGGCTAGCGGAGAGGCCGCCGAGGCCGCGCGGCGCGCGGCGAGATCGCCGGCCATCGAGCTCCTCGGAATTCACGTGCACATCGGCAGCCAGATCGTCCAACTTCGCTCGTTCGAGCAGGCGGTAGACGCGATCGCCGGGCTCTTCAGGCCGTTGGCTCTACCGGAACTGTGCGTGGGAGGCGGGCTTGGCGTCACCTACGCCGGGTCCGAGCGAGCGCCGTCGATCACCGAATGGGGTGAAGTCGTCAAGCGCGCGTGCGTCCGGCACGGGATCGAAGCAACCATCACCGCTGAGCCAGGTCGTGCGATCGCCGCCACTGCGGGCATGACGGTGTATCGGGTCGGTACCATCAAGCAGATCCACGGGGTGCGAACGTACGTCTCGGTGGACGGCGGGATCAGCGACAACCCCAGGCCTATCCTGTACGGCGCCCGTTACGAGACCTTCCTCCCGCGCAGCGTAGACGCTGACCGGCCGCGAGTCGTCTCACTCGTGGGCAAACACTGCGAGTCCGGCGACGTGCTGGTTCGCGACGCGCAGGTGCCTGAGGATCTGCGTGTAGGCGATCTTCTGTGCACGCCCGTGACCGGGGCGTATGCATACTCGATGGCGTCCAACTACAACAAGGTTCCGCGACCGCCCGTGGTTTTCGCTCGCGATGGCATCGCGCGCGTGGTAGTGCGCAGAGAGACGGTCAGCGATCTGTTGCGCCTAGACGCCGGCATCACCGGCAGCACCCCCGCTGACTAGACACAGCTCTTATGCTTACCGCACGAGCGCGGGTCTGAGAACCGCGGCTCAGAAGGAAACCTCTAACACCACGGCGCCGTAGGAAGGAGGTGAAGGACGATGGCAGATGCGGAATCTGCCCGGGGAGGCGCGAGCCGCGGACTGGTCGGCAACCAGGTCGAGGTGATCGCATCGCGAGCCGAAGCGATCGCGCACGAACTCAACGCCGCATCGGCGGCCTTGGGTTCGGACAACGGCCCGCGACCCGAGGTGACCGCTGAGCAGCTTAGGGCTGCCTCAGCGGCGCTGAATGCCCTGGCAGCTCCAACTCGCCAACTGCCCGATCTCATGGCACTCGGCTAGGCGAGCCCGGAGGCCAGCGGAACCAATGCCCTGGAAGAAAAGCCCTGGACGCAGTACGAGTTAGCCGGACCCGTATGGGGAGCGAGCCGGGGGCGTGTCCAAACCTCCCGCCGGTCCCCTTGCGGGCCGGCATCTCGAGACGATGTCGATGCACTTGTAGCTTAATTGGACAATCCGGATGCGGCGAAGCGGATCCGCGCCGCGGCGGCAGGCCTCGCGGTCATTCCAGGGCAGCTGCCGAGGAATCTATCGCTCACCGCGCCCCGCCGAGCTGCATCTGGCGAAAGCGCCGGCTTTGGGGGCCGGAGGATGCGGGTTCGAGTCCCGTCAGGTGCGTTCCAAGGTGCCGCTGCACCCAGCGCCCGTTCGGGTACGTCGTTGAGCGCTGGAGCGTCGGCCGGCAGACTCGGTTTCGTCGACGAGTGCGCACTCGTGTCCAAGTCCTACGTGGCACGGCGCACCCGGCTTGTCGGGTCTTCAAACCGATGCCGTGGATAGCGTTGCCAGTAGCCTGGATTTTGAGTCAGGGAAGGTCTGTCCGCTGTGGCTGGCGTCCTCGACGCTCGAGTTGGGGTAGAGCAGCAGAAGGCCTGACCACACTCGTGGCCAGGCCTGCCATGGTCGCGAGCATCTCGACGATCAGCTGCGGACTCGGACGCGTCCGGCGTCGATGGGCACCGGAGCGAAGATCGGCAAGAAGCATCCCGGGTGCGCAGCGTCGGGGAAGATCCCGCCGTTGTTCGCGAACGAGGTTCGCCAGAGATCGGTCGTTCCCTGGGCGCTGTCGTCGACGCCCTCGGCCACGATGGTCTCACCAACCGGGTTGTTGGGGTCCTGCGATGACGTGATCGCGGCCGTCGCAATTCCATCGTTCCCGGTGACTTCAAGACAGGTGATCTTTGCGCGAAAGGCGCCAACGGCCACGAGTCTGCCTTTGGCAGCCGTGTCCACTCCATGGGCGTGGAACCGCGTCGCGCCGCCGTTCTGCGTAAATCTCGCGACCATGCGCGGCGTCGATGAGGTCGCAAACGAACTCACGACAAATGGTCCGGCGACAAGCGCGCCCGCAACACCCAGCGCCACGATAAATCGCCTCATGAGGCTTCTCCTATGTTTGAAGGTCGGCTGGGGACGCAGTGTGTCCACAGGTGGTAACCGCACGCTCACATCCGATAACAGCACCCCCTTCCATTGAGGACGACATCGCTGCGTGCGTGACCGACAACCGCGACCGCGCAGACGACCACCGACGCCGGCTCGACCCGGCCTCATCGCCAACTCACGCGGCGTCGAGCTCCGTTAACCGCGCCGCGTATGCGGCCCCGACGGTCCCGCCGCGGCCTCGAGCGGCGAGTGGCCCGCAGCCGCGCCGCGCCGGAACGCGTCCAAGTCCCGCTCGCAAGGCCGGGCGTCGCCGATTGCAGGGCTCACGAGAACGCGAGCGAAGGGCGCCGTACCTATGCAGCCGCTGCCGGCGTCTGTCAGCTGACACAGCGCCCGTGCGGGCGCTCGGATCGGGCCAAGGCGATCGCGCGGCTGGGCTGGGCCTGACGATCCAGATCGTGGCGAACCAGTAGTCAGAAGCCCTACAAAAGCAATAGCGCGGCGTCCGACGCCCGACCTCACGTGGTTCGACTTGCGCATCATCCGGGCCATGCAGTCGTCCGCCCGCCCGCGGCACGACGGCTGAGTGCGTGGCAAAGGACTCGTCGAGCAGCTCGGCCCGTGGCCGTTCCTTCCACGCGAACCGAGCAGTGCGGCGTCCAGGTCGGAGACTGTTGGTTTGTCGCATCGGCCGCCGTGCTGGGCGCGAGCGGCCGTTTGCAGCCGCCCTGGCCGTCAACGATGAGCAAGCGGCCGATCGACTCGACGGCGACTGTCGCTTGGCCTGGCGGGGCGACGCTATGGCTCAAACGCCCAGTCGCGCGCGATCGGGCTGGCGCTCGGTCGGCTTCTGAAACGCCGGAAGGATCCAGCGGTGTCAGGCTCGCATTGACGCCGGCGCTGCTAGCCCGTTACATCACTCCGCCGATCGAGCGGCGGGCTGCTGCTTTTCCATAAACGGGTGCCTGCGTCGGTAACGGAGCATCATCCACCGGGCCCTCACGGAACCCACTCGTCACAGCGCCATGTCTGCCACCCGCTTGACTCAAGCGGGTGGCAGACGGACGGGGTGCTAAGAGGTCAGATCAGCGGTGCGCTCAGCGATGCGCACTGACCGTTCGCGTTGTGACCGACGTGGTTGACCTCGCCGGGGATGAAACCTCCGGACACGCCTGGGGCTAGTCCCGTGCAGTTGAGGTTCCGCGCGACCGTGTTTTCGACGACGGCGACGGTGCGGCCCGGGTCGCCCGGGTCGGTCGCTGTGATGTTGGTCAGCGTCGCGTTGCGGCCGATCCCGTTGAATTGCACGCCGAGCCAGTCGGCCGTCACCCCGGTTATCGTGAGGTTGCCGCCGATCGTGTTGCCCTTGATCGACCAGGGAATCTCACCGCCCCCTCCGGTCAGGGTGACGTTCCCGTTGACCGTCATTTTTCTCATCAGGACGGTGTTCGCGTCGATGGCGGTGACGTTCCCGTTGACGGTGATGGTCGTGTGCCCGGCCGGCTCGACCGCGCACGGCACTCCCGCGAACATGCCAATAGAATTTGTCGGCTGGCAGCCCAGGCCGAGGAGTGAGCCCCGAGCCGCGGTGACGTTGTGTCCGACGGTGATCGTCGACGGTGCGCTTTGCGCGTCGAGCACAGCACCGGCGGCGACGTTGATGTTGCCGACGACGTTGATCACGGCATCGGGCTGTACGTTGCACACACCCTTAACCGTGATGCTGGCGTAGCTCCCCGAAGGGATGCTGGTGAAGTTCCCCGAGGCGAAATCACCACCGGTGCACGTGTACGCCATCGGCCGCGTCCTGGAGCGGTGGGCGCTAGCGATACTTGTGATACCGACCAATCCGGTAGCTGCCGACGCCACCATCATGGCCGCGCCGAACAGGATACGAAACTTCATACTGGGCCTCCTTGCTCATTCGTCTGTCGTGTTAGCCCCGAAGCCCGTTACTGCGCGCGAGGTCCGGCACACTCTAGCCAACAACGACCGATTCTGGGTCGGGCTTCCGCCCTGGCCGCTGTTGATCGTGTTTCCCTACACGAAAGACTCCGGGCGATGCCTCGGCTACGCCCCGTCCACGCAAGTCCTGACGCCGCACCGCTGCTTTCGCGCGAACGCGACACTCAGCCGATGGATTCGCTTCCTTTCCAGTTGATCGAGCAGGAACGTTGACGCCGGGCTACTGCTTGCCTCTCGCAGCGACGCTCTCGCTCGACGGCCGCGCCAGGCCCAGCGCTCAACTCGCCGACTTGTGAAGCGTCGGGTGGATCCAGCGGTGTCACGCTAGCGATGAGATCGCTGGTGGTAGCCCGATGCAACAGCGGCTGGCTGCTCGGCTCTGGCTCGTGTCTCGTGTGGCATTGAGTTCCTTCGCGGGATTGAGGAGGTGATTAGCCTGGGCGGGTCACACGATCTTCCGGTCAGGGCTGGCTGGCTCATCGAGCTCCCGTCCGGCGGCTAGTCGTCGTTGTTCTCGGCGCCAACCTCAACCGAGTCAGCATCGCTGCCCGGTCTCGGTCGACGCGGTTCGCGGATGCCCGCGCCACCCCCGCCACCACGACCACGCCCTGGTCCCCAGCTGCGACCACGACGCAGCCACTTGCGCCGCGGCGGGTCGTCGGACTGCGGCTTCTCAGCAGCCTCTTCGTCGTCTGCCATTGAGCCTGACGCTACCACCCCTTCACGACTTCATCCCAATCTACGTCCCGGAACAAAAGGTCCCGGCCGTTCCCAGCCTAGGTCCGCATCGGAAGATCTTCTTAGGGCCGCCAGCACGTGAGCTGTCGAGTCGATCGAAACTCAGCAGTCCTGGCCGCGAGCCAGTCGGCGACCCTTCCTTTGCGGCTGCTTGTAGCCCGACGCGACAGCGGGTGCACCTAGAGCGTCGAGTCGTCGTGAGAATCATCGCCAGGCACGCTCGCGGTGGCGTCTGCGTGGGTGGTAAGCGTTGCGGCATGAAGGTGGTGATGGTGCTTTCGGTCGAGGCCATCCTGATCGGCGTTCTCATCGGTGACGTGTTTGCCTGCCCGCAGTGTCGCCGGTCCAGGTTCTGGCTTCGGTTCGCCGGGCTCGCGACCGCGGTCGTACTTCCGGGTCTCGTGGCGATCCTCGCGCCGCTAGGTGAGCAGGCCGCGGGGCCGCTGTTCTGGCTCGGGCTGTTGTGGGGGGGTCTGCTGATCGCGGGGTCGAGGTTTGTGCTCTTCCACAGATGGGGTTCCGACCCAGGACCGGATGACGAAGATGGTGAGGGACCGGGTCCCGGGGGCAGTCGGCCCACGCCGCGAGCGCCTGTCGGTGGGATCCCGCTCCCCGACGCAGAACCTTCATTGACGCGCGTCCGCGACCATCGCTCGCCGCGACGCGCGCGCCGTCGTCGTCGGCCGACGCGCCAGCGGGAACGCCTCCCGGCACGGCTTTGGCCGTTACGGCTGTGGCCGTTCTGGCGTCCCAACTGAGTGCGCACCTGAGGCCCCGCGAGGTTCCCATCTGGATCTCATTGAGACGGCTGCCGGGCTTCGAATCGACAACGGGAAGGCTCGCGTGACCAGCGCTAAGGCCATTGGGCTGCGCGACGACGGTCGCGTAGCCGTAGTGCCAAACGATCACGCCGCAGCTGCGGCGTGATCGCATGCGGGGCCTCACCGAAGTTCGCGGTTGACGACACGCGTCATCTTCACGAGTGCGCGTAGCTGCTCTTCCGCCTCGCCGAGCTGCACCACGAGGACGCCCAGCGACTCGCCCTTCGGGTCGCGCGCCGCGGCCCGGACGGCCTGCAGTTGTTTCAGAACCGCATCTAACTCCTCGCTCAACATCTCCCGGGCGGCCCGTTGGCTGCGGGAACGATTCATGCGGCCTTCTCCTTGTTCGTGTTAGAGGACGAACCGAGCAGTTGGCACTTCGGTGGAGCGTCGCAATGATCGACCAGCAGCGCTGACGCCTCGCTGCTGTTTGCCTGGCAGGCAGCGGTGCTCGAGGGTGCGGGAGCGCGTCGGCGCTACCGCACGGTTCGGCTTACAGGGCGAGGCCGGCGATGGCGTGCATCATCGGCGCGCGTCGCGTATGGACCGTCGAGATGATCTCCTCGGTGTCGATGCCCTGGAGATCTGCCCGGGTCGTTGAGAGATGCGAGTGACCGAGCTGGCGTTGGATCAGCGGCAGGCCCGATCCCCTCGTGCAGCAGCTCGACGGGGTGCGCGTGGCGCAGCTGGTGGTTGTGCCGACGTCGGCACAAGCACCAATATGCCGACCTCTGGGTTGTGCCGACCATGCTAGGAAAGATGCCGCAAATCGCCGGTCAGGCGTCGGAGAGATCGGCATAACGCCTCCCTCTTGGCGGACTCGCTCGATGAGTGACGCGAGAGAGCGACCCGGCAGCCAGCGGAGACCGTTTCCGCTGCGCGTCATGCGCCGAGCAGGTCGGAACGCCTTGCGTGACAGCGCTTCTCGGCCCGGGTCCGTCAGCCCGCCGGAGCGGCGAGGGGACACGTCCATACGACGTTCTTAGCCACGTCAAGAGGAAGACGTAACTGTACGGCGACGGGTTAGTGCCGACTCAGTACCGGGAAATCCCCACCACAAAAGGCGACTCTCCGACGCGTCGGCATAACCCAGAGGTCGGCATATTGGTGCGGCGCCATGCGTCGCCCGACGCCTGCCTTGAGCGCGAGCTGGTGAAGCTCGATCCGCGCCGCGCTGGCCGACCAGGACCGTCCACGCGTCGGACCGTCGATCACGCAGAACAGCGGCCCGGCTGGAAGCTCCACGCGGTCGGCCAGCCATTGCTCAATCGCCGACCATGCCCATGCGTCCCTGCCGACCTCGCGTCGGCGATCGTTTTGCCATGCCTGATCAAAATCGAGCCTCGGCGCTGATCAAGATCGGTCTCGCTCAGCGAGAGCGCCTGTTGGATCCGGAGCCCGGCGCGCCAGGGCACGACGATCAAGGCGTTGAGGCGGTGTCCGTGGCGATTGCTCCCGGCTTGGCGCATGACAGCGATGATCTCATCGACCGTAGGCGGATCGGCAGGGTAAGTCGGGCCCTCGTTGCCCGGGCTACCCCGGCACGGAATCCGGGCGTGGTCGCCGGCGAGCGCCGCCGGGCAGCGTCAAGCAACGGCTGAACAGACGACGTGGCTCCCTCCTTTGAGAGCTGGAACGATTACCCGCCGAGCTCTACTGCCCACGCGCTGTCGCAGCCCAGGGAAGGGAGGAGTGATGCGGGAGCGCTGCTGGTCGTCCAGGGCGGCAGTGAGATCTCGGCTGCGCCGCGCCTCCGCGGCGCCTGGCTGAGCGGTGGTCGAGCGCCCAGGCCGTGCTTACCGTCTTGATTGTGAGGGCCTCACGACCAAGGCGCTCACGCACCGACGTGCCCCGCCGAGCTCCGGGCGGCCGGTGGCGTCATCACGTTCGGCTGAATTCACGCGCGCTGCGCTTGCCGTGCCCACAGTTGGCGGAATTGCGGGACCTCGCAACGGGAATTCTGTCGCGACCGCCTGAACGGCCACGGGCGGGAGGAAAGCGGGATCGCCGCCGCTGCGGCGAGGTCGGACCTGCCTAACTGCTCTGCACCACCGCGGCAACAAGATCCGATGCCCACACGCGACACCCTGATGGCGCTCGTTGGCGGCCAGGCCGCGAGGCTCTTCCGCACGACCGTAGTCTACCGCATGTCGTTGCGCCTCAGCTCGGATGCGGATGCGATCGGCGCCGATATGGTCGCGCGATGCGCGCATTGTTTCGCCCGTGCTATCTCCTACTGGTTGTCGCAGCTACTGGAGTGGTGGTCGGCGCGCCTACCGTGCTGGTTCTCATCCTGCACACGAATGGCATTGTAACGTCACTGTGGGCCGGATTGGTACTGGCTGGGGTGTTAGCGTTGGTGGCCTCCTTTGGCGGTAGCGCTCTATGGCAGCGGCATCGGCTGGTCCGTGATGCCGTCTTTAGTGACCTACTCGCGTGGGGCTGGTTGCGCCGGATCTATATCGAGCGGCGCATTACACGTACCCTGAGTTCGCTTGACAAGCTCGGGCGTGAGCACGTCGAGCCACGAACTAAGCTTCTCGAGCGACTGGCAATAGCACTGGATGAGCGGGATGTGTACTTGCATGGTCACTCGCGCCGTGTGGCCCGCCACGCAACCGGAACCGCGATGCACATGAGGCTCGCCCACGAGGACGTCATATCACTTCAGATGGCCGCCCTACTCCACGATGTAGGGAAGCTCCACACCCCGCCCGAAGTGCTACGCAAACGAGGCCGGCTTACCGACGATGAGTTTGTCGTCATCAAGCAGCATGCAGCCCAGGGCGCGACAATGGTCGCGACGTTGGGTGATCCGAAGCTAGCGGACATTATTCGTCACCACCATGAGCGCGTGGACGGCAGCGGATATCCCGATGGCGAAGTAGGGAGCGCAATCCCACTCGGTGCACGGATCATTGCCGTGGCTGATACGTTCGACGCGATCACATCGGACCGCCCGTACCGTCCCGGTGCGCCACACAAGCGCGCGCTCGACATTCTTCGCAAGCAGGCAGGTACGCAACTTGACCGCGACGTTGTCCACGCCTTCATTGCGTACTACTCAGATCGAGCATGGGCGGTGGTGTTGGCGGAGGTTGGTTCGCCGCAGACGGGACTTATGCGTGCACTGCGCTCCGGACTCATCGCCTCGTTCGCGGCCGTGGTTGCCACAGGGATCGTCGCGGCTACCACGCAGACGAACGCCGGCGCGCATCAGCGAGGGATTCAGTCTGCGCCGGCGAGCGGCGGCACGATTCACGGTGGACTTGTGCCAGCGCCGACAACGTCTAGCACACCTACCACGCCAGTTACACCGAGTACAGCAACCTCACCGCCTAGTACAACCAAAACACTTACATCCAGCACGACGGCGAAGGCGCCGCCGGCCAGGCCAGTCCCGGTAGCCAAGCCTGCCCCCGCCGCCAAGCCCGTTCCCCCACCCGGCACCGCACAGGTACACCAGCCGACCCATGCGCCCGCCCTTCACGCCGTACTAATTGCAACGGCCGCAAGAACGAACCCAATGACACCGCTTCGGTTTGACTATCCGCCGCTGGCGAAAGTATTTGCGCCCTCGCCCGCAACACCAGCGCCGACTACCACGGCCACCTCCCGGCCGCCGACCACCACGAGCGCTGCAACCACAACGACGACGACTCCAGCAGCCACCAATACCAGCACCGTGACGAGCACCACGCCCACCGAGACCGGTACGACCAGCACCCTGACGAGCACCACGCCCACCACGACCGGCACGAGCACCACGAGCCCTACCCCCCCAGATCAATGTAAGAACGGCGGCTGGCGTTTGCTCGGCTTCAGGAATCAGGGGCAGTGCGAATCAAGTCTGCACAAACCCTAACCACCACCGGCGGCCTCATCGCGGGCGTCACACCACTGGATTCGCCCGACGTTTCGGAAGTCGACGCGCGTCGGTGCCCGGCGCTCGCGCGACCCGGTGGCGAACGAGAGCGCCGCGACCCGAGGCAAAGCAACGGTCGCCACCGAAACGGGCCACCGCCTGCTCAGACCTGACCGCCAGACTGGCTGCAAACGCCCGCGCGCGCCCGAACATGGTGGCCGCCTGCGCCAAGCAACAGCCACCGTGGACCGCGCGAGAGTGCTGAGTCCGCGTGAAGGGAGCAGCCAATCGTCGCGAGGCAGTGCCGTCAAGCGGCGTCGCCGAGCGCAGATCCGGGATCAGTCCGCGCCGGCGTGTGGTGCGGCGGAGCGGTCGGTCTGGCTCTGGGACGGGAGGCGGTAGCCGCGCTCGGCCTTGAGCACTTCACCGCTCTTGGCCAGCCTCGACAAGGTTGTTGAAACGGTCGCGGTCGGCAGACCGGTGGCGGAGGCGACCTCACCGGCGGTCATCGCGTTGCCATCCGTGAGCGCTCCAAGCACGCGCGCCTTGGTTGCGCCGGGCGCCGTGCGGCCTCTCGGTCCGCGCGTCTGCGCGCTGCGCCGTGGAGTCGAAGCAGGGCGCGTCCGCGGCGAGGTCGGTGGCGGCGCCGGCGTGGACGCGCCTCGGGGGTCGAGTTCGGCGAGCGCGTGACGAAGCTTCTCGACCTCGCTGAGTAGTTGGTCGAGGCGCTCCTGAATCTGCTTGCGAAGATTGTCGATCAAGTCGGGCACGGAGTGAGTGGTTAGTCGTCGGCGAGCGATGCTACAGACGCCGCGCACCCTGGGGCGGCTGCGCCATCGACCGGCGCCGGTGGCCACCTGACGGGAACTGTTCTGCTAATGGTCCGTAGCGGCCCCAAGCGGACCGAGACTCCGCGCTCGCAGCTGGGCGCAAGCACGAGCGACGAACTACTGGGCACGGCCGAGATCCGGACGCCCGCTTTTCGGCGAAGCGCTCGCGCGCGAGCGATAGTGCGGCCCGTGGCGGCGACCTCGGTGCCGGCAGGGCGGGGTTCGGCGCGTGCTTCCACGCGATAGGGAGAGCCTGGAGATGGTGTCGCGTGGTCGCGATTTCCGCGTCCCGCTCGGTATCCCGGCTTGTGCTTTCACCGGCGCAGCCCGCTTGCTGACCAACGGGTGGTCCGCCAGCGCGTCCGCGTCGTCAACACTCCGCTGGATCGTGCGGTCCGATCGCCGGCGTGGCTGCTCCCGCAACCAACAGCAGCCATCTCACCGGGCGAGCCTGCGTTGCTGCTACCGGCGGACACGAGCAGCGAGTCAACCTCTGGGTCAGGCGCCTCGCTGTCATGCAGCGCGGTAGCGCGCACGGACATCGTGCATCCGTCGCGTGGTCGGCAGGACCCGAAAAAGCCGGACAACGCGAATTACAGACGTTCGCGCTGTGCGGCGCTCTTGACTTGGCGAGCTGCTGGGGTAGCTTGTGCCTACCGGACAACGCGGTCGCCCCGTCGCGGATGAGACCTCGAGCAGCTTCTCTCGTACGAGCCGAGCAGTTGCTTTGGGCCTTGAGCAGCTCCGCTGGCGGGAAGCCTCTCGGGTGGGACGGACCCAAACCCAACTACCGCCGCCCAAACCGTGGCGGCCTGCGAAGGCAGCATGGATTTCACGGCTAGCACCGTCGACCGCCGTCAGAAGGTTCGGGCCTTAGAGCGTGCCAACCGAGTGCGTAGTGTGCGCGCCCAACTTAAGCGACGGATAGCGGAAGGCGAGCTGACGGCGGCCGAGGTCATACTCAGCCCCGGCTGGGAGATTGAGAGCATGCCCATCGCCGAAGTGCTCGTCAGCCAGCGCCACTGGGGCGGAGAACGATGCCACGGATTCTTAGCGGTCTGCGCATGCCTGAAACCAAGAGGATCGGCTCGATGACCGCGCGCCAAAGGCTCGCCGCGGCCGCCACACTGGCCCGGAGCCAGGTCGTCAACAAACAGCCAGATGGCACGCCCTCGGAGCAGTCAGCCGCTGAAGCCAGGCAGCGGACGGCCTAGCTGGCCCCGTTTCGAAATGCTTCACTCGAAACCGACAGCGGGGAGGCCCGGAGAGCACCTTACTCGCCTGGTCTACGAGCTGCTGGATGCTCATGACGACACTGCGCGGCTCGCGGCCGACCTCATGGTGGATCCGTGTTGGCAGGCGCACCTGGAGTATCTGCGCGACCTGCAACGCGTTGGGCGTGAGGCGCTGGCTCGAGCCTGCGACTGGGAGGAGGCGCCACCCACTTCCGCCCGAACGCTCTGAGTCGGGCGGTTAGCAGTCAACGCGCTCCGGTTCTTGTTGGGCGGGACGCGTGCTGTGTCGCAACCACGAAGTAGTCACCGGCTCGGCGATCTCTGGGGGAGCTTCCTGTGAGACATGCGGCCGGAACGTGCCCGCACATCCTCGAAGGGGCTGGACTGGAGGTCGCCGCCGCGCGACACCGGCTTTCGGTGACCACGAGTAGACTCGGCCACGGCGCCACGGAGTCGTTGGCTTGGACCGTGTTCGGGTGCCCGGAGACGACACAAGCGCGGCGACGTTGCGCCCCCGCGTTGTTGGTGAGGACGAGGCGGGGGCCAGAATCAGTCTCGCTCAAGAGATCGGAGGAGCACGATGACACCCGAAGGCTCGGTTCAGGATGGGGAACTCGCCGCCAAGATCTCGAACACCGTTGTTCGGGCGCTGTCCCGGACGACTGGTCGTGGCCCCACGAAGGCAAAGACCACGCTTGGGGCCAACGGCGTGTTCGTGGTGCTGCAGGACACTCTCACACGTGGCGAGCAGACGCTCGCTGACGCCGGCGATAGCGCGGCGGTACTCGATCTGCGCCACCGCTGGCAAATGGTCATGAAGAAGGACGTCAGCCGCGAGATCGAGGAGCTGACGGGACGCAAGGTGATCGGCTTCATGAGCGATAACCACATCGACCCCGACCTCGCCGTCGAGGTGTTCGTGCTGGAACCGCTGCCAAGCGCGGACGCTCACTAACGTCCGCGCCTGAACTCACATCACGCCGTATGGCGTCCTGCCCGCCGCTGGCTGGGACTGCGACCGCCACCCATGGTCACGGTCGCTGGGCCGCACGTTGCACCGGCCAAGGTCCAGCAGACCAACCAGCGGCTGTTCCGCGTTCCTGCTGCTCCCGGAGCTCCTCGCCATCCACTGGGTCGAAACAGAGGAGGCCGCTAACCGCCTAGAAGCACGAATCGCGTGGGCACGCGCTACGACTTCAAACCGTTCGCCAGACTTAGAGTGTTCCCACTTTCCTGGACACCTGAGCGCTCGGATCATTCGACGCGCAGGGCCGCCCGTCTAACCATCCCCGGGCCGCGGCGCCGAGCTCCTGGCTCATGCCACCCCTGCAGACAGACGACACTCGGCTCAAGACGCCCCAAGCGCTTGCGGGCAATCCATTGCTCAGCGAGCGGCCGGCGCCACTGAAAGCAGAAGCCGGGCTCGGACGCCCAGAGGGCGAATCGCGAATACGGCGGCATCAGGGCCGGCTCGCGCAAAGCGCGAGAAGCGAGCGCGAGGCTGGGTCCGCAGCACGCCTGCTCGGGTCATCGAGCTCCGCGGGAGGATGGCGTGGTCAACCATCGTCCGAAGGAGGCGTCATGGAATCCGCTCCACTCGTGGATTGCGCTGGCCGGCCCCGGTCGCCGGCGACCCTACCTGGGTACCACCGCGGCCGAGCGCCTCGCAACAAAGGGCTCCGCTATCCACCGGACCCGCCGACGGTCGAGGAGATCATTGCCGTCATGCGCGCCGCCGGCGATGGCCCCGACGGAGTCAGGCTTCGCGGCGTGATCGTCGTGCTCTGACGCGCCGGGCTGCGGATCAGCGAAGCGCTCGCGCTGGCCGAGAGCGATCTGGACCGGTTCAGGGGCGCGATTCAGATCAGACACGGGAAGGGCGGCCGGCGCCGTGAGGTCGGGATGGACCGTTGGGCATCGGAGGCGCTCGATCCTTGGCTCACTCTTCGCGCGGGCCTGCCGATCGGCGCGTTGTTCTGCGTGCTACGCGGCCCGACTCGCGGACGGCCGTGCTCAGCCGCTGGGGTCCGTGTTCAGCTGCGCAACGCCGCGATCGCGGCCGGTGTGCGTCGGCGGCTGGCCCCGCATCAGCTCCGGCATGCTCACGCTGTCGAGATGTCGCGAGGGTGTGCCGCTGGTCGTCATCCAGCGGCAGCTCGGGCATGCCGACCTCGGGGTCACGTCCGTGTACTTGCGTGGCATCGATAACACTGAGATCGTGCACGCGGTCCACGAGCGCCCGGCCCCGATGATCCCTGCGGTCAACGGGCTGCGGTTCACGCACTGAGCCAAGCCAGCCAGTGGGCCGTGCCGTCTGGCGCGGCCCACCGGCGCGTCGCAGCCGGCTGTCCTCGACCGACCTGCCCCATCGGTCTGTCCCGCCGGGGGCCCTCCGCTCCAAGGCGGTGGTCAGACCCACCGCCCGCTGACGTCAGCGGGCTGCTTCCCGTTGGAGGCGAGCGTCCGGCGCGGGTGGCGTGAATCGTCGAAGCGATCGTCAGCATCGGTCGGCGCTGACGCTCCCTTCCGTGGCAAACCACGCGTCCCGGGTCGGGCCGGCGGACGCCTGCTTTCGAGATTGCATCGGCGCGGCGTGGCAGCCCCTGACTGTTGCTCCCATGCTCCGCCTGCGGCGCGCGATGTGCGTGCGGCGGCGCTTGCTCCCGGTCATCCGCGCGAAGTGGGCAAGCACCGGATCGCTCGGCCGCGGCTGATGCTTTGCCTCTGGAAGCAGAGCTGCTGAACCTCGACACCGACCTTCGAGCTGCACCGACTCTCGCACGGCCCCGGCGATGCAGCGGTCTCGCGCGCCGACGACGAGACGAGTGGTCGTCGTCCGATCCACAAGCCTGCCCGAGGTCGTCGACGACTTCTGCTTCGACTCGCTGCGCCGCTTGCTAGCGGCACCGTCCTGGCGGGTAGAGCAAGCAGACAGCGGACTCGGCCACGAGTGCCCGATTGCACCGGGAGCGGAAGTACGGTGCTGGTGGCTGGAAGGGCGACGAAGCAGCAGCCGATAGCAACCGGCTCAGATCCGCGTCGGCGATTGGATTCGCGCGGATGCGATCGTCAGGCCCGGTTCGCGCCGACGACTGCGTTCGTGGGGTGCGCCGAGCTTCCGGGTTGGGGAAACTTGGGCTAGAGCCCGGCGCGTTCGCTCTCTAGCCGGATCCGCCGGCTGGCGCGGGCGGGCTGGAGGGTGCGGTCGCCGCCGTAGCGGACGGTGATCAGGTAGCTGGGCGGTAGGTGGTCGAGGTTGACGCCCGGCAGCACGAGCGAGATTCGCCAGTGGCCGTGCTTGGTGTTGGTGCGACCGCGGCCGCTGGCCGGGCCGCGGGGGAGCGTGACGGTGTAGGTGACGGTGATCGCGCCGGCGGCGGAGGCGGCCAGCTTACCGGCGGCTTGGATCGCGCCGGTGAGGGTGAGGCGCAGGTGCCGACAGCCGGCGTCGGCGCTCACCGCGGTGATTTCCCGTTCGCCGCGCCCGGTCTCGACCGCGCAGCCAGCGCGCACCGGCGAGGGGTGGAGCGTGGTGATCCGGATCGCCGAAGGTTCTCGGACCGTCGCGGGCGTGGGTGTGGCTGACGCCGCGGGCGCGGTGGTGAACGTCTGATCCTGCCCGTCGCTCTTGCCCGAGGCGTTGCTGGCCACGATCCGGTAGTGGTAGGTCGTGCCCGCTGCCAGGCCGGAGATCGACGCCGACTCCGGGTGCGACGTCGTATCAGCGCCGGCGGCCTGCGAGCTTGTCTGCTTGCCGTAGGCGGTTGAGGTTCCGTACTGGAAGTAGTAGGTGGCCGTTGACGCGTTCGGGTTCACGGTGCCGGTCATCGTGGCTGAGGTTTGGGTCACGTTCATCGCCGAACCGGTCATCGCGATCGGCGCCGCCGAGACCACGGTTGACTTCATGCCGGTGCCGCAGCCACTGTCAGAGCTTGTGTTGTTCGTATCGCCGCTGTAGCTGGCATACCACCAGTACCTACCGGGCTGTGCTGGCGTGAACCCAGACGACGGGTGATAGGCACGGTTGCCCGAAACGCTTGCCGTGCCCACCACCACGCCGCCGCTGGGGCAAGCGGATGGCGGGGAGGACTGCGGGCCGAACACCTCGAAGGTGATCGCGCCCGACGCGGACGTGGTGGCGGCGGAGAGATCCGCGGCGACCGAACCCGGGGAGATCACGACGCCCGTTGTCCCGCTCCCCGGTGCCGACAGGCTCAGCGCACTGCACGCCGGGATGATCGCGCCGTAGAAGTCGTTGTTGTCGGAATTGCTGCCGACCGCGTCGGTCGCGCTGTTGCCCGAGAAGGTGACGCACCCGCCGATCGCCGCGCCAGCGTTGATGAACAGCGCCCCGCCCTTTCCCTGGCCGTTGGCCGCTAGGAACGGATCGCCTGCGGTCCCGCCGGCGGCCGTGTTGCCGGTGAACGCGTCGCCGAGCAGGCTGAGCCCGCCGAGGCGAACGAATACAGCCCCGCCGAGTCCACCGCCGCCGCCACCACCGCCGAGGAAACCGCCGCCGCGGCCGCCAAAGCTGCCGCCTGCCCCACCCAAGCGCTCGCCGCCGCCGCCGCCGCCCCCGCCGAAGCCGCCAGCAACGCCGGTGAAGCAGACCTCGCCGCCCCCGCCGCCGCCGAACCCGCCGGCCTGCCCTCGCGAGCAGGACGGCGGCCCGTGGCCAGAGGCGCCTGCCTGGCCGCCGTTGCCGCCGGCGCCTTCCTGGCCGCCGCTCGTCCCCCCCAACGCCCCACCGAGCCCGGCATTAGGCGCGCTCCCGGGCCCGGCGATACCACCGCCGCCGCCGCCGGCGGAGGGCGAACACCCCCCGCCGCCGCCGCCGGGGCCGCCGCTTCCACCGGTCGCCTGATTGTTGGTGAAGACCATGTTCTTCAACGTGACCGTGCCACCGTTGACGAACATCCCGCCGCCCATCCCCGCGGCGCCGCCACCCCCGCCGCCACACGTTTGTCCGGCACCCCCGTCGCCGCCCGTGGCATTACCGTCGAGCACGGTCAGGCCGGAAATGTTCACCGTCGGGCCGCTCGCCGGCGGGCTGGTCGCGCCCGGCGCGCCGGGATTGACGAAGAACACCCGGGAGGCGCCGTTGCCGCTGATGCTCAGCGCGTCGGCTCCCGGCCCGGCGATCGTGAGATCTTTACCGATCTCAAGCTCCCCGCTCGTCAGCCTGATCGTGCCCGTCACAGCGAAACTGATCGTGTCCCCAGACCCGGCAGCCGCGATCACCGCCCGCAACGAGCCCGGACCCGAATCATTGGTGGTTGTCACCGTGTCCGTCGCCGCCCACGCGCCGACTGAGTTTGCAAGGAGACAGGCTTGTGCAACCACAACGACCAACCCCAAGCGCACCAACCACCGACGAATCTGCTCCCTCCTAATCATCGCGCCGCCCGCCTAAGTGGGACCGCGCGCCGCAGATAATGACGAATAGCTCCACCCAGACCCGGTGGAAAGGCGGCACGCTCGACGGACGAGGTCATCACGACGGCGCGCGGCAGAGACAGCCGGCAAAGCGGGCGCCGACGGCTCGTGGCAGCCGGCAAGAGGAGGTCGCCTTGCACGGTTGGGATGATGGGTCCTGACGCGGGCCGGCACAACCGGCAGGAGTCCATACTGACCCCCCATAATTTTGCGTGTGGCGGGTGACCGGGATAGCGCCACGTCTGCCGTTCCGGCCAGGCTGGTCGGCGTGCTGGTGGAGCGCGACCGGGAGGTGGCGGCGCTGAAAGCACTGGTCAGGGATGCCGCGGCTGGTCGCGCGGGCGTGGCGGCGCTCGAGGGTCCGGCGGGGACCGGCACGACCCGCCTGGTGGCCGAGGCGGGACGGTGGCGCTGGGGGCAGCTCAGCGCGCCGTCGCCCAACGCGGAGCAAGCCTGGAGCGAGCGTCACCCGGCGAGCGCGGCCGGCAGCTCCCGCCGCGAGGCGACCCCGAGCTTGCGGTAGACGTTCCCGAGGTGCATTTGGACGGTCTTGGGCGTGACGAACAGCGTTTCGGCGATCTCGCGATTCGTGCGCCCCTCGGCGGCCGCCGTCGCGACGCGGTGCTCGCTGGCGGTCAGCGACTTGACGCCGGACAGCGCGGCCCGGCGCGGTCGCGCCCCCGACGCGTAGAGCTCGTGGCGCGCCTCCTCGGCGAGCCGGTCGGCGCCGAGCACCTCGGCGAGCTCTAGTGCGTGTCGGAGCGGCGTTCGCGCGTCAGATGGGCGGCGGGCCCGCCGCAGCGCGGCGCCGAGCGCCGCGAGTGCTTTGGCGTGCTGAAGCCCGGCCGGCGTACCCGCGGCGACGTCGACGGCGTGGCGGAGCGTCTGCAGGCCGGCGTCGCCCTGCAGGGTTCCCAGGATGCGCAGCGCGCGGGACATCGTGCCCGGCGCGCCCCACCGCCGGGCCGGCTCGAGATCTCGATGGGCGAGCGCGAGCGCCTCGTCCTGGCGCCCGAGCCGGTGAAGCGCGAGGGCCGTCGGTGAGCGCCAAGGGTTGTCGATCGAATCGGCGGCCGGCGCAAACCGCGCCTGAAATTCTTCGGACAGCGCCAGCGCCTCGGACATCCGGCCCTCGGCGACGAGCAGCTCGAGCTGGCTGTGCATCCAGTAGCGGGTGGCTTCGCCATCGTCGCCGGGATCGGTCGACCGCTCGAGCACGCGCCGCGCACCGACCAGGTCACCGCGCTCGCGCAGCACGGCCGACAGATGGGTGTCCCCGTACATGCGGATGTGCGGTCCGATCCCCCACAGCGCCGCCTCGTAGAAGCTCCGTAGCGACTCCTCGGCGTCGGCCAGCTCGCCGCGCCAGTACAACGCGAAGCCCCGTACGAAAATCATCGCCTTGAGGTCCAGCAGCGAGCCCGCACGGTGCGCCTGGGCAAGTGCTCTGTCGCAGGCGTCAATCGCCTCGGCGCGGTCGGCCAACGCCAGCACGCCGATCGGGCCGACGGCGAGCAGACCGTTGTGGGCGGCGATCAGGTCACCGCCCGCCAACGCTCCGAGCGCCAGCTCCGCGCAAGCCTCGCTGACGCCGCCCGTGGCCATCCACTCCGGGGCGGCCACCGCGGCGAGCATCTTCGCACCGAGGGCCGGCCGGACGGGTGTGCGGCGGTAGCGCTCCAGACGAGCCATCCCGTCGCCGATACCTCCGGCGACCAGCTGGGCCATCAGCTCGAGCGCCTCGAGTTGATCGCGGGCGTCATCACGCCCCGACGGTAGTTCCGCCGCCGCGGACCGCGCCAGCCGCGCCCCGGCCGCCGGCTGTCCGGTGAGCAGCAGGACCTTGCTCAGCGCCAACGCGGCGATCGCTCGAGAATCGGGATCGTCGAGCAACTCGTGGGCCTGGTCGAGGTGCTGGGCGGCGGATGGGCCGTTGGTGAGCGTCTCGGCGCAACCCAGCTCCAACAGCAGCCCGGCCCGCCCGGCCGGTGGCGGAGGCTCGCGCAAGGCCCGCTGCAGGTAGGCGATCGCGCTCTCGGGCGCGCCCTTGCGCAGCGACGACCGCGCGGCGGCGATCAGCGTGTTGACCGCGTCGACGTCGCCACGAGCGGGGCTGAGCAGCAGATGCCCCGCCACATGCTCAATGTCGGCACCCGTGTCGGCCAGCAGCCGGGCCGCTCGCTCGTGCCACAGCGCCCGGTCGGCGCCCGACATGTCCCGATAGACCGCCGCGCCGACGAGCGGGTGCACGAACCGCAACGACGCGCCGACGTCAAACACCTCGGCACGCCCCAGCTCCGCCACACCAATCGCGGCCCGCTCAACATCAACGACGGCGAGCGCGGCGACCGTAGAGATCTCGGCGCCATCCCCCAGCACCGCCACCGCTCGCGCCAGGCCGACCGCCCCCGTCGACAGCCGGGCCAGGCGCGCGAGCACCGTGCGCGAGGCCGCGGGCCCGAGATCCGACACCTCCGCGATATGCGCGGCGTCCGGCCGGACGCCCTCCACCGCGAGCGTTCTCAGCAGTTCATGCAGCAACAACGGGTTGCCCGCCGTCGCCGTCTGACAGGCGGTGGCAAACGCGTCGTCCATATCGCCACCGAGCCGCTCAGCGACGAGCCTCGCGGTCGCCCCAACACTGAGCGGGCCCGGCCGCACCGACACGCTCAACGGATCACCCCTGATCTCATCCAGGGCCGCGGACTCGGTCCGCACCGACGGCCGCAAAGTGCCCACCAAGAGCACCGGCAGCCCCTCCAGCCGCCGCACCAGGTAAGCCAAAAAGCGCAGCGAGGCCGCGTCAGACCAATGCAAGTCATCGACAGCGATCGCCACCGGCCCCTCGCCCGCAGCGTTGACGGTCAGCCAATACAGTCCGTGCAGGGACGCGAACGACACATCGTCCGACACGTTCCCGGCCGCGGGAACCGCGGGCGCAAACACCTCTCGCGCCGCGGTCGCCGCCCCGGTGAGCAGCGACTCCCCGGTCCCGAGCACCGCCGGCTCGAACAGCTGGCGGACGATCCCGAACGCGAACTCGCGCTCAAACTCCCCGCCCCGCGCGCTCAACACCCGAAGTCCGGCCTGCGCCGCCAGCGCGCGCGCCTCCGCCAGCAGTCGGGTCTTGCCAATCCCGCCCGCCCCCTCCACCACCACAACCCGCGCTTGGCCCGCCGCCGCCTCGCAGACCACCGTCCGCAGCGCATCGAGCTCCGCCTCGCGCTCGAGCAGCGTCGCGCGCGCCGGCGATCCGGCGAACGCCGCGCTCCCAACGGTCACCCGCCGCTCACCCTCAAGCACCATCGCTTGACACGAACCATCGCAAACCCGGCCACGCCTCGCGCTCTGCGCGGGCGGCCTGACTGCTCGCCCAGCGCCGCCGCCGGCCCAAGCCCGAAAAACAGCGAGATCGCGAACAGAATCCCGCAAAACACCGCGTTCCACGACATCTGGCCGGGTTCGAACACACGCACGGTGCTCCCCCCCAACGCCCCCGCGCGACCACGGCACCCACCACGGTCAACAACACAACCAGCGAAACCGCCGCCGCGGCGATGATAACCCCGATCCCGATCCTGACCCTCGCATGCACCCACCCCAAGGGGATCGACAGCTCGCTCGCCAGCAGCGAGTTCACCACCGCCCCCAAACGCGACAGCGACCGTGCTCTGAGCCCTCCGAATCCCCCCTCCGATACCGCGGCTGCCCCCATGACACCGCAAATCATTGCGCAGCGCGCGAGCCCGTGAGCCACGAGTCAGCACGCGCACAACCGCCGCAACCCCGCCGCACAGCACCGGCCAGAACTCGCTACCCGCCCAAGCGTCACCGGCCACCGGTCACGATCCCGCCGGGTCATCGAGATTGGCATCCAAATCAGTGAGCCGCCAAACTATGGGGGGTCGGTATGGGCTAGCACCCATTGCCGCCGCTCACCCTCGCAGCGATGATGGGGCCCATGGCCACAACCAACCCGGTCGTGCTCCAGCTCGAGGTCCAGGCGCAGGAGGAGTCGCTGAACGGCCGCGTCCGCTGCGCGGACGGCACGATCCACGAATTCACCGGCTGGCTCGGTCTCTTGCGCGTGCTCGGCTCGCTGGTGCCCGGAACACGGCCGCCTTTGCATGGCTGAAGTAGACCCGCCAGCCAGGCACCAGCACGATGGCTCGCGGGGCGGGTAGGGGATCTCGTTGTGGTGGATATCGTGGTGGTTGGACCATTGGTTGGCGGGCTGGGGTGTCGTTTACAGCAGCGTTTGGACGCGACCTGCGTCCGCAGGGCTGGTTTGCGAAGGTGTCTCGAGAGGGAAAGGGCAATGCAAGTTGTAGCTGTGTGTAGGCGGTTGGCGGCGGCTGTCGCGGTCGCCGGAGTTGGGCTGGGTGTTTGGGTGCCGGGCGCGTCGGCGTCTTCGTCGTCCTTCTTTACGGGCGTGGGGATCGGCTCGATGACCGCGGCGCGCGGGTGGCCGATGGCGGCGCCGTTGCCCGACGGGCGGGTGCTGATCGCCGGCGGCGACAACGGCAGCAGCGTTCTGTCGAGCGCGGAGGTGTTTGACCCGGCGAGCGGCACGTTCACCGCGCTGTCGGGGTCGATGACCACCGCGCGCTACGGGGCGGTCGCGGCGCCGCTGCCCGACGGACGGGTGCTGATCGCCGGCGGCAACAACGGCAGCACCGATGTGTCGAGCGCGGAGGCGTTTGACCCGGCCAGCGGCACGTTCACCGCGCTGTCAGGGTCGATGACGACGGCGCGCGAGGGGGCGGTCGCGGCGCCGTTGCCCGACGGACGGGTGCTGATCGCCGGCGGCTCCAACGGCGGCAGCTATCTGTCGAGCGCGGAGGCGTTTGACCCGGCCAGCGGCACGTTCACCGCGCTGTCTGCGTCGATGACCACCGCGCGGGAGTACGCGGTGGCGGCGCCGTTGCCCGACGGGCGGGTGCTGATCGCCGGCGGCTTCAACGGCGGCAGCTTTCTGTCGAGCGCGGAGGTGTTTGACCCGGCGAGCGGCACGTTCACCGCGCTGACTGCGTCGATGACCACCGCGCGCTACGGGGCGGTGGCGGCGCCGTTGCCCGACGGGCGGGTGCTGATCGCCGGCGGCTTCGACGGCGGCAGCTATCTGTTGAGCGCGGAGGTGTTTGACCCGGCGAGCGGCACGTTCACGGCGCTGTCGGGGTCGATGAGCGCCGAGCGCGAGGTGGCGGTGGCGGCGCCGTTGCCCGACGGGCGGGTGCTGATCGCCGGCGGCTACAACGCCGCCTATCTGCCGAGTGCGGAGGTGTTCGAGGGGGCGCCGGAGGCGGCGGCAGTGGGCGGCGCTTTCGGCGATCAGAACAGCTCTCAGCCCTCGGCTGCGCAAACGCTGGTAATCACCAACGTCGGCGCGCAGGCGCTTCGGATCACCGGCACGGCGCTCGGCGGCGCCGACCCGGGCGATTTCGCGCTCAGCGCCAATAGCTGCCTGGGGGGCAGGCTTCAGTTCGAGCAAAGCTGCACGATTCAGGCGCGCTTCACACCCGCCACCGCGGGCACGCGCAGCGCGCAGCTGACGCTCACCGACAACGAGCCCACGGCCACGAGCGTCACGCTGTCGGGCACCGGAGTCGCGCCCAACAGCGGCCCCATCGGCCCGCAAGGATCGCCAGGACCGCGAGGACCGGCGGCCCCGCAAGGGTCGCCAGGCCCGCGAGGACCGGCGGGCCCGCAAGGCCCCGCGGGGCAGATCCGGCTGGTGAGCTGCAAGGAGATCACCAAGACGATCACCGTGCGCGGCCACAAGCGCAAGGTCAACCGCAGCAAGTGCACCACCAGGCTGATCACCGGCACCGCCACGTTCACGACCACGCAGGCGCGGGCGACGCTCACCCGCGGCCGGGTGACCTACGCGACCGGCAGCGCCCGCCTTGACCGGCTCACGCTGTACACGCGCCGTGCGCTCAGACCGGGGCGCTACACGCTAATCCTCCGCCGCCGCAACGGGCACCGGTGCATCACAACACGCCGCCAAATCACGATCGTCTAAGTCTAAGAAGCGAACACCGCTCGGGGGCGGCCGCGCCACGGCCGGCCCCCCACGCACCACCACACCACCCCGACGCGGTCGCGGCTGGCCCAAAGGGCCGTGCTCGCGCGATGTACCAGCGTTGAGCTCGTACTGACCCGCGGAGCCATACACGCAGGCGCGTGGGAGCAGAAGTCGCCATCGACCCGGCACGTGTTGCCGAGAAGGACGAGACCCACCAGCGCCGGGCGCCTTGCCGATGCCCAACCTCTGCCTACCTACGCACCGGGCAGGCGACGTCTACCGCGCTCGAGCCAACGGCGTCAGTGCCGGTCTCACGAACGACCAGGTCCGTCGAGCTTCATGGGGCGCACGATCTGACTTCCGTCGGCCTGGCGGACAGCGAGAGCGGAAGCGCCGCGACCAGACCCGTGTCGGCGACAAAGGAGCACTTTGGACCGGCGTCGGTGACGTGGCTGCTCCGATCGCGTTGCGGAAGTCAGCTGCGCTCGTCGCAGACTTCGGTCGGCTCGATCGTTGGCTGCCGGCGTGTTACACCTAGCACTCCGGCCGGTGCGTGCTCGAGTGTTCTGCGACTTGCTCGCGCACGCCCATCTGAGCCTCGAGCGCAACGCATCGCTCGAGTCGGTGCGCGAGTTCAAGCTGGTCGCGCTCGCCGAGGCCGCCGCCGATGCGCTACGCGGACCGCTGCCGCTGACCGCGGACCAAGCCGGTGACGCCGCCGCGACCGCCATCAGCATGGCTGGAGCGCTCTTCCAGACAGCGGGCCCGCGGCGCAAGCCTGTAAGGGCTATACCGCACCGACCCCGAACTCATCGACGCGCTCATCGACGTCGGCCCACGGCTTACCCGCATCCTCGTCGTGCTGCTCACGGGCTTTGTCGCCCCATGATGAACCGCGCGTGCGCGGAGAGCGCCCCGGCTCGCCGGCCCGCATGTGCATTTGCAGGATGGGTGCTGGACGAGGGCGCGGTGCGTGTCGGTGAGATCGGCTGGCGGACGAGCGGTGACAGCCGGGCGTTGTGGACCCTGACCACCTCCACGCGGCGTTCTTTGTGATCGCTGAGTAGTGCAAACCTCGAGCAGTTCAATGCGCTCGTCGGCATCTCGTACGCGGCGATCACGGTCTCCGACTGCGGGAATGGCTACAGCCAACTCGAACCCCGCCCAGCGCCAAGTGCGCTGGTGGCACCTAAAGCGTGGCTTCCGCCACCACGCCGACGGCCTCGGCGAGCAGATGATCCTGGCGAACACGCGTTCCGCACCCACCAGGTGCTCGCCGGGAGGCGTGCCGACTACCACGACTACCACCGACTCCAGTTGAGATCGTCCCGATCCAGACCAGCTACGAAGCTGCTCGAAGGCGCCGGCCTGAAGAATCGGCGCAACCGCTGGCACCGTCAGCTCGCTAACAACCTACTCAAGGTCGGACATGTGGTCTGAACCTTCACCATCATTGACGCTTGGTGAGCCGAAATCGACACGCCTGGTTCACGACGAGGTCACACACGCGCCGACCACTTCTTAGAGGATGCGGTTGCGGTTCCGGCCCAACTCCCTCGCGCAAAGGCGGTGGCTCATGCTCAGATCCCGGAGGGCAACTCGCGTCGAAGCAGGTTTGCAAGTCACGCGACGGCGCCGACGAGTCTCGAGAGGCCGTCTCGGGGTCTTCGGCGGGGCCAGTCACCGACTTCGCTTCGTCGCAGTCGGCGCCACAGCTGTCGTCCTCGTCGGTGCGGGGGTGACCTACGCCTCGACCAAGGTGTTCGGCGACAACCAGGTCGGCACCACGTATCCCAACGGGATCCAGGTCTCTGACGACCAGATCATCAAGCCGATCGGCGAGCGTCTGCTGACCCAGTTCGGCAAGTTCATGGGGTCGACGGTCAGCCCAGACGGGCGACTCCTCGCGGCCACCAGCACCGACAAGGGAGTGGTCCTCCAGATCTTCGACCTGTCGAGCTACAAGCTGATCTGGACGGTTGGCACCGCATCCGGGGTCAACCAAAGCCTGTCCGACGGCACCGTTGGTCAGGAGGGCCCGACCTACTCGCCGGACGGCAAGTTCCTCTGGCTTCCGGAGCAAGACGCCCTGACCCGCTTCCCGGTCAACGCCGACGGCACCCTTGGTACGCCGACCCGCTTCTCGCTCCCAACGGTGGGCAGCCACCTTTCGGGTAACGGCCGGGGTACGGTGCCCAATTCCGCGCTGGTGGGCCAGATCAAGTACTCGCCCGACGGATCCACTCTGTACGCGGCGCTCAACGGACAGAACACCGTCGTGGCGCTCGACCCCGACACGGGTGCGGTCGAGCACACGTGGAACGTCGGCATCGCTCCGCGTGAGCTCGCCTTCGTGGGCACCAGGCTTTACGTGAGCGACGAGGGTGGCCGTCAGGCGCAGCCCGGCGATACGACCCTGGACTCCTACGGCACCCAGGTCCCCGCCAATGGGTACCTCGGCACCTCGACGACCGGTGAAGTCAGCGTCATCGACACCGCGAACCTGTCGGCGCCGGTCGGATCAATTGCCGTCGGCCTGCACCCGACGGCAATGTATGAAAGCGGCAATGCGGTGTTCGTCGCCAACACGAACAGCGACACGGTCTCGGTCATCGACACGACGAGCGACCAGGTCGTGCAGACGATCGAAACCAGGCCCTGGCCGGAGTCCGCGGTGGGGTACGAGCCCGACAGCATCGCCCTGACCAACCACGGCCACCTGCTCGTCGCTCTGGGGAGGGCGAACGCGGTCGCGGTGTACCGCTACGACGGCACGCCGCAGGATCCGGTGAGCTACATCGGCCTGCTGCCGACGGATTACTACCCGTCGACCGTGGCGACCGCCGGCGGCCAGGTCGTCGTCACCAACACCCGCGGCATCGACGCGCGCGGGCCGGCGATCACGACCTACAAGGGACAGGGAACCGTCCCCGTGAGCGGCCACGACACGCACAGCACCACCGGATCCCTGACGCGCTTCACGCTTCCGAGCGACCTGGATATCGCGCGCGACACGGCGACGGTCTTCGCGCAGAACGGCTGGGGCAGGCACGACGTCCAGGAGGCCAACGGCCACAGGCCCGCGCCAGTCCCGGTCCCGACGCGCATCGGCGACTCGTCCACGATCAAGCATGTCTTCCTGATCGTGAAGGAGAACCGCACGTACGACCAGGTGTTCGGGGATATTGGTGAGGGCAACGGTGACCCGACGCTCGCGCAGTTTGGCACGAACACCGCGGGCCAGAAGGTCACGCCGAACCAGCAGGCGTTGGCCAAGCAGTTCGGTCTCTACGACAACACGTACGACGTCGGCACCAACTCCGCCGAGGGCCACAACTGGCTGATGCAGGCCGACAACCCCGAGTACAGCGAGTCCCAAGCAGGTGAGTACCAGCGCAGCTACGACACCGAGGAGGACGTGCTGGGCCACCAGCGCTCGGGCTTCCTGTGGACCGCCGTCGAGTCAGCCGGCGCGACGGCCAGGAACTACGGCGAGTTCGAGTACATGGAGGGCAAGCCGCCCGGCACGTGGCAGCAGTACTACTGCGCGGCTAGAAGCGTCATGAACGGTGGCGATCGTTCTCAGCTGACCACCCCGGACCTGAAGGGCAACTACGGCTCGGCGATCCCGTCGCTGAACGCGATCGCCGATCCGCAGTCCCCGCCGTTCGACCTCTCGATCCCCGACATTTACCGCTACGAGATCTGGAAGCAGGACTTCGAGAACAACGGTCCCGCCAACTTCAACATGGTGTGGCTCTCAAGCGATCACACCGGCGGGCCGACGAGCCCGGAGGCCGGGGTGGCCGACAACGATCTCGCCACGGGCGAGATCGTTGACACGATCTCGCATAGCAAGTACTGGAAGGACTCCGTCATCTTCGTCGTCGAGGACGACAGCCAGGACGGCGCCGACCACGTCGACGGCCACCGCGCCCCGATCCAGGTCATCAGCCCGTGGGCCCAGCACAGCAAGGTGATCGACACCTACTACTCGCAGATCTCGGTGGTCCGGACGATCGAGCAGATCCTCGGCGCCCAGCCGCTGAACGAGAAGGTCGCTGCTGCCACGCCGATGTACGACGCCTTCACCAACAGGCCCGACTACACGCCGTTCAACGCGGTGCCGAACCAGGTCCCGCTCACCGAGGCCATCGCCACCGCGCCGGCCTGTGGTCTGGACACCTTGGGCGAGACCGGCGCCGCGGCGACGGCGCTGAGCAAGGCGGAGGCTCAGCAGACCGCTGTGCCCGCGAACGAGCAGGCCACTGCCGCTGCCTGGCAGACCTGGCTCACGAGCCAGCACCTCACCGGCAACGGTGCGATCCCCGACTACGCCGACCCGGAGCAGATGAACCGGTACACGTGGTACCAGGCCCATGATTGGAAGGTTCCCTACCCGGGTGACTCGAAGATCTACGCTCCAGCGCAGGTCCCGGGTGCCTACATCCCGAGCTCGGACACGTACTGACGAGTCTCCGGGCAACAGCTGAACAGCATCAAGGTGAAGGCCCGGCGGCGCAGTCCGCCGGGCCTTCACCTGTCCCGTTTCACTCACCGGTTCCGGCCGTGACAGCGAGATCGCGGCCCGTTCAACACCGGACGGACGGACCGGGAACGTCTTGTCATTGACCAACAGTTCAACTCGCAGCCCGTGGCCTCCACCGGAGGAGATGGTCCGGATGTGGCAGGCACCGTCCGACACTCGGACGGATGGACTGCTAGCCGTTCGGGCGCGCGGGGTCAGCAAATGCTTTGGCGAGGTGGTCGCCCTGGACGGCGTCGACCTCCACGTGGCGGTGGGCCAGGTACATGGTCTGGTCGGCCCGAACGGTGCCGGGAAGACGACGCTGCTGGGCCTGCTCCTCGGGCTGACCGAGGCCGACGCCGGCGACCTGGAGATTCTCGGCAGTTCGGTGCGCAGGACGCTCGCGGTGCCCGATGGGGTCGCGGGGTTCGTGGATGGGCCGGGCCTGTATCCCTCGCTCACGGCTCGGCAGAACCTCGTCGCGCTGGCTCGTTTGCGGGGCGACGGCTGCGACGACATCAGCGATGCGCTGGACGAGGTCGGGCTCACCGATCTCGCCGACGACCGCGTTCGCGGCTTCTCCCTGGGGATGCGACAGCGCCTCGGGCTGGCCGCCGCGTTGCTGACCAGACCGCGGCTGCTGGTGCTCGACGAGCCGGCGAACGGCCTTGATCCCGCGGGCACCCGTCACGTGCACCGTGTGCTGACCGGGCTGGCGGCGCACGGCACCTCGGTCGTCCTCTCCAGCCATCGGATGGATGAGTTGGCCGCGCTGTGCAGCGAGGTCACGCTCCTCGCCGCCGGTCGCGTGGTCTTCTCCGGCCCGGTCAGCAAGCTCGTTGCCGACACCGACGAGCTGGACTACCGGCTGCGCACCTCCGATCCCGCCGCCGCCCGGCGAGTTGCGGCCGAGACACCGGACCTCCGCGTCCTCGACGGCGACGATCGGCCCCAGCGTCACGACGCCGAGGCTCTGCTGGTGCGCGGTGCGGCTCCGGCCCTGGACGAGCTGGTCGCGCGCCTGGTCGGCGCCGGTGTGGGGGTGCGCGAGTTGGCGCCTGTCGTACCGCCACTCGAGGCGGCCTTTCTGGCCCTGACGGCGGCCGCTAACGGGCCAAGCGAGGACGTATGACCACCGCCGCTGCCACCGCCACGCTACCGAGAGCTCGCACACGGCCCGCGCCGGCCTGGCGCAGCTACCGCTTCGAACTGACCAAGCTGCTGGCCCAGTGGCCGATCCGCCTGGCGCTCCTGGCCTGCTGGCTCGGTCCGGCGCTGCTCGTGGCCGCCATCAGTGAGCAGAACGCGTTGCCGGCCGACACGCTCTTCGGCCGCTATATGAGTCAAACCGGCTGGGCGGGACCGTTGGTGGTCCTGTCGTTTTCCGGCACCTGGGTACTGCCGGTACTGACGTCTCTGGTCGCCGGCGACGTGTTCGCCACCGAGGACCGGCTCGGCACGTGGCGACACCTGCTCGTCGCCGTGCGGTCACCTCGGCGGATCTTCGCGGCAAAGGCGCTCGCGAGCCTCACCGTCATCATGCTGCTCGTGCCCGGACTGGCCGCCTCGAGCATCGTCGGCGGACTGGCAGCGGTCGGCAACCGGCCGCTGGTAGGCCTCGACGGCCATCTGCTCGCGCCGGGGCAGGCAGCCACTGCGGTACTGCTCGCCTGGGCCAGCGCGCTGGCGCCGACACTGGCGTTCGCGGCGGTCGGGCTGCTTGGCTCGGTGGCGTTCGGGCGTTCTCCCCTGGGGCTGGTGATCCCCGCGCTGCTCGCCTTACTGCTACAGATTGCGCAGCAGCTTCCGCTGCCCGTCGTCGTGCGCGTCGCCCTGCCGAGCTACGCCTTCATCGGCTGGCGCGGGCTGTTCACCGACCCCGCCCAGACCGGCCCCCTTGTCATTGGCGTCGCCGTCAGCCTTGCCCTGGCGGTGGCCGCCTCCGCGCTGGCCTACCGGCTGTTCATGCACCGCGACTTCACCGACGTGGCGTACGACGGGTTCGGCCGCCACGTTCTCGTGGGAGCCGTCCTGCCATTAGCGGCTCTGTTCGCGGTCACCGTGGGGGTGATCGCCGCCGCGACGCCAGCCTCCGGCTCAGGGATCGACAAAGCCAAGTTGGACCGCTCCCTCGCAACCGGGTTCGCGCATCTGTACCGCATGCAGACCCGAGAGCTCCATCGTCCCGACGTCACGGAGGCGCAACTGCGGACCAGCGCCTCCTGTGACAAGGGAGGCGACCTCGTAGAGGATGTGGGACCGGGCAACGACTGGCGATGTGTCGTGACGTGGCAGCTCCCAGGTTCCACGGCGACCGGCTCGGCCATCTATCAGCTCGACGTCAGCCCAGACGGGCACTATGTCGCCGACGGTGACGGACCACAGGAAGTCAACGGCTTCTTCCAGGTTCACACCTCGACCGGTGATGAACCAAATCCCCTTTGGCAGTTCAACGGCCAGGTCGATCTGTTAACCGCCATATCACTTAGATAGGGCGGATCGCCGCGTGCCGATCGCCAGGGCCACGGTTGCCGCCGCACTCGCGCTCGCGGCGGGCGCGTCGATTGCCGGCGTCGGTCCGGTCGACCCCTTCGATACCAATCAGGTCGGCACGCAGCCGGACGAGCAGATCTTGCTTGGGCAGGACCTGCCTTTGACTCTCGCCGGGTTCGCCGGTCGGGAACCGTTCTAGTGACCCCGTTGCGCCGGAGGCGGCGGCCCGCGGCGAGGGAGGCGGATGGCACTCCGAATCTGGGGATGCTGTTCGGCGCGGCACGCGTCAGTCGATCTCGACCTCGAAGTCCCAGGAGACGATCGGTTTGGTTCCGCTGGGCGTCCATTGCAACTGCCCCTGGCCTGTTGGAAGGACAGCGCTCATCGTCAGGGTGATGGTCTTACCGCGCTCAACCCCCCTCGGCACTAAGCCGGCGCCGTGGTTGGTCACATGCAGCGAGTGCAGCTGACCGTACTCATCGCGAGTGGTGAACGCCGCGGGGTTGAGCGGGACCGTCCCGGAAACCGACGTGAGGGTCACCGTGAACGTGCAGGGGGTGGTTGCGGGCACGGGGAAGTGGCCCTGCTGGGGGACCTGGGGTCCCACGCCGGTGGCGAGGACTCGACCATGCGCCAGGTTGACCGCGACGGTGTCGCCCTCGACCGCGAGCCAGGGATGCGTCGCGCTGGCGGTGACGATCCGCCCGACATGGGTCTTGGAGCGCGGTAGCCAGTCGGGGATGTAGCCGTAACGGCCAGAGGCACTACGGACGTCACCGGCCGTGGCTGCGGTTCGACTTGCGCGGCTCGCCGGGACCGCGGCGTTTGCCGCTCGCCGCTTGGGGGCGGCGTGGCTGGCCGAGCTGGTCCCGATGGTTGTGAGGATCACCGCCGCCACGAGCACGATGGCTGAGGTCGCGAGCACGAGTCGTCCTGCGCAGGAGCCGAGCCCCAAGGCCCGGCTCCTGCCGCTCGCTGCCGAGGTTGCCATGACCGGCTCCCGCTGGCTCGCGATCACCCGCCGCCCCTGCTCGTCACCCGCCGATGCGATGGCCCGGCGCGTCCGTCGGTTCGCCATGCGGGTTGTTGAACACGTCCCGGCCGAAGGGCGCGAGGCCGGGCTGGGCCGCGTAGCCAAGGTGACCGTCTCCGTCGAGGCCCCGTGAAGAACCGGCCGCGCCGAACAGGTCCTCCATCGTCCGCAGCCAGCTGTAGTGGTTGTAGTAGCGGGTGCTAACGGTCCCGGGATGTATGTAAGGGCTGATCAGCACGCTGCCGGTGTCGCCGCCGCCGTTGGTGGCGTGGGTGGCGTCGAACAGCGGATCGGTGGCGGCCGTCTCGGGACCGAGATAGATCTTGGTGACCGTCCCGGTCGGCGCGGTCGCCACCCCATTGCAGGTGAGCGTGAACGACCCGGCGTCCACGAACCCGCCGGACTGGCTTGGGGCGGTGGCCGTGACCGGGGTGTCGACCACGTTGGCCACGATGCAGCCTGCCGGGATCGGACTGCCCAGATCCACTGTGTCGGTGACGCTGCGCCCGATGTCGCGCAGCGTGATCGAGTTGTCCGCGATCGTCGCCGAGCCGATGCCGCCCGTGGCTGCATCGGTGCGGGCGCCGCCGGTCGAGCTGCCGCCGATCGGGCTACCTCCCCCGAGGATCAGTCCCGGGATCGACGCGTTGCGGTCAACGAACGCATTGTCGCCGTCGCCTGGGTACAGCTGGTTGCCGCCCGAGTCGGTCGCCAGCGGCGTGTTCGGGCCTTGCGGCTCCCAGTGCACCCTGTGCCCGAACAGCGTCTCTGCGGCCGAGTCCGACGCGATTGACGCGAGCGCGTTGGGCTGAACCGTCGTCGAGTTCACGAAGCTGTTGCCGGTGTAGGTGAACGGCGGGAACGCTTCGTCAAAGGTGACGTCGATCAGGCCGCCGTCCCGGAACGCGGGCGAGGCCTCGATCTCAGGGATGACGTGCTCCAGGAACAGGTCCGAGGCGTACAGGCCGCCGGTGTAGTTGACCGGCGGGTTCGGCGTGTTCGGATCCGCGAAGCCGCCGGACAGGTTGTTGCCGTGGCAGACGGCGTCATGCGCGTCGCTGCAGTTGTTCGGCGAGATCCAGCTGAACGCCGGCGTGGTCGCTTCGCTCTGCAGGTCGTGGTACAGGCCGATGTTTGGGTCAAACAGGTTGGCGATGTGGGCCGAGTTGCAATCGCCCGACTGAAGCACCGACTCAAACCAGGGGAACGGGAAATGCTTAGGCACGTACTGGTCGGTCGCGTCAGCGCTGCCCGGATTTGGCTGGGTGCCGATCCCACCAGGACTCGCGTACGGGGCACCGCAGTACTGCACGCCCGCGCTGTGCGAGCCGCCAGCCGGATCGGGGTTGCCCAGGTCCTGCGCGTAGCCCTTCCAGCTCACACCGGCAGCATCGAGTTGGTTGAACAGCGTCTGCACGCTCGATGGGTAAACGCACCCGTTCGAGCCGGCGGGCGCATTCGGGCCCGCCGCCGACTCAAACTGGCCGTAGTCGGGGTTTCTCCACAGCGAGCCGGAGCCGTCGACACTCCCCGCGAACGAGTCGTAGTTGGGGCAATCGGCCTGCGTGTCGGGCTGTGTGGCCTGACCGCTGACCATCGAGATGTAGTTGTCGAGGCTGAAGTGCCCGGTGCCGTAGTAGTGCTTGAGCAGCACGCCCTGCGAGGGCAGCGTCTGCCACAGGTATGTGTTGTTGTTCAGACCGCTGAACGTCGCGTCGTAGGACTTGTTCTCGAGGATAATCAGCCACACGTGCTTGATCTTTCCCGGCCGGATGCCCAATCCATCGTCGCCGTGAGAGCGAAACCGATGCCATCCGGGAGCCCAAGCCCGCTTCACCGCGCGCGCAGACGACGCGCTTGCCGTCACCGCGACCGCGAGGCCGCCGCCCAGGCAGAAAGCGGCCAGCGCCGCAAGCCCGACGGCACGGCGCATCCCGTCGGCACGCGCGCTCACGGGCGGGCTCTGCGTGCGGTCCTTCGATCTCAGCCCAGACTTCATCCTCATCAGCGACGCTCTTCCTTTCCGTAATCCAGATGTGTGAGCGCGAGTCTCCCGAGCCGGGACCCCTCCAAATGTGTCGCGTCTGTGAACGAGACGTTTCTTTTCGCTCAGCCATCTGCTCGGCGCCCGGTGTGGAGATCACGACGTCACTCGCTAGACCGAGGGCCGTCGACCGCTGCTCCGTCAGGCGTTGGAGAACCGCTTCGCCCCGCAGGGTGGCTTCAGTCCTGGTGCGGACGGGCAGTCGACGACATCTTCGACCGGGCAGCGTTCGTATTCGGCACGATTGCAGAAGAGATCGTCTCGCTGCAGCTCCTCGCTCATGCGACAGCCGACACCGCCCGATCGAGTCCGCTGGAAGACTCCTGCAATCACCAAGCCTCGGCTGTATTGCGGGTTCGGCTGGTGCGGTCGGAGGCTTCCTCACTTCGGTCGCCGGAACGCCCGAAGCAGGAGCCGAGACGTGACGACTCCCCGGCGACAAGGTGCAAGTCTGGGTCTATTCAGGCAAGAGCCCGCGCGGGTACCGCGTATGTTGACCGGCAGCGAAGCGCGCGTAGGCGAGCTCGGGGTCCTGGGTGTCTTCGGGCGCGGCGGCGTCGTAGCCCTCAGCGACGGGATCTGAGCAGTAATAGCCCCACGGTCCGTCCTTCTGGAACTGACGGGAGCTGGCGAACAGCAAGACGCACGGGTCGGTCCCGGCGCCGAGGAACGCGTGTCGGGACTCTGGCGGGCAGTGCACGAAATCCCACTGACGAAAAGACCGCTCCTGGCCCTCGATGATCAGGATCGCCTCGCCGGAGAGGACCAGAAAATCCTCTTGCTCGGTCTCCCAGTGCTAGGTCGTGCTCGGCTCACCCGGATTCATCACGCGGATCGACATCCCACGCATCGGAAAGAACGTCTCGGCCTCGTGCTCGTCCTCCCCGGTCAGCGCGAGGCTGAAGCCCAGTCCGGGCTTCTCGAACCAGCGGGCGTCTCGCGCGTTGAGCACGAACCAACCCCGGTGTGGCCGGGACAGTTCCGACGTCAGTCTGCTCGAGCGCTGCTTCACGGACCATGCCCTCTGATCGTACGTGACCAAGTCAGGGGCCGGCTCGGGCGAGACTGCCGCAATCACGAACAAGGGGAAGCCCGATGAGATCGGGAGTCGGCCTCAGGGGCTTCCGCTCTCGGCGGAATCGGGCAGTCGTGGCCGACCCCGAGTCCGCCGCTGAGTTGCTCGACCCACAACGACGCTGCCGCCACCAAGTGGCGCAGCGAGTCGAAGCAGAAGTCGTCGACGACCTCGGGCAGGCTTGTGGATCGGACGAGGAGGACCGGTGACGGCGCGCTACCGCTGCCTCGAGAAGCGGTCGCCCCGATGTCGCTATGGTGCGTCGCAGCCCGCCCGGATCGTGACGGCCCTGGCAGTGCTGCATCCGAGCAAAGGAGCTGTCAAGCCTGGCTGCTCCTGCTCGTCCGTTGCGGAACAGTTGGGCCGGAGTCCTGGTTCGCCACGACCAAGCGGAAGTCTTGACCGACGTGGCACGCCCCGACTGATTGGGCAGGCGAGCGCGCGCAACGTCATCGGCAGCGGGCCACGCGCAGTGCCCCGATACGGTGTCGGGCATGCAGCTGCCTGAGACGTGCTACGTCGAGCGTCCCGATGGCGTGAACCTCGCCTACGAGGTGATCGGGGAGGGCCCGGTAACGCTGGTGTTCTGCTTTGGGTTCATCTCTCATCTTGACCTGCAGTGGACCGATCCGGGTGCCACGCGGTTCTTTCGCCGTCTGTCGTCGTTTTGCCGCGTGGTGCTGTTCGATAAGGCCGGCACCGGCCTGTCGGATCCGATCAGGCAGGTGGCGACGCTTGAGGAGCGCGCCGAGGACATCCGGATCGTCATGGATGCGGTGGGGGTCGGGCGCGCGGCGCTGTTCGGAGAGTCAGAGGGTGGGCCGTCGGCGATGCTGTTCGCCGCGACGCACCCGGAGCGCTGCTCGGCGCTGATCCTGTACGGCTCGCTTGTGAAAGGGCTAAGCGACGATCCTGAGAGCGAGCCGTGGGCGCTCTCGCCGGCGGTGATCGAGCGTTATGAGCGGCCTGTGCAGAACTGGGGTAAAGGTCTGGCCGCCGACCTGTTTACGCCCAGCAAGGCCAATCCCGCCGTGCGGCGAGTATTCGGCACCTTTGAGCGCGCCGCCGTGTCGCCGTCGATGGCCCGCGCCCTGCTTGAGTCGATCAAGGCGCTCGACGTCTCCACGATCACTGCGGCGATCTCAGTGCCAACACTCGTGCTGCACCGGCGAGGAGATCTGGCGGTGCCGATCGCCTGCGGCCGCCATCTCGCCGCGACGATCCCAGGCGCCCAGTACGTCGAGCTCGACGGCGCCGACCACGCTTACCAAAGCGGTGACTTCGACCAGATCCTGGACGCGGCCGAACGGTTCCTGACCGGGGGCACAACCGCGTTGGAGCCCAACCGGGTACTGACAACGATCCTGTTCACAGACATCGTCGACTCCACCCGCCGGGCGGCCCAAGTCGGCGACTCGGCGTGGAAGGAGATCCTCGAGCGCCACGTAGAGGTGGTACGTACACAGGTCGAGAAGGCCGAAGGTCAAGTAGTGAAGTTGCTAGGCGACGGCTCGCTCTGCACCTTTCCGGGTCCCGCCCGGGCCGTTCGCTGCGCGCAGGACATCATCGATCAGACGCAGCATCTGGACCTGGCGCTGCGAGCCGGAATCCACACCGGTGAATGCGAGCGCATCGGCGATGACATCGGAGGCATGGCGGTTCACATCGCGGCCCGAGTAGCGGCGATCGCCGACCCTGGCGATGTGCTGGTGTCCTCCACTGTCAAAGACCTCGTGATCGGCTCCGGTCTGACCTTCCAAGACCGCGGTGAACACGAGCTCAAGGGCGTGCCCGGCGCCTGGCACGTGTACTCCGTAGGTGCACCCGCGGAAGCCCGAGTGCCGCTTGAGCCAGCCGCCGCCAACATGACCCGTGCCGATCGCGCCACCGTCCTTCTGGCGCGCCGCGCGCCGGGTGCGATTCGCGCGCTTGCGCGCTTCACCCAGCGTGGTCGCTGAATAGGCGCAACAGCCCCTTTTTCTGTCGGAGCCAAGCACCAATCGCTGCGATTGCAGAAGAGACCGCAGTACTGCCGCTCACGATCGATGCGACAGCCCGACAGCAACCGACTCCGCCGGCTGTGACTGCCCCTGCGGACGACCAGCACTCGTCTCGTCGTCGGGCGCGAGACCGCTGCATCGCCGGGGCCGTGCGAGAGTCGGTGCAGCTCGAAGGTCGGTGTCGAGGTTCAGCAGCTCTGCTTCCAGAGGCAAAGCATCAGCCGCGGCCGAGCGATCCGGTGCTTGCCCACTTCGCGCGGATGACCGGGAGCAAGCGCCGCCGCACGCACATCGCGCGCCGCGGGCGGAGCATGAGAGCAACAGTCAGGGGCTGCCACGCCGCGCCGATGCAATCTCGAAAGCAGGCGTCCGCCGGCCCGACCCGGGACGCGTGGTTTGCCACGGTTGCGATAGTTGCGCCGACCGCGTGGCCGTGACCGCCGGCGATCGCCGAATTGTGGGCTTCGTATAACCGACGGCTGCTGAGAGACGATCGCGGGCTCGCGGCGTCGCGCCTCCCCGAGACGATTGGCAGAAGCGCGCGGCGACGTTCGGCGCTCCCGTTCACAGGCGGCCAAGCGCAAGCGCGCGTTCGTATGTCGCCGGCATTGAAGCCATGCGTTCAGGCGCCGCTGAAGGCGTCGGCGAGGGCCGCGGCCCAGCTCCCGTACAGATCGATGACAGTGGGACGGCGCGGGCCATTCTCCGGCTCGTAGTCGTTTGCGCGCTTCGCCGCCGCGCCGGCGTGCGTGGGTGCGCGACCAGTCGTAGGAGGACGGCGCAGCGCCGTAGTGCGCTCGCCAGGCGCGCATCGCGTCACGAACCCGCTCGCGGGTCCATTGCCGCGCGATCGCCCCGGGACGGCAGCGCTTGCAGTATTCGTACGCGTCTCCCTTGCCGCCCCGCGGGCTCGTCGGCGCGCCGCAGCCACGGCACGCGCCCCGATAGCTCGCCTTGACCTCGCGCGCCTTTGCGCCGAGCGGATCGTAGAGATAGGCCTTCACGGTGCCCTCTGCGCGCCCCAGCCGGCGAGCGATCTCGGCGATCGCCAGGCCCTCCTGGTCGCGGTAGTGGCGCGCGAGCGCGACCGCCCGGCGTCGCTCGCTAACGCGGTCTGTCATGAGCGCCAGTGCAAAGGGAAATAGGGGGTGAGGACCGACGGCTCGTTTCTGCCCAACGGCGCCGGCCGATTCGACGCCAGCACAAGCGTTCTTGGCACCCGACCCGCGGGCCAACCTCGACACCGGTCCTCATCGTCGCCACGACAACGAATGCTATCGGACGTGCCGGACGGCCACTCCAGACCCAAAAGAAACCCATTCGGGCGGGGGCTTCCCCTGCGAGGTTGGAGCAGCAACGGCACGGTGGACGTCGCGAGCGCGGACAGCGTTGGGCGACGCCCGCGGCCGTCCGGCGGAGTCGCGACGATCTGCCACATACACGACACGACGAGCGCCGGTGCGGACGTGGTCGTGGTTCGTCCAGCCCGGCGAGAAAGAGTGTCACAAGAGTCGACCGCCAGGGTGTCGCCGCCGGCGACTGCAGCCCCATCACCGCTTCTGCTTCCCGATTGGCTGAGCGGCGGCCTTCGGTCGGCGAGGTCGCGCTGTCCTACCTCGTCCTTTCCGGCACGGAGTCGTGTTCGCGGCGGGCTTCCGCAACGACTGGGCGAGCACCGCTCACGGCGCCACGACGGCGACGCTCTCCAGATTGCTCAAGGGCAGCACCGTCGTCGAGACTGATGGATCTCGATCAAGTGGGAAGGCAGCGATCTCCACCGCTGAATTTCGAGATCATGCGGACGCGCCAGTGCGAGGTTGGGGCTGGGTCCCGATCCTGGTCGAAGGCGGGCTCGAAACGGATTATCTGACCTCGATCACCCTAGCTGGAGGCAGTGATTGTTCTGAGGCTCGCGCACGTGACGCGATCTGAGCCGATGAGGTGGATCGGTCTCACCTCCCAACCCCACCCGCGCGGCTGGAACAGCACGATGGGGCGCCCGGACCTGATGGCTTCGGGGGGGCGCCAGGCGACATCTCCGACGTTCAGGCCGACGTACCAGGCCACGACGCTCTGAAACTCGAGCTGCGAAACAGGTCGGCCGCAGCCCACGATGCGCGTCCCGCCTCCGTGCCTGGCGATCACGTCCTGAAGACGATCGAGCTGTCTGGCAAAGTCGCGGCCGTAGCTGACGTCGCCGTGCACGAACCGGGCACGGCTCCTCGCGGCTGGCAGGAGCGCGACCAGCACCACGGCGGCGAGAGCAGGTCCCGTCCAGCGCACGAAGCCCGACGAGTGCACTCCCGCAGCGAGCAGCCTGCCCACGCCCGTCGCCGCAATCACGATCAAGACCGCGGCGGGCTCGAACAGATAACGCGGTACCGCCGACCACCCGTGCAGGGCAAAGCCAACCTCCACTGCCACCCAGAGGAGGGCTCCACCCGCGAGCAACAGCACCGTGCGATCGCGACGAACAGCCGCGATCACCAGCCCCTCGATCGCGGCTAGCCACATCGGCCATTCGTACAAGTGGATCAACCGCCCGATGACGCCCGAGAACTTGTCCCCACGCAAGGCATGAACGGAGCCTTCCGCAAGGCTGCCAGCCGACAGCCAGCTCTTCGCAGCCAGCGCGGGAATGCCAAACCACAGTAATGGGACGACAATCACCCCGGCCGCAAACAACATCCGCAGCTGCGGAACGCGACGCCAACCCCACAACACATACAAACCGACGAACGGCCACACCTCCGGGCGCCCCAGCGCAGCGAGCACCAGCAGCACGAACGCCGCCCGGTAGCGCCTAAAGATCTGGCAGTCGATCGCTCCCAGACACAGCGCAACGACCATCGGGTCTGAGTTCGAGATGAGGATGAAGCGCCAGTACTTGCTGACCCCGAGTACACCAAGACCGGCGAACGCCGCCGCCCCCACTGGCGCCCAGCGCCGCTCCGGACACGGACCGACGAGCGTGTAGGCGATATGACCGGCGACCACGGCACCGCCCAAAGCCGCCGCGACCGCGGTCACCATCCAGAGCCACATCTGACCACTCCCCGCCAACGCGTACGGCAACGTGAACACGTACGGCAGCGGTTTCCACGACGGGCGCCATTGAGATCGAGACGCCCACGAAACGTCTGGCGTCCCCACACCAGCCAGCCATACGCGTCGTATTCGGGCCGCATATCCGTCAGCACGACGATCAGGACCGACACGGCGATCACAACCACGGCTGCGGCAGCCCACGGCCACAGTGGGCCCGAAGTTGAGCGACGGCGCCTTCGAGCACCGGCGCCGGTCGTTTCGATCCTCGAAAGCGCGCCGAAGGCCTGCTGGGACGCCACGGTCGAACGCTAACAGCGGCGTCGGCGCATCAGCGGAAAGCGTCGTCGTCGGGCCCCGCCTTTGCCCGTACCGCACACGTCCCCACCGTGACGGTCCATGCAGCCACGGCCACGTCCAATGCACCTTCGCGTCGGCGCTCCACTGGCTTGCGCTCCTCGAACGCCGCGCGCAGCACACGCTGATGCTCCCCGACCACGTCGGCGTAACCGCCACGCAACCGCGCCAACAACCGCGTCGAACCCTCCATGTCGGTGAACAGGAACGTGACGGTCCCGCTCGGAAGCTTCGCCATAAGCCCGTAGATACGCCCAATCACCACCGCATGTCAAGCCGTGCCACGCCACGGACCGCGACCCGCCCACCTCGCATCGCGACCGCGTCGCCTGCACCGACGCACACAGAGGCGCGGCAGCATTTCGTCCATCCGGCGGTGGCGAATGCCGCTGCCGAAATCCGGTGACAGAAGTCACCAGTTCCGCCTGCGATGTCCTCGCGACCAGCTGTCGTGCCCTCTCTCGATCAAGGTCGGGCCCGGCTTTTATACCGCGACGACCGACAGATCTCCGGGGTTTCCACCCTCGGCCCTTGGCCTCGCGACGCGCGGCACCCAGGGCCGGCGGAAATACAAGCCAAGACGCACGAGCCTGCAAGCACGTCTCGGAAGCCGGTGGGTCCACGACCGCGCCGGACTACCCGTGTCTGAGCGAACCGGCCACGATCTTGACGCTGATCTGCCGTCGTTCGTGACCACAATCGGACAAACGCGGCGGCGCGATCGTCCTGCTCCGACATGGCTGCTATCAGCTGCGAAGGAGTCATGAGGCTCGCAGCCGAGTGCAGGCTGGGGCGCCGGGTGCCCGCAGCCGGGGCGACTGCTTTTCACTTGGCCGCCCGGGATACGGCGCGCCATCCAAATGGCGACATGTCAATCCTGACGATCCGGCCGCCAGCACGCCTGGGCTCGCATGCGGAAGCGGCCCAAGAGGGATCGCGTCGGAACCGATAACCGGTCTGGGTCGGCAGGCGCCGGCCGACTGACGCGAACGGCGCTTTCGATGCGGCTCGAAGCCGAGCGCCGGCCCCGCGTCGCCTACTTCGCCTGGGGCAGACCCTGGGAGACCTCGCCGAACAGCGCCATCTGCTGTGCCAGGGCATCACCGCCAGAGGCGCTCACCACACCGAGGTTCTCGACAACCGATCCCGCCCGCACAGTCACGCGCTGAAACTCCGGGCTCGACCTGATCGCGTCGAGGGCGGACCGCTCGCCGTGCATCATGAAGAACCCAGCGAGATCGCCGCCGTGCGGCTCCAACAGGTAGGCGTCGAACCGCTCGATCTCGCCGGCCTCCTGAAGCTTGCCGTAGTAGACGACGGTCTCCTGGAAGACCTCCAGCGCGAGCTGCTCGCGCCCACGAACAACCTGACCCCAACCAAGGAACAATGCCTCTCCGGCCATCGTTTAACCCCCAAAGACGTGTGACGATGAACGAGCGACGATAGCGACCTGGCGACGCTCGCAGTAGAAGTTCTCACTCCGAACTCCGGACCGATCAGCCGCCTTAGGTCCGCGGCTCCCGCCCTCCGCGGCCGACTGGGACTGAGGCAAGTCGTGGCGGACCCTGCGATTCGGCTCCGCTCTCCCCGATCGACGCGACCGCAGTGCTCGTGGGCGATCGGCGAGAGGATCGGCCACGGTCCGCTCGCGCGGAGCGGTCACCCCGGACGCCCGCTCACGGGCGATTGCATAAGTCGGAGCCTGACGTCGCCGCCGATCGCGTGACGCTGACTCCGCGTGACTAACCAGCCGCGCGCAGCCTGCTGCGCGTCAGGGGAGCCGCACGTGGCGGCTCCCCTGACGCAGCGCGAGTGCTGTCCCGGCGGCTAGGGTGCGGCGAGCGCGGGGACGAGGGTGGCGGCGTTGGGCGTGCCGAGGCCGGTGACCGGGTCCCAACCTGTGGTCGCCGGATAGCCGGGGACGCTGGGGTCCGCCTGGTTGTTGCCGGTGGTCACGTCGTAGAAGTACGTGCCGTAGTCCGGTCCGTCCGCCAACGCGTACAGCGTCGGGTTGATCAGGCCGAGGCCGTGACCGGCGATCTGGTCGGCGATCGCGACCAGCCCGGCCCACTGCGGCGAGGACGCAGACGTTCCGCCGACGACGTACCAACCTGCGCTACACGGGTTCCCGCTCGGGCAGATAAGGCCGCTTTGCGCGTCGCCGGGCGCGGTGTCGTACACGAGCACACCGGTCCGCGAGCTCGCCTGGTAGGCGACATCGGGGACGCCGCGCATCGCGCCGATCGCGGTCGAACCCGCCGGCAGGGTGTCCTGGTAGCTGGGCGTGGCGAAGACGTGGCTGAAGCCGCCGCCCGAATCGATCCAGCCGATCTCCCGGTTGGGCTGATTCTCGCAGTTAGCCGGCGGGTCGGTGGAGTCGACACCGATGCCGGTCACCGGATCGGTGCACAGGTACGTGCCGCCGACGCCAGTCACGAGCGGGTCCGAGGCTGGCCAACCGACCGTCGGGTAGGGGATCGTCTTCGGGTTCTTCACCGGCGTCTTCAATACGTTGGCGCTGCCGCCGTCGCCGGAGCTGGCCAACACGGTGACGCCATCCGCGGCGGCGGAGATGAACGCGTGCCGCAGGTTCAGCAGCGATTGCGTAGAGCCGAAGCTTTCCTCAGCCGCGCCGAAGCTCTGCGTGATGACCGTGGCCAGATGGTTGTCCACGATGAACTGCTCGGCGTTCATCATCGCCGGGAAGCCCTGTACGCCCAGCGTCTCGGCGGGATTGGTGGTCACGTTGATGATGTTCGCCTCCGGGGCGATGGAGTGCGCCCATTCCACGTCCAGGCTCGTCTCGAGGGCCCAGGCGTTCCGGTCTTGCTGGCCGGTGCCCTTGCTGCCGGACGGCGGCGCCTTGACCATGGTCTTTCCGTTCCAGTACATATGCTGGAACGTCGGGATCCCGGCACCGCATGCCTGGCCCGGCTCGCCGCACATGTGCGGCAGGCCCATCTGGGCGTCGAAGTTGGCCAGGTCCGACGCCATGTTGGGATTGCCGAACGAGTCGATGATCGCGATCGTCGCGCCCCGGCCGTCGTTACCCGCCGCGTACAGCGGGGCCAGGTTGTAGGAGTTCTGCATCGAGGTCGGGGTGAAGCAACGCCGTCCGACCGAGAAGCAGTCAGATTCGGCGGGCGGCGTGACGCCGGCGGACAGGAACTGGTATTCGGCGACTGTCGGCACGGGCGCCGGGAGAGCGCTTGCGAGGAATCCCGGGGAGCCGGCCACGCCGACGCCCAACAAGCCCAACGACCCCGCGCACGCCGTCGCGAACAACCAGACACGCCGGCCGTGCGCACGCCACCCGACCGACCGGGCCTTCCATGTCCCACGAGATAACATCACATCACCTCCCGGTTTGAACCGGTTGCCAGGCCTCCCAGCCGCATCAGTCGCGGCGAACATACCTGAACCGCCCACACGAAGAGCGAGAGTCGGGTAACCGGACGACCGGCTGCACAAGCGAGCAAGTGGCCAATACCGCGAACGAGCCGCTGCAACCACCGGCGTAGAGCATCCCCCGACTCCTCGCCCACGGCCTGCTGCATCGCGCTACCACCAGCGTTCTCATCGCGAACGCCAGGCTGCTGAATCCACCCGGCGCTCCAGCGGTCGGCGCGAGGCGGAACCGGACGGCGCGCGACCCCGCCAGAAGGTCCAGCGTCGCTCTGGGAGGCCAAGCAGCAGCACCGGTCGAGCCGGCGGCGTGCTTGCTCAGACTCGACCGTCGGGCGCTTCAGTTAGCGGCGGCACCCGGGCAGCATGGCGGCCGCCTGCACCAAGCAGCGGTGAGCGAACGCAATGGCCTGCTGCTGAGTTCGCGTGATAGCGACCGCGCCGTCCTGTCCACGGTCGGCCTGTCGCTGGCTGTCGAGTTCGCCCAAGAGCACGCACTGCGCGCTTAGCCTGCGGCGCGGACGCGTACTTTGCGACGTCAGCGTTAGCGATTGCAGCGCGTCGACGAGCAGCTCAGTACCTGCCCCGAGCGAACATGCGGCTGGGCAGGGTCAGAGGAATCCAATCCCTACCCTTGGGGAGATTCCGTACAGGACGGGCACGAGCGCGCGTGGGGGGCGACAGATGGGCGCCTCTGATCCAAACCTCGGCCGTCGGCGTGGAACGCTCCGCCGCGTCCGTTTCACGCCGATCGGTCGGTTGCCTAGACGAGGACGAGCCGAGTCCGTAGGCTCGATCGTGGCCGGCTAGGCGCTGGACAACCCGATCCGTTCTTCAGGAGGGAGTAAGACGACATGCGACGCCATCTTGCTGCTATCGCTCTTGGCCTCGCGGCGGCCGTGGCGATGCTGACTCCAGAAGCGACTGCTGCGCCAGCACACGAGTCGCGAGCACTTCCCAAGCTCGTAGCTGGGTCATATTCCGGGATCAAGCCCCGGGACGTCTACTTCAGCGGTGACGCGGGCAACATCGTCACCAAGATCAAGTGGAACCGATGGACGCACGTACGCGCTGTCGGGCATGGCACCAGCAATCTCCAGGGCTGCGTCCCCAACTGCGCGCAGGGCACCGAAACACCTGTGGCTACAAGCGTGACCTTCTCCACGCCTCGGAGCGGACGCTTCACCAAGGTCGTCGAGGTGCGTGCTGGCCAAACGCTGGTTGCCCGATACGGACGTCCTTTTTGGCCCGAAGGAGCGCGGCGGTAGCCTCCGCCACTGTCGGCGCCGCGGCTCGTTCGCAACGAGGCAGGGCATCTCGGACCGCGGGTGCCGGAGGTCCTCCGCGAAGGAACCGCGCTCGCGCCGTGGGCTGGACCGACGCTTCCTCTCGCGCGCGCGGACGTAGTGCGGGAGGATGCGAATCCGCTCGATCAGGTGAACTGAGCTTGGTCCGCGACGTAGTACGGGCCCTCGACCGCGTTTATGACGCCGATCCTCAGCCCGTGCCCATTGGAACGCTTCCAGCTGCAGAACGTGTGTCCGAGGGCGCCCTGGCAGCCCTCGAACGACCAGCCGTCGCCCGACGAGAAGTTCTGGGCGAAGATCTCGTTCACTGCGGCTGGGGTGGCGTTCTTGCCAGCTTGGTCGCGGTTGTGGGCCTCCCAGGCGTTGAACACGTCCTTGGCGGCGGCCTGTGGGCCTGGCGCGGCGAGATAGCCGTTGACGAGATGGTTCCAGGTCTGCTGTCCGACGATCCCGTCAACCGACAGGCCGAGAAGCGACTGGAAGGCCCGCACCGCATCGTTGGTGTCCGGGCCAAAGACTCCGTCGATGGCAATCTGGGCGCCGTCACCGCGCCCGTGGATCTGACTCTGAACGGCGCGCACGGCGTCACCGTTGCTTCCCTGCTGCACCTGGATGATCAGCTGGGGCCAGGTCTGCGGCCCCACGATCCCGTCGACGCCCAGCCCGCGCGACGACTGAAAGGCCTCCACAGCGGCCTTCGTCAGCGGACCGAAGACACCGTCCACCCCGGTGGAGTGGCCCTGCGCCGTAACCAGGTACTGGACGGTCTTGACGTCCTCACCCGTGGATCCCTGCTGCTCCAGCGGCCACGTAAGCGCCTCTGACATCCCCCTTTGCGCAGTGAATTGAACGCGAACATAACCGCCGGCTGACGCACGGCTTGTGACATTGATCACTTCTGCGTGATGCCGGGGCTCCGTCCCTCGGGACCTGCTCATAGAGACAGACCGGCCTTGTTACCGGGACTCAGATTTGCATCGCTCGTAGCCAGTGTCCGCCGCCTGGTCCGGTGGCCGCCGACTGGCGCAGCCGAAGGCAGGTCATGCGCCTGCTTCCGCCCACACGCATCGGCGCGACACCGAGCGGCAAGGCACCTGATGGTCCGTGAAAGCAGTCGGGGCGCAAGCGCAACCCCTTCAGGCGTCGAGCGGTAGCCACCGTGCGTCGACGCGGTCGGCGACGCGCCGATGCGCCGCGCCGTGGCCGGTGCTGTCCGGTTGCGGTAGTGCAGCGACGACGGACGGGATGGCTGCTCTGCGATCGATGGGCAGTCCGCGAACGTGGGCAGCGAGCTGTCGCAGGTCGTCCTGAGCACAACTCTGAGGTTGCGCTTCTGGTTCCGTCCGGTCAAGCGAAACGTCTTGTAGCGCTGCCGCTCAGCCTGCGCCTCTGAGCGTCACGGCGGCGCCGATACCGGCGCTGATCCTCGTCGTCTTCGACAGCCGCCGGCCACGGGCTTGGCGGTGAGGTCGCGCCCGATCCCGGAGGCGCGGAGCCTCGCCGGCCGGTCCGTGGTCACCCCGCCCGCTTTAGGCCCCACCGCGTGGCCTCGGCCGCCGCTTCGGCTCTCGTGCGGACATCGAGTTTGCGCAGGATCGCGGACACGTGGTGGTCAACGGTTTTCTCCGAGACGACGAGACGCTCTGCGATCTGCGCGTTGCGCAGGCCTTCGACTAGGAGCGCCAGCACTTCGAGTTCACGCGCCGTCAGGCCGGCTGGATTCTCGCGCGTGCTAGGGCGCGGCCCCCGTGGCATGCTCCGGATTCCCCGCTCGCGGAGGCGGCGGGCGAGGATCGCCGCCGCTGCACGAGCCCCGAGTTGCTGCAACTCATTGAGCGCGCGCCGCAGCAGTTCTTCGTCGTCGGCATCGGCGAAGGCGAGCGCGGCCTCGTAGGGGCAGCCAAGCTCGGTCCAGCACTCGGCCGCGCGGCGCCAGTCGCCGCGGATCGAAAGTGCGTAGGGCTCGGCCGCTCGAGCTGGAATCTCCTCGACGATCCCTGCGCGCCAGCGCCAATACGCGAGCTCTCCCACAATCCAAGCTGCGTCCGCACGAATAGCGAGATCGAGGGCGTCCTCGGTGGCCTCGAGAACCGCGGCCGGCTCGCGCTTGAGCCATGCGATCTCCGCGCGCGCGGCGGCGAGGTACATCTTGCTCGTCGGGGGAGGGGCTGGATCGGGTCGCTGGCGTGCGACGCCCGCGTCGTGTGTCGCCACGGGGAACTCGAGGGCCTCGTCCACACCGGGGTCGCCGCGCCGAGCACGGACCAGCGCAAGCACTGAACGTGCAAGCGCGGGTGCCGATGCCTGCGTCCGAGCCGTTCGCAGCACGCGTGCGGCGCCGGCAGCGGCGTCGCTCCAACGTCCCCGGTCGAGATCGGCCCGCGCGCCCATTGCGACGAGCGATTGACGCCAGTTACCGAGATCGCGCTCGCTGCAGTACTCGACGCCACGCGCGAGATGAAGGTCCACTGATACAAAACGACGGGCTCGAACCGCCTCCCTCACGAGCCAGTTAAAGGCCTCTGCCGCAACCTCCTCGAAGCCAGCGTCGATCGCGGCTTCCAGCGTCCGTTCGAGCCTCGCGCTGCCCGCCGAGTCGCCGCGCTTGGCTTCGATAACGCCGATGTAGACATCCGCGTGGCTGGCCGTCTCACTGTCATCGAACTCGTGCGCGACCTCGAGCGCGCGTTGCCCCCACGCGCTTGCCTGTCCGGGATCTTCGCGCGTCATCGTAAGCTCGGCCAAATTTGCGTATGCCACTGCGAGATCCCGATCCGGTGGCAATGTCTCGAGCAAGGCGATGGCCCTCTTCCCCGCGGCGACCGCATCCTCATCGCGGCCGAACTGCAACAGCAAACGCCCCTGCAGCCGCAGCGACGCCGCCTCCTCGCGCACCGCGCCGGCCGCACGATGACCTGCGAGCGCCCCGCCACACGCTTCGAACGCCTCCGCGAAATCTCCGGTCAGATACGCCTCCCGGGCCTGCGAGTCGAGCAGACCCACTCTGACGGCGGCATCATCGGCAAAACGCACCGCGCGCGCGTAGAGCGCAGCAGCCTCGCGATGGGCTCCCACGGTGGCTGCACGCGCCGCCGCCGCCGGAGCGTACTTCAGGACGGCCTGCGCGTCGGCCGCGGCCTCGGCGTGATGCGCGAGGCGGGCGAGATCAGACGCGCCCGCCGGCGGAGTCGCGAGCGCGGTCAGGGCCTGGCGGTGCAGTGCCAGGCGCCGGTTCGGCAAGAGAGACTCTTCGAGCGCCAACCGCGCCAGCTCGTGGCGGAAGACGAGCCCGCGCGCTTGCGCTTCGAGCATGCCCGAGGCCAAGCACTCCTCGAGCCGCTCAAGCGCTGCTCCGGCAAGCGCTTCAAGCAGCCACAGCTCACACTGCGGCGGCGCGATGGCAACCGCATCGAGCAGTGTCCGCGCCGCCGACGACAAACGAGCCGCGCGCGCGAGTACCGCATCACGGACCGACTGAGGCATCTCACCCCCTCCCACAGCGAGCACCTCGGTGACGAAGAACGGATTGCCGGCCGTTTGGCGATACAGCTGCTCGGCGTCCGCACCCTCGCGTTCGGCGAGCGTCGCGACCGCGCTCGACGAGAGTGGCAAGAGCTTCAGCCGACGGACCCCTCCGCTCGGAAGCTCACCCAACACAACCCTCAGCGGATGTGCGCGGTCCAGCTCCTCCCGGTAGGTGGCGACAAGCATCGCGGGGAAGCTCTCGATCCGCCGGCCGAGCAGCCCCAGAACATCGAGCGTCGCCTCGTCGGCCCAATGAACGTCCTCGAAGACAACAATCGGCGGCGACCGCCCGCTTGCCTCCCGCATCAACACAGTCGCAACGTCGGACGGCCTCGCGCCGCTCTCCAGCGACCGGGCGAGCTCGCCGCCTGTCACCTGCGCGATGTCGAATAGCGGGCCGAGCGCACGCGGCGTGAAAAGCGAGTCGCAGGCGCCCCACAGGACACGCGCCGAGCGGCCCGGCTCTTCGCAGAACCGCCGCAACAGTGCCGTCTTCCCGATGCCTGCCTCGCCGCTCACGAGCACGAGGCACCCCCGCGAACTACACCGCACCGCCCTCAAGCACTCCTCGAGGACCGCGAACTCGCCGCCGCGTTCCAGGAGCTCGCTCCCAGCCTGCGAGGCGTCACGAGCCCAAGCGTGTCCCATGAGCTACCCATTGTCCCCATACCCCCTCGACTCAACAAGCACGCGCGCCGACACTCGTCCGCGACGCCCACATTGATCGCGGCAACCGCACGGCGCCGCAGCGCCGCAAAGGAGAACGGATCCCGCGAACCTCCCTGCGAAGGACCGATCGGTGACATGACCGGACCGTGTTTAGGGGGTCGTGGGAGAGCGACACCGCGAGGATCGTCGAAAGGCGTTGCACACAGGCGCCGTTACAAGTTCCTCGCTGAGGTAGAGGTATCAGGCCACCCGCCCTTTCAAGCGACCATGAGCGACAGGTTCATCGGCGGCGTGAGGTTCGTAGCACCGCGACCTGGACAGGTCGTGCGGGTCAAGGTCGACGTCAACCGCCAGAAGGCCAAGTTCGATAGGACAGACCCCGGGCTTGACCCGAACGACGCCGTTCCCGCGCGTTTGCAGGAGCTCGCAACCTTGAGGGCGCAGGGGCGCATTACCGACGCGCAGTACGAGTATTTCCGCGAGGGGATCAGAAACGGAACCGTCGCTATCGACGGCCGTCGGTACGGCCCGATCGACAGCGAAGGCGAATAGGTCGACCTGACGGGCGATCCGCCTCTCGCGAAAGGCTCTCGCCCGCTATACGTGTACCGCTCGCGCGGGATGCCAGCGCGCGGCGCTCACCCTCACGATGAGCCCTGCGCCACCGCCAACCACTTGCTTCCCCAACGCGCGTGATCGGCCTCGGTACCGCTCGGCCTGAGTCATACACCATCGGTGCCCATGCTCGCGCCTAGGATTCCACTTGGGTCCGGCGCTCGCTTCCCAATTCGCATGAAGGCGAGCGCGACTCGGCAGCGGAAGCTCGCCCGGGCGGGACCTCTGTCTGCGCCCATCAACAGACGCGCGTAGGCCCCGAAGCTGACGAGTGCTTCGCTCGGCCCGCCGTCGCAAAGCTCACGAGCGCAACGGCGACATCTGGATCACCGCCCGCCGGCTCCCGCGCGATCCCTATGCCTGCGAACGCGACAGTCTTACTCGGTCGGCGACGTCGAGCGCATGCGGGATCTGATTACCGCCGGCCGTCAGCTGACAGCTGGCACCGGCGCTTACAGTCTTGATGGCGACGGCGCGCGGCATGCGGTGCCGAATGAGCGTTTCGTCCGAGGGAACTGCGTCGCGTGTTGCGGGTCTTTCCGGATGTTCATTGGCGCGCGCGGATCTACGGTGGCGGCGTGAAGTGTCGAGGACAGCTGTGGGATGGTTGGCATCGCTGGTGGCAGTTTGCGTTGCCGCTGGCGGCGGTCGCGAGCGTGGCTATCGCGGCCGCTAGCACGGCCACGCCAGCGTCGGGGGCGAAGTCCAAGCACACCGTCAGGATGATGACCCGGAATCTCTACCTGGGCGCCGACCTGACGCCTGCGCTCCAGGCCACGAGCTTCTCGCAGCTAACTGATGCGGCCGGGGAGATCTTCAACCAGGTCAAGCAGAACGACTTTCCGGTCCGGGCGAAGGGCCTGGCGAAGGAGATCCTCAAGACGAGTCCCGACCTGGTCGGGCTGCAGGAGGCCGCCCTTTGGCGCACCTCGCCGACCTGCAAGGTCTTCGTTCCGCCGGGCCCCTACGCGGCGACGCACGTCGCCTACGACTACGTGAAGCTGCTGCTGGCGCAGCTCAACAAAGGCAAGACGCGCTACCGGGTGGTGGCTACCGAGCCCGAGTTCGACTTCGAGGCCGAGGCGAACACCAATGGCGCTCCCTCCGGCACCTGCAACGAGGACGTCAGGCTGACGATGCGCGACGCGATCCTCGCCCGCGTCAACGACGGCGTGCAGGTGAAGGACGTAAGGAAAGGCCATTACAAGATCCTCTTCGCGCCCAAGCTGCTCGGCGCGATCACGGTACCCGTCGACAGAGGCTGGATCAGCGCCGACGTCAAGGTTCGCGGCAGCCACTGGGTCCGGTTCATCGACACGCACCTTGAGTCCTATGACGACCAGGCCAACACCCCCACTAACCAAGGCACCGAGGTCGGCAACGGTCAGATTCGCGAGGCACAGGCCGAGCAGCTGATCCAGAAGGGCGGCCCAGCCACGGGAAAGCTGCCAGTGATCCTAGTCGGCGACCTGAACTCCGACACCAAGACCCCACTCAAACCCGGCGACCAGCTGGCCGATCAGGCGCTTCTGAACGCGGGCTTCCGAGAGCGAAGCACGTACACGCCGCTTAGCTGCTGCCTCGATACCAATGTGCTGACGTTCCCGGCCGGCGGCGGCAGGGCCAGTCAGTTCAATCACAAGGTCGATCACATCATCACCAGCGACCCGAAGCAGATCAAGCTCGTCAGCTCCACAATCACCGGGCGTCATCCCGCGAACGGGCTCTGGGACTCCGACCACGCCGGCACCTTCAGCGTCCTCACGCTCCCCTAACGAAAGACATTAGCCTCGGCGTCCGATGCTCCGATGCCCGCAATTGCAGGGAGAGCATCAGCGCTGACCTCACCGACCATCCATTGCGCAACGGACGAATCAGAGGAGCTAGCCAGGTGGCGACCCTGGCTTCCGAATTCAGATCGGAAAACCAGAAGCCGTGATGGCGGGGATCACACTGGCGGGTTGATCGAAACGCAACAGCCGGCCCCGCAGCTGGTCGTAGCCCCGATCCAGCACTCTCCTGAGGCCAGTCAAAGAGTGTTGCTCTTGGGCGAACGGCGCGGCGCGGCGTCCAGGTAGTCGGCTGATGCGTTGCACACCGCCGGCGCCGGGCCCGTCAGCCTGCAAGCGCTTGCGGACGGCGGCGGGGTCCGGGTCCGTGCTAGCACTCAGCCACCTCGGGCAACGCTGCTGCTCTACCTCGGTGAGCGACACGGGAGCGCCGTGCCGACGTGTGGCCTGCCGCTCCGCCGGGCAGATGCCGCGCTCTCCGCGGGCGCCGCGGCAGGGCTGCTGCTCGTCTCCATGAAGGCGGGCCGCTTGTCAACCCCGTGTCAGATCGTGACACCACAGCTGAGCAATCGCCGCAGGTGGCGGGGCCGTGACTGTCAGCTACCCGCTGTTTCGCTCTTCGCCTTCGCCGCCGGACGCCGCCGCGCTGGACGTTTGACCGGAGGGCGAAGCTCGCCGATCCCGTGCTCGATGCCCCGGACCAGGACATCGAGATCGTGCAGCGACCGCGCGTCGGCGTTGATGCCGAGCGTGACGAGCCCGTCGTAGGAAAAGATGGCGATGCCGACGGCGTGCTCGGCCGCGAGCGGCACGATCGGATGAACCTCGCGCAGCGGCGCACCGAACGCGTACAGCGTCTCTCGCGGGCCGGGGACGTTGGTGATCGTGATCGCGAACAGACGCGTCGAGAACGCGGCCCGGGCCAGCGCGGCGCGGACGACCACCGGCGGCGCCAGCCCGGCCAGGTCGAGCAGCGCGGTCGGTCCGGTGGCGGCCTGCGAGGCGCCCAGTTGCGAGGTGGCCTCGTGGATCCGGCGCAGGCGAACCTCCGCCAGCGGCTCGGCCACCGGCAGCTCCACGAACACCGAGCTGACGCGGTTGCCGAGCCCCGAGCGGTCCGAGGCGTCGCGCACGTTGACCGGCACCATCGCCCGCAGGCCGCGCTCGGGCAGCTGTTCGTCGCGCTCGATCAGCAGGCGCCGCAGCCCGCTGGCGCAGGCGGCGAGCGCGACGTCGTTGACGGTTCCACCGAGCCGCCGGCCGATGTCCTTCAGGTCGGCCAGCGGCACCCGGACCAGGGCGAACCGGCGGTCCTGGCCGATCGGGACGTTCAGAGAAGTGCGGGCCGCGCCCGACAAGCCTTCCCGGACGAGCAGCGACGCGAGCGAACGCGAGCGCGCGAGCGCGTCCCGCGGATGCAGCGCGGCGTGCACGACGGCCGAGCCCGCGTGCGCCCCGGCCGTCGCCGCCTGCACCACTGGGTCGCCCCTATGGTGCGACGGCTCGCCATTCGGTGGGATCCATGGCGCCTCGACGACGGGCGCCGCGCGCTCCGGCGACCGGCTCATCGTGACATCCATCATTCCCGCCGACCCGACGCCGTCGACCAGACAGTGATGGATCTTCGACGCCAGCGCCCAGCGCCCACCCTCCAGGCCCTCAATCAGCACGAGGTCCCACAGCGGCTTGGTCCGATCGAGCGGATGGGAGAAGAACTCGCCCGTCCATTCGAACAGCTCCCGGTCGCCGCCCGGCGCCGGCAACGCCGCGTGGTGAACGTGGTCCGCGATGTCGAACCGCCCGGCGGGCTCCCAACACGGCCGGGCGAAGCGACCGGTCCGCGTGGTCGACAGTCGCTGCGTGTAGCGCGGTAGCTGACCCAGACCCTCCAGACGGCTGGCTCGCAGCTCCGGCAACGTGGGAGCGCCGCCCTCCGCCAGCGGGTCGAATACCAGGATCCCGCCGATATTCATCAGCGCGCCCGGCTCCAGCTCCTCGAGCTCAAGAAACGTCTCGTCCAGTGCGCTCAGCACGTCGGCCATGAGGCAAGGCTACGTATCGGCGCCCGGCGCGCCATCGGGTACCTCACCCGATCTGCGTAGGTATTCCATACCGATTCGCTGCCGAACCCGGGGTGACGGAGGAGCAGCACGACCCGGTCGGTTGCTAGCTCGACTCCGGCTAACGCCAACCGCCCCTTCGTACGATCAGTGGCCGGTGACTCGTCGCTGCTACTTCGCTGCAAAGCACCGTTGCTCCCGATCCGCCTGGACCGGACATGACTGAGGTGAACCCGCATGAGCGGTCGACGATCGCGGTAGTTGAGCTCAGCCGCCTGGCGACAGAGCCGGGCAGGCAACATCACGCCCTCGAAGGACGATGGACCTGCGTGAGCGCACTGCGCGCCCCGGCAACGCTGAACGTCCCAGGCCGCTGTTTCGCAACAAGGAGTAGTGAACCGACACCGCTGCTGCTCGATCAACTCACCAGTCTGCTCGCCGCCGTCGCGGCTTCTGGTTTCCGATTCGATTGGAGAAGCCGGGCCCGTTGTCGGATTTGCTCTCGCGGATCGCCCGCCCCGGGATTTCAGTCACCAGGAAGTGCCGCACGCGGCCATTACGCGCGACTCGAGCGAAACGCCTTGATCTTGGTGATGCGCGGATCGTTCAGCAACTGCTTGTACAAAGGCGATTCAACCGCGATCAGCGCGATCTTCCCCTCGCGGTTGTTATGAACGCCCCAGCCATAGCGCTTTGGCAGCGCCGACACCCGAAGGTGCGGGTGGCCCTTGCTCAAGAACTTCTCGCGTTCTGAGGGCCAGGTCGCCTTCGGAATGTCATGGAGGACGGCGTATGTCTCAAAGGCAATATCTTCCTCGGTGTACTTGTACGGACGAGTGATCAGCAGTTCGAACTCAACCAGTGCCTTCGTCTTCCTGGCACCTCGCGCGCGCGGCACTTGAGCTTCAGTGACCGGGCAGTCATCGGCGACTTCGATCAGTGTGTCGTAGTAGTTCACGTTCTGTTCACGCTCCCGCAAGCCGAGTGATCAACTTTGAGTGGCGTTCTGCGTCTAGTCGCAGGCATCTTCTACGACAGCGTTGTCGTCGCGTGTAAGTCGTTCCTCGCTCGAGGCATGCTCGGCAGAATCCGCCCGAATCGAATCAAGGCTCGAAATCAAACGGCGCAATCGATCGAGCCGGCAACATCGCGCGCTCGGCTCCCCGCCCGACGGCTGGCGGGCATCCGTGCGTTTTCGTAACGCAGACGCTGCCCGAGGGCCGTCAGGCATCTCCGACGGGTTCGTAGGTGAGGTAGGCGATGTCGTCATCGAGGGTCTGGGTGGCGGCGAGGCGCATTGCTTTCGTGTCGCTGGTCTCGCCGAAGAGACGCTCGCCGGCCCCGAGCACGACCGGGTAGATCTTCAGCCGCAGCTCGTCGACGAGGTCGTGCTCCATCAGCGTGCGCAACAGTTGGAAGCTGCCGGGGACGACGATGTCCCCGGCTAGCTGCTGCTTGAGCTTCGAGACCTCGTTCACCACATCGCCTTTTAGGACCGTCGAGTTGTTCCATGCCGGATCTTCGAGGGTCGAGGACACGACGTACTTGGGCAGGCTGTTCAATCTGTCCGCCAGCTCGCCATTGCGGGATGGCCACTTAGCGGCGAACCATTCATAGCTCCGCCGACCCAGCAGGAAAGCCTCTGCAGCCAGCGCCTCGTCGAGCGTGACCTTGCCTACTTCTGGGCGGTCTGTGATCCGGCCAACCCAGCCGCCCTGCCTGAAGCCCTCGTCACCGGCCGGGTCCTGGACGACTCCGTCGAGCGAGACGTTCTCGCTGATCACAATCTTTCCCACCTTTTGGTGTCCTTTCTGCGATTGGACTGGTACGACAACCTCAAGGCGCATCCGAACACAAAGATCGAGGTTGAGAACAAAACGATCCATGTCCTCGCCGATGAGGCGACTCGGAGCGCGAGCGCCTGTTCGCAACAGCAGCCAAACGCTACCCGCAGCCGTCGCGACTCGCGAACTCGCGCGCAAGACCCCCCGTGTCATACCGGTGATCGTTTTGGGGCCCCACGAAGCCGGGGAACGATCCTGACGTCGTGACACCCCCTGAGCGACGGTGTCTCGCGCACTGCATGGCAAGCGAAATCCGGGGCCTTTCAACCGGCGTCGGCCTTCGCCGGCCTCTCGAGGCCGGCGCTCCAGAGATGCTCGCACCAGCAGGCAATCCAGAAGCCTCCAACTGGGCTCGGGTGACGGAGACTTCTGCTCCGCGGCGGAGCGCGAGCGACGCTCGCCCAAGGACGGCCCCAACACACCTGCCTCGGACAAATCGGCGCAGCTAGCCCGGCAGCAACCCAGGCTTGCGACCTCAGATCGGAAACCAGAAGCGATGTCTGATCGGCGGCAGCCTCCCCCGTTGGGCTACCAACAGCGGCCTCACCGCGAGCGTGACACCGCTGGATCCGCCCGGCATTTCAGAAGCCGACGGCAGCGAACAGCCCGATCGGCCGCGACTGGAGCGTTGAGCCAGAGCGTCGCTCCGCCGAGCGAAGCAACGGTCGCTCGAAGCGGCCGTGCGCTTGCTCAGGGGCTCCTAGACCCAGGCGTCCAGCAAACGCCGCCCCCGGTACGCACCACACGAAGCGACAGTCATCGATCGCCGCGCCAGACTGATGAGTTCGCGTGGCAGCACCCGCGGCGAGCTGCGGCGCCCGGCGACTCCTTGGTCGCCATTGCAATAGCGCGGCCCGCGCCGCCGTGAGGAGATAAGCAGTCGCGCCGAGCCGAGGCCCGCACACCCGGATCTGGGCGAACTGAGCAGTCCGGCGCCGTGGACTGTCGCTATCGCGTGGCAGGAGCTGTCGGCGCCGGTCAATCGCAAACGCAGCCTTTTGACATGGGCAGTGGTCTCGACAGGCGCCGCTCAGGCGATGGAATGGACGACGAGCGACACGGATTCCGACCGGCACGACGAGACGCCGCTTTCGCTGGCGATGAGGTTGGCAGGCTTGGACAGGAGATTGCTCGGGGGCACTCGCGTAGTCGGCAAACGTCCCGTTGCACCAGCCGAAACCCTCATCGCCAGGTCGAGTTGTTTGACGTCTCCACTCACGAGCTCAATCTGGGCGGCGATGTCGAGCCTCGACGTCCGCGCGTCGGCGGTCGCAGCCCGGACACCAAATGCACGAACTATGGCCTGCCTGTCAGCAGATGCCAGTCGCCGATGTTGACGCCCGCTGCGCGCGGACGAGCACGTCATCGTCCTTGGTGACCGGCTTGCCGATCTCCTAGAGCCGTAGGACGTCTGGCGAGCCGTACCGCGCTTCAACGATCGCCTTCGTCATGTCCTCAGTCATCACCGGAGTTGGTGCCCTCCCCCGGAAGCGCCGCGGCCGAAGCCAGCGGCCCTCCTCACCGCCCTAAGGGCTCACGGCCGGTGTGGTAGCGCTCGCCCCACTGGGTGATTCCCTTCTCGATCTGCGGGAGAATACTCGGGTGATTCGCGAACGAGACAGTGGCCCCGGCCAGCACCCGATACTTGACCGGCGTTCTTGCCGTCCCTCTCGGCGTCGACGGCAGGGCCGTCCACGACGTGGACACACGCAGCGGGTTCCGGTATGCGGGCTGCGGGATCCTGTTCGTCACCGGTTTGTCGACGATCTGCCAGTGGCCGTTGCCGACCTTACGGTCCACCTCGACGGTAAGGAATTTCATACCACCGCCACCAGCGCAGCTCCTGCCCGCTCCATAGTTCATCGTGAAGCGCCAAGGCTGATGTCCGTTCGGCGGCAGTGTGAATTACTCCCAAGCCGTCACAGAGCACCGATGCCGATAGACCCTTGATCTGTACGGTCACCTTGTGCGCGGCGAGGTTCGTCGCTGGGGTCGCGGCCATTCCGATCCCCCCGACCGCGAGCACCGCTGTCACAATTAACCCAACTAGACGTAGATACCTCATGGCTGCGACTCCTTACTTCTCTTCTCTCAGCAAAGAACTGAACCGATCAGTAACAATCCGTAGTAACTGCTGATAGTCGTCGGTGATCAACCGCGGCTTGGGGTTTGAGAACGCGTCCGGCGTTTGCGCGGACGCGTTCTACGAGCAACTCAGCGCCGACGGACTACAGCCGCTTGCTGTACTGCCAGCTGCGGCCACCGTCGCTGGAGAAGTAGACGAGCGGTGTCTGGCCGGTCGCGACAAAAGCGATCAGCTGCCGTTTCACGCCGACATCGGACAGCACGACGGCCATCGGGATACCAGGCATGTAAGCGCGATACCAGGTCTTGCCCGCATCGTTCGATACGACCAAGCTCGGCCCACCGCCCGGACCGCCGTAAACCCAGTAGGTCCGGTGGTCAGCGCCGATTTCCGTCACTACGTTCATAGCGTTAGCGGCGTTGACGTGCAGCTCTGGGCTGCAGATCCGCCAGATGCGACCCGAGGTGGTAGTGCAAGCACCGTACGTTGCGCCTTTGGTAAACGCGAGCGAGAAACCATCGCGGTGGTTGACGAACACGCGGTTAGTGAGCGTCGAAGTACCTACCCGGTCCCCGGTCGGCAAGAACGGAGGCTTGTCTGCCGCCAGTTTCGTAGCGGTGACGGTCGATGGCGGCGACTTTGGCGCTGATGAAGCGATTGGCACAACCGCTGCCGCAGCAAGCACAACCGCGGATAAGATGAGAGCCCGGAGTTTCATGAGCCCTCCTTTGCGTCGTGGATGAAGCCGAAAATAGCTACATCTAATTATATCTCCGTGCTCTCGGATGCAGGGCCGAGCTACCGACTTCTTATCGGACTATTAATCGGCGGAAGACACGCCGGTTAAGCCACATGGCGTCGTGTTCACACCAGGACGCTTCCCCGTACCGCGCGGCCGTTCCGTCGTGAGGGAGGCGAGCTGGGCGCAAGAGTGTCGCTGTATCAGGGAGGACGTCCGCGCGCGGCCCGGCGTTTAGCGACCGCGTCGCTCCCCCCGCAAACAACGGTTGCCTTGAAGTCGCCAGGCGCTTGCTCAGAGCTTGACGGCCAGGACGGCTCCAATCGACGCACACGCCCAGCACGGCGGCCGGCTGCGAAGCAGAGCAGTGAGCGAACGGGATGCCGTCTGCTGAGTTCGGCGTGACCGCAGGAGAGTTCCGCGCGGGTTCACGAGGTCGCGCTTGTCGCGCCTGGGAGAGGGCCGTCCCGAGCGTGGTGATTGGCGCCGTCCCCTCGTCCCGATACGGCTTCCACGATAACCCGTGTTTCAGCTCCCGGCGCTGGTCACGGGCGGAAGCTTCGGCCTCCGTCCTCAGCTCGACGCAGCCGAGCGCGCGCTCCGTCGGGCGATCGGCGCTGGGGGAGCGCCTGCGCGGCACGAGCGGCACCGCGCAAGATGGGGACCGTGGCCGTCCATCCTCGGGCGAGAGTCTTCTTGAGCGTGGACACAAGGGGCGAGCGCAAGTGGAGCATGCGGTGGTCGTGGTGGGCGAGCGTCTCGTGCCCGAGGCGCTGCAGGGCTCGGAGATAGTCGCATTGGGCCAACCACTCCAACTCGGTCCGCTCGTTGCCCGTCATTAGGTCGACCGTGTCGACGCTGGCATCAACGAACTCGCCGAGCAAGGTCAGCAGATCGACCTCGCGTGCAACCGTCGTCGTCTGGGGCGAGCGGAACCTCGTCGTCATGCGGCCCGGATCATCCGCCCGACCCCGCCGCAGGGCAAGAACCCAAACTTCAGCCACCCCGCAGTTTGCTACGGAATAGGCTGACGACCGGCCTGCGCATCCGTGCTTGCGACGTCCGCTTGCGTCTGCGCGATCAGTGGTGAACTGCGTTATCGCGCTTTGCATGATTCGCGCTCGATAATTGTCGCTGTGGGGCTGGAGTAGGGGTGCTTTCGTTACCGGCGGTTCCACATGGCCTGCCGTCCGATGCAGTGTGGATGCATCTCGACCTAACCGGGCGGCGCAGCGGAGCGGCTTGCTGTCCGGCGGGCTTAGGGGCGCAGCCTGACGCGATCTCCGGGTTGCAGCGTCGTCGGCTTCAGCTGCGGGTTCAGGGCCTCGAGCTTGGTGAGGTTGATGCCGGTGTGAGCGGCGATCGAGCCGAAGGACTGGCCGCTTCGCACGGCCCAGAACCGTGGTCCCGGGGGCTTGGGGCGCGGGGCTGGCGGGTGGGACCATAGGTTCAGGCGCTGCCCGGATTGGAGGCTGTTCGGATCGGTGTGGGGATTGAACGCTTCGAGCTGCGCGATCGTCAGCCCGGTCTTCGCGGCGATTTGCGTGTACGTGTCGCCGGGGTGGACCGTCCAGTAGGGAGGAATTCGCCGGGCACTCGTGTGGGCGGTGCCTGCCGCCCTCCCGTGCGTACCGACGGTACGGGGAGGGCTTGCGAGCACGACGACGATCGCCGCGAGCACGCCCAGGAGCGCGGCAGGAGCGAGGTACCGGCTGATCCGGCCTCGAGGTGGGGCGGCTGGCGCGAGCTGCACCATCGATGCGATCCCTCCGAACGGCTCTTCTGACAGTCAAACTGTCGCGCATCGGGCGGAGGATCGCCAGTCCTCTCGCGTCGGCTGTCGCTGCGTTTCACCCTCGCTCTGGTTGGCGATGTCCGCCAGCCGGCGGCGGCGGTCGCCCTTCTCGCGCCGCTCGAAGCCTGGTTGGGCAGCTCTCGCTACTCTGCGCCTGCATGTCGTTGAGGAAAGGAACAGTGATCACCTTCGCACCTGGAGATCGCGTTCTCGCCGAGGTCGAATCGACCGAACGCACCGCCCGCCGCGGCGTCATCGAAGAGGTCGTACACAGCGACCCCCACCCGCGTTATCGCATTCGCTGGGATGACGGGCACGAGAGCATCTACACCCCAGCCGACGGCACGCTGAAACCAGACCACCCGGCGTCCCGTTCACCATAGAGCGTGGCCTGAAACGCGTCGGCATGGGCCGTGCGCGACGGCAACCACGCGAGCGCCGCCCGCACGGCAGCGCGATTCGTCGGTGACGCCTGCGACGAGCTCGCACACGCCCTGCTGCTCCAGCAGCATGCCGCCGCCGCGGGGGCGCTCGGGCACGAAGTCGGCCGTCGCAATCGTTCACTTCTCACGCGACGCTCCGCACCATCGCTGCTCGCCTTCGGCCCGTTGACCCGCCGCCTCGAAGGGCTCGCCTCGCTTTGACGTTCCTGCAATGCATGCGTCAAATCCTCTGTGTTCAGGAGGTCTGCGATGCGGGGAGCAATCGGCGCGGTCGCGACCGCGGTGGCGGCCCTGGGAGCTTGCGGTGCAGGCTGTGGCGAGCGCCAATACACGCTCGGCTGACCCTGAACGCATGTCGGGCAACCACGCGCTCAACGCCGTCAGTGCAAGCTCTGCGTCCCGACACTTGGCGGTGGGATCGCTCTCCTCCTCGGAGGCGGACCGTTCGATGCTGGAAGGCTGAGCGAGCACTGGAACGGCAGCGCGTGGAGCGTGGTACCGAGCCCGGACTCAATGCTCAATGTCGATCGTTGGGCGGTATGGCGGACATCTCGCCCGCCGACCCCTGGGCCATGGGCGAGGTCAACCAGATTGGCTTCAAGGCCCGCAACCCGCTGCTCGTTAACTGGGATGGTTCGACATCGGCGACTGTCCCCACCCCGGCCAGAGCTACCGGACGGCTGGCTGCCGGCAGCTCCGACGGCCCCAGCGATTCTTCACCTAGTGGACTGTCTCGGATTTAGCTTGACAGTGTGTGGTTGTGGGTGTAGCGTGCGCTCATGTCATTGGCTGCCGTGCCGATCGAGCTGTCTGACGGGGATCGGGACACGCTCGAGCGGTGGGTGAGGGCGGATTCGACACCGCAGGGTGTGGCCCGTCGTGCGTGGGTGATCTTGCAGGCGGCTGATGGGGTGTCGAATTCGGAGATCGCGCGGGGGACGGGGCTCAGCCGCCCGACGGTGATCGCGTGCCGCGAGCGGTTTGCTGATGATGGGCCGGGTGGGTTGGCTCAGGTCCGTCCGGGCCGTGGCCGCAAACCACGGATCTCGGCTCAACGGGTTGCTGAGATCGTGAACGCGACGTTGCACGAGAAGCCGCCGGGCGAAACGCATTGGAGTTGCCGGTCGATGGCCAAGGCGAAGGGCGTTTCGCCGGCGACGGTCCAGCGGATCTGGGACGCGCACAACCTCAAACCGCATCGCGTAGAGACGTTCAAGCTCTCGGGCGACACGCGGTTCGTGGAGAAGCTGACCGATGTCGTGGGCCTGTACCTGAACCCGCCGGAGAAGGCGATCGTGCTGTGCGTGGACGAAAAGAGCCAGATCCAGGCGCTCGATCGCACGCAGCCGTCGTTGCCGATGAAACCCGGACGGGCCGGGACGATGACCCACGACCAAAAGCGCCACGGGACCACGACCCTGTTCGCCGCCTTGAACACGTTGGACGGGACCGTGATCGGCCAGTGCCTCCCGCGTCACCGCCACCAGGAGTTCCTCAAGTTCCTGCGCAAGCTCGACCGCGAGTTCCCCGGCAACCTCGAGCTGCACCTGATCGTGGACAACTACCAGACCCACAAGCACCCGAACGTCAACGCCTGGCTGGCCAAGCACCCGCGCTTCCATCTGCACTTCACCCCGACCAGCTCGTCGTGGTGCAACCTCGTCGAATGCTGGTTCTCAGAACTGACCAACAAAGCGATCCGACGCGGCGTGTTCCACTCCGTCCCCGACCTGATCGCCGCGATCGAGACGTATCTCGCTACCTACAACCAAGACACCACACCATTCACCTGGACCACATCCGTTGACGGCATCCTCGAGAAGATCGCCCGCGCGCGAGCCGCGCTCCCCCAAAACCACACCTAACCTGTCAACTCAAAACTGAGACACGCCACTAGTCAACGGAGCCTCGTGGACCCAGGTAACGGCGCCGCATCCCGGCCAACCCGAACGTGCTCACCGGCGCAAAAGCCACCAGCCCGACGAACGTGTGGGCAGTCGGCAGCGAGTTCACAACGAGTGGCACGACGCTTGGTATCTGCAGGAGATTCCGAGCCGCTCGTGCTCGACGAGTCGGTGATAAGCGTCGTGGACGATCAGCTCGGACGGGCGCGTGCCGGCGATCGATCTGGCTCGGCGCGTGGCGTCAGCAAGCGTTGCGCAGACGATTCGTGTGTGGTCGTCGGGCACCGTAAGCTCCCAGGCGCCGCGTCGGTTCATTTCGACTCGTACGGTGATTTCAATTATGCGGACACCCGAATTGGAGCGGGAGCAGACCGCGGGCACGAATTCACCTCGCCTCAGTCGAATCGAGGCGATCGTAATCTTGAAGCGGAGTGGAGCACATCGGGGGATGACCCTAGTCTCGTTGTGGGGAACCACGGTCGTCCCGACGTCTATGAGTCTGGATGCTGAGGGTGCTTGCGCTCTGATCGCTGCATCCGATGAGGCGACGGGTCCATCCATCAACTCGCCCAGTCGCTTGGCCCCGGTCATACGATGGCTCAGAATTCCCGTTCCTCGAGGACCCATCAATCGAAAATCGGAGATCTCCGTCAGACCCACCGACGCCTTCGCCGACGAGGCCGCACGCTGCTTGCGTTCGTCGGCGAGCGCTGCGCGGGTGATGGCTCTGCGCCGGTCCGACCATCCGACGTGACCATGGCCGGAAGGAGATCGACCACCCCGCCGCCCTCGGCCACCGACGACTTCGTGTCCGAGACCACGTTCGTGTAGGTAATCGACGTCCCCGGAATCGCCGACCGCCCCGCTATCCGACTTGCTGATCGACAAAGTCGCCTGGGGTGTGGAGGTCGGTGCCCGTTAGCTTGACGCTGGCAGTGACGGACTTCTTGACTGTCGAGGTTCCGCGAGTGCGAGCGTAGTTGGGGGTCGCTGCCACGGATAAGTGGACTCGACCCGCCGTGTCAGGCGATCTCTTTACGGGCCCGCTGCGGCGCCGGGCTGGGCCTCGGCCGTGATGTGCTCGTGGCGATAGAACTGGGCGCTGGATGGCGGCAATGGCACGTTGCCGCGTATTAGGTCGGCGGCCTTCTCCGCGAGCATTACCACCGGGGCGTAGATGTTTCCGTTTGTCACATATGGCATCGCGGACGCGTCGACCACTCGCAATCGCTCCAGGCCGTGGACGCTCATGCTCGTGGGGTCGAGGACAGCGTCTGGTCCCGTGCCCATCTTGCAAGTGCAGGACGGGTGTAGGGCGGTCTCGCCGTCCTTAGCGACCCAATCTAGGATCTGTTCTGCGGTCTCGACGGATGGGCCGGGGGAGATCTCGCCGTCGTTGTAGGGGTCGAATGCTTGTTGGTTGAGGATTTTGCGCGCGCAGCGGACGGCCTCGACCCACTCATGTCGATCCTGGTCTGTTGACAGGTAGTTGAAGCGGAGCTCCGGATGGACTCGCGCGTCGGTGGAGACCACCTTGACCGATCCGCGCGCATCGGAGTACATCGGGCCAACGTGCACTTGGTAGCCGTGTCCCTGCGGCGCTGAGCCGTCGTAGCGGATGGCGATCGGCAGGAAGTGGAACATCAGATTCGGGTATGCGACGTCATCGTTGCTGCGAATGAAGCCTCCCGATTCGAAATGGTTGGTCGCGCCCGGACCGCTGCGGAACAGAAGCCATTGCAGGCCTACGCTCGGCCGGTTACGCCACTTCATAGCCGGTGCTACCGAGACCGGCAGCTTGGAAGCGAACTGCACATACACCTCGAGGTGGTCCTGGAGGTTCTCGCCGACCCCGGGGAGATCATGCACCGGGTTCACGCCAACCGCGCCCAGGTCGCGTCCGTTGCCGACCCCGGATAACTGGAGCAACTGCGGAGAGTTGATCGCGCCACCGCAGAGGATCACCTCGCCCGCCGTGATCACACGGGTTCTGCGTCCCTCAACCACTTCGACGCCGACTGCCCGCCGACCCTCGAATAAGACGCGCTTGACGAAGGCGCGACAGCGCACCTCGAGGTTCGAGCGGGCGCGGACCGGATGCAGGTATGCGCGTGCGGCACTGAGGCGATGGCCCCGGAAGATCGTTCGGTCAAACGCCGCGAAGCCCTCCTGGCGATACCCGTTGACGTCATCGCTAAGCGGATAGCCCGCCTGTTGCACGGCCTTGAAGAACGCCTGGCAGAGAGGGTTTATCGCCGGGCCGCGCTCGAGCTTCTGCGGGCCGTCGCTGCCCCGCCACTCGTCGGCGCCTGCGAGACAGGTCTCCATCCGCTTGAAGTAGGGCAGGCAGTGCGCGTAGTCCCAGCTGCCCATGCCCGTGTCGGCGCCCCAACGTTCGTAGTCGAGCGGGTTACCCCGCTGAAAGATCATCCCGTTGATGCTGCTCGATCCGCCGAGCACCTTGCCCCGCGCGTGGTAAATCCGCCTCCCGTGCATATACGGCTCGGGCTCGGACTCGTACTTCCAGTCGTAGAAACGGTTGCCAATCGGGAACGACAGCGCCGCGGGCATGTGGATGTAGACGTCCCAGGGATAGTCCGGGCGCCCCGCCTCAAGCACGAGCACGCGGGTCAAGCGGTCCTCGCTGAGTCGATTGGCGAGCACACACCCAGCCGAACCGCCGCCGACAATGACGAAGTCATAACTCATGGACAAACGCCGTGAAAGTCTGTGACGCCGCGCGCGGCAACACATCCGTGAGAGCCCGCTGACTGGAGCGGACGACTACCCATCGCATCCCAGCGAGACTTCGCCGATGTCAAGCCCAAGCGTCGGTGCTCTTGCAGTCGCCCAATCTCGACCGTCCGGCTACCCGGTCCACGCGATCTCTTTCATCATTCCGCCGCCTCGCGCTGAGCGATTGTGTTGGCGACAACGCGATCGCGAGCGCCGCCGGCGCCGGACGGATGCCTCCGCCCAGGAGCGTGTGCCGCAGCCCCTGTTCTCCGGACGCCTCTCACTGCGCCGCTTGCAAGCGTTATCGCGGTCTCCTCGCCGTCCAATCAAGCGTGTAGTTTCGCGCCAGAATGGATTCCCCCGAGGCGCAGGCCCGTCGCCTAGAGCGAGCACGCGAGCGCCAGCTCGGGGTGAGGCGCACGCGGTTCGCGGCGGTCGGGTCCTTGATCGCGGTGGCTGCGGCTGCTGGTGCGATCGTGGTCGCTACCTCGACGGGTGGACGAGGCTCGCGCGCGCCGAAAACCTTAGGCAAGCAGTTGAGCGGGGCGATCACTGGCCGCGCCTCCGTGTCGCGCGGTGCGGGTAAGCCGGGGACCGCGGCGGTGCCGATCCTCGCGTATCACGTGATCAATGTGTCCCCACCCCAGAGCGCTGCGCCCCCGGGCCTTTACGTGCCCGCCGATGAGTTCTCGGCGCAGATGGACGCACTCAAGGCTGGCGGCTGGCATGCGGTCACACTCAACCAGCTCCAGGCCTACTGGACGCGGGGGGTGTCGCTCGGGTCCGGCAAGCCGATCGTGATCACGTTCGACGGCGGCTACGCATCGCAGTACAAGACGGCGCTGCCGGTCCTCAAGCGGCTTGGCTGGGTCGGTGTCGAGAACATTCAGGTGAGTGGTCTACCGCCCTCCGAGGGAGGCTTGACCGATTCGCAGGTCCGCGGCCTGATCGCTGCTGGCTGGGAGCTCGACACTGAAGGCTTCAACCAGCCTGACCTGACGATCCTCGACTCTAGCCAGCTCCAGCACGAGGTCGCTACCGCGCGGCAGACGCTCCGCACTCGCTACCAAGTCCCGGTGAACTGGTTCTCCTACCCCTCGGGCCGCTATAACGCGACGGTGATCGCCGCCGTCCGCGCGGCCGGATTCGTCGGCTCGACGACAGTCCTTCCAGGATGGGCGAGCCCGCACGGCGATCGCTTCCGCCTGCCGCGAGTGCAAGTGGTCGGCGGTACCAGCCCGTCCGAGCTGTTGTCGCAAATCGCCTCCGCGGAGCAGAACACATCAGCCCCGGCCGCCTCTTCCGGCACGTGACCCGCACATCTCCGCTGTGCGACGCAGAGACGCGGCGGCGCACGCGAGCCCGGGCGACTGCTCACGCCCTCTGGAACTTCGGTGATGGGACGGCCGAGACCCACCCGATCTCGGCGCGGTTCACGCACGTGTTCCCGGGACCGGGCGTGTATCAGGTGACCGCCAGCGTGACAGACAACCTCGGCAACACCTACAGCTGGACCCAGCCGGTCCTGATCGACCCGCCGCTGACCGCGGCCGTCGCCCAGGACCCAGGGGGGTGACACGAGCGCCCTGACCGCACGGGCCATCGGCGGTCAGGGAAGCGTGGTGGCCGCGCGCTGGACGTTCTCGGATGGGACGACCGCCGATGGCACGACGATCACCCTGCCCCACAAGCACCTAGACGGATCCGTGACGATCACTGACGGTGCTGGAAACACGGCGACGAGCGGAGTGCACATCCGCTAAGCCCCACCATCGGTCGGCTGGTGGCTATCGACCTGCTTCGCGCGCGGGATCAGCAAGAGCGCGCACGGTGCATCGCGAACGTGCCTACGCGCTTGATGCTCCCACCGGCTGGCGTCAGCCTGTCGCCGCCAACTGTGCACGAGCGAATTCGAGCACGATCCCGGTGGCGTTGAGGTTCCGCGGGATCCGCCCGAAGGTGCTCGCCCCGGAGGCTGTGTTGACCGATGGAACAGCGCGCCCCGCACTCCGGCTAGGCGGAGGCCCCGGTCGCGACCGGTCGGGCGCCTTCTACCCCGGCCATCGTCGCGCGCTCGATCCGATCGGCCTCGTCCTCGTTGGCTAGACGTCGACGGGCGGCTGCCATCCGGCGCGCTCGGCGTCGCCCCACATCTGCTGGACCTCGGAGCTGAAGTAGACGAGGAGCCGGGCGAACCGGGGCACGATCCGGTCGTCCTCCAGGCGCTCGATGTTGTCGGTTACGACGTAAGCCTCGACGAACTCGCGCGCCGCCTGATGCGCGGCGTCAAGGTCTCGGACCAGTTCCACCCGCAGCTGTTCCATCCGCGAGCGGGGCGTTCGACGTCGGCTCGGAGGCATCACCGCGCTATTCGACGCGCAGACCCGCTTCCCTAGCGGACCGCCCTAGCCCGCCGGCAACGCGCGCTCGACCCGACCGTGATCGGGGTGAACAAAGCCGCGAGCGGGAGGTCGGCGTTTAGTCTGACCGCGTCGGCGTTTTCCAAATACGACGGCAAGGCGATGTAGTCGTCGCACTTGCGTTCGCGGAACTTGAGCATCGACCAGTCCCAGTCCGTGCGATCGCTTTCATCGCGGCGGGGGCCTCACTGCGGGCGATTGGTTTAGACACTATGGAGGACCGGCTGGCTGGAAGTCGAAGGTACTCGGCACCCCCGCGTAGCGGGGTTGATGTTCGCGTCGAAGGTTCCAGCTTCGACGCGGGCCACATCTACGAGGAGGTGCCGACATGCCTGACGGTATCCGTTGGGTCGGTCTGGACGTGCATGCGCGGGAGTTGACGCTCGCGGTCTTTGACCAGGCCACCGGCGAGGTGCTTACGCGACGCGTGGTGGGTCGCCCGCACGAGCTGCTGCCGTTGCTGCTGGAGATCACGCGGCCAGCGCGGATGGTGTACGAGGCGGGCCCGACCGGCTACGGGCTCGCGCGCCGCGCTCGGGCTGTGGGGATCGAGTTCAGGGTGTGCGCGCCGAGCAAGACCGAGCGCCCGCCCGCGGATCGGGTCAAGACCGACCAGCGCGACGCGATCCGCCTGGCCCGGTTGTTGGCGGCCGGCGAGCTGACGCTGGTCACGATCGGATCGGTCGAGCGTGAGCAGCTGCGCGATCTGGTGCGCTGTCGCGAGGACATTCGCCTGGATCTGATGCGCGCCCGGCACCGGATCGGGAAGTTCCTGTTGCGCCGCGAGATCTACTGGGAGGGGCCCGGGGAGACGTGGTCGCGCAAGCACCGCTCGTGGCTGACCTCGGTGCGGTTCGCCGACCTGGCCTCGCGGGCGACACTGGCCGACTTATCTGCACGCCCCAGGACGTGCTGATCGCACGCCGTGACCAGATCGAAGCCGACCTCGCGGAGCTCTCGACCTGCGTCCCATGCGCGCACACCGTCGCCCGGCTGCGGTGCCTGCGCGGGATCGACACGCTCACAGCGCTCGGGCTCTGTGCCGAGATCGGCGAATGGGAGCGCTTCGATCATCCCCACCCAGCTCTCCTGCTACCTCGGGATCGTCCCGAGCGAGCACACCACCGGTCAGCAGCGGCGACTCGGGTCGATCACCAAGGCCGGCTCCACGCACGCCAGACGGCTGCTCATCGAGGCCGCATGCCACTACCGCCGCGGACCCACGGTCGGCGAGGCGCCAGGGCGCCGCCAGCGCGGACAGGCACCCGAGATCATCCACATCTCCTGGCGCGAGCAACGACGGCCGGGCGCCCGCTGGCGCCAGCTCAAAGACGCCCGCCGCAAACCCGGCGGGATCGTCGCGGTCGCGATCGCCCGCGAGCTCGCCGCGTACTGCTGGGAGATCGCCACCTGCACACCCCATCCAGACCCGGTTCCGGCGGCATCCCTGCCGGCGGGCGACCCCCTCACGCACACAGCCTCGCTTCCACACAAGCACACACCAACCATCCGCCGCAGACTCACCAACTCACGCTAACCCGACGTTCCCAGAACAACCCGGTTGCGGCTGGCGAGGCGGCCCGAGCATCCCCGGCTCGCGCACAACAACTCCGCGATCAGTCGCCTGAGCACCCGCCCACCCGGCGGCCGCGCTCGACTTTAGACAGCGGACGTGCGACGAACAAAGGTCTTGGGACAGCCCCCGAATATGAGCATGACCACCGTCGCGAACCCGCGGACGCCCGGACCGCCCCGCCACCCGCAACCACAAAACCACGCACCACCAACCAAACCATGGCCATCAACCCCTACCCCTTGACAGCAGCTCCTCCATATGGGCGACAAGGGCATCACGCGGGGAGAGCGAGCCGCGCTATCGCAATGCCACGCGAGCGATCGCCGCGGGCGCCCGGCAGAGGACCCGCAGAATCACTGGAGCAGGACCGACACCCTCCGGCGGCCGCGGTCCCGAGATTCGCCTCAGTGAGGCCGTCGCCCGCGCCATGGTGTCCGTCGTCGTGACCGGTCAGCCCCGAGTAGCGCGTTTTCACGAAAGCAGGGCGCGCGGTGCCGGACTTCGCCGACCGAACCCGGAGACCCGCAAAGTTCGAAAGCACGTCTCGGCCCGCCGCGCCGCTTAGACCATATGGAGGTCGTCCGGCCTGGCTGTAATTGTGGCCGGTCCCCCACGCAGTCGTGGGGGTGATGAAGCCGCGCGGCGGCTACCGCGCGGCGACCACAACCGCATAGAGGGAGCCGACCATGGCGAAGGTTCGCAGTTGGGTTGGTCTTGACGTGCACGCGCGCTCGGTGCTCGCTGTGATGATCGATGGCGAGTCGGGGGAGCTGCGCTCGCGCCGGCTGTCTGGGACGACGAGCGAGGTGGTCGAGTTCTGCTGCTCGCTGCCTGGGCCCACGCGCGCGGGGTATGAGGCGGGGCCGACCGGGTACGGTCTCGCGCGGGCGCTGCACGCGTCCGGGGTGGGTTGTGTGGTCGCGGCGCCGGGGAAGATCGAGCGGCCCGTTGCCGACAAGGTCAAGACCGATCAGCGCGACGCCGAGCGGGTGCTGCGCTTGTTGATGATCGACGCGCTGCACCCGGTCCGGGTCCCGACGAGCGAGGAGGAGGCGCTGCGCGACGTGGTCCGCGCCCGAGAGGCTGTTCGAGGTGATCTGATGCGCGCCCGGCAGCGGCTCTCGAAGCTGCTGCTGCGCCACGACGTTCGCTACGAGGACACCGCCAGCGCCTGGACGATCCGGCACCGCTCGTGGCTGACAAGCCTTGACCTGGGCGAGCGTGGCGCGCAGGTCACGCTGCTGGAGTACCTCGGCGCGATTGACGCGATCGTGATCCGCCGTGACGCGCTGGAGAGGACGATCGCCGAGCTGATCCCCGGCTCACCGTGGGAGCAGACCGTCGCCCGGCTGCGATGCCTGCGCGGGATCGACACGCTCTCAGCCGTCGGCCTCTGCGCGGAGGTCGGGGAGTTCGAGCGATTCGCCAAGGCTCGGCAGCTGATGAGCTACCTCGGCCTGACCCCATCGGAGGACACCAGCGGCGAGAAACGCCGGCAAGGCGCGATCACCAAGACCGGGTCGCGACACGCCCGCCGGCTGTTGGTCGAGGCGGCCTGGCACTACCGCCGTGCGCCCGCGAAGGGGCAGATACTCCGCCGCCGCCAGGCCGGCCAGCCCGCCCACATCATCGAGATCTCCTGGCAAGCCCAGCGACGGCTACACAACGTCTGGCAGCGACTCGACACTCAACGCGGCAAGCGCCGCACGATCGTCGCAGTCGCCGTCGCCCGCGAACTCGCCGGCTTCTGCTGGGCACTCGCGAACGCCTACTGAGCTGACCGACGCACCACGTCGGCTGCAGAGGCGGCAGGACCACTGGTCCCGCGCGAGAGCATCCGCGATCTAAGCATGAGCAGCCCGTCTCCGGGCCGGCCACGCTCGATCTTAGACAGCCGGGCTCTCACGACGAAACCCGGTCCTGCGGAGACGGTAACCAGCCCGTGCACCCGCGTATAAGAGTCTGACCGCGCGTCGCGCACCAGCCAGACCTGCCGCTCCTCCAGCCGACAAGGATGCCCGCCTACCATGCGGGCATCCGGTGCTTAACCCTTGATGTCATGAAGGGCCGGGCGGCTCCGGCGCTTCTACCGGGCGGAACGCTCGCAGCGGCAGGTGGTCGGCCCTCCGCCTCGAACTGCACGTTTCGAGACCGCGCGGATTTGGGCCGCGCGGCCGGACAACTCAAGAGGAGGACCGACCGTGGATAACGCTACGCGTTGGATCGGCATTGACCTGCATCGGCGCCGTTCTCAGATCGCGGTGATCGACGAGCACGGGGAGCTTGAGCTCTCGCGGCGGATCGTCAACGACCGCGAGACATTTCTGGAGCTGCTGGGCGACCCGGAGCGCGCGCACGTCGTGTTGGAGGCGACCTACGGCTGGGAGTGGCTGGCCGAGCTGCTCGAGGAAGCCGGCTATGACTTGCACCTCGCGCACCCGCTGCGCACCCGGGCGATCGCCGCGGCGCGGGTGAAGACCGACGCGATCGACGCCAAGACGCTCGCGCATCTGCTCCGTGCCGGGCTTCTGCCCGAGGCGTACATCGCGCCACGCGAGCTGCGTGACCTGCGCGAGCTGCTCAGGCACCGCGCGACGCTGACCCGGATGCGCTCGGCGGTCAAGAACCGCGTGCACGCGATCCTGGCCAAGCACGGCATCGCCAACCAGCACTCCGACCTGTTCGGCAAAGGCGGCCGCGAGTTCCTCGCCGGTCTCGAGTTGCGCGACGCGCCCCGCCGGCGGCTGGACAGCCTGATCGCGCTGATCTGCGACTTCGACCGCGAGATCGGGCAGACCACCGAGGAGATCGAAGCGCGCGCGAAGACCGATGACCGCGTCGACGTGCTGACCCAGATCCGCGGCGTCGGGCGCTACACCGCGATGCTGATCATCGCCGAGATCGGCGACATCCACCGCTTCCCCACCGCCCGACACCTGTGCTCCTGGGCCGGACTGGCCCCCAGCGTCCGCAGCTCTGACGGCAAAGCCCGCCTCGGGCACATCACCCGCCAAGGCTCCCCAGCGCTGCGCTGGGCGCTGGTCGAAGCCGCGCAGAAGATCACCACCGGCTCCGGCCCTCTGCGCGAGAAGTTCGAACGGATCGCCAAACGCCGCGGACGCAAGATCGCCAAGGTCGCCGTCGCCCGCGAGATCCTTACCCTGGCCTACTACGGACTACGCGACGGAGAGATCCGTTGCCTAGCGCGCCGCAGCCGCGCGAGCGCGAAAGCGAAGCTGGCGGCATGACCCGCCGCGCGCTCACACGCAGCAAGGCTTGCGCCCACGACCACGGCGCGATGCGCACGCTCGGGCGAGCTCGACGTTTGTCATGGCCTCGCTAACCCAGGACGGCCGCCCACTTGATTGAGCCCCCGAGCACCGCACGACACTCTGGTCCGCCCCGCGCGACCGGATGGATGACTGGAGCAAAGTCCCCAGCCGGCAAGCAGTCAGCGAACCGGCCCCCAACCACCCGAGCCCCCTGACCCCACCCAAACCGCCGCAGCCAACCCCAATGCCAGACTCAGCCTGCCGCGTCAAGCGCCCCACCGGCGCCGACGAACACCCCTGCCCGCGCACACAGGCGCTTGACCCGCCAGGCCTCGCCCGGCAACAGCGCAACGAAGTCCGGGGCAAGCCCCGAAACCCTTCCACCTACCGGGCAATCCCACGATCACCACACCAACCACAAAACCGAATGTCAAAAACGGCCAACCGCCCCTTGACATCACCCGCCCCTTCATGGATGACAACCGGACCTCCATAAGAGCTTAGACCCGCTTCGCGCGGAGGCTGTTGCACAAACCGCTCAAGAATCTGGTGCGTCAATTGGTCGGTGGGATCACAATGTGAGGAGCAGGGGAGAGTTGAGCTCAGCTGGGACAGCACCATCAAATCGCGCGCTTTTCGGCTTCCCCATCCCACCATCACTGTCACAGTGACTTTCGCGAACCTTTGAGCGACAGCGTCCCGGGCGGCCCCTTGCGCCGCCACCCTTGAGGGATGAGAATCCGTGCTGCCGGCGGGCTGAGGTCGGTGAGGCTTGGTGCGGTAGTTAGAGCCCGTGCGACAGCGTGACCCAGGAGCCTGTGGAACCGTTGATTGCTGCCATGAGCGCGAAGGCCAGACTCATATCTGGGAGGCTCCTCCCGCCGGCACACATCGCCCCGTCGATCGAGGAGACTGCCGGCCGCAGCTGACAACCGAGCGCGCTCGCCAGGCCCGGCTGACGCTGGGCCCGCTTTCGCGTGCACGCTCTCGGCCGACTACCCCTGGGGATTCACAGGCCAGCCTCCGCGGAATCCGCGTCAGTCGAAGACGCTAGCTACGGGCCTGTCGACCGGCTAGCACCCGCCGACAGCTGACGATCGCTCTGCTCGCCTGAGACCGTCGAGGCCCGCTTGCGCTTTGCCACGAACGCGATCGCGCCGCCGCGGCCACCGTGGCGATTGCCTTCGCCCGATCCGAGCGCCCGCACGGGCGCCGTGTCAGCTGGCAGCGGCTGCATAGGTAGCGCGCCCTTTCGGCACGCGCTCTCGTGAGCCCTGCAATCGGCGATCGGCGGGTGATTCCGGCCGCATGAGGACGCGCCCGGCATGGCCGCGCCGGCGTGGCCGGTTCTGTCCGCAAGAGGCCACGTGGTCGGGGTTCGCAGGGCTCGCCGTGATGGCTGTTCTGCGGCGAAAGCGGAAGCTCCACGGGCAGGTCAGAACCGTTCCGACAGTCCTAGTTTTCGTGATTGGGGAAGTGTCGGGGGAGCCCGCGGGTAAGCCTCGACCTATCGCTCTGGCCTGACGACGCCCTCCCCCCTTTGCTCATCGAGGCTGGCCGCCTGATCCCGGTGCGTCGGGTGGACTGCTCCGCAAACGCCTCACAACTCGTCCAGTCGGCTCGCTGACAAGAGAACTCATATGCGGCCCGGCCATGCATAGCCGGCAGGCGATCGGGTAGCCCGATGCAAGATCACATGGTGATCTCTCCGCGAGCCCGCGGAGTCGAGCTGTTCTTCGGTTGGGGCGGGATCGACCGATCCCGCGGACAGCAGGGCAATCGTCCAACATCAAGGAGGAGTCTCCATGTCAGTTCGCAGGATTGCGGCTGTGCTTGCCGCCGCGTCGGTCGTGTCTGTAGCGGTTCTCGCCGCTCCGGTGGCAGCCGTCGCGCGGCCGACGTCGGCGCAGACGCGAGTAACGACGGTGAACGGCGCACCGGTAACCGGGGCGTCCCAGAACGGAAAGAAGTTCTCAGGCCGGTTCACGCTCGGCAGGTTCGTGACCAAGAACGGCAAGACATACGCCGTCGGTACGCTTACGGGCAAGCTCGGCCACCGCGGGGTCAAGCGCTCCAACGTGCATATGCCCGTGTCCGTCAACCAAGGTCTGGCCGGTGTCGCGGCCGCGTGTCCGATCGTCCACCTCGTGCTCGGGCCGCTCAACCTGAACCTGCTGGGGCTCAAGGTGCACCTCAACCAGGTCGTCCTTGATGTCACCGCCCAGTCGGGGCCCGGCAACCTGCTCGGCAACTTGCTGTGCTCGGTGGCGAACCTGCTGAACGGTCCGTCGCTGCTCGCTAACCAGACGAGCGGGCTGCTGAACATCTTCCAGCAGCTGTTGACCACGCCGGGGTTGCTGAACCTCTAACCGTTCCGGTTGGACGGGCCGGCCACGTTAGAGGCCGGCCCGTTCTGGGACGTCAGGCAGGAGCTGCCGCCTGCGCCGACCAGCTCGCGAGCCGCGCCCGATGCTCCTTGCCGTCGCCGAGCAGCGCATCGAACTGCGCGGGCTTGTACAGCCAGTGCACGTCGACCCTCCCACGTGAACCCGATTCCGTCGTGCGCCTGAATCGCGTTCGCGGTGACCTCGCGCCCGCCATCGGACGCGGTGACCTTCGCCATTTGCGGCCGCCTCGGGGAGCCGGTCCGGATCGGCGTCCGCCGTCCACGAAGCGAACAAGACCGCGGCCGCGCCTTCTCGGTCGCGAGCAGCATGTCGGCGACCTTGCGAGACCGCCTGGAACGCGCCGACGGGCGAACCGAACTGCTTGCCTCGCCGACGTACTGAACCGTCATCGCCAGCGCGCGGTCACAGATCCCGACGAGTTCGGCCGCGATCGACACGAGCGCGCGATCAACCGCACTAGAGCGACCGGCCCGGGCAGCTCCTCCCCGCCGTCGCCGCGGACGCGCCCTCCTGACGGGCGGGGTCGATCGAGTCGGCGGGCTCGGCTCCTGACGCCACGACCCGGTCGCCGACGTCGTGCACGACGACGATCACGTCCGCCACCGCCGCTCCCGCGATCGCTCCCCGCGGGCCGGCAGCGGTTTGCCATAGGCGAGGCCTGGCAGCCACCGCGCGCGCTGCTCGTCGCTGCCCGCGTGCGCGATCAGCGTGCTCGCGAGGACGGTCGGCAGGAACGGCACCGGCGCGGCCACGCGGCCCAGCTCCTCGGACTGGATCGACAGCTCGACATGCCCGAGTCCCTGACGGCCGTGTCCCTCGGGGACGGCGAGTCCGGGCCAGCCGAGCTGCGCCAGCTCACGCCAAAGCTGTTCGTCCGCAGAGGCCCGCTTTGCGCGTGGAGCGGTGCGGTCCGGTTCGCGACGACGAGAGGCTCGTCTTGCCGCGAATGCGGCGAGCGAACGGTCGTGTCGGGCGCGTCGCTGTCGTGGCGTCCGGTGCGGTTGTGTCAGGCGTGGCGTGGGAGCGGGTAGCTCGCGAGTATGGCTATGTTCGCATCGTTACAGAATCGTCTGCGCGACCCGATCATGTGGACCGGTGTGTCGCAGCTGCTCAAGACTGCCCTCGCCACCGTCATTGCCTGGGTTCTCGCCGCGCAGGTGTTCAACCTGGAGCAGGCGTATCTGGCGCCATGGGCCGCACTGCTGACGGTCCACGCTACGGTGTTCGGGACCCTGCGCAGCGGCATCAGGCAAGCCGGCGCCAGCGCGCTCGGCATTCTGGTGGCCTTTGCCGCGGGGCAGCTCTTCGGCCTCAGCGCGGTCTCAGTGGGAGCCGCGATTCTCGTCGGTCTTCTCGCCGGGTCGGTCGCCGGGCTTCGCGACGAGAGGACCACCACGGCGGCAACCGCCCTGATCGTGCTCACCAACGGCTACAGCCACAACGGAGGCGTTCTGGGTGCCCGGCTGCTGGACACGGGTGTCGGGATCGCAGTGGGCCTGCTCGTGAATCTTCTCGTCTGGCCGCCGTTGCGTGATCGCAGCGCCGCTAGTCAGATCGACGCGGTGGCTGAGACCGTCGGCCGGCTCCTCAGCGAGATCGCCGCCCGCCTCTGCAGCGAATGCGGCTCCGCCGACGTTGACGGGTGGATCGCCAAGACCAACGCGTTGGATCGCGCCATCGATCGAGCCTGGAGCGTTCTCGCTCAGGCCCGTGAGAGCGGAAGACTGAACCCGCGCCGCGCAACGGCACGGCGTATGCGCGCCGCCCAGGGTTTCGATGACATCCTGGGAAGGCTGGGCCAAGCGGTGGCTGAGACGCGCAGTATGGCCCGAACCATCGGCCACGCCCGCGTGCCCACGAGCGAGTGGGACCCCGGCTTCCAGGACCGCTGGCGAGAGCTACTTAACCAAGCCGGCGAGGCGATCAGCACGGGGGACGCCGACGCAGTCGCGTCGGTGCGAGCCGACCTGACCACCTACGCCCAAGAGGTCGCCGTCGGTCGCCTCCGCGAAGGTTTCTGGCCCGTCGCAGGTGCCGTGCTGGTCAACCTGCGCAACATCCTCGATGCGCTCGACGACGTAGCCGACGCACAGCCCGTAGAGGTGCCCCGCCCGACGCTGCGCCCAGCACCCAGACATCCACCAAACCGGCCGATCGCCAACGGCGTAGCTCCTCAGCCGGAGAAACAATCCACCTAGCGGCTCCCGTACCCTGGCGTTTCCGTCCCCTCATCAGATCCGGGCCAGCCCATCCGCTCCGAGCCGAACCGGCTCCGGCGCGCCGGGCGCGCCCCAGAACAGACTCGTGATGACCGGAACGTCACCAACGCGATCGCGCGGCGCGAAGCGTCGGGACGAGGAAAGTAATGATGCAGCGGGGAAGACGGACTCTGGCGACTGGATGAAGGAATAGCTGTCCAGTCAGGCTCCGACGCTTCAATTGGGACTGTCGCCGGCGGCCTTGACACGGCCTGTTTGCTTACTAAACGAGATCGCTGTCGGCTAACAGCGCAGCGATAACTGGCGGCGACGCTTCCCCGATCGTTCCGAGGCAAAAGTCTGCGACTGGCTCGAGCGAGCTTCTGCTGGACGAGTCAAGCAGTCGCCTGGGTGCTTCCCGACGCGTGGAGGCACCCACGTGGCTCCTCCCCTCTGGCCATCACCAGAACCGACACGGCGGCAACCGCCAACGTCCTACTTTCGCCGTGAGGGTTCGTTCGAAGCGGTCGGTCCTGCTGGTTGGGCAGCGAGCATTTGGCGCTCGCGACGATCGAGGTGGAGGCTTGATCGGCCTAGCGCGTTCCCGGACCAATCTCGGTCTTGGAGCCCGAGGTTGGAGTGGTCGCGGTCCAGGAGGCGAGGATGCGCAGTCGATCGTGAGAGGCGCTCCCTGGTTTGGCAGTGAGGACCATTAGTCGCTCCCCGCCTCCGTCGGGGCCGTCCGACATGTCGCAATCGAGCGACAGGTCGCCGACGACCGGAGTCGGTACTACTTGCGTCCGGTCGTTGCCGCGGTGACCTTGTGCGCGGCCCACCAGGTGCGGAAGTCCTCGTGTTGGACTGAAAGCTGGCCGGCGGGCGTGGCGACCGCGGGATCGCCGGATCCTGTGCGGCCTCCATCCGCAGTGCTGCGACTGCGAAGAATTTCTTGACCGTCGCCACAGCGATACCTATTGCCGCGCTGTGCCTCTGCGCCCGATCGACCTTCTCCAAGACACCCGCGCTCATGATTACTACCTACCCGCCGCGAGGCCGCCTCACGCTTGGCTGCGACCTGTCGCTAAGTGTTACATACGTGCGAGCGCGATCGTGAACCGGTTTGCCGGCATCGAAGCGGGGGAAGTACGTTGACAGGCCTTCAGATCGACACCGGACCTGAAGCAAACACGAAGTGGCATTGATTCCGCGGGGGCCCTGGTGCCCTCGTTCATGCAGGGCGATCTCCCTTGAAAGGAGAGCAGCGATGACGACCAAGCAGATGACCGAGGCCGAGACATACGAATCGTACAGCCGTACGATCATCGGTAGTGACGGTGAGCCGATCGGCAAGGTCGCCGAGATCTACGTCGATGAGTGGACCAGAAAGCCGGAGTGGGTGACCGTTTCAAGTGGCCTTTTTGGACGCAAGTCGCACTTCGTGCCGCTGGCTGGCGCCTTCTCAGATGGAGAGGACATCCGCGCGCGGGTGACCATGAAGCAAGTCATGGACGCGCCGAGCATCGACCCGGACGGCCGCCTCTCTGAGCGAGAGGAAACCGAGCTCTTTGAGCACTACGGGATTCCCTACACGAACGATGGCTCGACCACAGCCCAGGGCCCGTCCGGCGATGGCCAGGTCGCCGACGTCGCGAGGTTGCGCAGGTACGTGGGCACCGAGGAGGAAGTTGCGGTCGTCGGGAGTGTTCGCACCAGCAAAAGGGCGAGCGCGGGGTGATCTCGCACGCCTAGGAGCGGGCGGTCGACAAAGACCGTAGTCGTGGCCACGGGGTCCGTGTGGATCGGCGACCGAGACTCCCAGCGAGCAACGAGGGAGCTCAATGAATCCGAAACGACCACGCCGAGACCGACCACGCAACCCCCGCCGCGATGGGCTTGCCATTCGGACAAGTCCGAGGACGCCACATCCCCCGCCCAAGCCGTCGCATCTCGCGCGCAGCTATCTGCTGCGTGAGCGCCTGGATGGGGGAGCGACGTCCACGGCGATCGTCGAGCTGTATGGCTCGCGTCGCCGAGTAGACCTACACCAACCGGAAGCAGGGACAACGAATGACCACCAGACACAGGACCAAGGGAACGTCGCTAGCCAAGGGACCCATCGGGCTGATCGGGCTGGCGCTGCTGGCCTACGGGATCACCGCGCTGATCTTCGGCGGCCACAGCTTTACACAACATGCGCCGAACGGGGCCGTTGACGGCAAGACATGGCTCGGTCTGGAGGTTAACGGGTGGAGCGGCCTGCTGTTCGTCGCAGCGGGACTGCTGCTGCTGCTGGGCGCTCCGATGCACTGGGGTGCCAAGAGCATGTCGTTGATCGTCGGAGTCTCGCTTGTGGTCGTGTGCCTGATCGCGCTTGCCAACGGCCACGGTGCACTCGGCATCTTCGCTGCCAACGGCCTCACCGAACTCGTCTGGGGCGCCGCCGGTGCACTGCTGATCGTCCTCTCGCTGCTGCCGCGCGTCGGCGCCAAGACCGAACACGGTTACGAGCACTCCGCACCTACCGGCGCCACACGGCGCGGCGAGCCCGAGCCCAGAACGGTCCAACGCCACCCGGCCCGCGAGCGGACGCCGGGCGTCGATCGACAGACACCGACCACTGGCGGCGCGCGCGAGGGCAGTCCCGTCGCTCCCGTTGTGGACACCAGTAACGAAAGCTACGACACCACCGTCCAATCCCACTAGTCAACCGGGCGGCCGTGAATGGTCAGCGCGTGGCGTGACCGCAACCGGCTGCCCCCGGCGATCAATCATCGATTCACAGCAAGGAGCAATCTGCATGGCTGACAAGCACGTAGACGAAGGCAAGGGCCGGGTCAAGGAAGCCGCCGGCAGCCTCACCGGCGATCGCAGCCTCAAGAACGAAGGCAAGGTCGACCAGGCCAAGGCGACAGTCAAGGACAAGGTCGACAAGGTCGCCGACACGCTCAGCGCACGCAACAGGAAGTAAGCAGGCAGCCCGGTGCGTAAGTCAACACACGAAGGCGGGAGGTGACATGGTCACAGTCCTCATCATCATTCTCCTAGTCCTACTGCTTACGGGCGGATACGGCTTCAGCCGCCGCAGCCGACGTCGCACCTAGGAGCACCATCTAGCGGGTCGCCGCGCGTCTGTAGACGCAACACAGGCGCGCGAGCGACCGGCACGCTCGCAGCGATCCCGCGCGGGAAACATCAGCCGGGGCCGAGAGATACCACCCAACCAGGAACTCACCTCGCTAGGCCCCTCGGAGGGAGGCCCAGCGACAAGACATCGACGCCGAACGAAGGAACACCCACATGGCTGAGAACGCGATCGACGTGTATTTGAACGACCATTTAGCGGGCGCGATGCTAGGTCGCGATCTCGCCGAGCAGATCGGAGCGCGGAACCGCGGAACGGCGCTCGGCGAGCTGATGGAATCACTCGCGCCAGAGATCGAGCAGGATCGCGAGACGCTGATCGAGCTCATGCGGCAGCTGGAAAGCTCGAGGAATCCGGTCAAGCAGGCCACGGCCTGGATCACCGAGAAGGCCAGCAGAGCAAAGTTCAGCGGCATAACTTCAGGCGAGCCCGAACTCGGCACGTTCATGGCCCTCGAAAGCCTCGCGCTCGGAGTGCGAGGCAAGGCGTACCTATGGAAGGCGCTCAAGCAGGTAGCGGACCAGCACCCACCAATCGCGTCAATGAATCTCGACGAGCTCATCGAGCGCGCCCGCACTCAGGAAGACGCGCTGGAACGCGAGCGCCTCGCAGCAGGCACCCGGGCGCTGGCAAACGAAGTCCGCGCGACCGCGTGATCGAGAAGCAACGCGCGTTGACAGCAGCCCACGCGCAGCGGGTCGCATGGCATCTTGATCGCCGGTGTGCTGACCGAGGCACGCCGTCTACGGCGCGAACCATGCCCCACACACGGTCGGCACGGACCATGGCATGAGCGCTAGATATCGGTGGCTGTGGCCGATCATGACTGCCACCTGCGTCGAACGTCACCCTCTATGGGTTCGACCGGCTCAGCCGGACATCACCGCCAGATCACGAGACGATGACAGTGACGACAGCCTGGACATAACCCTAAAACACCTACTCGACAGGAACCGCTGCAAGAACGATCGATAGCGGCTGCAGTGCGACTCGAAGATCTTCGGTCGAGATGTCCTCGCCGCGGCCCAGGCGACGGCGTTCGCAGGGTCCGTCGCGCGCCGGGCACCGGTCCGTGTCTGAGCGGCGGCGCTGGCAGCGCGTGATCGTGGCACACGGTTTTACGGATCGGGTCAGCTGGCGCCGAGTGCCGTCAGCGCGTCTCGGCGGGTCTCGTACATCGGCAGCTGGCGATCGAGGGCCGTCAGCTCGAACGCGCGGCGCGGCGACCCACTAGGACAGGCAATAGCGAGCTGGCGTCCGGCGTGGTCTAGGCGGCGGAAGGCGTTTAGCAGCAGCGCGATTCCCGAGGAGTCCACCAACGAGACGGCCTCGAGGTCGATGACGATCGCTCGCGCCGCGGAGTGCAGCGCGGCATTGAGCTCAGGGGTGAGCTTGATGCACAGTGCCAAATCGAGCTCGCCGCTGACCGTGACGATCGCGACGTCGCCGAGTATGGTTGTTGTCGGGTCAGGTGTCGCCTCGCGCACGGTCAGAAGCTACCCCGGACAGGGCGCGGCTAACGGCGTCGCGCCGCGCGATGGTGCGTGACCGGTTGGTTCGTCACTCGTGTGGAGCGATAACCAGCAGCGTGGCGTCATCGCGCAGCGGGTCAGGCGAGGCGTTTATCACGGCGTCTTGTACGCCGCGCACCGTCGTCGCTGCCGATCGAGGACCGAGCCCGGTGAGGATGGCGCGCAGGCCATGCTCGCCGACGCGCCCGCCGTCGGCGGTGCGGCGCTCGCTGACCCCATCGGAGTACAGCAACAGGCGGTCCCCCGGGCCTACCACAGCGCTCAGGACCGGGAACCTACGCTGCGAGAATCGCATGCCGAGCGGATAGGTGCGCTCGCCGTCCAGCTCATCGACCCGCCCATCGGCGCGCAGGACCAACGGCGTGGGATGGCCGCAGTTGATCCAGCGCAGCCGATACGCAGTGGGGTCCCAGGACCCCAGCACAGCGGTCAAGTACAGCTCCATATCGAGCGACAAGATCGCCTCGTCGGCCAGCGACGCGGCTTCCTGCAGCCCAGCGCCGCCACGGCGGGCGGCGCGCAGCGCCCCGATCGCCAGCGAGGACAGCGCCGCGGCCGAGTTGCCCTTGCCCGTCGCGTCAGCGACGACCAGCCACAAGCCGTCCGCGTTGCCCGCGTAGTCAAAGAAATCGCCGCCGACGTCATACCCGGGCAGCACGCCCCCGGCGACGTCGGCCCGGTCAACGCGGGCCAGCCGCGGTGGCAGCAGGTTCTGCTGAATTTCAGCGGCCGGCTGGGTGTCCTTGCGCCGACGCACAGCATGCACCGCGTCCGTGTAGCCGGAGGCCAGCTCCAGCGCCAAGCCGGCCTGGCTCCCAAATGCCCCGAGATCAACCCGGGGCCGGTCGCGAGCGAGCAGAAAGCCCATGACGCGATCGCGCACCATCATCGGCCAAAGCGTGCACGGTCCAACGCTGTCGATCACCAGCCCCCGCAACTGCGGCAAAGCCTCCGGAATGATCTCCGGGCCGACGCCGACCGGCGCGCGGATCCGCTCCGGAAACCGGTCCACATCGCCGGCCAGCCGCAGCGCGAACGACCCCTCCACATCTAACACATACGCCGCGACCGGACAGCCCGCTCGCGTCGACGCGACCTCGACGACTCGTTCGGGCACCAGATGCGGCAACGACGCACCCAGCAACTCCCGAGCGTCGGACCCTCCACTCACCATCATCCCCCAGCAACATACGCCCTCGCCCACCCAACGCGACCTCCCACCACATCATGGCCGCCACGCCCCTATCAAGGCGGCCATCGCCCGCTACGTGACAAACCGCGTCAACGTGGCGCCAGATGGGTATCGGACCCTCATGTCGTCAAAATCGAAACGCCCTGCCGGTTCCCCTGGGCCCAATCCCGAGCCGCCAGCGCCCGAGCCACCCGAACCGGATCCCACGTCCGGGCCTGAAATCAACGACCTCGGCGTCCGAGCCTGAGGCCAAGCGCGAGCCATCCTGGCAGGGGGGTTCGTGGACGGCCGCGACCACACTTGGGCGCTCCGGATGAGGCCCGAGACCACGCCGGTAGCGCCGTCCGCACACGGGTTCCCCCGCTAAGACGCCCTTCTGGCGGCTCCGAGACGCGTTCAACGGGCGCTTCAGCGTGCGCTCGTGGATCCGTTACTGATGTTGCGTTCGTGGCACACGAAACCGATGGCCATTGACACACGCACTGGAGCCAGGGCGCTCGGTACCTCCGGACGAGACTTCCCCGCTGTCGCCCACGCAGCCAGGGCGTCGGCGCTGCCGCTTCGGCCGGCGCACGGATCGAAGCGGAAGCTGAGGTCGCCCCTACCTACGCTGTCGAGACGCCCCCGCCTTCGTGAAACGGGCACTGAGCTCCTGGATGCCGGACGATCACTTCTAGGCGCGAGGCACACGCCGCCCCGGCCTTTCTCTGCCCTCCACTTGCGAGGCGCCTACCTAGGCAGAGCGGCAGGCGGACCCTTCGGGCGCAGCGTTGCGCCTGTGGCGACGAGCAGGGCTAGCGATCACTTGGCTGCGTTGACTCCGCGTATTGTTTGAGCCTTGCCGAGTCGATGCCTCAGTGACTTGGACGACATGCCGGATGATGATGCGATTGCGCTCGTCTGGTCGAACCAAACTGAGCCTGTGACGAACGCGGAGCGCGATGGTCTGGCCGAGGTCATCAGCTTCGTCGATCCCGATGCGCCGGTGACCACCGTGACTGACTTCACGATCGATGCTGACCCCGCCGAACTCGAGCCCAGTCCGAGGGGGGCGCGATCGGTGTCGTCGCCGAGACGATCACCGTCGTCCTTCCGGGCGCCGCCCATGTGTTTGCCGAGAGGATGCTGAATGCAGCGATTGACTGGCTGCTGACTAAGCGCCGGCGAAGGTTCGGCTCCGGTGGAGTCGCGCAGGTAGAGATCGTTGACCCGAGGGGAAACGTGCTGTCCCGAGTCGAGGTTCCATCGGGCGCCGTCGGACGGGCCGTCGACTAAGGCACGACGCCGCCAGGCGGACCACGAATCAGCGCACTGGCCAGCCCCAAACCGGCCAGCCGGACGCCAACACAATCTCGCGTGCTCCTCGCCAGTCGCGCTTAGGTGATGCAGAGCCTCGGGCTCGGCGATGCGCCAACGGTCGGCGCCGTCGCTGGTTGTCCGCCATGAGGCCCTGCTTTCGTTCGGCCACGAGCATTTCGCCCCGCCTGAACACAGGCACTGCTCAGCGCGGGAAGCTCGACCCGAGACGCGAGCCTCCTCTGCAACGGGCTGCCTAAGCAGGGCGCGACCTGGCTCGCGCCACTCGCATCGTTGGTCCCGTCGATCCGAGTACCGAGAGCCTGCTGCGCGTACCCCGCTGGCTTCTGCATCGTCGCCCACGCAGCCAGGGCGTCGGCGCTGCCGCTTCGGCCGGCGCACGGATCGAAGCGGAAGCTGAGGTCGCCCCTACTTACGCTGTCGAGACGCCCCCGCCTTCGTGGATGCAGGTCCAAGCTCTCGGTCAGCTTCGCGTCCCGGGCGAGCGCGTCTGGGCGACAGCGCAACTGCCAAGGAGGCGGCAGACCGGCACGCAGCTGTCGCTGTCGGAACCGGAGCCGCTAGCCGAACGCGGCGGATTCCAGCTAGCAGTGACGCGCTGAGGATGGACGTCGCCGCTCGGTCCTCGCTGCCGGTCCTAGACCGAAGCGGCAGCGGTGCTGGTGCCTGCTGGTTTAGCGACAAACCGGAAGCGGGTGCGACGGGCCTCGGCCCGTCCTCGGCGATAGGTCTCACGCGCGTAACCACTCGCCCGGGCCCGTGCCCGCATGAGCGCGAAAGCGAGTGTCGGAAATCGCTCCAACCGAACGGCCGGGTGGAACATAGGCGCGAAGGTGCAGACTGTCGCTCCGGCGGCGAATTCGTCGCATTGAACAAGGCGGGAGCCGATGTTCAAGCACAAGTGGCAGGAGGGCGAGGGAACAATCCGCGATACGCGGGTGTCCCGGTGCGGCCCCGGCGATAACGCGGCGATCGTCACGCACAACGTGATGGACGTCCAGCGGTCTACCGGAGAGCCGTTTCGCACCGAAGTGCGAGGGCCGATCACCGAGGGGCCGTTTCACTCCGCCGATCGTCGGCGAGGTGGTCAAGGTCAAGTGTGATCCGGCACGCGAGGAGGCGAAGTTCGACCTGTCTGACAAGTCCGATGAGGTGGCTCGCGAACAAGCTGCTCTGCTCGCGCAGGGCGAGCGTGAGGAGGCGGAAGACCGGAGGAGATTGGGGTCCGGTGGGGGCTGAACGTCGTCGTCAGGTCGCGGGCTCGCGCAGCAGTTCCATTGTCGAGCAGTGGATCCCGCCGCCGTTGTGGTGGATCTCGTCGTACGGGATCGCGATCACCTCGACACCCCGGTGCTCGAGCCGCTTGATGGTTTGCGGACAGTCATCGCAAAGGACCACGCGCCCAGGGCTCACCGCCATACAGTTCACCGCCCACCGCTCCGCTGGATCGACCCAGATCGGCTCGATCGAGAGCTCGCGGAGGCGCTCGATGAACCAGTAGGGCAGCCCCGCGGCGTGCACGAGCGCCTTGTCGGTATCGACCATGCCGAGATGACCGTCGAGGTGGATTGAGAAGCCGGTCATCGGCACGACGATCAGTTCCATCCCTAGCCAGCGAAGGCTCTCCCTGAGCTGTTCGGCGCCCTCGGCGTTGCAGCGAATCGAGGTGCCAAAGGCGGCCACGGTGGGCGTCAGCTTGACCAGCGAGCCGCCCTCCACCATCCCGGTGCCCGCGATCGTCCGGAGCACCGGCACCCCTCGGGCCGCGACGGCGCGCGTGATGCTGGCTTCCTCGCCGCGCCGCATTAGCGGCGCCAGCCGCCCGATGATCACACCGCCGGGAACCGAGACCAGTGGGTCGCGCGTGAACACGGCCTTGGTAAATCGTGCGTCGATCGGATCGGCGAACACGATCTCCACGCCTTCGGACTCCAGGGCCCGGACCAGACCGCTGTGCTGGTCGGCCACGCGGGTCATGTCGGGGGCTTGAGTGCCCGTCCAGTACCACCCGCCGTCCGGGTCGACGAGTGCGCCGACGCGGGGATCCCACCCGCTCTCCTCGATCTGCGCGAGCTCGTCTCCCGGACGCCGCATCAAGACCACGCGCAGGGTCCCGACCTCGTCGCTGGACCCCCAGGACTCGCCCCAGCGCGCGCGGAGCTCGGCTCGATCGGTGAACCCCGGCTCGGGAACCGGCGGACACAGCATCTGGTAGTAGGCGTCGGGGAGTATGCCTTCGCCAGCGTCAGGATCCATCGTGACCCTCGGGGGGCGCGATGTTGGCGCCGGCGGTCAACGCAGATTCGCTGACAGGCCGGCGGCGTGCCGGCTTCCAGCCGGCCCGTGGAACGCTCGCCCGCAGCAGCTGCGTGTACGGGTCCTGGGGATGGTCGAGCAGGCTGGGAGTGGGAGCTCGCTCGACGATGCGCCCCTGCTTGAGGACAACGGCGTGGTCGGTGACCTGGCGCACGACCGCGAGATCGTGGCTGATGAACAGATACGAGACGCCCGTTCGCTCCCGGATGTCGCCCAGCAGATTGAGGATCTGAGCCTGGATCGAAACGTCAAGAGCGGCCACGGCCTCATCGAGGATGATCAGGCGCGGTTGGGGAGCGAGGGCGCGGGCGATCGCGACGCGCTGGCGCTGTCCGCCAGAGAGCGCGCCCGGAAACGCCCGCAGTTGCCGGTCGTCGAGCGCGACCAGCTCGGCCAGCTCGTGCACACGCGCGCTACGGTCGGCGCTCGAGCGCTGGCCGTGAAGCCGCAGGACCTCTTCGAGGCCGGCCAGCACCGTCTGACGCGGAGGAAGGCTCGAGTAGGGGTCCTGAAAGACGATTTGGACCTCCGCGCCGCGACGGCGCCGCTCGCGGCTCGAGCGCGCCGGTTGCGAGCGGTCGGTTCCCCCACAGACCACGCGTCCGCTGGTGGGGCGCTCGAGCCCGACGATGATGCGTGCGATCGTCGTCTTGCCGGAGCCCGATTCGCCGACCAGACCGAGCGCTCCCCCGGCGGGCAGCTTGAAGGACACGCCGGCGATCGCGGTGAAGTCGCCGAAGTCCTTACGCAGCTCGTGCACCTCAAGCAGCGGATCGGTCATGCGCGACTCGCCTCGGGCGCGTGATGAAGTTCGTGCGCGCGAACGCACCGTACGTCGCCGGCGCCGAGCGGCTGCAGGCCGGGGAGTGCCGCCATGCAGCGAGGCTGACAGTGCTGACAGCGATGCGCGAACGCGCAACCGTGCTGCACTTCCCAGGCTGAGATGGCTCGGCCCGGGATCACCGGCAGGCGCTCGGCGGTGCGAGTCAGGTCCGGTCGGGCGGCGGTGAGACCGGCCGTGTAAGGGTGAAGGGGATCGAGGTGCAGGCTCGCCGACGGCTGCAGCTCGACGATCTGCCCGGCATACATGACCGCCGTGCGGTCACACACGGCCGCGGCGAGATCGAGGTCGTGCGTGATGAACAACATCGCCACGCCACGCTCGCGACGGAGCTCGTCCAGGATCGCCATGACCTCGGACTGCGTGGTGACATCGAGTGCGGTGGTGGGCTCGTCGGCAAGGATCACGTCCGGCTCGGCGAGCAGCGCGGTCGCGATCATAACCCGCTGCAGAAGGCCGCCCGAGAGCTCGTGCGGGAACTGCCTGAGCCGACGTTCGCCGTCCGCGATGCCCACCTCTCCCAGCTGTGCGATCGCTCGCCGAGCAGCGGTGGCGCGATCGATCTTTGCGCTGCGAATCTGCTCGGTCATGAAGTCACCGATCCGCCGTACGGGGTTGATGTGCGCCCTCGGATCCTGGAAGACGAACGCGATCCGGGAGCGCGCGTCGCGCAACGCGCCGCGCCGCAGCGACAGCATGTCCAGACCGCCGACGCACGCCGTCCCGCTGGTGGTGGCGCCGGGAGGCAGCAGGCGCGCCAGCGCGCGAGCTGTCATCGACTTGCCCGCGCCCGACTCTCCCACCAGGCCGAGCGCCGCCCCCTTTTCGATCGAAAACGAGAGGTCCCGTACGACCGGCCGCAGTTCGCCATCTATGTCGAGGTGCACGGTGAGCTCTCGGACGTCCACGAGAGCCATCGTCAGGGCCCTCGCCGTCGATCGTTGAGTCGCTCGCCGAGGAGGTTGACTGCTACGACGACCAGCACGATCGCGATTCCGGCCGCCAGCGCCTCCGCGGGATAGCCCTGGAGTACTCCGGTCTCGCCCTCGGACACCATCACCCCCCAGTCCGCTTGAGGGGGCTGCACGCCGAGTCCGAGGAACGAGACCGCGGCCAGGTCGAGCATCGCCCAGCCGAACAGGATCGTGGTCTCGGCGACTATCAACCCGCCGACGCCCCGCAACAAGTGCTTGCGGCAGATGCTTTGCCCGGAGAAACCCTGCACCTCGAGCGCGGCTACGTACGGCTGGTTTCGTTCCTTGAGCGCGGCGCTGCGCACGATCCGCATCACGTACGGCGTGTATGCGATCACCAGCGAGATCGCGACCGCGGTCAGGCCCGCGCCGAAGACCGCGGCAGCCAGGATCGCGAGCAGGATCCCCGGGAACGCGAACAGGATGTCCATCACACCCGACAGGCCGGTGTCGAGCCAGCCCCCGCACCACGCCGAGGCCAGCGCCAGCAGCGTGCCGGCAACTGTGGCGACCGTGACCACCGCCAGCGGCGCAAGCACCGACGTGCGCGCGCCGACGATCATGCGAGACAGGAGATCCCGTCCCTGGCTGTCGAAGCCCAGCAGATGCCCACCGCTAGGGCCCAGGTAGGCGTTGGCGAGATTCACCGAGTTGGGTGAATACGGAGCGAGCAGCGGGCCGAACACAGCCAGCACGAGCGCCACGGCGATCACGAACACGCAGCACCAGCCGATCACCCCGAGCCCGCCGGCAGTACGGCGCGAGCGTCGGCGGGTGCTTGCAAGCGTGACCGGTGACGACGTTGGGGTCGAGACCGCCATCAGGAGGCGGCGGTGCGGAGCTGGACGCGCGGATCGAGGACGGCGTAGAGCACATCGACTACCGCATTCGTGATCACGAACGCCGCGACGAGGATCAGTGAGATCGCCTGGACGACGGCGAAGTCCTTCGATTCGGCTGCGTTCACGAGCGCCGCGCCGATCCCGTTGAGGTTGAATGCCTGCTCGACGATCGCCGCAAGTGTGAACAGCGAGGCGATCGTCAATCCGGTGACCGTGGCGATCGGGATCGCGGCGTTGCGCAATACGTGCTTGCGCAGGATCTTCGGCCGCGAGAGCCCGCGGCTCATCGCGGTCTGGACATGCTCGCGGCCCAGCTCTTCGCGGATGCTCGCGCGCGAGATGCGCGCGACGAGTGCCACCGACGATGCGGCGAGCGCAATCGCCGGCAAGGTCAGGTGCTTGACCTCGTCGGTGAATCCGTGACCGTTACCCAGGGCGGGTAGCCACTGGAGTTTCACCGCGAATACCGAGATCAGGACGATCGCGGCGACGAACGACGGTGTCGCGGTCAGCACGCTCGTGAGCGCGACCAGCAGATTGTCGACCCACCCGGGTTTGAGCGCGCTAAGCACGCCGACCGAGAGCCCGAACACGAGGATGATCAGCGCGGTGTAGGCGACGAGTCCCGCGGTGGTTCCGATGCGCTCACCGATCAGGCTCGACACGCTCTGCCGGTTGACAAGCGAGATCCCGAATTCTCCGTGCAGGGCATCGACCAGCCAGTGCCAGTACCGGGTCAGGAATGGCTCGTTGAGGTGATACCGAGCCTCGAGCAGGCGGACGGTGGCGGGTGAGACCGCGCGCCCGCCCGTCAGGACGGCGATTGGGTTCCCCGGAGCGAGGTACAGGGCGCCGTAGATCGCAAAGCTCGCGACCAGCAGGCTGGCGAACAGCATCCCGAGGCGTCGCGCGAGGAACCGTGCCAATTAGCGCGCCGATCCCAGGCGAGCGAGCCACGGCGCCTGCATGTAGACGAACGAGCGAGCGGCGCCGGTGATCCGCTTGTTCATGACCAGAAAGGTGTCAGGGTCCGCGACCGGGATCCACGGCAACTCCTTCATGATCAACCGCTCGGCCGCGACGTCATCACCGGCGCGAAGGCGTGGATCGGCCTCGGCGCGAGCCTTGTCAAGCAGCTGGGTGATCTGCGGGTTGTTGTAGTCATCGAAGTTCTGCGATCCGCCAGGAATCACGTAGGTGGCGTCTAGCGCCGCCGGGTCGGCGTAATCGCCGTAGGTCGTGGTCGTGAAGGCGTCGACATGGCGTCGCGCGCCGGGATCGGTGAAGAAGTCGATGTAGTTCTGCGGAGAGACGTTGTAGAGCTTGGCGCGCAGGCCGATACTTTGTGCGGCTGCCTGCCACGCGTCGGCCTCGGTGGCGGTCGTGGCGAGGCCGGTGGACGTCCCGATCACGATCTGCTTGCCCTTGGCGCCCGCCGCTCGGATCAGCGCACGGGCACGGGTGAGGTTCTGTGTCGGCGCCGGGGCTCTGTTCCAGGCCTGCTGGAACACGTCACGCGCGAACCCCCAGGTGCCGGGATTGACCGACAGGTGCGGGATCTGTGCTCCTCCGTCGTAGACGGTACTGATGTAACTCGAGCGGTCGAACGCCAACGAGAGCGCCCTGCGAACACGTACATCGCCGAGCGGGCCCTTGAGGTTGGATGGGATGAAATAGTCAGTGTCAAACGATGGTCCCTCGTAGACGGAGACGCTGGACATGTGACGGAGCTCGCCGAGGTTCGATGTGTCGGTGAGGTACGTTCCGTCGACCGCGTCCGTGCTGAGCCCCGAGGTCAGCGCCGCCGCGTCCGAGACGCCTTCGAATCTGATCTCGCCGACCCGCGGCCGGAGCGCCGGGTCCCAGTAGGAATGGTTGGCCACCACGTCGATCTCCGCTCCCGGTCGCCACGACTTGAGCTTGAACGGGCCGGTGCACATCACGCCCCCGCCGGGCGTGCCGTACGCGTGGCCCTTCGCCTCGGCGTACTGCTTTTCGATGATCACGCCGGGCATCGCCGAGAGCTCGCCCGCGAGCCAGTAATCCGGCTGACTGAGAGTGATCTGCACCTGGTCAGCGCCGACGGCGGTGATCGTGCGAACGCGGTCGAACACCGACCCGTAGAAGCCGCCGAGCTTGGGGTCGGCCTGGCGGCGCAGACTGAACACCACGTCGGCCGATGTCAGCGGATGCCCGTCCCAGAAGTGGGTCCCTGGCGTCAGCGTCAGCGTGATCTTCGTCGGCGTCGTGTACCGGAGCGTTGCCAGCCCCGGGCCGATTGCTCCGTCCGGCTGCTGGCGCTCGAGCGCCTCGCACATCGTCGAGACGACCGTGTTCTCCGGATAGTCGTACGCGAACGCGGGATCGAGGGTGTTGATGTCGCGGTATAGGGCCCAGGTGACCTGCTTGACCGGGCCTTTCGCGGACGGCGTGGTGGCCGGCAGGCTTGCGGATGATGCGCCGGCGGGCGGCGCCGAGGAGGCGGTGCGTCCGCATCCGGCGACGGCCAGCGCGACCGCCGCGGCGAGGATCGTCGTGCAGCGCATAGTTGGACCTGTCATGCGCTCACCTCTGCGACTCGTGGGGGCCGGGCCAGTGCGTCGTAGAGCTCTGGGCGTCGCGTCTCGAGCAGGCCGAACGCCATCCAGTCCCGGCGTTGATCGAGGTCGAGCTCTGCGACCAGGACCGCTGGGCGGTCACGGGGCGCGCGAACGATCACGCGCCCGTACGGGTCAGAGACGAACGACGAACCGTAGAAAGTTTCGCCGTGCTCGGACCCGATCCGGTTGACGACCACCATGAAGGTCGCGTTCGCGAGTCCGTTTGCCGTGATCATCTGCTCCCACATCGGCTGCGAGTCGAACTCGGGCGCGTCGGGTTCTGACCCGATCGCGGTCGCGTACACCAGCACTTCCGCGCCCGCCAGCGAGTAGACACGCGCGAGCTCGGGAAACCACTGGTCCCAGCAGGTCGGAAAGCCAAAGCGCGCGCCCGCGATCGGGGCGACCGGAAAGCCGGTGTCGCCGGGGGCGAAGCAAAGGTGCTCCATGTAGCCCGGGAACGCCGGGATGTGCAGCTTCCGCGTACGCGCAGCCAGCTGACCATCCGGGGTGACACAAATCGCCGTGTTGAAGCCGAGGCCATCGTCGGTGCCCTCGTACAGCGACGCGTGCACGGCCGCCCCGGTCTCGGTCGCGAGTCGCTGCGCGAACTGTCTCGTCGGCCCATCGGTGACCGACTCGCGGTAGCGCCACGCGTCCGCCGCAACCTGTTCATTTACGGCGAAGTACGGATTGAGTGTCAGTTCCTGCAGGCAGATCAGTTGCGCCCCGCGATCGACACCCAGGCGCACGCCCTCCTCCAGCGTCCGCATGTGCTTGTCGGTGTCGGGACTCCACGCGCACTGAACAGCCGCCACGGTCACCGGTGGGCGCTCGGGCGGCCGCCGCCGTAGCGGCGAGCCGAGGTCGGCTGTCCGCGCGGCGATGACCTCGAAGCTCATTCGGCGATCATCTGCTGGGTGATGCAGTGCACGCCGCCACCGCCGAAGGCGATGCACTGAGCGCGGGCGCCAACCACGGCGCGCCCGGGAAACGCCTCCTGAATCAGGTCGATCGCGCAGCGGTCCATTGCCGTGTTGGCAATCGGGACCACCACCCCACCGTTGGCGACATACGAGTTGACGTAGCTTACCGACGTGCGATGGCCACCAAGAGCCTTGTACGGATACAGCGGCATCTCGAGCACCTCCAGCCGCCGCCCGTGCGCGTCGCGCGCCGCGTCGAGCACCGCCCGGTTGGCCCGCATGCGCGCATAGTCCGGGTGCGCCGGGTCCTCGCAAGACTGCACGAGCACGACCCCGGGCCGGACGAACGCGCACACGCCGTCGACATGCCCGTCGGTGTGCGCGTCCTCGGCGTGCCCGAACGGCAACCAGACGAATTGCTCGATCCCGAGGGTGCGAGCCAGCTCGGCCTCGATGCCCTCGCGGGTCATCCCAGGGTTGCGGTTCGGGTTGAGCAGGCACTGCTCGGTCGTGATCAGCGTGCCTTCGCCGTCGACGGTGATCGAGCCCCCCTCGAGCACCATCTCCGAGGTGACCCGCTCGACGCCAAGGTGTTCGAGCAGGAGTGATGTGACCCGCGCGTCGGCGTCATACGGGAGAAACCGCTCACCCCACGAGTTGAATCGGAAGTCGACCGCCGCGCGACTCCCGTCCTGGCCCCGTACGAAGATCGGGCCGGCGTCGCGTAGCCACGAGTCGTCGATCGGCAGTTCGATCAGTTCCACGTTGGCGTCGAGCAGCCGTCGCGCACGGGCTCCGGTGCCGGGAGCGACCACCATCCGGACCGGCTCGAAAGCGGCGATCGCGTTGGCGACGCCTGCGTATTCGCGCTCTGCCAGGTCGAACATTCCGGCCCACAGCCCGCGGCGGGTGGGCCACGCCATCAGGCATGCCTCGTGCGGCTCCCACTCTGCCGGCACGCGCCGCGGGCCAGCTGATGCCGACATCGGGCGCGGCGTTGGTTCGACGGAGGGGGCCACGGACTCGATCGGGTGATCATGGCACTGACTGATAATTCAGTCAAGGCGCATTTTGCAAAGTGTCCACCCCGCGCGGATCACGACGCGCCAGCCTGGGTCAGACGACCGCGAGGCCCGCGGCCTACGTCGCCGGCAGTGCTCCGCGCAGCCCGGCCAGTTCGAGAGCTATCGCGCCGCGAAGCAGATCCTGCGCGTCCGACAGGGACATCGAGCCGCTCAGCCATCGCTGACTGAGACCCTCGACCAGGGTCGTCAGCCGCTCGGCCGCCGTGGCAGTCGCGTCTGCGTCGACGTCGCCGCCCCCATCCTGGGCCTCCCGGAGGAGCTCGGCGATCTCGTCATTCCAGCCCTGCGTCGAGGTAAGCAGGACGTCCTGCAGCTCTCGCTCAAAGAGCGCTGAGGCCCGCAGCTCCCCCCATGCCTTAGAGTTCTCCACGACCTTAGGACGGTCCTGCAGCTCGAGCAGCAGCTTCAGCTCGAGCCGCTCACGAGCCGATGCTCCCGCCGGAGTCGGCTCTTCGGTGTATGCCCCCGCACGCTCATTGACGAACTCCAGCGTCCGCTTCAAGAGGGTCGAGCGGTCCTTGAAGTGGTAGTAGAGCAGGCCCGTTGAAACACCTGCCTCCCCCGCCAGCTCCTCCATCCGCAGCCCGCGAACGCCGCGGCGTGCAACCAGCCGTGCTGCCGCCTCCAGAATCACAAGCTGACGATCGGGCACCTCATATGACCCTACCGACTGCGTGCCGCGGCACCGACGACCGCGTTCCCGAACTCGTCGCAGCCGACTCACCGTCAGCGGCCGTGCTCCTAGGAATCCCTGCAAACTGATCAAGCCCTCAAGCCCTCTGGTGCTGCCTGGTGCTTGACGACTCCTCGACGTTGACGGCGAGATCGCGCAGCAGATCGTCGAGTTGCTGAGCAGCCTGCGGCCACCGGCAAGAAGGCCGTCCTCGTCACCCACGAAGACCGGCCGTTCGAGGCGATTCGATTCGGAGATCTTGTTCTCGCGTGAGTCGGACGTCGTGCCGAGCAAAGTGTGACCTAGCCGCGTACCGAGGCACCCTCCCCGGATCACGATCGGCTGAACGCGAGCGCGGCGGCCGGGCCCTGGTGTCCGGCCGTCGCGGCTACCGCGAAGGGAAACGCGGACGAGGTTCTGTCCAGCCATAGGACAGGCCCGCGATTGACGGCACCGATGCCGAGGTGTCCGCTAGCTCGGATCCCGCCGAGGCGCAATCACGCCGACCCCAAAGCGAACTCTCGCGGTCAGCCGACCGGAGCGCTCGTTCGGGCCAAACGCCGCACGCCCCCGTCGACCGTGCAGAGTCGTCGTTTGATCCACCTGCAGGGGTGTCGAGGGCGCTGCTGCATCTGGCAGGAGCCGCCACGTGACGCACCCGTGCCCTCGCTGCTGCTCCCCACGAAAATGCGGCAGTCCGGGAGGAGCTCAAATAAGTTGGGCAGACCGCCGCTTCGATCGAATCCCGACAGCGCTGGATGTAGCCCGCAGGAGCTGTCTGGCCACGGGGTCGTCAGAGTTCGCTTTCGGGTTCTCGGCGCTTGCTCGCGGGCATCGGTTTGGCTAGCACTGGTGGGAGCGGCCGCTGGCGCTGGCGGTCGAGCACCGGCTCGTGGAGTGCATCCTTTCCGCGCAAAGCGCGTCTGGGCCACCGGAGGCCGGCAGTCCTGATCCCAGAAATTGCGGGTTTCTGCGTCCATCCGGCAACCCCTTGAGCGCGTGCCCTGCTTTCGTGAAAACGCGCTACTCCGGGCTGCGCCGGTCACGGCGACGGACAGCTCGACGACGACGCCGGTTGCGCTGCTGGCGAAAAGGAGGTGCACGCCCAGGCGCGGGTAGCGCCTCGCCATCGCTATCGCATGGGCATCACGCGCCCGACGTCACGACTGGGTGAGTCCGGTAGGACTCATCTCGGCCGGCCATCAGCCCCCGCTCGGACGGCTCCTTGGCTGCGGGGCGAGGCTCTTGGCCAATGCCGGGGTCGTGCCCGGTCCGATTGCCCGTCCGCCGGCTTCCGAATTGTCCGGCGGCTCCAGCGGTGTTGCCCACGCGTCAGCGCTGACGATGCTAGCCCGGAGGAGAGGTGTTCGCAATGGGAGACGGGAGTCCGCTCTGTCGGACAGCGCCAGTTTTGCTTTTGGCGCTCTACATGCCCGCCGTGGGTGGCGCCATAGGCCCCATAAGCGCCGTCGCCGGCGTAGCCGCGGGTCTGGCCGCGCTCGACGTGCCGGCCGTGGGTGGCGCCACCGGCCCCGGCAGCGCCGTCGCCGGGGTGGCCGCGGGTCCGGCCGCGCTCGACATACCCGCCGTGGGTGGCGCCACCGGCCCCGGCAGCGCCGTCGCCGGGGTGGCCGCGGGTCCGGCCGCGCTCGACATACCCGCCGCGGGTGGCGCCACCGGCCCCGGCAGCGCCGCCGCCGGGGTAGCCGCGGGTCCGGCCGCGCCCACGATCGTGGCGAGGGCAGCCACAGCAACGAGAGTGGGGATCGTCAGCCGAGCGTCCAGCCGCACCGTCCGAAGTCGCTCGGCTACCGCGCTCACCAGGAGCCCGCTCACAAGGCGCAACCGAGAGCGCTCGCCCGCGGCTTCCAGGTCGTTGACCAGGCCCTGCACCTCCGGGCCGTAGCGCCGTCTGAACCCGCGCGGATACAGCGCGAGGACGGCTCGCAGAAACCTGTTGCTCATGTGCCTCCCATCGCGATCCGATCCAGACCAAACGCGGCGATCCGCGCAGACTCTGATAGGTGCTCATGCAGGCGCGTGCGTCCCCGTGCGGTAATCCTGTACGGGAGGCGACGGTCGACGGCTGGTTGCGCCTTGACCAAACCGTCGCGCTCGAGCCGCGCGAGCGCCCCGTACAGAGTCCCCGGCCCAAGCCTGACCCCGGAGAACGCCTCGATGTCCTTGATCAACGCGTACCCGTGCCTGTCTCCACCAGCCAAGCTGGTCAACACCAGCACGCTTCGCTCCGGCAGTCGCGATCTGCTGCCCGGCATCACCTGTGCACCATCTCAAAGCGAATCGTCACACCTAGCTCGCAAGTCCTCGGCTCCGCCAGCAGGCGGAAGCTCTGATGACTACTACGTTGAACGTTATATCATTAATGGAGTGATCGCGAAGTCGTGTCTCTCGCGGCCCTCGGCACGACACTGCGAAAGCCGACGGACACGGGGGACCTGCTCCTCCGCTCAGACGAGCGTCACGACGCCGCGTCGCGCGCACCTACTTAGCGCGGATACCGGGGGGACCGGTCTGAGCTCGCGAGGATCATCGGGATGCGATCGATGAATTCCGGGCCCTCGGCCGGTCTATTTGCCAGCCGACCCGACCGCCGACAAAGGGCGTCCGGGTGAGAGGAGGACTGTGCAACTCAAGTTTCCAGGCGAGTCATCGGAGTACCGGGCTGCGCGCGATCGCCTGCTCGAGCAGGAGGTCGACTTGCGGCGCAAGATGGAGGCGGTTGCGGCTGCGAGGCGGGAATTGCCGCCGGGCGGGCGGGTGCCGCGCGACTACGTCTTTCAGGGGGCTGGGGCTGACGGAACGCCGATTGACGTGCGGCTGTCTGAGCTGTTCGCTCCAGGCAAGGACGCGCTCGTGGTCTACAACTTCATGTTCCCGCGCGACGCAGACGACGATTCGCCGGGCCCCGCGTCCGGCCAGACCGCTCTGTTGCCGCTCGCGGAAGGCCCGTGCCCGTCGTGCACCGCTCTGCTCGACCAGCTCGACGGAGCGGCCGAGCACGCAGGCCAGCATCTCAACCTCGCGGTTGTCGCCAAGGCCCCGGTTTCACGTGTTGTCACCTTCGTGAATGAGCGCGGCTGGCGGCACCTGCGGGTCCTCTCGTCGGCCAACAACTCGTACAACCGGGACTACCACGGCGAGACGGCGGACGGGATTCAGCGGCCGATGCTGAACGTGTTCCACCGCGACCGAGACGGGATCCGCCACTTCTGGGGCTCGGAGCTGCTCTACGCGGCGAGCGACCACGGGCAGGATCCACGGCACGTCGGCACGCTCGAGCCCCTGTGGAACCTCTTCGACCTCACCCCCGAAGGGCGACCGGACTGGTACGAGCAGTTCAGCTACGCATGAAACGCCAAGCTGTTCGCAGCGCCGCGCTCGTCACGGCATCCAGCCGGTGAGACCTGCTCTCCTCACCGCACGGGTCGGCCACCGGATCTGGTTGCCCACCTGCCTCGCGCGGCCAGCGGGGGACAGGAGGCGCCCGAGGCGGACGGCCCGCAAGCTGCGGGCGCAGCGCCCTCCGTGCCGCGCAAGGCAGGGGCTCCGCCGGTAGTTGCTGGGACGCCTGTAGCGGGAGCAGAGCAGGGCTGCCAGGTGACGCAGATGCTGGTCGACGATCCGTCGTGCCGGGAGGGCGGCATCGGCGGCTGTCAGGTTCCTTGGGCGACGCGTGTCTATGAGGCATGCACGTGATCTATCTCGTTACCACGAGCCTGGCGGCGCTCGCGAATGGCTATGCCGCGTCCTTGAACTTCGTTGGCGCCGAGTCGGTCAAGGTCGTCGCTGATCGGGTGCGAGTCTCCCGACGATGGATGGTCCCGCTCGGCGCGTTGTTGGCCTCGGGGGCGGTCGGACTTCTGGCAGGCTTCGCGGCGCCAGCGCTCGGGACGGCGGCAGCGATCGGCCTCGTCCTGTACTTCATTTGCGCGGTGAGCGTTCACCTGCGAGTCCGCGACCGCCAGATCTCCGGCGCCGTGTTCTTCCTGCTGCTGGCGGTGGCGGCGCTGACGACGAGCGTCGGCTACCACAACCACTGGTGACGATGTGATCGTGGGAGCGGGGAGCTGACGATGGACGAGCGTGAGTGGTTGACCGAACGGTTCGAGCAGCACAGGCCGCATCTCCGTGCGGTTGCCTACCGGATGCTCGGGTCGGTCGGCGAGTCCGACGATGCCCTGCAGGAGGCATGGCTGCGGATTCGCGACCAGGATCCTGGCACCGTTGAGGACATGCGGGCCTGGCTGACGACAGTCGTCGGTCGGGTGTGTCTGAACATGCTGCGGTCGCGCGCAGCGCGACGCGAGGAGCTCTCGGCGCACGTCCCGGATCCGGTGGTCAGCTTCGAGGAAGATGACCTCGAGCACGAGACGCTCCTGGCCGAGTCCGTGGGTCTGGCGCTGCTGGTGATGCTGGACGCGTTGACCCCCGCCGAGCGGCTCGCGTTTGTGCTGCACGACGTGTTCGGCGTGCCGTTCGCCGACATCGCCACCGCGCTCGATCGCTCCGAAGCGTCGGCCCAGCAACTCGCCAGCCGCGGCCGCCGCCGTTTGCGCAACTCGCCGGAGCCGGACCGTGACCTCGCACGGCAGAGACGTGTCGTCGATGCGTTCTTCGCCGCTTCGCGCGACGGCGACTTTGGTGCCCTCCTAGAGGTGCTCGACCCCAGCGTCGAACTGCGGATCGACGGCGGCGTTCTGCGCGCAGAGGCCTCGCTCGTGCTGCGCGGCGCGGACTCCGTGGCCGCGCACACGGCCACATACTCGAAGCTCTACCCGTTTGTCAGGGCGGCGCTCGTCAACGGCGCCGCCGGAGCCGTGGTGGCGCCGCCCGGCCGCGTGTTCTCGGTCATGGCCTTCACCGTCACGAACGGGAAGATCGCCCAGATCGATGTTCTTCTCGACCCGGAGCGCCTAGAGCAACTCGACCTCACCATCCCCCCGACCGCGGGCAAACACCGCTGATCCCAAGCGAGCTTTCCGCGCAAACCAGGACGCGCAGCCCTGTTCCCTGGTAAGCCGGCAAAGGAGGGCAGATGCGAGAACCCTGCATCCGCGACTTTGCAGGTCTTCCTCCTCGTCAGCTCTGAGAACGAGCAGATCGACTGCGTGGCGAGACGCGCTGATGGCGAATCGTAGGTCTCTGCGGCTGCGAGCATCACACCTGCTTCGCGGTGTCGGCGGTACTCAGCCCAGAGCTCGACGAGACCACCGACATCGTCCGAACCAAGGAGCGGGCCGCCGCCCCCCGGCTTCTGGTCGTCGGGATTGCAAGACTGACCGCCATCGCTGTTGCTCCGGTTCGATGGGGAGCTGTGAGCGGTCGATGGGTGGTGACGACGAGCGTGTCCAGCGCGGTCATGAATGCCGCCAGCGAGGGCGAGCACAATCCACGTCTCTCTTGGCGTGGGTCGGATTGAGGTGAGCTGGGGCACGGCGAGCCTCTTGATGCGGGGTGGGTAGTCGTGCCGGCTACGAACGAACTGGCGCCGAGGGGACGTGCGCCGGCTCGACTCGGGGAGGCGCGGACCCGGCTCGGGTAACCCGACGAAACTCTTTCGCGGATGCTGTCCCCTTGCGCCGGACCGTTCGTGGTAGGGGTGTAACCGATCGCCCCATCAAAGGAGGCTGACATGCAGTACGCCATTCTGATCTACGACAAGCCGGGCTCCTATGAGTCGCTGGCGCCCGACGAGTTCGAGCGGGTGATGGCCGAGTACGGTCCGATCACGCAGGATCCAGCGGTTCGCGGCGGCGCCCAGCTACAGCCGGTGCACACCGCCACCACGGTCCGCGTTGACGGCGACGAGGTGCTGACCACCGACGGTCCATTCGCGGACACCAAGGAGGTGTTCGGCGGCTACTACGTGATCGACGTCGACGATCTCGACCGGGCGTTGGAGTTCGCGGCGCGGATCCCGTCGGCACGGATGGGCGGCGCTGTTGAGGTCCGGCCGCTCGTCGACCGCGGCACGGTCGAGACGCGGACGAAGGGGTAGCGCTGCTGGAGCAGGTGTTCCGTGAGGAGTGGGGCCGCGTGCTGGCCTCGCTGGTGGGCTTCCTCGGCGAGCTCGATCTCGCCGAGGAGGCCACCGCGGACGCGTTCGCGCTGGCCGCTGAGCGGTGGCCGCGGGCGGGCGTGCCGGCGAATCCCGGCGGGTGGCTGACGACGACGGCCAAGCGCCGCGCGATCGACCTGATTCGCCGCCGCCGCACCTTGGCCGACAAGGCGCCCCAGCTCGCGAATCCCGAGTGCGCGGAGGACGACATGGACGAAAACGACGAGCTGGCCACGGTGATACCGGACGAGCGGCTGAAGCTGATCTTCCTCTGCTGCCACCCGGCGCTCGCCACCGAGTCGCAGGTCGCGCTGACCCTGCGCGCGCTCGGCGGCCTCTCGAGCGAGGAGATCGCCGGCGCGTTCCTGGTCAGTGAGGAGGCGATGAAGCGCCGCCTTTCCCGCGCCCGGACGAAGATCAAGGCGACGCGGATCCCGTTCGCCGTTCCGGCCGATCACCTGCTCCCAGATCGGCTGCGCAGCGTGCTGGCGGTGATCTATTTGATCTACAACGAGGGCTACGGCGGCCGGGTCGACCTCGCCACCGAGGCGATGCGGCTGGGACGGATGCTCGCCGCGCTGATGCCCGACGAACCGGACGCGCATGCCCTGCTCGCGCTCATGCTGATCCAGCACGCGCGCCACCGCGCCCGGTTTGACGGACCCGACCTGGTGCTGCTCGCCGACCAGAACCGCGCGCTCTGGGACCGCGAAGCGATCGCCGAGGGCCGAAGGCGGCTCGACCGCGCCATCGCGCTGCGCGGCCGCGGCCCCTATGTGATCCAGGCGGCGATCGCATCGCTGCAGCTCGAGCCCGACCCGGACTGGCCACAGATCGCCGAGCTCTACGCCCGGCTGCTCGAGCTCACCGGCTCGCCCGTGGTCGCGCTCAACCAGGCGGTCGCGATCGCACAGGCCGGCGACCCGGCGCGGGCGCTGCTGCTCGTGGAAGGACTCGAGCTGGACGCGTACCCGCATCTGCACTCGACCCGCGGCGAGCTGCTTACGCGCCTCGGTCGGCCCAACGATGCCCGTGTGGCATTCACACGAGCGCTGGAGCTCGCGCGCTCGGACTCTGACCGGCGGTTTCTCACCCGCCGGCTCGCCGAGCTGCACGTCGACCGCTGACTCTCGTGCGACGCGGTGTCCCGAACGCGCAGCCCGATTCGTGGTGTCGGTGAGAACGTCCTTCGACCCGACAGGAGCAGCACGATGACCCCGTCCACGCAGCCCAAGCATTTCGTCACCGTCAACGACAGCAGTATGGCCTACATCGAAGTCGGCGAAGGCGAGCCGATCGTGTTCATTCACGGCAACCCGACCTCCTCATACCTGTGGCGCGACGTGATCGGAGAGGTCGCTCCACTCGGGCGATGTCTGGCCCCCGACCTGATCGGAATGGGCGACAGCGACAAGCTCCCCGACAGCGGACCCAATCGCTACACGTTCGCTGAGCATCGGCGGTTCCTCGACTCGTGGATCGACGCGGTTGGCGCAAGCGAGAAGGTGACGCTGGTCGGCCACGACTGGGGTGCCGCGCTCGCGTTCGACTGGGCTCGGCGTCATCCCAGCCGGGTCTGCGGGATCGCTTACATGGAAGCCCCCGTCGCCACCGCGCGGTGGGCCGACTTTCCCGAACAGGCGGCCCAACTGTTCGGTGCGCTGCGCTCTGCCACCGGCGAGGCGATGATCCTCGAGCAGAACATGTTCATCGAGCAGTTGCTGCCCGTCGGCGTACTAACCACGCTCTCCAAGGAGGCAATGGCCGAGTACCGCCGCCCGTTCGCCAACCGAGGTGAGGGGCGACGGCCGATGCTCAGTTGGGCCCGCCAGATCCCGATCGACTCCCAGCCCGCCGACGTCGCCGAGACCATCACCGCCAACGGCGCATGGCTGGCGAGCTCCACCGTCCCGAAACTGCTCGTGAACGCCGCGCCCGGCCAGGTCCTAGTCGGCCCCGCCCGGGAGCTGTGCCGCACCTGGCCGAACCAGACCGAAATCACCGTTACCGGCCGCCACTTCATCCAGGAAGACGCCGGCCCCGAGATCGGACGGGCGATCGCCGCCTGGCGCAAGCAGCTTGTCGGGTAGTCCACCCCTTCAGGGTCGTGACCCGACCGACAGGCGGGAGCGAACCACAACAAGCGATCTGAACTGCCCTCCAACCAAAGGCGGCGTTTTAGCGGCGCGACCCGTGCGTCAGCACTCCCGCTCTTCTCCCGCGACGTGCATCTTTGAGCGATCGGAGACTTCCCTCGTATGCGCGGATCTCGAGCACGCCGCCGGGTCGGGTGCCGGCCGCGTCACGTCGCGCGCTCGCTCGGCCCCGCTGGCCGCGCGAAGCAGGGAAGTCGGCGTCGCGACCGGGATACTCCTGCCGAAGGCGAAGCAGGTGGGTTCCGCGGTCAGGGTCCCTGTGGGCGCGTGGTCGAGGGCCCGGCGGGGGCGAGGCCGCTGATCATCAGGTCGATCTGACGGCGCGCGAGACGCTCCCAGTCGCCGGTGCCGGGAAGTGGCCGGGACAGCAGCGATGCGGCCACGATCAGGTCCTCGGGGGTCAGGTCTGCGCGCAGTTCCTCTGCGCCCTGCCCACGCTCGATCAGTCCACGCAGCACGGTGCGAACCTGTCCCTGGCGCTCGCGCGTGGCGGGAGTGAAGATCGCCGGCCCGCCGTGGAGCGGCAACACGAAGCGCTCACGGTCGCGCAGCGTGGCGAGGAAGAACGCGCGAACGCGTTCCAGGGCGGACCCCGGATGCGCGGCCGCCGCTCGTGCGTTGTCGACCGCAAGGCCGAACGAGCGGTACACAAGCCCGCCGAGCAGGTCCTCGCGGGTGGGGAAGTGGCGGTATACCGTCCCGACCCCCACGCCCGCGTGCTCGGCGATCTGAGCGATCGGGACCTTCTCCCCGTCCCGGCGGACGAGCTCGGTCGCCGCGTCAAGCACCCGTTCGCGATTGCGAAGTGCGTCCCTGCGCGGCTGACGGGCGGCGGGATGCGGCACCTGGCCACATCATTACAGATCAACCGGACGATATCGTCCGTATCATAAGCGGACGATATCGTCCGAAACGCAACGGTGCCCAAGGAGATCCGATGGCAACGACACGACTGAAGATGGGTGTAGACGACAAAGCGGCGGCGGTCCGATGACCGCCCTGCCGGCGGACGACCGCACGCGCGAGCCAGCGATCGCACGCCCCGACGACCCTGCCCTAGTGCACCTGGCGGTGGTGGGCGACACCTACACCGTGCTGCTCTCAGGCGAGCAGACCGCCGGGCGGTTCGCGATGCTCGACATGCTGATCCCCCCGGGCGACGGGCCGCCGCCGCACCGGCACAACTTCGAGGAGTGCTTCCGCGTCCTCGAGGGCTCGCTCGAAGTATGGGTGCGCGACCTTCCGCCCGTCCGGCTGGAGGCAGGCGACACAGCCAACATCCCCGCCAACGCCCGCCACGCGTTCCGCAACCCGGCGCAGGTTCCGGCACGGCTGCTGTGCACCGCCGCCCCCGCGGGCCTGGAAAAGTTCTTCGCCGAGTTCGGCGACCCCGTACCCACGCGCACCACGCCAGCCCCGTCGCTCAGTGCCGCTGAGCGCGAAGACCGGCTACGCCGCGCCGTGACGGCGGCGCCGCGGTACGGCATGGAGATCCTGCCTCCGCCCGCTTGATGAGCACGGCGGCTTATTTGCGACGGCGGCGCACGGGGGGACCGAGCGCACGTGATCGCGCACCGGCGCGAGCAGATCGGCCACGGCCTTGGCGTCCTGGGGCGACTGCGGCTCGAAAAGCAGCTAGTGAGGACCTCGATGTGACCGGCAACCACCTTCGCGAGCGGCGCCCGTCCTGTATCCGGGAACGTGACCGTCGCGACCCGCGACTCCTCCATGGAGCGGGCGCGCGCGTCAGCAGGCCCCGCGTATTCATCAGATGCATCGAATTCACAGACAAAGACCATCAGAAACGGAGACTCCCATGAAGGCAATGCGTTTCCACGAGTACGGCCCCCCCGACGTCCTCCGCTACGAGGACGTCGAGCAGCCCACCCCCGGCGCTGGCGAGGTGCGCCTCCGCGTCGCCGCAACCTCGTTCAACGGCGTCGACGCCGGGATCCGGCGGCGGCTACCTGCAGGGCCCCTTCCCGGTGACGCTGCCCCACACGCCGGGCATCGATGTCGCCGGCACGGTCGACGCGCTCGGCGAGGGCGTCAAGAACGTCAGGGTCGGTGACGCGGTCGTCGCCTTCCTGCCGATGACCGCCCCGGGCGCGGCCTCGGAGTTCGTCATCGCGCCGGCCGAGGTCCTCGCGGCGGCGCCCACGAGCATCCCGCTCCCGGATGCCGCGGCACTGCCAATGGTCGGCCTCACCGCGTGGCAGGCGCTCTTCGACGACGCGGGGCTCCAGGAGGGGCAGCGCGTGCTGATCAACGGCGCCGGCGGCGCCGTCGGTGGCTACGCGATCCAGCTGGCCAAGCGCGCCAACGCGCACGTGATCGCCACGGCCAGCGCCCGCAGCGCCGAGCGTGTCCGGTCCGCGCGCGCCGACGAGGTCATCGACCACACCGACAGCACCGTGGCCGACGCCGTCGCCGAGCCGGTGGACGTGCTGCTCAACCTCGCGCGGATCGACCAGGAAGAGCTGGTCGCGCTAGCCGCCCTCGTCACAGACGGCGGCGTCGTCGTCAACACGGTGCCGACGATCGACACGCCCTCCGATGAGGAGCGCGGCGTACGCGCTGTCGGCGTCTTCGTCCGCAGCGACGCCGAGCAGCTCTCGCGACTGGTGGCGCTGGTCGACGGCGGCGATCTCCGCGTCGACGTCACGGAGCGCTTCCCGCTCGCCGAGCTGGCGGACGTCCACGCCAAGGCCGACGCCGGCGATCTCTCCGGCAAGGTCGTCGTCGTGGTCGACAACAGCAACTAACAGCCAGATGCCATCAACACCATGTCCGTGGCCTTCGATTCTGAGATCGCCGCCGCGCCATGTGGGAGCCGATCATCGGCGCGGCGAGCACCGCCCAGCCGATCCCGGCCGACGTGACCACGACCGAGCACTACGCGACCACCGACGACCAGCTCGCTCCCGCTATCGGATACAGGCAGCCACGCCCGAGCCCGGACGGACGATGCCCGCCCGCACACAAGAGCGGGGCTCGACCGAGCGGAGGGTGAGCGCCCTGCTGCTCGCCAAGTCCGGAGTCGATGGACTCGCGGCGGCGTCCGCGGCCGTCCGTCCGAGCCCCGGCTTCCCTCCTCGCCGCGCAGAGCAGGGCGCGTGTAGTCGCCGAGGACGCGTGCAACAACGAAGGCAGGTCTCGTCGACCATCGCCGAGCCGGCCCGACCGTGACTCCTGCACGCCCCAGTTCTCGCCGAGCGCGTTCCAGTGCGCTGGCCAGGGTTTGGGGATTGCTTGCGTCGGCTTGGAGCGCGAGGGCTCCGGCGGTGCGAACGCGGTCGAGCGTTTCCTCGCTCCAAGCCACGCCGGCCGCGTTCCAGCCAAGGGCAAGGAAGTGATCAATGATCGCGCCGCCGAGGTTGCGGGCTCCTAACACGACGACGGTTTGCGGCATTTCAGCGTGGTCCTTTCGATTCTGCGGGCTGCGCGGCCTCGCGTTGTACCTGGGCTCGCGCTTACTCGAGCAAGCCACGCTCCTTCAGGAAGTCACGGTTCGCCTGGCCGACCTCGATGAGGTGCCCGTCCGGATCGCGCAGGTAGCAACGCAGCTCGACGCCGTGGTCGACTGGCGGGGTCAAGAACTGGGCTCCCTTGGCGCTCCAGTCTTCATAGATCTCTTGGATGTTGGCGACACGGATATTCAGGAAGCTGCTTGCCGTGTTGGGATCGGGTGCAGTCAGCGTCACGGCTGGCTTGTCGTCGGTTGGGCCACCGCCTGTGTTGATGATGATCCAGCTGTTCGCGAGCGCGACGACCGCGGGGCTTTCGGAGACGATTTCGCCGCCGAGGACATTTGCGTAGAAGTCTCGCGAGCGAGCGATGTCCTCCGAGACGATGAAGTGGGTGAGCAGGATGCCCGTTTCGGGGGCAGGGAACGGTGCCATGTCAGTTCTCCCCTAATCGTTGAGGGCGGTGCGACGCAAACCGTATTGGAGGCGTGGTTCCCTCAGCGGTGAGTGGTTTCATGGTGTCTCTGGACCAGTCGGCGAGGTGTTACGCGACTGTCTTTGAGGTGATGAAGCGGTGGATGGCCTCGTTGGCGTTGTCCTGAAATGACGGGTTGGCCACATCGGGGAAGATGTCCGCTTGGTCGACCAAGGGACCTTTCAGCGTGTTGGCCGCGCTGGCGTAGAACACGCCGCTGGACAGGGTCGGGTCGGTGACGCCGTCCACCAGTCGCTTCGCGCCCACTTCAAGTTTGTGGGAGATCCCTAGGGCGGGCATGACGTATTTGGCCGCTACACGCAGCGGTAGCGCAAGGCCGTTGGAGGCTTGGGTGCCGGTGGTGGCGCCGGGGCTCACGGTGATGAAGCGGCGGTCGGGGTATTGGCGGGCCAGGTAGGCCATCCACAGGGCCCCGATGTACTTGGCCTGCCCGAAGGCTAGGTTGAAGTCCGCTTTTCCGACGGCGAAGTAGCTGCCGTAGATGACAATGGCGAGTTCATCGGCAGAGGTTGAGACGAACGATGGCCGTTTCATCCCCAACTTCGGAAGTCCCCTGGCCGCTTCACTTCCGGCGAAGACCGCCACCTCTCCAAGTCGATCCTCGGCCAGGAGCCCCTCTAGGAGGACGACGTGGCCAAGAACATTCGTCGCGAACACGGTGGTGACCCCGTCAACGGTCAAGGCCATCGACTGCGGGCCAATGACACCAGCGTTTATCACCAACGCGTCGACGGATCCGTTGATGCCAGCCACGCCGGCGCCTGACATCCTGCCCGCTTGGTTCCTGATCGGCACAGGGTTCGGGTTCTCGCTCCCGACGATCATCGGCTCAGCGACTCACGACCTGCCCGCAAAGCTCAGCGCGACGGGCAGTGCCGTGGTCAACAGCGGCCGGCAGGTCGGTGGTGTGTTCGGCACAGCCATCCTCGTCGTGATCCTCGGCAAGGCAGCCACGACCGGCGACCCGTCGCAGTACTACCACTTGTGGTGGGTAGCGGGCGCCACCTGCGCCGCTGCCGCCGTGACCTCCCTCGGCCTCACCCCCCGTCGCCAGACCGAGGAGAGGCACGGGCTGTCGCTGGTCCCCGTACAGGCATCCCCTGAGCGGTAAGGAGAAAGACCGTGGCCGGCCGCCTGCCCCCGGCGGGTGGCCACTGGTCGTCCCGCCCCCCAGACACCTTGGGCGTGACCCCAACGCGACGCAGAACTGTTTGACGTCCGTTCCCGGATCACCAGTGACCACCGCCGCGTGGACTCCACGCTGCTGCCTGCGGACACAGGCAGCCACGCCTGCGCCGCCGGCGCGCATACCCGCGCGAGCACGAAGGCAGGTGTCGGGCCGCTCTTCATGAGCGACCCGCTCCTCGCCACCAGCGGGTCTCGCCACCCTGTCGGCCCCGACGTCGTCATCACGGTCGGCCCGAACGCCCTGCTTTACCTCTGGCGCGGGTACGCGGACCCGGGGCCTGCGGGGCCCGCCCGGGGCCCCGCTTTTGCGCCACGAGAGGTCTTGTCGCGGAAAATCGGCTCAGACCCGGTATTCGCCACCTGCGGGGCTCGCTCCGTCGTCCGGGCGGTCGTCGTCGAGACCGCCGACTCGGGAGTAGCGCGTTTTCATGAATGCAGGGCTCGCGCTCCCGAGACCTGCAAAATTCGAAAGCACGTCTCGGCTCCCGGCGCCGCTCAGACCCCCAACGCGCGGCACGGGGGGCCGGACGGCGCGTCGGTCAGCGACGACGCCGCGAGCCCGCTCAGTGTTGGATGCGCGTCTCCACCGCCAGACGCGCGGTCTGCCCTCCGTGCCGCGCAACTCAGGTCTGCGACGTGCAGCGGGCCGAGACCTGCATCGAGAATTTGCAGGTCTCCGGACCGGCCCGGCCCCTGCCGGTGCCGCCTTCCCTGCATTCGCGAAAACGCGGTACTCCGAGACGACGGCCGCGACGTCCGGCGAGCCGACGCCGCCGAGAGCCTCGCTGGTGGCGAAACTCGGGAGCGCTGGGATCGTCCTACGGACACCTGCATCCGCTCGCGTTGAGTTATTTGATGCCGCAGCCATCGCTTCCCGGCGTGTGCTCTGGGAACGAGATCGCCGCGGTGCGGCGCCCGCGTCCGGCCGTGCCTGCTCGTGAGCGCAGGCCGCGGAACGTCGCGGCGCCGGTCGCCGGACTGTCAGCGCTGCGACATCCCGAGTCCGGACCTGATGCAGGAAGCGCGGAGGGTTCGTCGGCGTGAACTCGTTGTGCTAATTCGGGATATCAGCTCGTAGATGGAAGCGAACAGGATCCACGCTGCCGAAAGCAACGATGGCGAGACGATCGTCGCGTCGATGCATGAGCCGAGACGGTTCGCTGTGATTTCGATCGGCACTACCGCGAGGTCTTGTCTTACTTGGCCCGGCGGGCGGATCGAACGCTCGCTGAAGAGCTGGCCGAGGAGACATTTGTTCGCGCGTTTGCCGGTCGCAGCGGTTATGACGCTGCCCACCCGGACGCGCGACCGTGGCTGTACGGGATCGCGACGAACCTGTTGCGGAAGCACGCACGCGCCGAGGAGCGGCGCCGTCGTGCGTACGCCCGCGCCCTGGAGCGCGACGACAGCGCTGGGGGTCTGGAGGGCGTCGCAGAACGAGTCGACGCTGCCGCGAGGGCTAGGAGGGTCGCTACCGAGCTGACGCGGATGGCCGCGGCGGATCGGGACACGCTGTTGCTGTTCGCGCTGACTGACCTTGGTTATGAGGGACTCGCGATCGCGACCGGGGTTCCTGTGGGGACGGTCCGGTCGCGGCTTTATCGCGCCCGCCGGGACCTCCAGGCGGCGCTGTCCTCCGCCGACGCGGCGTCTGATGATGCGAGCACAAAGAGGAGCTGGACATGACTCACGACCTGGATCTCGAAATCGTGCGCGAGCTGCATGCGCCCTCGGGTTCTGAGACTGCGCACGCGCGCGAGCGGGCGCGTGCGGCGCTGATGATCGAAGTCGCACGGGAGGTCCGTGCTGGCGCTGGCCGTGCTGGCACCTTCCGCGGCTGCTTCGACAGCTCCTTGCGCCGGTCCTTATGCTGAGTGGCGCGGTGGCTGTGGCAGCGGGCGTGATTGTCGCGCTGTCGCTGCGAGGGGGTGCAGCCAACCCGTCCTCTGCAGCCGCGGCCGTTCTGCAACGAGCAGCCGACGCCGCTGCCGCGGCCGGCGGCCCGGGGCGACTGCGACCAGGCGAGTACTGGTACGTCAAAAGCTACGAGACGAGCGCCGGCGCCCAGGTCGCTGATCCCTCCGTGCGCGGAGGCATCCGCGTCATCGTAGGCGCCCTGACCAGCACCGAGCGCCAGGTGTGGATCAGCGTCGACCGACGCGGACTGGACCTAAGGCGAATCACGCGGCCAATCACGTTCCTCTCGGCTACCGCCCACGAGAAGTGGATTCGCGCGCCGGGCGTCCTCATCAGGTCCCTTTGAGGACGCGATGGCAGCTCCCGCCGGACGAATGAGATCTGCCTTACCGGCAGTTGCTCACGCTGCCGAGCAACGTCGACGCTTTGTGGCGGATACTCGAGCGCTATGCCGGCAATGGTTCCTCGACTTCTCAGCACGCTGAGATGTTCACCGAGATCGGAGACCTATCTCGCCAGACCAGCCGATCCCGCCAAAGGTGCGCGCCGCCCTTTATGTCGTCGCCACGCGCATTCCCGGAATCGGGCTGGTGGGAATCACCCACGATGGCATCGGACGCAGAGCGCTGGCGGTCGGATCGCATACGCCGGAACCCGTCAGGAACTCCTGTTCGACCCTCACACCTACGCCTTGCTTCGGTGAGCGATCGGTGGTCGTGAAGCCGCCATCGTCTATCCACGTCAAGCCCGGCAGCGTGAAGACCGGATTCACATATGTCAGCTTCGGAGTCGTCAAACGGCTCGGACAGATACCCGGCCGATAACCGGCCGCTGGGCGGGGCCAACCGTCGCCGCCCTCCGCCACCCGGGCCGTCTGCCCGCACCGGGCAGCTGTCGAACGATCGCTCAGACGTCCCGACCAACGTCCAACCGTGAGGCGTTCGCCCGCTTTGTTGCCGCCTTGAGCATGATCAACCCATAGTCGACTCTCCCGAGTTGCGCGGGATGGGGGGCCGGCTCCATCGCGGTGCGACGCTGCCGATGACATGTTGGCGCCGTCTCAGGGTAGGCGGAGGTCGAAGTTTGGGGACCTGGCGCCGTGTTGGCTGAGCTGCCCCGCTATGCCGCTGAGGATCTACCGCTCGGCTGGACCGCGTGGTTCCCGGCCGGATCGAAGGCTTCTACGTCGTCGGCTCGGCGAGCATGGGAGCGTTTCGGTCGGGCCGAAGCGACGTTGACTTCGTAGCGATCGTCGACGGCGACGCTCGCCCGCTGAGCTGCAGGCTCCGAGCCATGCATGTGGGCGGCTGGATCTCCGCGCTGAGTCCATGACACGGCCTTGCGGCGGCGATGGCCGCTGGTGTGCAACGGGGTCTACCTCAAGGCTGGCGATCTGTCGCTCTCGCCGCTCGAGGTCACGCCGCTTGCCGGCCACGTGACCGGGCGATTCAGGGCCGCGCCGCGCAAGGGATTCGACGTGAACCCGGTGACCTGGTACGTACTCGCGCACCACGGCGTCGCGCTCCGCGGCCCCGATCGTGACCGCTTGGAGGTATGGACCGACGAAGCCGAGCTGCGGGCGTGGGCGCTGGCCAACCTCAACGGCTACTGGCGCCGCTGGGGGGCGCGCGCGTCCCGGCGGCCTGAACATCAGGGGCGTCCCGCCACGGCGCTTGGCGGCGTCGGGCGTGCTCGGAGCGCCGCGATGCACTACACGGTCGCCACCGGCGAGATCGCGACCAAGGAAGCCGCGGCGCGCTACGCCCTCGAGATGTTCGAGCCGCGGTGGCACGGGCTGATCGAGGATGCCGTCGCCTACTGGCGCGGCGAGCCACCGTCAGCGCGGTACCGGCGGCGCCCCGCCGGCTGTCGCGGACGCCGTCGAATTCGTCGATTACGTCATCGACGCCGCCAACCGACTTTATGGCTCAGAAGCTGACCGGACGCCGGGCCCTGCTTTCCCGCTGTGACGAGCATCCGAACATCGCCGGCGCGGCTCCGCAACGCGCGGATCTCGGGGCTCGGACCGGGCTTGGTGGCGTCATCGCCGCGGAGGGCAACGGCTGAGACGCCCTGACCGTGCTTAGCAGGGCGCTGCTCCCGCTGGCAGAAATGCACGTCATTGAACGAAAGCGGGGCCCTGCCTGCGCTGCTGGATCCGGCGGGATGGAGCAGCCCGATCGCCCGTCGGAAGATGACGTGAGACTTCCCCGTCTTCGTGAAACCGGGAGTGAGCAGGTCAGTGTCGCGGCGGTCGCTCGCGCGGTCGGATCCCGGCATCGCGAGCCCGGGATGCGAGGGCGTCGCAGGTCGCTCGGCACGGCCTTGCTTAGGTCAGTGCCGGCGCTGGCGAGTCGTGGATGGCCGGGGCGTTGGCGCCCTCGCGTCGGCGATCCGGCCGGGGACCCCGACCACGAGTGCTTCCGACAGGGCTGAGCCTCGATCCACCGTTTGAGCGCTGGGGGGTTTGAGTTGCGGGGGTTTCGGGCTGGTCGGGGTTCGGCTGGCGGGCTGACGGCAGGGTGTGGGCGTCGCTCGGGGTTGGCGGAGGCTGGTGGGGCTAGTTGAGGCCGTCGCGCCGATGCGGCGGGTGAGTGTGGGCATGCCGAGGCCGCGGTCGGCGCCGATCGCCTTCGTGGCGACTGCGTGCGGTCAGCTGAGTGCTGGCAGTGCGCGGAGGCGCTCAAGCGCGGTGAGGAAAGTGAGTTCCCATGGCCAGCGGGCGGGCATCCGGAGTGTCACTGTGCGGGCGGTGCGGGTGATCCGGCCGGGGACGGTCAGCAGCCGCCGGCGCAGTGTCCGGGCGGTAGGGATGACCGTGTCGGGCAGTCCGATCAGCGTGGTCCAGCGCAACAGGTTGTGCGCCAACGCGGCGATCACGGTCCAGGCGGCGTTCGCGAGGAACTTTCCGGACGGGAAGTGCGCAAGGGCTTGGTCTTTGAGCTCGCGGATCGCGAGCTCAACAACGGCGTGCTGACGGTGCTCTGCCTCGACGAGCTCGAGCTGATCGGTGCTGTTGGTCAGGAATGCGTGATGACGCCAGTCGGGCCACAGCTCGGCCTGCTCACCGACGAGTCGGGTGCGTCGGACGATCATCCGTGTGGCACCGAGCATTGTCTGCGCGATCTGCGCTTCGCCGCCCTCGGGGTAGTCCGCGAGGGTCTGCCAGTCTTCCTCGGGGATCGTCGCGATCGCTGTCTTCACGGGCGTTTGCTGGGGATCCCGATCGAGTACGTCCAGCCCGCCGCGTGTAGGCGGGCCATCAGCTTGTTGTTCCAGAACCCCGAGTCGGCCCGCAACAGCATCGGGCCTGTCGCGCCGGCACGCTGGACGCGGGGGATCAGTTCCTCAACGAACCGCAGCACCCCGCGCGCTGTGTGCGCCGATCCTTTCCGGGCGCGGATGTGCAACACCTCGCCGGTCCCCGCGCGGGTCGCGACGATCGGGTGATACCCGCGCTTGTGGGTGTACCCGTAGCCGGCGCCCTGCTTGTCATATCCATAGACCTCACCGACAAAGCTGTCGACATCCACGATCAGCCGCGCAGTCGCCCGGGCCGGCACCAGCCGCCCACGCCCTCCAGACTCTCGGCGAGGACTCGGTCGAGCTGGCGGACATGCCCGAAAGTGAACGCGCGCAGAAACGTCCCCAGCGTCGACGGCGCTGACACTCCATGACCCAACACCGCCCGGGTCTGGCCCGAGCGCAACACGTCGCAGTCATCGATGCAATCCGCCCCGAGCGCCATCGCGGACACCAGCGTCATGACCTTCGCCCCGGGTTCGCCGCCCCCGGCCGATCGCCGAGATCAACCGTCTGATCGATCAGCGCCTCGATCCCCAGCCGCTCAGCGAGCACCGCCGGGAGCAACACACCCGCGTTCGCGACCGCCCGCTCGTCATCGAACAGGACCCTCGTCGCGTCCGGCAGACCCTTCACCATGCGGGTGACCTCCTGTTGCAGGCCCGCCGTCGCCCGACACGACAGCTTTCTGCCTGCTCAGGAGGTCATTTAAATCTCAGCCCCGGACGACTCCCCACCGAACAACGGTGGATCAAGGCTGGCTGAGGTTGAGGGGCGATGGTTACGGGAGCGACAACCGGGCGCTGGCAGCTGCGCTTCCTGAGATTCGTCCGAAGCGGCGGCGAGAACCGTGACGGGCGTGGCTACTGCTCGCCGAGGGAAACCGGGCGTCGCGACCGATTGGCGAGATGGGAGGCGGGGCCCGTCGCGTGTACGGGATCTCCAAGGTTGCAACGCGAGCCCTTGGCGCCCGTGGTAGAGCCGGGCGACGCGCCGCCCCGTGCACCCATCACGAGCAGCCGCGCGCGCTTTGGGCCGCGACTTCCGCGTCGATCGGGTCGTGAGGTGCACCTGGTTGGCCGCGTCCGCCGGCACCGCCACGCCAGAGCGCGGCGGTGCGGGCGAGGGTGGGTGTCGCGAGCTTCGAGTAGGTCACGGCCCCTATCGCTCCTTTGGATTGCGGTCGTCGTCTTCCATGTGGCGGGGTGCTTAGAAGTGGCAGTTGCCCGGGTCTGGCTTGTCGATTCGTCTAACGGCATCTTTCGGTAGAAGCTGCACGGCGATCGTTTCGGCTTGGACGCTGCCTTCGTTTCGCAACGTGTGCACGTCTGCGCCGCCTGGATCGATGAATCCGGTTCCGGTTGTGTAGGCGTGGCCGGTGCAGGTGGGGTCGTCGCCCATGTAGTTTGTTACGGTTCCGGCGACGACCAGGATCAGGCTGGGACCCGGATGCGAGTGCCAGCCGGTGGTTCCTCCGGGGCGCGAGCTTGTTGTCGACGACGTAGACGTCGGAGAGTCCGTGCGTCTTGATTCGCGCTTGCCATAGGTCGGCCGGGATCGTGTGGGCTTTGACGTCGATCTGACCGAAGAGGGACTTCGCGAGAATTGTCGTCGTTTAACCTGAGCTCGGCGTCGCCATGACGTTGCCGGCGTACGCGGCGGTACCTAGGGCGGCAACAAGTAGTGCCCAAAC
>CAVXAO010000010.1:0-329826 GCA_963759695.1 uncultured Solirubrobacterales bacterium
AGTGGTAGCGACGCTCGAGCGTTCGGAGCGCGGCTTCGAGGACGCGTGCGTGCGCGGGCGTCGGGCGGCTGTCGATGTCGAAGAACAGCAGCCGGTCGAACCGGGGCGCGATCGGATTGCCGTCTACGTCCCGAGCCAGCGTCGCGGTCCATGCGTACTGGCGCTTGGGCAGTCCGGCGGGTTGGACGCCGAGCTGAACGGAAGCCGGAACCCGCGGGCGTGCCGTCGCCGGGGCGGCCCCGGTCGTCGCCGCAACGCTGCCTGCCGCCAGGCCGCCGGCGCCAATCAGAAAGCCGCGGCGGGTCAGCATCGTCCGCTCGTCTCGCTTGCGCCGTGATGCGAATCACGGTGGTCCATGAGCCGCGTGAGGTTAGCGGGACTCTTTTTGCGCAAGCGAAGGTTCAGCGCGGGTAACGTCCGGTAGCCTGAGCGCGTGGGGTGGACTGTCCCTCAGATCGGTGATTGGGAGCCGCTGACGGTGGCGGAGCGGATCGGTGACGGACACGCAGACTGATCGCGAACGGCAGGAGCCCGCGCCGGGAGCGGCCGGCGGCGGTGGCGCAGATGCCGAGACGGCGGCGGCCCGTTCAGAGCACCGCCACCCGAGGCTCGTGGCCCGCATCCGGTCACTCTTCCGGGCGATACAAGACGGCGACGAGACGAAGATCGAGCAGGCGGTTCTCCGCTTGAGCCGCTCGCGCAAGGTGTTCGCGCCACTCGCCTTTGCGGTCGGCGCGGTCGCGGTCCTGTTCGACGCCTTGAAGCTCATCGTCACCCACTGGCGGCTCACTCTGGTCTCCTTGCTTCCGGCCGTGTGGATCTGGCTGGCGATGTTCGACCTGAAGTTGCACGTGCTTCACGGCAAGTCGTTCCACACCCTTCGCGGACCGATCCTGATCCCGCTCGGGCTCGTCATCGTCGCAATCACCGCGGGCTGCTTCTTCCTCAACGCGGTGTTCGCGTTCGCGATCGCGGAAACCCCGCCCAAGATCCGACCGGCCTTTGCCACGGCGCGAAAGCACCTGACGCCGATCCTCGGGTCCGGGTCGATCGTGGGCGTACTGCTCGCCTTATCGGTGTTGGTGGCCCCGCGCTGGCACCGGCCGTGGTTCGCGCTCTGCCTCGGGGTTGTGGTCGGCCTGATGATGCTGTGCTACGTGGCCGTGCCGGGACGGCTGGTCGGCGTGAAGAAGACCCAGTCCAGGCGCGACAAGCTGATAACGAGCGGGATCAGCGGGGCGATCAGCGCCACGGTGTGCATGCCGCCGTACGTGCTCGGGCGCGTCGGACTGCTTTTGCTCGGAACGCGGTACCTGTTCATCCTCGGGATCGTGCTGATCGCGCTCGGCGTCACCCTGCAAGCCGGTGCGACCGGGGCGGTCCGGGCGATCAAGATGAGCGCGAGCCTGAGGCCGCGCGCCGCCGGCGAAGAGTCCGTCCCAGAGCAGGTTCAGGTGTCCTCGTAGAGCTCGATCCGCGGCTGTCCCTCGACGCCGGCGAGCTGCATCACCTCACGGAGGTACGCGGCCTCCGAGAACAGCTCGGCATCTGCCGGACGTTCGAAGCTGTGGATGACCAGCACTTTGTTCGGATCATGGAGGGCGCGGTACACGCCAACGGGCGTGCCGACACCGGCCTGCCCGACCTCGGCAAATCCGTCGTAGATCTCGCGCCAGCTCGCGTAGTCCTTGACGTGATGCTGCACCACCGCCGTGACCGCCATCGATTCCTCCCGTGATTGGACAGTCGCCAGTGTGGCGCGAGCGCGGCGAGTCTGGCAGGGTTCACGGCCGATGACGGCGAGGCACACCAAGCACGTGGTTCTGCCCTTGGTGCTCCTCACGGTCGCCTTCGTCGGAACCGCTTGGGCTGCCGGAGGCCCGCGGGTCGTGCTCGGCAGCAGGGCGTTCGCGCCGATGGGCAAGGGGTTCGGGACCGTGGCGCCGCGTGAGATCTTCAATGGCGGGGATCCCAGCGGCCTGGTAGAGAAGATCAAATGGACTCACTGGGGTCAGCGGACGGCGACGGGCTGGGGCGAGACGTCGATCTTCAAGCCGCATGGCGGCTACTACCGGCAACTCGTCCGCAGCGAGCTGCGAGCGACGCGGCTCGGGCGCTGCAGCAAAAACGGCCGCCGTGCGTACACACACCTTCAGGAGCGCGTGCCGTCGCGTCCGGGCGGGCCGCTCGGAAAGTGGTTTGCCTGGTCGGGCGAGAAGAGCATCTGCCACCTGCCGGCTGCCTGAGCGGACTCAGCCCGCGACCGTGAAGGAGACCCACGGGGAGACGATCCGTCCCTCCCACGTGTCATCGACGCCGGGGGCGTGGCCGGCGAACCGCAGCCTGTAGCTGCCCGGCGCGGGTGCGTCGGCGAACAGCTCATCACCGCGGAAGTCGAGCGGCAGCGAGGCGCCAGGCTCGATCGTCCTCACGCTGGCGGCGAGGTCAATCGGCGGCGTCGGTGGCGGCCCCAGCGGCATCCGGCGCTCGCTGGCATCGACGACCTCGAATGACACCGCCCCGAGCATCGTTGCGGTGGAGAGCCGAACGGCCTCCGGCCCGTCGTTGTGAAGCTCGACGTGGATATCCCAGATGGCAGGCTGGTTCAGCTGCTCGCTCGAGAGCCCGACCGTCGCGCTCAGCGCCACGGCGCGATCTCGGTCTTCGCCAGGGGCACGTCGCGCAGCGGCGCGGCCTCCTGCCTGATCACGTCGAAGTTGCGCGCCAGCGCGGCTCCGGCGGGATTGTTCATGACGCCGGCCCCTTCATCCCGGTAGCCCCGGGCGCCACTCGTGGCGTAGTCGACGCCGTTGGTGGTGAAGTACTCCTCAGGAGACCCGAGCATATGCCCGAACTCGTGGGTCATGTCCTGCGTGTCCGCGGTACCCCACCCGGTCATGCTGGTCGTGCCGCCCTCGCCGGCGCGCCCGCCCTCGGTGGCGTCGGCGGCGTTGGCGGTCACGACGTAGTCGGCGTCCCTCGCGTTGTCGACCCACGCGATCACGATCCGGATCGGATACATCTCGGCATAGCGATCGACGACGCCGGGCTTGATCGTGATCGGCCGGTCTCGCAGCACGCAGAACGCGAACTTGTTGTCCCACTTGGCGACGATCGCGTTCTCCCACGCGGCCTTGACGGCGTCCGACGCGGTCGATTTGAGGCGCACGATCACCTCGAGCTTCCCGACCTCCGCACGCAGGTCGAGGCGCAGCCGCCACTTCGAGTGCCACGAGTAGGTCCCGTTCCATTGGCTGAGCGTTGCCGGCGCGTGGCTGATCGTCTCGGTGATCTCGCGGTCGACGTCCTTGACCTTGAAGTCCGGCTCGGGTGGCGCCACGGTCGGCGTGCCTGAGCCCGACCCGTCCCGGGCTAGGACGCGCCCGCCCCCTCGTTCGGCCCGGCTGACCAGACGCGACACCGCGCGGTTTCCGACGGAGCGCTGAAGGGCGAGGATCGGATCGGGTTGGCGGGGCGGGTCGTCGGGTCGCTTTCCCGCAGGCTCGGAGGTCCTGTGTGGCTCGCGGTCCTCGGAGGTGCGGCGCATCCCCCGATTGGAGCAGAGAGCGGTCGGCGACGCAAGGTCGTCGGATAACCACGCTCTGGCAACCCAGCGTCACACTGATGGCGTGACCGTCTACACGATCGGACACTCGACGCGGTCGGAGGAGGAACTGCTGGCGTTGCTTCGCGATCCGGACGTCGAGCTGGTCGCCGACGTCAGAGCGTTTCCAAGCTCGCGGCGTTATCCACAGTTCAATCGAGAGGCGCTAACCAAGTGGCTGGCCGCGGCGGGGATCCGCTATGTGCACATGCCCGACCTCGGTGGCAGGCGGGTACCGACACCGGGCTCGCCCAACGGTGGCTGGCGAGAAGCGGCCTTTCAAGGCTATGCGGATTACATGCAGACCCCCGAGTTTCAACGGGCGCTGGCGGATCTCGAGGCGGCGGCGCGAGAGCTGACTACCGCGGTCATGTGCGCCGAGGCCGTCTGGTGGCGCTGCCATCGCCGGCTGATCTCCGATTCCTTGGTGGTTCGGGGCTGGCGGGTCGAGCACCTGGGGATCGGTGAGGCCCGGCCCGTACACGAGCTGACCGAGTTTGCTGTCGTAGATACGAGCGGAACCATCATCTATCCGCCCCAACAGCCGACGTTGCTCGACTCTTGAGATTCAGCGATCGGGGGGGCAGTACAGTCCGGCGGGTGGCAGGCTGGGACGACGTACGTCGCATCGCGCTCGAGTTGCCGGAGACCCGCGAGGAGTCTTCGCGCGGGCTTGCCGCCTGGCGAGTGCGCGACAAGCTATTCGTCTGGGAACGTCCGCTTCGTCCCTCGGACGTTCGCGCTCTCGGCGACGCCGCGCCCGACGGCCCAATCCTCGGAGCTCGCGTCGAGCACCTCGGCGCGAAGGAAGCCCTGATCGCAGACGATCCGTCGGTCTACTTCACCACGCCGCACTTCGATGGGTATCCCGCGGTCCTCGTGCGGCTGCCGAGGATCGATACCGGCGAGCTGGAGGAGCTGATCGTCGAGGCATGGCTCTCGCGGGCACCCAAGCGGCTGGCCAAGGTGTACATCGACGAGCATCTCCAAAGTGAGTGAGCGGCCCGTCAGGCCGTGCGGGCCGAGCATCAGTCCTCGAGGATGGCGAGGTCGAGCTTGGCGAGCCGATCGGGATCGGCGAGGATGTCGAACTCGACGATCTTCCCGTCCCTGACCGTGAACGCACCGACCGAGAACGGTCGGCCTCCGCGCATCGACACGAGTCCGGCTGCACCGTTGATCAGCGCGCGGTGGATGGTCAGGTCGACCCGTGACCACATCAGCGCCTGACTCGCGACGGTCTCCGCACCGCGGACGTGCCGGGAGATGCCTGCCAGGCCGCGGTCCGCTCTGAGCGTCACCTCTGGGTCGAGGACCGCTACCAGCGCATCGAAGTCACCTTCACGCGCGGCCGCGAGGAACGCATCAATGACCTCCCACTGGGCGGTCAGGTCGGGATCGGGTACCGGGGCGGTTCCGCGCACGCGACGCCGGCCCCGGCTCGCTAGCTGGCGTGCGGCCTCGGGCGACCGGTCCAGGATCGTTCCGATCTCATCGAATGGCACCGCGAACATGTCGTGCAGGACGAACGACAGCCGCTCGGGAGGACTGAGCGTCTCGAGCACGACGAGCATCGCCAGGCCGACCGAGTCCGCCAGCATCGCCTCGTGCTCGGGGTTGGTTCCGTCGACGGGGTCGACGATCGGGTCGGGCACGTGTACGTCGAGTGGCTGCTCCCGGCGCGTTTTGCGCGAACGCAGCACGTTCAGCGCCACGCGGGCTACGACGGTCGTAAGCCACGCCGTGAGGTTCTCGACCTCGCTGGTGTCGGCGCGGCTGAGCCGCAGCCAGGCGTCCTGGACGGCGTCATCGGCCTCGCTGAGCGAGCCGAGCATCCGGTAGGCCACCGCTCGCAGATGCGGTCGGCAGTCCTCAAATTGCTGAGCGAGCCATTCCTGCTGGTCCATGTCACGTTCCTCCACGGTGTCGTGTCGTAGCACTAGACCCGCAAGCCCTCCGGGATGTGACGGATCTCGATCTCCTCGGAGCGCTCCTGGTCGGCTACCAACCAAGATTCCCGCATCGAAAGGACTGCAAATGCGAGTCTTCGTGGCAGGGGCGAGCGGTGCGCTCGGCAGCCGTCTTGTCCCCCAGTGATCGACGCCGGTCACGAGGTGATCGGCACCTTCAACTCGCCCCGCAGCCCCCTCCAACGTCACATTCGGATCGGGCGTCGTGTCATAGAGGTAGATGCGAAATCAGCAGCTCAACACTCAGCAGAGACGCAGGAGAGTTCCCATGACTCGCACATCCCATACCGCGGTCCGCGAGCTGGATCGCCGAACCAACGACGGCATCGACGTCCGGCTCCTTTGGAACCCGCAGACGGACCGCGTCTCAGTCACCGTCGAGGACGAGCGTTCAGAGGAGACCTTCGAATTCGCGGTCGATCCGGCCGATGCGCTCGCCGCCTTTCACCATCCCTACGTCTTCATCGATCGACACCACCGCAATCACGCGCTCGCCGCGTGAGTGGAACGGAACGCAGCGGCGCGAACAAGCCGAGGCTGCGATCGCGCTTGGCGTCGCCATCGCACCCCGCTGAGATCATCTGGCGCCGTGTGCTCGGTAACCGTGGCGGCGTGTGGCGACGATCACAGCCTCGCCGACGCCGCCCAGATCTGGGCCGAGGCGACGGCCGCTCGTGACGGCGCCACCCAGGTCGCACCGCTCGATCTGTCGCTCCCGCTCATCGAGGCAGTCATTCACAGCTCGCCACGTTCTCTGTTGATGATTGCCCGCGACGGTGGTGGCCGGGCCCTTGGCTTCGCTGCCCTCGAACCGATTGGGTCCGGAGAAGACCGGGCCAGCTTGCGGTATCTCGGGGTCCGGCCTGAGGTGTGGAGTCGCGGCGTGGCGGATGAACTGCTGCGGGCCGTGCACGACCAACTCGTTCGCCGCGGCTTCACCTCGGCGGAGCTGTACGTCTACACCGACAACGCCCGAGCGGTCGACCTATATAGGCGTCTTGGCTGGGTCCGGGAAGGCGACGTCCGCCGACATCCGAAATCTGGACGGTACGAGGAGCGCTTCACACTGCGCCCGGCCGGCGAGTCCACCGGCGGGCAATGACGTGGAGCCGGCGCTCGGGGCATTTGTCACACGAACGCCCCAGCCAGTGGGGCTAGCGTCTAGCGGAGCACATTCGCTACTGGGGTTTTCCTAAGCGCTGGCCCCGCGCCGTCGCTGGGTCCTGACAATCGAGGAGGAAGGCGATGAGCACCGCGTTCGGCATTCTTCTGTTCCTGATCGCGTACGGACCTGTCGCGTACCTGATCTACCACGATGTAACGGGCCGGCGATCCGGCGCCCGGCCACGCCCGGCGCAGAGCGCGCAACATCGAGGCACCGAGCGGCTAAAGCTCAGCAGCCACTATCAGTACTAGCTGAGGCTGCCTTATAAATAGCCGGCCCACCGGGAAATCCTCATTCCTCAGAGGTGGCCGGCAGGCCGGCCCGGACGCTATCGCACAAACCAATCGGTTTGCCGGAAAGTGATGACAGACTCCCGGAGCTCTCGCGCGCCGGGAGCGGGCAAACACCTCCCCGGCGGCCTGTGCAGAACCGAGGCTGGTCGCGAAACGCAACTCCTGTTTGCGTAAAACGACCAGCCTCCCCGGCGAAGCCCCCGGCGCGGTTCGCGCGACCGAATCCCGGACCCCGATCGACACCCGTTCTTGTCAACTCTTGACAAGAACAGGAACTCCGGCACAGTCTGTACGACACCCTCGGCTGGGTCACGTCGACGAGTTCCGCGGTGCACACGGGAAGGATCGCGCCTCGGCTGGGGTCTCCGGATGTGCAGCTGCAAGTAGATGACGATGGTCGGTTGGACAAAGGCAAGAGCGCAGGCGTGCAGATTCGCGGCGGCGTCCGGGGTCGCGTTGCTCCTGGCGGCATGTGGCAGCTCCGGCGGGAGCTCCATGACGCCCAGCGGCAAGCCATCCTCGAGCGCGCCGGCCGGCGCACTCGTGATCGCCACGGCGAACGGTCCGGACGGAACGTATCTGACGGGCGCTGACGGCAGAGCGCTCTATCTCTGGCTCGGCGACGGCAACCGTACGTCCAGGTGCTCGGGCAACTGCGCCACGCAATGGCCCCCGCTGACCACGACCGCGCCTGCGACCCCGTCCAATGGCGTTGCGGCTGCGGGCCTCGGCACGATCACCCGATCCGATGGCAGCAAACAGGTGACCTACATGGGCCACCCGCTGTACTACTTCGCGGCCGATTCCGGAGCCGGGGTGATCACGGGACAGGGCAGCGACAGCTTTGGCGCGAGGTGGTGGCTGGTCGCCCCCTCCGGCGCCGCGATCACGAAAGTCACTGCCCCGACCGGGTACTAGAGGGAACGTAGAACGGGGCGGTCCGGCCGCGCCACCGTCGCGGCGCGGTCACTCGAGCCATTCGGTGCTCATCGTGGGGCTCGCGTGGATGCACACGAGGCTGGAGCGCTCGGGGCCGTCGTTGGTGAACTTGTGCGGTACGCCGGGTGGGGCGATGACGATGTCGCCCGGGCCGGCGTGGTGGGGTTCGTCGCCGAGTTGGAACGTGAGGTTCCCCTCGAGCACGACCCAGGTTTCATCGTAGGGGTGACGGTGTAGCCGCGGCCCCTGGCCCGGCTCGCTGTGGTCGAGGATCAGTGAGACGGTCGCCCCGTGGGTGGCCCCCTCGAGGTTTCCGGTCTTGAGGTTGCTGGCGTCGATAACTGGCATCGGTGGGCCTCCCTTCAATTACACGTAGCTGCCGCGCGGTCGGCTCCGGCGGACGGCGCAACCCACGACGCCCCAACCCCGGCGACCGCCGGTGGACCGCCACAGCAGCGGACGGACGACGAAGAAGAACAGCGGTATCGCGAGCCACAGCAGATGACCGTGGCTGAACGCGATCGCTGCGATCAGGACTGGCACCAGGGCCACCGCGGGCCAAGACCAGGCCCGTCGAGGCCGGGGCGCTGGATCCTGGCGCGGGAGGTCCGCCACCAGGTCGTCGAGCTCGGCGTGAGTCTTGGCGGCGTAGCAGCGATCGAGGCGCTCCTGGAACTCCTCGGTATCGAGCCGTCCGGCCAGGTGGTGTTCGCGCAGGATCTCTGCGACGGCGTCTCGGTCGCGATCGCCGGCCCGCAGACCGCGGTCGCGCATTTCGTGGGGCTGCTGATGATCGGTGTAACTCTCGGGCATTGCGATCCCTTCACTTGCCGCATCTGGTGCGCTAGAGTTTACCCAAAACAACTTGATAGTCAAGTCTACTTGAGGAATATTCGCCCGCATATAACGCGCCTCGCGCCGCTGATGCCGCAGCTCGCGTTCGCGCTCCGGCGTCCGCGCGGAGAGCTGCCGATTGCGCTCCAGCAAGCAGGCCGGCTCGGAGGCCGGCACATCTCGGTGCTGGTGTCGCTGGGCGTCGCCGGACCGGCCACCGTCTCCGATCTGGCTGAGCGGTTGGACATGAGCACCGCCCACGCGAGCCTCGTCGTCGGCGAGCTCGCCGAAGCCGGGCTGATCGACCGCGACCACGACGAGCTGGATCGCCGGCGGATCATCGTTTCCCTCTCAGAGAAGGCCAAACCGGCGGTCGCCGAGATGAGAAACCGCAATGCGGCGCCACTGCGACGGTTCCTCGCCGACCTCGACGACGCCGAAGCCGAGCGCTTCATCGACCAGTTGGCGACGCTGGTCGGCTACCTGCGTGGCGAGCCAGAACCGGTGATCAAAGACCCCCGGAACGAGCGGGGCCCGGTTCGCACCTGACCCGCCGCGTTCAGGCGGCCAGTACGGGGCCGAGGCGCTGCTCCAGCGCCGCCCGAGGAAGTGCCCCGACGATTCGGTCGACCTCGGCTCCCTCTCGCATCACGACCAAGAGCGGGATCGACTGCGCGCCGAACCGCGTCGCGAGTGCCGGGTTAGCGTCGACGTCCACCTTCACAACCTTGAGATGCCCGGCGTGGCCCTTGGCGAGATCCGCGAGCACCGGCGAGATCATGCGACAGGGCCCACACCACGCGGCCCAGAAATCGATCACGACCGGAACGGACGCGCTCGTCTCGGCGGCAAAGGTGTCGGCATCGGCATCCACGACCCACGGAAGCTCGGACTTGCAGCGAGGGCAGCGCGGGATCCCCTGCGCGATCGGCCCGACTCGATTACGGGCGCCGCACGTTGGACAGGCGATGATGGCCATGCCATCAGGGTAGAACGTTCGCGGCTGCGGGCCGGGGTCGGACCACACACAGGCGCCGGCGGTTGCGGCTCTAATCCGGCGGAACGAGTCCGTCGAGGACGTCGGCGAGGCCCGAGAGATCCGGCAGCTCGCGCGTCGGCTCGGGCTCCCCGCGTTCGCCGAGGCGGTTGATCCAGATCGACGGGATACCGAGTTCGTTCGCGGGAGCGATGTCGTGAAAGTGGCTCTGGGCGACGTGGACGTGGCGGCCCCTGTCGGCCCCGGTCGCTTCATAGAACGCATGCCAATGCGCATGGGCGGGCTTGTAGGAGCTGATCTCGGATGCGACGATCGCGCCTTCGAACGGGATCCCGATCTCCCGAATCGACGCGTCGATGAAGTCCCGGTCGCTGTTGGAGAGCGCGAACAGTTTCCAGCCCCGCTCGTGGGCCTCGCTCAGCGCCTCTGGGACCTCTTTGAACACCGGCCACCCGGGGAGCGAGCGACCCAGGGCGTCTTCCTCGCGCTCTGGAAGCGGACGCCCGGCCTCGCGCGCGAGCTCTGCGAGCACCGCTGCCATTACGCTCCGGTAACTCCACGACGGATTGTCACGCTGCACGCGCGGTTCGATGGCGTGGTACCGGCTGAGCATCCCCTCGCCCGCCCCAGGGCCGAAGAGGCGATCGAGCTCAGTCCCGATGCCGGCGTTCCAATCGACCAGCGTGCCGTAGCAGTCAAACGTGGCCCACCGCGGACTGTCCATGCAGCCAGAATACGGAGGTCGGCATGTGCCCGGGATATGAAAGAGCGACAACCCAGCACGGCGCGAGAATCCGCCAGGACGTGAGTCATGGACCTCGGCATTAGCGGGCGGGTGGCGTTGGTCGGCGGCGCCAGCCAGGGCATCGGCCGTGCGGTCGCCGAGGCGCTCGTGGCGGAAGGTGCGCAGGTGGTCATTACCGCGCGCCATGCCGAGCGGACCGCGCGGGTCGCCGCGGAAATCGGCGCCGCGGCCGGCCTTGCTTGGGACAGCGCCGACCTCGACGCGGCCCCGGAGCTCGTCTCCCACGTTGCCGAGCAGGTCGGCCCGATCGACATCCTCGTCACCAACACCGGCGGCCCTCCGGTCAACCCCGACCCGCTGGCGTTTACCGACGATCAGTGGAAGCAGGCCCATCGAACCCTCGTTCTGGCCCCGATGACGCTGCTCCGCCTCGTGCTGCCGGGGATGCGCGAGCGGCGCTGGGGCCGCGTGGTGGGAATCGCCTCCACTTCCGTTCGCGAGCCGATCCAGGCGCTGATCCTCTCCAACGCCGAGCGCTCGGCCGGGTTGGCGGCCTATAAGACGCTCGCCCGGGAAGTGGCGCGCGACGGAGTCACGATCAACACGCTTCTGACCGGGTCGATCGCCACCGAGAGGCTGGCCTCGTTGGCCGGATCGATGGCCGCCGCTGAAGCGGGCGCCGCCAGCGCCGTGCCCGCGGGCCGTCTTGGCCGGCCTGAGGAGATGGCGTGGGCGGCGGCGTTTCTGTGCTCCGAGCGCGCCGCCTACATCACCGGCACCGCGCTCGCCGTCGACGGTGGGGCGCTACGCGCCATTTAGTTGTTCAGCAGCGCCATCATGTGCTCGTCGTAGCGGCCGCCCCGGACCGACTCGGGCGATATGGCGCCGTCAAGCTCCTCGATGTCGTCCGCCGACAGCTTGACGTCAGCGGCCGCGACGTTTTCCTCCAGGCGCCGAGGACTCTTGCTCCCAGAGCAGCGCGACTGAGCGAGGCCTGACTAGCGGTCCTTTCTCAGGCTGCGCAGGACGGCGGCCCGCTCGGCGGTGACGCCCTTCGCGCGCTGCTCGGCCGCTTCCTTCGGGGTCAAACCGGCGCCGATCCAATCGGCAACTTCCTCGAAGGGAATGCCGGCCTGCCACCACGCCTTCGCCGTCTGCATGGCGCTCATGCCTTGCTCCTGGTGTCGCCCGGCCTCGACCGGAGTGAGCCCGAGCTCCTTCCACGCGAGGGCATCGTTCGCGTCCATCCCATGAGAAGCCCAGGCGATGGCTTCATCGTCGAACCACTGCTGCTGCATATAGGAATGGATGACCTGTGAACCGTGCGCACCCACGGCCTCCATGAAGCGGTGAATCGCGGACCCGGGCCCGCCCCCGCCCCCGCGCCCGCGCCCGGCTGACCGCGCTTGCACCTGCGCAATGGTGGGAGGCACTGGGCGTGGCGGTCCGGGCGCCCCGGCCATGAACAGGCGCTGCTTGCGGCCGTACGCCTGTACCGGGGTCCGACGGGCCCGCTTGTGTTGTCGCGCCTGCGCGACGCTGAACCCGAGTTCGTTCCAGGCGACGGCCTCGCGCGCGTCGATCTTCGCGTAGAGCCATTCCCGGACCGTGTCCGGACTTACGCCGGCAATCTTCCACCTCACCGCGTCGATCGGCCTAGACACTCCGGCACGCTGCCAGCGCAGGGCGTCACGGGGGTCAATCCGGTGTTTCCACCAGATCAGGCCGTCCTCCTTTGACATCCCCAACGCCCGCCATCGCTCGGGGTCGAACGGGCCGCGGTCCTCGGGCTCGTGCGGGTCGAGCGAATGCCGGCTCATGGCCGAACACCTGTCGCGTCGCCCACCAACACCGTTTCCGCCCAATCCGGCGTCTGTCCGCGACGGTCCATCAGGCCGACAACGACGCGGATGCCGGGCGGGGGGGCCGGGCGCCACGGGGTGAAGCCGTCTGTGAGCACGACGATCAGATCCGGGCGCGGGCGCAGGTCGGCGGCTGCGTCTAGCCCGGCGCCCATGTCGGTGCCACCGCCACCCTCGAGCCGGATCGCGTCGAGCTTGCGCACTCGCTGCGCATGGTAGGCCTGCGCGTCACACGCGATCACCCGCAGGTTCCGCCGCGCGACTCCCAGGCTGCGCAGCACGCCGGTGACCTCGCCGAGCGCCTGACCGAGCATTGAGTCACTCATGCTGCCCGAGGTGTCGATCACCAACGCGACCTGCGGGAGAGGTTGTCGGAGGCTCGGAAGCACGACGTCGGGAACCGCGCTTGCGCGTCGCGACGGCCGGCGGTAGGTGAAGTCAACGCGGCCCGTGACGTCAGCGGCCCCGCGACGAACGTGCGCGGCTAGCTGCCGGCGCCAGTTGACGCTCGGCTCGAGGACCTCCTCGGCCCAGCGCTGCCAGCCCGCGGGCGTGTCCCCACGTTCGCGGGTGTGGTCGCGTATTCGCCGGGCCGTGTCGCGGGCGAGAAGGCGAGCCGCGACGTCGCTGAGCCCGGGCTTGTTGCAGTCACTCGGGCGAGGCTGACCGTCGCAGCCACTTCCACAGTCGTGCTCCTCACCGACCTCGACCTCATCTTCCGGCTCACGCTCGACTTCTGGATCGAGCGCGTCCCAGTACTGCTCGGCGGTCCAGCCCTCGGGTAGGCCGAGCTGAGACGGATGAACGGCGCGGTCCGGGAGCGCGAGATTCGTCGTGCGCAGGTCGTCGTCGATCTCGGCGTCGCCGGCAACATTCCAAAGCCGCTGCTCCCGGCTGCGAGCCCCCACGGGACCAGTGGCCTGTTGCGGAGAGGGCGGTCCCGGGTATCGCGCTCCGTGCTCGCGAAGCAGGTGGCTGACCTGGTGCAACAACCAGAAGCCGAGCTCGCTGACCTCGACCGCGCTCAGAGCCTGCGGGTCGATGTACAGGTGCCAATCGCGGTCGGCAGGGAACGCCCGGAGATCGACCGAGCTATCGCCCTCGAGGTCGACGACAACCGGGTCCAACGCCAACAGCGCGCTTGCGAGGTAGGGGGCCTCGTGCGCCGCCCATACCCGCCCCGCCGCCCACCGCCGGCGCTGATCCTCGGACAGATCGTCAGTTCGCAAGTAGCGCATCAGCCGGCCCGTGATCTCACGACAGCAGCCCGGCGGCACGCAACACGGGGGCGAGCTCCATCAAGGCCTCGGGCACCTCGGCCCCCGCCGGACGGTTGGCGGCCAGCGTCCGCGCAACCAGGGTCGCGACGTCCGGCGCGCCATCGGCGGCACGCGCGAGGACTCGCCACGCCTGCTGCCAGCGCTCTTCGGTGCCGTCGGCCACCGCGACCGACGCGACCGCGGTCAGAACGGCGAACGCGCGGTCGCTGCGCTCGGGGAGCACGAAGCTGTCCGGGTCGGCGAGGACCGACTCCGGGTCGGGGAGATCGAGGTGCTCCAGCCACGCGAGAAACTCGAGCGCCGCTCCGTCGCCGACGGCACCTTCAACGAGAGCCGCTCGGGCCGCCTCCGACGCATGGGCCGCCTCACACGCCGCCAGCAACTTTGCGACCGCTTCCCAGCTGCGCGGGCTCGGCCAGCCACGCCCGGAGTCCGCCGCGGAGCGCGGGAGCTGCAACGCCAACGGCGGACGAACCTCCAGGAACGCGCCGACAGCCGCTCGGGCGGCCATCGTCTGCGCCGTGCTCGGCGGGTTCTCGATTCCCGCCAGCACGGGCCGCGGGAAGCCGACCGCCAGGCCTTTGGCGATCCGCTTGCCCTCGACCGGCCAATCGAGGTGCACGAGGCGATTGGCGAGCGGGGCGGCAAGCTCCCAGCCATCCGCCGCCTCGTCGGGCGGGTTGGCCGCGGCTACGACCCGGACACCGGGCGGCAGCTTCGTATCGCCGACGACGCGCTCGAGCACCACGCGCAGCATCGCCGCCTGGACCGCTGGGGGGGCGGTCGTCAGCTCGTCGAGGAAGAGGAGGCCGACCCCCGCCTCCGATAGCCGGGTTGCCCACGCCGGTGGCGACAACCGCACCGACCCATCGATCACGACTGGCAGCCCCGCGAAATCGCTCGGCTCGCGAATCGACCCGATCACCGTCTCGACCGGCCATCCGAGCGCCTCACCCAGCGCCACCACCGCGGACGTCTTACCCGTCCCGGGGCTCCCCCAAAGAAGCACCGGCACGCCCGCCGACACGGCCACTGCGAGACCTTCGAGCGCGATCACACTGTTCACAAGTCCAGAGTACGGCCATCCTCAAGTCGTCTCCAGGCCCTTCGAAGCGGCCGTCGGCTAGCGCGCATCTGCCCCGAGCTGACCGGCGAGGGCGACGGCGGTAGCCGCCAGGGCGGCCAGGGCCGCGACGACGAACGCCGGTGTCGCGTGCTCGTGGTGCTGGGCCAACGCGGCGGCGAGTGCGCTGCCCCCGCCGGTCCCGGCGGCGATCCCGGTGGAGAGCCAGCCGAAAGCCTCGCCGGCGCTCCGAGCCGGGACATGCTGATCGACCAGTAGCGAAAGCGTGCTGAGGGCCGGGTTGAGAGGCGCGCCGACCAGGATCAGGCAACCCGCGAGAACGACCAGGCTGCCGGCGGCACTCACGAGCACGAGCGCCACGGTCATCCACCCGAGCAAGAGCAGGAGGCGCGCCGACGGTGGCGCTCGCCACCGCCGGCTTCCGTAGACCGCGGCGCCGATGATCCCGCCGACCGACACCGCGGCGATCAGCAGGCCCGCGGCGGCGGGCGCATCGCGCTCGGTGGCGAACGTCGGCGCGCCGATCTGGATCCCGCCGAGCATCGCGCCGATCAGCACGGCGATCATCAGCAGCCCCTGCATCGTCCTGATGCGCAGGAGGGCCTGCTCCGCCATCTCTGGACGCGGGCTCCGTGTGCCGGCCGGAGGCTCCGAGGCCGCGAAGCCGAGCGACCCCGCGGCCGTCACCGCCGCGATGACGAGCAGTGCGAGCGATACGGAGACCGCCGCGATCACCCCGGCGAGGATCAGCGGACCGGCGAGAATCGCAACCTCCTGCACCAGATAGACCAGGCTGTAGGCGGCGGTGCGCTCTCCGGGATCGGCGACCTCGGCCCACGCAACGCGCATCGCGGCAGAAACGGGGGGCAGCGTCAGCCCCGTGAGGGCTCCGGCCGCGACCAGGAGCGAACCGGGCGCGTGCAGGGCCGCAAGCCCGACGATGCCCGCGACCGCCGCGGCGTGAACGATGCCGCACACCGCCATTACGGCGGCGGGTCCGCGCCGATCGATCAGCCGTCCCTGGATTGGACGGGACACGCCAGCGGCGATCCACAGCGCGGCGACCACTCCGCCCGCGAGGGCGAGGGACCCCGTCTTTTCGTGGACGAGCAGGATGATCCCGACGCTGATCGCCCCCTGGCTGATCTGGGCGAGCAATCCGGCGACCGCCTGCGGGCGGACGCCCGGCAGCCGAAAGAGCGCTCGGTAGCTGCTCGAGCTCAGCGTCTCGGGAGGCGGACGTTCGCGCCCACGAGCCGCTTCAGCTGTCGGGAGAGCCGCGGGCCGACCGGGTTCGTGTGGCGACAGTTGGCGATCGTGCGCACGAGATTCCCGTTCGTCAGTGCATCCAAATCGGCCACGAGTTTGGCGATTGTCCCAGGATCGGTCACGAGCACCTCCCGCTCCAACCTCAACATCGGGCGCGCGTTCAGGCGGGCGTAGCGACACAGCCGGATCGCGGTCGCGCCGCCCTTACGCCACCCACCGCTCGTTGATCTCGCGCCAGCTCGGCGCCGGTCCGGGCAGCCCGTTTTCTCCGCCGGCCCGCAGCCCGTCGAGCACGACCGCCAGGTAGCGCCGGCGCAGCTGCTCGGTCCGCGCCCGGTCCGGGAGCTTGATCGCGGCGATCAGCTCGAAGACCAGGGACAGGTCGTGGACCTCGAGCCCGTCCCGCAGCGCTCCCTTCGTCCGCTCGAACAGCTCCACCGTCACCTCGTTGGCGCGCTCGGCGAGCGCGAACATCTCGGGCGTCGGGATGAAGCGGCCCGCGAGCGCCAGGGTCAGCGAGCTCGTGTCGGCGTCGACCAGCCGCGCCATGTACTCGCTGAACACAGTCCAGGGATCGCGGTCCTCCGCCAGCGCTGCCTCGGTCTCGTCGACGAACCGCTGCAATCCGTCGTTGCAGAGCTTGCGCAGCAGGTCCTCCTTGCTGGCGTAGCGCGAGTACAGCGCGCTGATCCCGACGCCGGCGTGCTTGGCGACCTCGCTGATCGGCGCACCCGGGTCGGCGATGAACACGGCCCGCGCCGACTCGAGGATGATCTCGTCGTTGCGCGCCGCCTGGGCCCGGCGGCCAGAGAGTGGGGGCGGTCCGTCCGGCAAATCGGGCGACCATGATAGCGGAACAAAGTATTCCGTTCTGCGATGGTCTCGGTCGGCCGCCACACGACGCTTAGGCGCCTCGAGCTGCGCGCCTCGCACCGCCGAGTCGGAGTTGGGACTGGAATTACAAGGTTTCTCAGCGTGGACGGCTAGCTTCTGACACTCTTCCAAGATCCGGTTACGTAGAGACGGATCCCGTCGCGACACTTCCCGTCGCCATCTCGCTCCCACCGTTGGCGTGCACGACATGGCGATCGACCTGGGCACCGCGAACACGCTCGTGTACGTGGGCGGGCGCGGCATCGTCGTATCCGAGCCCTCGGTCGTGGCCTCGGACGTCGGCACCGGCGAGGTGCATGCGGTCGGCGCCGACGCCGAGCGGATGATCGGCCGCACCCCGTCGACGATCTCCGCGACCCGGCCGCTGAGGCATGGCGTGATCGCGGACTTCGAGGTGACCGAGCAGATGCTCCGCTACTTCATCCGCAAGGTGCTCCACCGGCGTGGGGCCCACCCGCGGCTGATCGTTTGCGCCCCGTCGGGCGTTACCGAGGTCGAGAAGCGAGCGGTCGAAGAGGCCTCGCTCGCTGCCGGCGCGCGCCACGTGCACCTGATCGAGGAGCCGATTGCCGCCGCCATCGGGGCCGGAATCGCGATCGACGAGCCGGTCGGGCGGATGGTCGTCGACGTCGGCGGCGGGACCAGCGAGATGGCGGTGATCTCGCTCGGCGGGATCGTGATCTCGCGCTCGGTGCGGGTCGGGGGCTACGAGATGGACGACGCGATAACGCACTACCTGCGCGGCGTCTACCAGTTGGCGATCGGCTCGCGGACGGCGGAGAACATCAAGATCTCGGCCGCCTCGGCGACGCCGCTCCCGGAGGAGGAGACGATCGAGGTTCGTGGTCGCCACCTGATCACGGGGCTCCCGACGGCGATCCAGCTCCGCACCGAAGAGGTGCGGGGGGCGATCAGGGGACCGCTCCAGGAGATCCTCCGCGCGATCCGCGACACGCTCGAGCAGACCCCGCCCGAACTCGCCAGCGACATCGCGCGCGATGGGATCCTGCTCGCCGGCGGTGGCACGCTGATCCGCGGCTTCCCCGACCTCGTCGCCGACGAGACGGGGATGCCGGTGTACCTGGCCGAGTCCCCGCTGACGTGCGTGGCGGTCGGATCAGGCGAGGCCCTCGCGCACTTCGACAAGCTGAGCGCGTCGAGCCGGCAGTGGCGCCCGACGTACACGCCGGATTGGCGCACGGCCTAGCGCCGTCGCCAACGCGCAGGCCGCCGGGAGCAGCAGGAACGCGTCGACCGGCTCACGGAACCGCGGCGTCTCGGCGTTGACCAGCACGACGCTCAGGGCGAAGAGGAGCGGCACCAGCCACATCCACCATGGGACCCGTCGAACCGCCTTCGTGAACGCGCCGGCGATCGCCAGAAGGCACAGGACCCAGAACCCGATCACGCCGATCTTCGCGGTTGCGCGGGGCAGCCCGATGGAGGCGGTCGATGCCTCCCAGGCGAACGACCCCTCGAGCTCCAGCAGGCGGCGGACGTTGTCGTAGGCGACCGCAACCGGCGCGAACGGGTGCCCGCCGATGTAGCGGAGCGCGTCGTTCAGCTGGTCATTGCTTAATGCCGGCTCTACGAGCCGGCCGGGATGTCGCTCGGGCAGGTACAACCGCCACTGGTAGGGGATTCGAGGGTCGGCCGCCGACGCTGCGTTGTAGGTGCCGGCGAGCGTGATCCCGGCCTCGTCGGAAACGGGGACGAACCGGTGCAGATCGACCGCGTCACGGATCGTCCACGGAACGAGGACGAGCACGGCGGTCGCCACCAGTACCGCCGGCGCCACGAACGACCCGTTCGTCGCCCTCCACGCCGCGAACGCCAGCGGGATCACCAGCACCACGCCGTTCTCGTGGGTGAGCGTGGCGAGCCCGGTCAGCACGCCGGCTGCGACGATCCAGGCCCACGGGTGCTCTCCACGGCGCGCTCGCAGGGCGGCGTACACCGCCGCGAGCACGAGCGCCGTGAGCAGGTTCTCGGCGACCAGCACCCCTGAGAGCTCGATGAACGCCGGGTAGAACGCGGCCAGTCCGAGCGCGATCAGCCCGATCGTCTCGCCGAGCGCCTCGTACGCGACCAAACCCACGAGCGCCACCGTGACCGTTCCCAGCACGGCGTTGGCGATCCGCGCGGGCTGGACGACGTGACCCCTTACGCCGCGGTCGCCGTCGAGCAGGTCGACCGCTGCCAGGAAGTAGGGGTAGGCCGGCGGGAAGTACGCGCTCGGGCCGCGTGATTCGCCGGCCCCGCGGTCGTGGGGCGAGTAGTCACCGGCATGGGCGATCTCGTTGGCCAGCGTCAGATACGAGGCTCCGTCGTTCTGCGGGCGATAGCTGGTCCGCTCGACTTCGCCGATCCGGATCACGAGCGCAACAACCACCAGGGCCCCGGCCATAGCGCTTCGACGCGTCACCTCGGGCCAAGCGAATCACGGCAGCAGAAAGGCGAGTTAACTGATCGGCTTCGAGGTGGCGAGGACCTTTGCCTTCGAGCCGAGCGCCTGCACCTTGAAGTACCGGGCCGTGCTCCGGACCGCAAGCGCGGTCTCGAACCCGTGCTTTCGCACGATCCGCAGCGCCGAGAACCTGCCGCTCGGACTCGAGGCGGCGAGCACGCGGTACGCGCTCACGTCGGTCGCCCCGTTCCAGCTCGCGTACACGGTTGCGAGACCGTGAGCGCCAAGCGAGACCGCCGTCGCCGGCAGCGTCGGCGGCTGCGCCGCCCAGTGCAGACGGTAGGCCCGATAGCTGTCGGTACCCGTCGTGAAGCGGGCGTCGAAGTCGATCTGTCCGTTGCTGTTGAACTCCGTGAAGAACGGCTGCTGGCCCCATCCGACGAACAGATCTCCCCCGGAGAGCACCTGTGCCCCGCCCTCGTAGGCCGATGAGAGGGCGGGCTTGTGGACGTACTGTCTGACCAGCGTCGCTGTCATCGACCTGGTGTTCAGAGAGATCATGAGGGCGCGCGACTGCGGCTCCTTCTTCGGCGGGCCGGCCCCGTCGTCGAACAGGCTCAGGTCGCCGTTGGATTGCACGACCACGTCGTGCTGGAAGGCGGTCCGCGTCCCGGGGCCCATCTTGAAGCTGCTGTTCCCGGAGCCGAGCGTCCACATGACCTTGCCGGTGCTGTGGTTGATCTTGTAGGCGGCCCAGGTATTTCGCATCGAGACGATCAGGTTGCCGTCGTGATCGATCGTGATCGAGTTGAGGTGGTAGGGGTCCCAGACGTGCCCGGGCGTGTGCGGGGTCTTGAAGAAGGACTCGCTCGGCGGGACGTGGTCGGCCGCGTCCCATTCGAACATGACCAAGCCCGTCTTCACGTCGATCTCCTGCACGATCGAGTCCATCAGCGGCTTGCGCGTTCCCGGCCAGCGGAGCGGCTCGACGGCGATGATGTAGGCGTCGCCCTGCGGGGTGAGCAGGAACTCGTGCAGATCGGCGCCCTGGAGCCCGTTCCCGGCCTTGACGACGGCGATCTGCTTGTAGTTGCGATTGAAGATGATGTCCTCGCCCCGTCCGCTGCCGTTGTTCATGTAGCCCTGCCACCACGTCAGCACCGGTTGGTTTCCGAGCATCTGCGTGCGGAAGTCGGTCGCGAGCTGACCCTTGGGAACGGGGTGAAACCAGATCAGGCTCCCGGAGGTGTCCAGCAACATCGGGCCGTCCTGACTGGGGCCGTATTGGGGGGCGACGAAGATGTCGCCCTGCCCGGCCGGGGCGTGGTGGTTGAGCACCTCGACGGATGAGGGCTGGAGGTCGGGACGGGAGTGGAAGTGCTGCACGCCGTGGGCGCCGGGGCGCACGTGCGCCACCGGGATCGGTTTGATCGCGGCGGCCGGTGTGGCCACCTTGAACTGCCAGTCGCCTTGGGTGGTACCGACCACATTCAGCCCGGTGCTGACCGTCACCGTCTCGCCGGAGTCGAAGGGATGGTCCGGCAAGAAGCTCCCGCCGTTGCCGTCCGAGTCCGCGGCGATGTGGCCGGAATGGGCGCCGCTGCGCGAACCCACCACCGAGATCGAGCCGATGCGACCGGCGCCGACGCCGCGGAACGTGATCTGAGTCCCCGGTTCCGCGTACCGCGTGCCCGGACTCGGGAACACGCTGACCGCCGCCGACGCCACCGACGCTGTGGCGCCGAGCCACCCGAGCGCGCACCCGACGGCCACCAGCAGGCCACGAGACCTCCTCATGAGGAAAAACAACCCCGGCACCCGGGCAAGGTTGCGGTGTGCAACGCGGGGGGCACCCAGCGGGCGAACCAGCCTTGGCTCGCCCGCTGGGCTTGTGGGGGCGTCAGTGAATGCCGACGATGCCGGCGCAGACCCAGTTGGAGGCACCGGCGCCGCCGTTCCAAATCCGTGATGCGACGGCGTCCTGCTCGGCCTTGCTCGCGAGATAGGCGGCAGGTCCCGTCCCGCCGAACAGCTTCCAGGTGCTGGGGAGAATTTGGTAGTAGCCAGAGGCACCGGCGCTGTTGGGCGAGAGGTTCTGGCCTCCCGACTCGCAGAGCACGATCGCGTAAGGGATCGCCCAGCCGCCGGATGGGCCGAGGGTCGGTCCCGTCGACACGGGCGTCGCCGACCCTCCACGGGCGATGGTGGGCGTCACCGTGGCCGCCGCTTCCGCGGCGCGCTCCGCGGCCGCCTGCTGCGCCTGGAGCCGGGCGATCGCCGACTGCAGCTGGGCGCCCCTGGCCCGGCTCGCGGCCAGCGCCGACTGCTGAGCCTCGCGGGCGCGCCCGAGCGCCGTCTGCTTGGCCTGCAGGAGCGTGTTCATGCCGACCAGCGCACGTTCTCTGGTCGTGGCCGCCTCGGTCACTTGGATCGCCGCCGCCTCGAGCTTCGCCAGCCGTCGCTCGGCACTATCGGCCTCGACCTTCGCCAACTTCGTCGCGACGATCGTCGACTTCTGCTCCTGCTCGGCGTGGTTGAGGTAATTGAGCTGGTCGAGCAGGTCGCTGAAGCCTTGCGATTCGAGGACGACCGACACGATGTCCGGTCTGGCTCCCTCGTAACTCGAGATGAGCTGATGGGCGAGGATCGTGCGGGCGCGCGCCAGCTGGGCGATCAGCTTGCTCACCAGTTGCCGCTCGCGGGTGAGCATCAGCTGATCCTTGGCGAGCGCCGCACGGTCCTTGACGAGCGCCGCTCGCACGGCGGCCTCGCGCGACTGCACGAGCGTGATCTGGGAGTCGAGCGATCCGATCAGCCCCGAGAGCCGCCCGATGCTCGCCGACAGGCTCTGCTGGCGACCCCGCTCGTTGTCCAGCTGTGAGCTGAGCTCGCTGATGCTGGCGGCGCGCGCCGGGGCGGTCCTCGACACCGCCACCGCCAGCCCGCCCAGCGCTCCGCCTACCGTTGCGAGCGCGGCGACGCTGGCAAGCCGAAGCCGAATTGAGACTGTGCTGGTGCGCCGGCCAATGGTCATCGTGTGCGCCTACGGGGTTAGCTGTCGGGCTCGCGCTGGTGTTGCGCTACACGGTCAACAGACCGCGATTCGCCCCGGGGAGACTTGGGTCCCCCGCTTCCCCGCGCGCAGCGGGGAACTCGGCGACGCGGAGCCTATCAGGCCCTGTCGTTCGTATCCTCCAAGCGTGCCTCCGCAGCTGTCCCAGGACCACGCGAGCGAGATCCTGGGCAGAGTCCGCGCCACGCCCGCGGGGTTCGTGCGCACGTATGGCGATGTCTCGCCGGGGGCGCCACGGGTCGCGGGCGCGGTGCTCCACGACTGCACGGATAAATCGATCCCGTGGCACCGGATCGTTCGGGCCGACGGCTCGCTCGCCAAGGGGGCTCGCCAGCGGGCGTTGCTCGAGGCCGAGGGCGTCCCATTCCGCGGGGCGCGCGTCGACATGAGGGTGGCGCGGCTCCCCGCCGATCTCTGATGTGGGTCCAGCGCGAGATCCGGCTCGAGCCTCGCCCGCGCGGGTTTCACCTCGTGACGCGCGAGGTCCTCGACGAGCTACCCGAGCTGCGATCCGTCGACGTTGGGCTCCTGCACTTGCTGATCCGCCACACCTCGGCGTCGCTCGCGCTGAACGAGAACGCCTCGCCCGACGTCCGCCGCGACCTCGAGTCCTGGTTCGATCAGGCGGTCCCCGAGCGCGCGCCCTACTGGACGCACACGCTCGAAGGGCCAGACGACATGCCCTCACACGTCAAGGCGGCGCTGCTCGGTCCCTCTCTGACGTTGCCGATCTCCAGGGGACGGCTGGCCCTCGGGACCTGGCAGGGCATATATCTCTGCGAGCACCGCGACCACGGCGGCTCGCGGTCGCTGGTGGCGACGATCTGGGGATCGGAATCGGACGGCTAGGACCCGGGACGCCAGTCCGCTCGACCAAAGGTTCCGTTCGCGAGCGCGCTCCGCGTGCATTAGAGTGAGCGCATGAGCCGGGGGCGGTGGAAGCAAAGACTCGTCGTGTTGGGGTTCGCGACTTCGGTCCTCGCGACGGCCCTCATCGCCAGCGCAACCGCCCTCCTCGCCAGCGCGACCGCGGCGCGCCCGGTCAACTACTGCCAGGTGATCCCGCAAGCCTTGGTCCCGAAGGAGGCGTGGGGTTTCCACGGCGGGAAGCCGATCACGGGCGCCACCGGGAGCTACACCCGGGGTCACGGCCAGATCAACCTGTCGGCGCAGACCGCCAACGGGGTCATCTGCCAGGTCGACCGGGTCCGCAATGCGCCGGATCGCCAGATCGTGCTGGCGATCGGCCGTCACGTGATCTTCACCTCGCACCACGCCGTGGAGTTCGGCGTGCCCGGGAACATCATGAAGATCCACGTCAGGGTCAAGAGCACGACCGATCCGATGTGCCGGCGAGGCACGCACGGCGTGGTGACGATCTTCGCCAGCTACAACAACGTCCACGAGGACCTCGTCCAGTTCTCGTTCCCGGCCGCGTGCAAGGACCACCGGCACCGGTACACGGGTCCGAGCGTCGTGACCAACGTCCCGCCCAACTGAGCGCCCGGGAGCCGTCGTCGGGGCGAGGCTCACGACAGAGTTCGCGCCAGTGACGCTCCTCCGCTCCGTGCGGGTTTGCCTACCGGTCTCAATCCTCGCCCCGACCGGCCTTTACATGGCAATAACGTGCGCGGGTGCCAAGTTCTAGTGGGTCGACTGGAAAGGTTTGCAGCCGTCAAACCGGTTGAACATTTCCGGGAGCCCCACTAGCGCCCGCGCCATACGGGCGCTCGCTTCTCGGCGAACGCCTTGGCCCCCTCCCGCGCGTCCTCGGAGGACATCACCGGGCCGATGATCTCGGCCTGGCGGGCGAAGAACTCCGAGTCGGGCCAGTCGATCGACTGCGTCATGACCCGCTTGGTGGCCGCCACCGCGAGCGGCCCGTTGGCCGCGATCACCTCCGCGAGCTCGAGCGCTCTGGCCACCGTCTCGCCAGGGTCCGTGAGCCGGGTGACGAGCCCGATCTCATATGCGCGCTCGGCATCGATCGGCTCGCCGGTCAGCGCCAGCTCCATCGCGACTGTGCGCGGAAGCACGCGAGGAAGGCGCAACAGCGCGCCGGCAGCGGCGACCAGGGAGCGCTTCACCTCCGGGATCCCGAACCTGGTGCCGAGGGCGGCGACGATCATGTCGCACGAGAGCGCGATCTCGAGCCCGCCCGCCAGCGCGAACCCCTCGACCGCGGCGATCAGCGGCTTGTCGGCGGCGCGCTGGGTGATGCCGGCAAAGCCGCGGTCACCGGCCCAGGAGCTCTCGCCGGCGACGAATGCCTTGAGGTCCATGCCGGCGGAGAAGCCTCTGCCGGCTCCGGTCAGCACGCCGACCGAGAGGTCCGGGTCGCCGTCGAGCTGATCGAGCGCGGCGGCGATCCCCTGGGCGACTGCGGCGTTGACCGCGTTGCGCTGGTCGGGGCGGTTGATCGTGATCAAGAGGACGCGCCCGTGGCGCTCTGTGAGGACGGCTGGCTGATCGTTCATGCAGCGAACAATCTCAGGTCGGGCTCGCGCTCGCCGCGCAGCAGCGCGAGGTCGACCTCGACGCAGGCGATGTCCCGTGCGCTCGCCAGCACGCGCGCCTGGGGTTTGATCGTCTGCGCCGCCACCACTCCCCGACAGCTCTGGAGCGCCGGATCGAGCCGAATTCTCTCCAGGTAGCGGGTCAGTTGCTCGACGGCCTCGATTCCGGCGACTCGCTTGATCTCGACCGCCACCCACTCGTCCTCGAGATCACGACACATCAGGTCGACCGGACCGATGTCGGTCGGCCACTCGCGACGGACCAGCCGGAAGCCCTCGCCACACCACTGCGGTTGGTCGGCCAGCAGCTCCTGAAGGTGCGCCTCGACGCCGTCCTTCGCGAGCGCCGTCTCCTCGTCGGGCGAACCCATGTCGTGGGTCACGTCGGACAGCCTCTCGGTGATCTCGATCTCGAGCCGGTCCTCAGACTTGCCGGCCCGCTTCCGAACGACGATCGCCTCTGGAGACTCCTCGAGTACGGTCGGCGGCGTCATCCAGTTCAGGGGCTTGTATCCGCCCGCATCGGCGTGCACGAGGACCGATCCGTCGGCCTTGACGATGATCAGCCGCAGGGCCTCGGGAAGGACCGCCGTCAGGCGCCCGGAGTAGCGGACGGAGCAGCGGGCGACGAGCAGGCGCATGAGGTGCAGAACCGTACGCCCGCACCCGGACCGAAGGGCCTAGTTACGGATCAAGTGAGGCAGAAACCTCATGGCGCCATCCTATGATCAGAGCCACAGCGCTTATGCGTAACCAGCTACGTCCACTCTTCGACCGCATCGTGATCAAGGAGCTCGACCCCGACCGGGTTCGGCGCTCGGGCCTGCTCGTGCCGGCCGGCTCCGATGAGCCACCGCCACAGCACGGGATCGTGCTCGCCGTCGGCCCCGGGCTCGACTGGTGGGATCACGTCGGCGTCCAGATGCCGGTCAAGCCGGGCGACCACGTCGTCTTCCCCGCCTCCGCCGGCGCCTGGATCGAGGTCGAGGAGGAGCGGCTGCTCGTCTGCCGCGTCGGGGAACTCCTCGGGGTCCTCGAGGAGGTCGGCGACTGCCCGAGCTGCAAGGGACGACCGCTCGGGCCGAGCGAGTCCTGCTCGGTGTGCGGGCGCGAAGGCTCGGTGGCGTAGAGGCGCCGGCGGTTTGCGCCCCCGGCCCGGGTACGCGCCGGGGCGCTCGGCTCTCGGCCGGCGGGCGCTCTTTTGGCGCCCGGAACCTCTGGTTGGCGGGCGGCTCGGTAACGGCGCTGGGACCATATGGGGCGGGCTGCGGCGCGATCGGGGGCCGTTTCGATGGTGCACAACACGACAATCTTGCGGCGGATGGCGAGGCCTGTCGAGTTGTGCACGAGGAGTGTGCGTAGGTCGACAGGGCTCGGATCTGGCGCCGGCGTTGACGCGCTAGGCACCATGCCCGTGACACTCTCGCCACACTCCCGTCACAAAGTCGCAAAGAAGACCCGCGCGAGCGCCCCAAACTCCCCCCAACGCCCGCTTGATCTGGGCGATCAAGCGGGTCAACAGCCACCGCCGGACCCTCGACAGCCGCGAACCCGCCCCCTTCCCTGCCGCCTTTTACGGAGCCGCCCGCCGAGCAGAGGCGACGGGCGCCCCGCGGGCCGCCGGTCCACAGCCCCGGCTCGCGGCTGCAAAAAACAGCCGAGTGCCGCCTAAGCCGCCGTCCGCTCCGACAGCGACCGCGGCTGCGCCGCCTCGACCCGGGCCACCAAGTCCGCCACGTCGGGATCGTCCCCGAGCTCCAGCGCCCGGCGACACGCGGCGATGCACTCGCCGGCGCGGTCCGTGCGCGCCAGGGCGTGGGCGTACGTCGACCACGCTGCCCTCGAGTCGGGGTCGAGTCGCGTCGCGGCCTCGGCCGACGATACCTCGGCGCCGACGTCGCCCGCGAGGTGGTACGCGAGCGCCAGGTCGAGCAGGCCCTCGACCGTCGGTCCCATCAGGCGCGCGTGCTCGAGCGCCGAGATCGCCGCGGCCCGGTCCATCTGGCGCAGACGCAGGCGGCCCAGCCGCTCCCACGCAGAGGCATCGCCGGGCCCGCGGTCGGCGGCCCTCGCCGCGGCGTCGGCCGCGAGGTCGATCGCGCCCATGTCCTCGTAGATCCTCGAGGCGAATCGCTCGGGCGTGGGGCGGTCGCTCTCGACTCGGGCCCAGTCACGTACCGTGCGGGCGGCGGCGGGAAGGTTGCCGGCCTGCCAGAACGCCGCCGTCAGCAGCCGCAGGACGACCGGGTTCGTCGGCTCAGCATCGCGCGCGTACACGAGTCGCTGAGCGGCGAGTTTCGCGTCGCCCTCGGCCAGCGCGTGCTGGGCGGCGGTCATGAATCGCTGCACCCGGTCGGCCGCCGGATCTGGCTTTGAGAAGTCGACGAACTGGAGCGAGCCGGCGGGGATCGTGCGCACACCGACGGCGAACGAGACCCGTGCCCACTGCTGAACGTCTTCCTCGTCGCCGGAGAAGTAGATGCCGGTCACGGTCCCCACGCCCCACTCGGGATAGGAGAGGCACCGGGCGTAGCGGTGAACTACCGAATGGTCGGGGACCCGGGAGCCGAACGGGTCGTGCTTGGCCTTTTCCTCGGCTCTGGCCCGCTCGCGCTGCTCGGCCTCGTACGCGCGCCGGCCGGCCTCCTGGCGCGCCTTGCGAGTGGCCGCGGCGGAGACCTTGACGGCGTTGCGCGTGACGCGGCCGCCACGCGACGTCTCGGCCAGCTGTTCCAGCTGGTCGGCCGCTTCGTTGATCGCCTGCAGGTGGCGCTGATGCTCGTGCTGGCGCCCCGGCGGCGCGATGTCGGGATGCCAACGCTTGGCCATCCGCCGTCGCGCCAGCTGGACGGCGCGCTGGTCGAACGGCGGTTCGAGCTCGAGCAGCAGCAGCGCCTGCTCTACGTCGAGGATTCGAGGCATGAACCCCTTAAGTTAGCGGCGCCCGCAAGCCGCGCGGGGGCTCCAACGTGATCTCACGCCCGTCTCCCCGGGCCGTCCCGGGCCCGTCCCCGGCCCTCAGCGCTTCGGCTGCCAGAACGCGATCTCGGCCGCTTCTCGCGTGGCGACGACGCTGCGCCACCCCGCGGGCCCTTCGCGCGGCTCCAGCAGGACCCTCGCGCCGAGTCCCCGGGCGCGGTCGGTCATCTCGCGGATCTCCGGGACCTCGACGTAGGGCAGCCACAGCGGTCGATCGGTCGGGCATTGCACGATTCCGCCGCCGATACCGCCCCCGACGTCGAGCGCGAGATATGACCCATGGCAGGTCTCGATTTGCTCCGGTCTCCAGCCGCACAAGTTCGCGTAGAACGCCTGCGCGGCCGCCAGATCCCCGGTGTGCAGCTCGAGGTGGACCACCGCGCTTGAGGCCCCAGGCTTCATCTCTACCAGTTGGACTCGGGTACACAGCCGAACTAATCGCCGATGAGTTCTCGAGGTTTGAGCGGTCTAAGGTCTTGATGCTGATGGCGAGCACTCGCGCAGCGAAGAAGTCCGAGGCGGAACTCCTGGTCGCCGCCCGCGCCGGCGACGAGCGCGCGTTCTCGGAGCTCGTGGAGCCGTACCGCGGCGAGCTGCACGCGCACTGTTATCGGATGCTCGGTTCCGTCTACGACGCCGACGATGCGCTCCAGGAGACGCTCCTGCGCGCGTGGCGCGGACTGGCTCGGTTCGAGGGACGGAGCGCCCTGCGTTCGTGGCTGTACACGATCGCCACGAACGTCTCACTGACGCAGATCGCCCGCCGGCCCAAACGCGTCCTGCCGATCGACTACGGGCCTGCCGCAGATCCCCACGACGCGCCGGGCACGCCGATCGTCGAGACGGTGTGGCTGGAGCCCTACCCGGACGAGATGCTCGGGCTCGAGGACGGGTACGCGGCGCCGGAGGCTCGCTACGAGCTGCGCGAGGGCGTCGAGCTCGCGTTCATCGCGGCCCTCCAGCACCTGGCTCCCAACCAGCGGGCGGTGCTGATCCTCCGCGAGGTCATGGGGTTCTCCGCCAAGGAGACGGCGATGATGCTCCAGACGACGGTCGCGTCGGTCAACAGCGCGCTACAGCGGGCCCGCGCCGCGGTCGAGCAGCGGATCCCCGAGCACAGCCAGCAGGAGACGTTGCGCTCACTGCCCGATGACGGTCTGCGGGACATCGTCGAGCGCTACGTCGATGCCTGGGAGCGCTGCGACGTCGAGGCGTTCACGGCAATGCTCACCGAGGACGCGACGTTCACGATGCCGCCGCTCGCAACGTGGTACGAGAGCCGCGCGGGCATCGCGATCTGGGCCTCCCACTCGCCGATGTCGGGAGCGTGGCGGTGGCGGGCCGTGTTCACGCGCGCGAACGGGCAGCCCGCGCTCGGCTTCTACGCCTGGGACGATGACGCGCAGGCGTATCTGCCCTTCGGGCTCAACGTGCTCACGTTCGACGGTGCCCAGATCAGCAGTGTCACCGCCTTCATCGCCCGTTCGATCGAGGCATCCGAGCAGGAAGCGTACGAACGCTTTCCGGACCAGCCCGCCGATCCGCGGCGGGTTACGGGCACGTTCGGGCGCTTCGGCCTCCCCGAGCGCCTGACCTGAGCGCTACGCCGCTCGCACGACCTCACGGGGCGCCGCGTGGGGAACGGCCGCGAGCTGGGGCGCCGGGAGCTTGTAGGCAAACCGCCGGCGTGCCCGGTGGTAGCTCGGGTCGGAGCCGAAGAAGCAGTCGTGCGATCGGGCCAGCTCCTCGTCGCGGTAGGCCTGGAGCGGCTTGATGCTCTCGTCTTCCGCGCGCCGCCGGCGCTTCTCCTTGAGTTGCTGCTCCAGGCTCGGGTCGGCAGCGAGCTGGCCGGCGAGATCGCGCGTCTGGCGCTGAAAGCCCGCCAGCGTGGCGCCGTACGCGTCGTCGAGGAGCCCGATCTGCACGGCCCTGTGCGCGCCGACGGGCAGAAACGGCGCGCCGACGATGCGGGCACTCATCTCGACCCCGATCCGGCGGGGCAGGACGTAGGTCCAGTACTCCGAACCGAACAGGCCGCCCATGTGCTGGTAGTACGGGTTCAGCACGATGTCCTCGCGTCCGACGACGCGATCGGCCGCGAGCGCGAGCATCACGCCACCGGCCCCCGCGTCGCCACCGAGCGCCGAGATCACGATGTGCGAGTCGGTCTCGATGATGTCCCGCGCGAGGTCGTCGATCGCGTTCAGGTTGCGCCACGACTCCTCCGCCGGATCCTCGGCCGCCTCGATCACGCCCAGGTGGATGCCGTTGGAGAAGTAGTCGGTCCCGCCCATGAGTACGATCACATTGGTCTCTCGGCGTGAGCGAGCGTACGCGTAGGCCTCCCGCAGGCGCTCGCACTGCTCCGTGCTCATCGCGCCGTTGTAGAAGTCGAAATACAGGTAGCCCACGCCGCCCAATTGCTGGTAAACGATCTCCCTGTAGGTCTGATCGACCCGCCAGCGAGCGTCGAGCGCCACCGAGATCTCCGGCGCCTCGAGCTCGAGGCCGGCAAGCTCGAGCGCTCGCGTCGCCGGCAGCTTCAAGAACCGCTCGGACGGAGTGTCGGCACGGCGCAGATGCGTGATCCACACGCCCCCGTCGACGGTCGCGCGGCAGATCGCCCCGTTGCGCTGGGCGATGATCTCGCCCGGCCGGCCGCTCAGGACCCGCTCGGGGTGGGCGCCGAACAGGTGAAACTCGGTCCCCCAGATCACGTCCAGGACTCCCGGGTGCCCCTCGGCGGCGCGAATCTTGCGCACGACGATCCCGGTGCTGTCCGCGTCCCAGTCGATCGCGCGAGCCCGCTGGCTCATCAGCGGCCGCGCGGTGCCGGTTATGGCCGGCTCATCGCCAGCCCCCTCCGGGCGACGTACGCCCTCGGCGATCTTCCCGACCGCCTCGACCAGCGCCTCGACCGCGGCTCGGCGCACCTCGTGGCGGTACAGGCTGCTCTTCCCGGTCGCCCGCACCGGGAACGTCCGCGTCGCCCAGATGTCGCCGGCGTCGAACTCGCCGTTGGCCTCGAGCACGGTCACTCCCCACTCGCGCAGCCCAAGTTCGATCGCCCAATCCAGCGAGGATGGTCCTCGGTCGCCCGGCGGGCCCGGGTGCACGATCAGGCAACGGTGCGCCGAGAAGATCGATTCCGGGATCATCTTCTTCAGGAACGGGCACACGATCAGCTCGGGCTCGTGGTCGCTGACGGCGGCCTCCATCGCGGCCGCCGAGTCGACTACCGCGACCTCGACGTCGTGGCCGCGCTCGGTCAACTCGATCCACGCGCGCTGGCTGAGGCCGTTGTGCGCGGAGACCAGAAACAGGATCTGCAGCGAGCGCGCTCGCCGCTCGAGAGGCGGGCTCATGCTGCGCCCGCTGCGTCGTCGCTGAGTTCCAGCTGCTCGAGCATCGACATCAGGTCGAACTGCACGCTCAGCGAGACTTGCTTGCCGTCACACGAGCGGATGACCCGGATGTAGTCGAGGCTGACCTCCCGGCCCGTGTGGGCCCGGCCGTCGTGCGTCCCGGTGAACCTGCCCTCTTCGATCGCCACGTCGTCGAAGAAGTGGATGCGCCCAACCTCGAGGTGGGCGTCCGGGAAGTCGTCGAACCAGCCCCCGTAGAACTCGAGGCACGCCGCCTTGCCCTCGCCCCACTGCTCGCCCGGCCCCTCGAAGACGACATCGTCGTCGAGCAGCTTCTCAATCCGACCGAGATCGTGCTCGTTGAACGCGTCCGTCCCGGTCTCGAAGACCTCCTGATCAGTGATCGCCATCATGCTCCCCCTCCGTCCAATCGCGAGCGATGCCATGCGTCTCAGTACGGAAATGCTCGCCGTCCGGTTCCCGCCCCGCTGTGACAAATAACCTCTGTGCCGATGCTCACGGAGCGCGAATTGCTCACCGAGCCCTAATGGTTGAACTGGAGCATCGGTGGGAATCTCTTGAGCAATGCCGCTTTATCGGTGCGCGCGATGCGGGTGGGCCACGACGTCGTTCCGGGTCGACGCCGTGCGCGACCACCGCGCCGACTGCCCCGAGTGCCTCGGGACGATCCGGCTGGTGTTCTACGTCGGGACCCCCTCGCTGGACCCGGACCCCCCGCTCGCCCAGCTCGAGCAAGAGCGCGAGCGCGCCCGCGAACGGCTGTCACGCTGGCGGGCGCACGAGCGCGCGCGCCGGCGGAGGCGGGCAACGGCTCGGAACGAATCCGCGCAGCCGTCGCGGCGCGGGGCCTGACCTAGCGCCACCGAGACTCGTCCGGTTGGCGCCCGAGCGCCCGCTAGGTCATCTGCAGCCGCGGCGCGGGTTCGTCGAGCGGCGCTCCGAGCAGCATCTGCAAGGCCGAAAACGCGTCGCGGTCCAGCCGCCGCGGCACCTCCGTGCGCATGATCTCGAGTGCGCGATCCACGCCGAACGCCGGGCGGTAGGGACGGTCCGCGGTCAGCGCCTCGTAGACGTCGGCGACCGCGAGGACTCGCATCGGCATCGTCAGCTCCGCTGCCGTCAGCCCGCGCGGGTAGCCGCTCCCGTCGAGGCGCTCGTGATGGGCGCTGGCGAGCGCCGAGAGGTCGCTGAAACCCGGCACCCGCTCCAGGATCCTCTGCGTGACCAGCGGATGCTCCCTGACTTTCGCCAATTCGGCGTCGGTGAGCCGTCCGGGCTTGTCCAGAATCCGGTTGGAGATCGCGAGCTTGCCGATGTCGTGTAGGCGCGCGGCGCGACCGAGGTCGCGCATGGTCGGTGCCTCGAGGCCGAGCAGCGACCCCACGCCCTTGACGATCGTCAAGGCGCGATCCGAATGCTGGTGGGTCCACGGCGACTTGACGTCGATCACGGCGGCGAATCCGTTCGCGATCTGGTCCAGCTGGTCGTTGCCGCCGACGACGATCCGGTCGGGTGGGGCGATGGGGGCGATGTCCGGCTCACGCAACGACGCCCAGAACGCCGTGTCATTGCGGAAGCTGGCCAGGGCGTCGACGAGCGTCGGGTCGAACCACTGGCCGCTGCGCTTAGCCGCCACGTCGCAAGCCGTGCCCGCGCCGCGGGCGCGGTGGAATACCTCTGCCGTCTGGGCCAGGCACAGGATTCGCCCGGCAAGCGGGATCTCCGAACCGCGTAGACCACGAGGCTGCCCGCGCCCGTTCCAGTGCTCGTCGAGCGCGCGGATGCCCTCCGCAGTACCGTCGGAGAATCCGAGCATGCGCGCGATTTCGGCGCCCCGGTCGCAGCGCGCCAGCATCAGCGATTTGGTCACCTCCCCTTCGGCGCGGATCGCCTCTAGCCGCTGTACGCGCGCCCTCAGGGAGCCGCCCGGCGCGACGGTTCGCACCGACCAGACGAAGGCCGAGAACGGCCGGGACCAGTCGACGAGCTTCGAGGTGCGCTTGGCCTGTTGATCGTCGGCGCCGAACAGCGCCGCCATCCGCGCCGAGTTGGCGGAGCAACCGGCGTCCTTGAGCAGCAGCGCATAGAAGAGATCCGCTCGCGCCCCGGGCTCCAGCCCGAGCACGTCGGCGACGCGCATCCCGATCAGGCACGCCCGCTTGGCATGCCCGGGCGGCTCCCCCTCGGCTATGTCCAGTGCATAGGACATCGCGCCGATCAACTCGGAAAGCGCGATCTCGGGGGTGCCCTCGACCACCCGCCCAGTATCGCGTAGACCGGCGACCCGCCGCTCTGTCGATCGCTGCCGCGCGGATTTACGCGTGCAACCCCGCGCCGAAATGGTCGTTGATGAGTGGCGAATTGCTCCGCGCCCAACGCGTTCACGACGGAGATGGTCGAGGCGTAGGCCGTAACAAGTCAGTGCCAATTCGCGCCGGCTGAGGAACCGGCCCATACCGTGGTCCGATGCTCGCAAGCAGGCGCGGCCACGGTGGCGCACTCCTCGCCTCGGCCCTGATCGGAGCGATCGCGCTCGCCGGTCTGAGCGCGGCGATCCTCTCGCTCCTCCTCGCCATGTTCACCCGCCGCGGCGGCTGCGCCACGTCGGCTCCGCCGGCCGTCGGCTCGGTCGTCCTGGGCCCACCCGGGACCGGGCAGCGCGTCGGCGCGAGCGAATACGGCGGGCCCGGCGACCCGAGCTCGGGCACGATCGGGGCGGACGGGCAGGACCTCCTCACGTACCCCGACAGCTACGCCGAGCTGGGCGGGCTGACGTTGCAGACGGCGACGGACATGGGCGGCCTGCCCTACATGACCCCGCTGCGGATTACGTTCGCCGGCCGCTCCGCGATCGCCTACAAGCGTGACTTCGGGCTCGGGGGCGGGCCGGTCGCGGGCCTCCCGCGCGTGATCGACCTCTGGTGGGAGTTCGCCCGCGACCTCGGAATCAGGTACGAGCACGGGCTCTGGTCGGGGCCGGTGCGGATCGAGCCGCCGCCGGCGGTCGGGGCGGCGAACCTCCTCGGGCAGGCCGCCGAGGAGCCGGCATCGGGAGCGGCCGACGACCCGGTCGAGTGTGCCCCGGCCGGTGGCGCCGGTCTCCCGCTCACCGACGGCGAGCACGCGACCCTGCTCCCCAACGGCCTCGCCGCCGCGCCACGGGACGCCCCACTGGCCGTCAAGGAGATCATCGCCGCCGGCAACCAGATCGTCGGCAAGCCCTACCTCTACGGGGCCGGCCACGGGTTGCCGCTGTCGGCGATCGCGCCGGCCTACGACTGCTCGAGCAGCGTCGAGCACCTCCTCTACGGAGCGCGGCTGCTGCCGGTCACGGACGCCGCCGCGTCGAGTGCGCTCGAGTCGTTCGGCGAGCCCGGTCCCGGGCGCTGGGTCACGCTGTACGCGAACGCCGACCACGTGTTCATGTACGTGGCCGGCCTGCGCTGGGACACCCACGACGCGGCGGGGCCGGGCGACGGGAGCAGCGGGATCGGCTGGCATCCGCTCGTGCGCAGCTCCGATGGCTTCGTCGCGCGCCATCCCGCGGGGCTGTAGGCGTGCGCGCCGCGCTCGCCACCGCGCTCGCGTGCCTCGCGCTGACAGGTTGCAGCGGACTCGGGCCGCCCACCACCGCCACGACGGCGACCCAGACCACCAGGCTCGCCAACGCCCAGAGGACGCACGAGTACGTCGCTGCGCCACCGCCGCCCCAGCACGCCGACCGCAGCTCACAGCGCCCGATCGGCGCGATCGAGGCGTTTGCCGATGCCTACATCAACTGGCGCGCCGGGACCGTCGCGGCCGACATGCGCGCGCTCGCCGCCGCCAGCGTCGGTCAGGCGCGCTCGGCGATGCAGCTCGCGGCCGCGACGAGCGCCCAGGACTACGAGCTGCGGCGCGGCGGGATCGCCAACAACGGCCAGGTCGAGGCGATCGCGCCCGTGATCGGAACCCGCGACCAGTACGTGGTAGTGACCCGCGAGCAGACGACCGCGACTGCCTCCACCGCATATCAGGGCCTGCGCCCCGCGTGGCACCTCACGCTCGCCAGCGTGGTCGAGGTCGCCGCCGGCCAGTGGGTCGTCAGCGGCTGGCAGCCCGAGACCTGACCCGAACGGGACCCGACCCGGGCATAGATAATCCCGGCATGGCCGCGCCAACGTCCCGCACGCCGCCTGGGCGGCTACGGCGGGTCACCGACAGGCTGCTGGATGCCGTAGCGGAGAACGTCGAGGGGGCCGTCTACGGCACGGTCATGATCGGCGTTCTGTTCGCCGTCGAGGACAGCGCACACGAGACGTACGCGGAGACCGTCGAGGCCGCGTTCGTCATCCTTCTGCTGTACGTGCTCACGCACGTCTACGCCCATTTTCTGGGGATGCGCCTGCGGGCACGGGAGCCGATCTCGGCGAAGCTCCTGTGGCGCAGCTGCCTGCACGAGTTGCCGATTCTCCAGGGCGCCATCGTCCCCGTGCTCGCGTTGCTGATCGCGTGGATCCTCGGCGCGAAATCAACCGACGGCACGACCGCCGCCCTGTGGACGACGGTGGTCATGATCGTCATCCTCGAGCTCGCGGCGGGCTTCCGGGCCAGGCTGGGAGCCTTGGAGCTACTGCTTCAGGCAGGCACCGGCACGATCCTGGGCCTGCTGATCGTGGCGCTGAAGCTGGTCCTTCACTGAGCGGGGCTCTGCCTCGCGGGCCGGGCGCAGCCGGATGACTCGCGTGCGGCCCGATATGCGAGGCTGGATGCCGAGCGGGCCGCAAACGCGAGGCGCTGTGTATCGCCGCGGCCGGTCCCGTCACGCCGCCAGCTCGTGTGGCGCCGGGTCGCGTCCCGGCGGACTGAGCCGCTCCCGCTCCCCAGGCGTCCCCCGCTCATCGGCCGAGGCACGGACAAACGTGACCGGCTCGCCGCACTCCGGACAGGCGCCGGTGTCACCTTCGAAGGAATACGAACAACCACAAAAACAAACTACGTCGATCATCGTCGACCCCCTTCTTGACTCCTCACCAACGGTAGGGGCTACTCGACGCGCTGATCGTGAGCCTTGTCACAGCGGCGGATCGTGGATCCCATCCGTATCCGGGCGGGAGTGTGTCGAGAGTGTCACGGGGATGGTGCATAGCGCGTCAACACCGGCGCCAGATCCGAGCACTGTCGCATTGAGCACACTCTTCGTGCATAGCCCGCCAGGGCTCGCCATCCGGCGCAAGATTGTCGTGCTAGGCACCATCCAAACAGCCCCCGATCGCGCCGGATCGGCCCTCCCCGTCCCCAGCCCGTCCGTTTACCGGGCCGTCGCCAGCCAAGGCGACGACGCGCAACGCCACCTCCTAATGCGCCGCCACGCCCAGCACGACCGCGATCGCAAACGTCACCAGCGCCCCGATCCGCAGGAACACGCCGGTGCGGTCGCTGGGCCGCCCCGTGACCATCCCGACGATCGCCAGAGACATACACCCCACGGCGATCAGGGCGAACACGGCGGCGAGCGCGCGCACGCCCCGCATGGTCGCACCTGATCAGGGCGCCGGCAGGATCCTGCCGTTCGCGCCACGCAGGACGACCTTCGTCGGAAGTCCTGGTGGTTGCTCCCTGTCCATCACCCGCCTCGACCCGGACATCCCACGGGTTTCATATGGGCCGCCGCACCGTCCAGGCGGATCGCAACACCCGCAGCGCATTCTGAGCACAGATCTTGTCGGCGTTCGCGACACCGTAGCGCTCGCCCAGCGACTCCTGGAGCGCACGCATCTTGCCCATGTGCTCCAGCCCGGGCAGCGCCGGCTTGATGTAGCCATCGAGATCCGAGCCGATTCCGATCGCATCGAACGAGCCGGTCAGCTCGCTGATCCGGTCGATGTGCTTGCACAACGCGTCGACCGACTCCTCGTAAGACCGGACCGAGCCCAGCCCGCTGGAGATGTAGTGCTCGCAGAGGATGCAGCCCAGCACGCCGCCGCGCTCGGCGACGCGCGTGATCGTCTCGTCGGGGAACGTGTACTCGAGCCCGCCGAACCGGCACGCCATGTGCGTTGCGATCACCGGGATGCGCCGATCCGGATCGCGCCGGTCAAACAGCGCGAGCGTGTCGTCGATCGAGCGTGCGCTCATATGGGTGATGTCGACGAGGATGCCCTCGTCGATCATCGCCTCGACGGCCGCCCGACCCAGGTCACTGAGTCCCCTGTCTGGCTGTGGGAAGACGAGGTTGTAGAGCCAGTCGGGAAGGAACGGCAGCGCCGGCGCATTGGTGGCGACCTCTCGCCAGAACAGGTGCGCCACGGTCACGTAGGCGACGCCGCGGCCGGCGAGCGTCCGCACGTGGTCGCGGACGGCGGACTCGTCGGGTCCGAGCTGGAAGCCGCCCTCGATCGCGTGGACCAGCGCGATCCGCCCCTCGCTGAGCAGCGCGTCGAGCTCGGCCGGCGTATGCGCGACGCCGATCACATCGCTGCGCTCCGCCACGTGCTGTTCGACCAGGTCCAGTTCGGCCACGATGTCGGCCGGGTAGCCGCTCTGGGGCGGAGCGCCGTACGGCTGATCCAGGTCCATCTCGTCGAACGGCGCGTACAGGACCGACAGCAGCGCTCCGACGTCGCCGTCGCGCATCAGCTCCTCGGTGACCGACGGCGCGTCGCCCGGGCCCTGATAGTTCGCGAACTTCGAGATCAGTCCGACGATCCGCGCCTGCCAGCGCCGTCGGGTCCAGGCGCGCACCCGCTCGTGGGTCCGCTGTCGCGGGCCGGGGACCAGGTGCATCGGATAGTGGGCGTGCAGGTCGACGAGCACGGCTACATGGACGTGGTGGCGGTGCTCGTGGTACTGACGGCGCCCTCGTTCGAGTGCGCAGCGGCGCGAATCTGGACGGAGTTCACCCCCGGAGGGACCCGCGCTTCGAGTTCTCCCCGGATCCCGGGATCGTGGATCACCGTCGTCGCCGGCGGCAGTTGGCCGTGCGACGAGTCGACGCCGATCACCAGGCGTTCGGCCGCGGCGCTGCCCGGCGTGCTCGGAAGCTCGTAGGTGACGTGGACCGCGCCACCGCCGGGCACCGGCGCCACCTGGAGCGCGGGCGCCGGTGGCGCCGGGCTGTCGATCGTGTGCGGCTGCCCCACGGGCGGCACATCGGCGGGGTCACAGCTGTTGTAGAACGCGTTCGGGTCCTGCCATGCAGCGTGCGCGGTGAGCGCGGTTGGGCTGTTGGCCTCGACCCCCACTTGGCCGAGGATTTCGATGTCCGGCTTCGTGCCCCCCCAGTGCCCCGGCCAGAACGCCCACGGCGTCTGCGTCGGCGACAGGGAGATCAGGCCGAGCTGCACGCGCGGTCCGCGCGCATCGTTGTGGTCAGGGATCAGCGATCGGTCGCTGACGAGCGTCCCAGAACGCATCATCGAGGCGTGGGTTCCCCGTGCGCTGTAGACGACCGGCGCCCCGCCCTGCTGCTCGACCTCATTCCACGACGCCCGAACGCCACTGCGGTGCTGGGCATAGCTGACGACATCGGGCTGGCCGGTGGCGTCGAGGCGGAGCTGAATCATCTCGATGTCGCCCTCGTGCGCGCCGAGGCCCAGGAATCCGGGGTCGTCGTAATACATGAAGAACCAGTACTGGAGCCACGTGGAACCCTTCAGTGAGACCACCCGGCCGTGGACCTTGTTCGCATAGCCGGGCAGGGCGTGCATCACGCGCGCCGCGGTGACGTAGTTGCCGGTGGTCTCGCCGACGAAGTCGGTAGCGAGTACCGGCTCTCCGTTGGGATACACGTCGGGCCGGAGGAACGCGAGGTTGAGCAGGGGCACGGGGCCTCCGTGCGGAGCCGCCGCGGCGGCGGCGATCACCGTGCCGTTCGCCCGCTTGAGCGCGTTCCCCGGGTGGTCGGTGATGACCGCCGCCCAATCGGTGTAGTAACTCTCGAGCGAGTCGTACTGGACCACCGGCCGGTACTGCGCGAGCAGCGCCACCGGGTCGTACGCCGCGGCCGTCGTCGTCCCGGGACTCGAAGATGACATCACGCCCCCCCGGCCCCGTACGCTTTTGGGACCGTCTCGCTCGCGCCCGCGGCGGCGTCCGCCGGGACGGTCGGTTTGCCGAGCAGGTAGGCCTTCTGCACGTCGAGCATCGCACGCTCCCAGGCTCCCCGGTTGGAGAGCCACTTGTAACCAATCAGTCCCAGCCCGGCCACGATGGCGATCCCGACGTTGGAGACCTGCTGGGTGCTCAGGTGCAGGTTGAACACCTCGTTGGCGAGTCCGGCCAGGGCCGGTGAGAGCACGGCGAACACCGGTGCGAGCACTCCCGCCACGAGCTTGCCGAGATTTGCGCTGAGCCAACCCCCCAAGAGGTCGTCACTGCCGACCTCGGCCGGGACGGACGTGGCCCCCAGTTGTCCGTCTGACATCACGGTCTCCTTTCGAGCTCTTCGACGATCGTGGGAAAGGTGTCGCGGACGGCTCGGTGTCCCATGAAGACATCGAGATGGCCGTAACCGTCCAGGATGTGCAGGATCGAGCGGCCGGGGGCGTGGCGTTCGTACCACTCGTGCGACGCGCGCTGGCTGTCCGGGGTGAAGCAGCTGTTGCGCGCCCCGGCCAGAAACGCGACGTGGGCGTCCGTCCTCGGAGCCTGGGCCGTGAAGTCGGTGGGAAGCTCGGGAAAATGATCGACGCTCAGCAGGTGACCGGCCCTGACACAGCGGTCGATCTGGTTGAAGAACGTCAGGGGTACGGCGCCGAACTCGTGACGTAGCCACTCGTGGGTGTCGTCATTGAGGTTCTCGTGTCGCCACAGGGTCGGTTTGGCGGCGCCGTATGTGTAGCTCGACCATTTGCACACGCTGTTGTGACACTCGTGGTGGTCGAGCCTGATCCACAAACCCACGAGCTTCGGCACGACCCAGGGCGCGCCATTTCGTCCCCACTGCGGGTCCATGTAACCGAGGACCCGCGAGGTGAACGGCACCATCGAGCGGAGCTTGACGTTCGCCAGCCACGGAACCTTGGGATGGATCGACACGGCGTTGGAGACGATCGTCTTGACCTGCGGAACCAGCCCGGCGAGCGCGCTCATCATGAAGCTCGTCGAGCCCTGACAGTGGATGACCGCCTTGAGCTCATCGGTTCCGGTCTGCTCGCAGACGGTCTGGACGGCTCGTGGGTGGTCGTAGACGGCCGCCTGGTCGAGCGTCCAGTGGTTGTGCGGGATGTCGATCGAGGCTCGCCAGTTCTCGAGCCACACGTCCCAGCCCTCGTCGACCAGCAGCTGGACCAGGTTGCGTCCGCTCGGAGCGCGGAAGATGTTGGCGCGCACGCCGGCGCCGTGGACCAGCAGAACGGGCCCCTTCGTGGGCGGCCTGGAACCCCGGACGTTGATCAGGTTCAGCTCCAGGCCGTCGCCCGCGGCGAACTCGATCACCTGTTCGCTCACGTCCCGTCCTCGAGATTCCGAAGTTGGGTCACGCCCGGCCCCCGGGCCCGTAGACGCTCCACAGCTCGCCGGCGAACAGCGCCCCGAACCGCGCCAGCGCGTCGACACGCTCCGCCGGGTGCACGCGGAATGTGGTCAGCTGGCGGGCGAAGTCGAGCGGATGGATGTGGAGGATGCCGCCGGCCTCGATCCGCCCGTCTGCGTCCGCGCCGTCCGCGTCCGCCCCCGGCGCGACGTGGCCCGCCAGCACGCGCGTGAACAGCGTCGTCGTCTCCGACCACCCATCGAGCCCGTCGCCGTGGAGGATCTCCTTGAACCCGGTCATCGTCAGTGGGTGCTGCTCGCCGTCGCTGAACTGGAGGTGGTAGAGCATCCGCCTCTCGCCCGGTGAGCCGGTGGCGACGAACAGATTGAAGACGCCGTCCGAGACCGGCAGCCTGCCGCCGAACTGATCGGACTCGATCCACCCCTCGGCGCGGGCGGTGTGCCCGGGATCGGCGATGAACCGATCGATGTCATCGGTCGTGATCGTCAGGTGGAACATGAAGGCGCTGCCCGCCTTCTTGCCCGCCCGGTAGCCGCGGTCGTAGTCCGACTCGCCGAACGTCACATATCCCTTCATCTCCTCGGTGAACGACAGCGACACGGCTCGCCCGCCGGACGGGCCCCCGACCGCCGCCACGGGACCGCCGGGCGCCGGCGACTGCTCCGCCGGCGCCCGGGCTCGCCCCGCTCCGGCCCGCGGTTGCTCCAGGATCGCGTCGGCAAACCGGTCCGCCAGCGCCGCGATCGTCAGCGACGGGTTCGCGCCAACCGGACCCGGCATCACCGAGCCGTCGGCGATGTGCAGCCCCGGACACCCGAACACGTTGCCGTACGCGTCGACGACCCCGTCCTGCTCAGTTCGCCCCATCCGGCAGCCCCCCAGCGAGTGGACGGTGATGACACGGTCGTCGTACCAGATCGGGTCATCGAAGAATTTGCCGCCGAGCGCGTGCGCAACCCGGCGCGAGAGCTCGTTCACCCGGTTGTAATAGTCAGCGGACGCCCCCTGCTTGTCCCAGTCCAGCTCGAGCAGGTCGCCCCGCAGCAGCAACCGCCCGTTGGGGATGTCGCGGCCCATGCCGAGCAGCGGGAGTCCTCCGGCCGAGAGGTCGCAGTTGCCCAGCAGTGCCGAGGCCATGTCGCCGGCCTCGCTGTGGCGCGGCCCGCGCAGCCGCGACACCGCGTAGTGCCACAGCTTGGGAATCTCCTTGAAGAGCGTCCCCGGCTCCTCGAGCATGCCGAGCATCCAGCTGGCGAACGCCGGCGCCCCGGCATCCTCGAGGTAGAAGCCGCGGCCCGGACCGAGCCAGTCGGGCGCCTGCTCGTCGTCGAGCGCATCGGGGATCCGGATCGCGCTGGTGATCACCGGCCCGATCGACGGCTCGAGCACTCGCAGGTCCTCGCCGCGCTGCTTGCATTCGAGCGCGAACGTGAGCAGGTCGCCGTTGCCGGAGAACCCGGCGCCGATCTGATTCAGCTGCGCCGGCAGGCCGGCGCGGTTTCGCAGCATCAGCGCGGTCGTCCCGAGCGTGCCGGCGGACAGGATCAGGTGCCCGCACGTGACCGTGCGCCGCTCGAGCGCGGCGGCCTCGGCGACCCGCTCGGGGTCGTGCACGACGTAGTGCACCCGATAGTCGCCGCCTTCGCAAGGCTCGAACGCCAGCACCTCGCACAGCGTCCGCAGCTCCGCCCCCGCGCGCCACGCCTGTGTCAGGTAGGTGTAGTCGAGCGTGTTCTTGGAGCCGTAGTTGCACCCCACGTCGCACTCCCCGCAGAGCCGGCACGTGTCGCGGGTGCGGTCGTGGAGGTTGGGAGGCTCGGCGATCGGCTCGCCCGGCACCGCCGGTGAGCCGGCGTTGGCGAACGTCACGGCCAGCGGCACCAACGACCAGTCGAGACCGAGTCCCTGAGCGGCGTCGCGATAGGCCAGCACCTTCGCCGTCCGGTCATAGGGCGACTGCTCGAGCGGGAACTCCTGTACGCCGACGCGCTGCTCGACCCGGTCGTAGTGCGGATCGAGATCGGCGCGGGTGATCGGCCAGTCCTCGTAGCCGCCGCCCTCCCGGTCCTCGTGGACGAACCACCGCTCGTCCTTGCGCAGGAACACGTTGGCGTAGATCAGCGAGCCGCCACCGAGCCCGCTCGCGCACACCGCGTCGATCCCGCTGAACGAATAGAGATCGAACATGCCGAGCAGTCCTTGTGCCGGATCCCAGAAGTTGTGCTTCATCCCGAGCGGCGTGCGCGGGAACGAGCCCGGTGGGTAGCTCTTGCCCCGCTCGAGCACGCACACCCGCCACCCCGCCTCGGCCAGCCGGGCGGCCGTCACCGCGCCACCGAAGCCCGAGCCCACCACGACCGCGTCGAAGTGCTCGGGCGTACCCCCCGCGTTCAGGCGATCACCTCCGTGCGTGTAATCGTGCCCTGGTCATCGCGATAGCGGACGTTGATACCCGCCGCGTTGAAATCGAGGATCGCGAAGCCGAAGCGCATCCAGTGGTCTCCGCGGTCCTCGAGGAAGCCGCGCTCCTCCCAGATCCCGGGCGGCGGGATCGGGTCATCCGCGGCGTGGTTCATGAGCACCGGAACGCCACCGTGACCGATGCACCGCGGGAACTTGATGTGCTGATCGGCCGCGAATCCCATGCAGCGATGCTCGTGGCCCCACAGCCACGCCGTCACCCGGTCCGTCCCCAGCACCGCGCCGAGCTTCTCGCCCAGAACCGGGCCCAGATCCTCCTTGTCGTAGACCGAGATCAGCTGGTGGTGGCTGAGCAGCATCAGCTTGCGGCCGGACTCGCCGGCGACGTCCGCGACGAACTGGGCCTGGGGATCCTCGAGCACCGCGACGTGCCCCTGGCGAGAGCGGATCCGGATCCCACGAGGTGTCGAGCGCGACGATGTCCCACGACGGCGAGGTCAGCCGGAAGAAGCTCGTCGGCTCGCCGTCGTCCGAGCGCTGCGCCGCAAACCGCTCATCGGCCAGCAGCGTGTCGTAGTAGCCGAACCCGCCGCCGTACATGTCGTGGTTGCCGTTCAGCGACCACGACGTGACGCCGGCGGCCGCCTGCTCGGCCGTGACCGGCCACAGCCCGGGCGCGAGCACGTTGCGCCGCACCTCGTCGGGCATCCCCGAGTAGTAGACGTCTCCGAGGTGGATCACGTGCGCCTCGCGCCCGTCGGCGAGCGCCTGCGCGACCTCATCGGCCATGAAGCCAGCCACCGCTCGGGCGCGCGGAAGTCCGGTTCCCCAGTCACCTACGACCACGACCCGGGCGTCGTCGCTGATCATCACCTGCTTCGCCGGCTTCGGGTTGAACGGATGGTTGCCCTCGGCCACGCGGTGGAGCATGGCCTTGCCGACGTCGATCACCCAGTCGACGTTCGTCGGTCCGTAGCGCAGCGGGTGAAGGAACGACTCGCACGTGTGGATGATCTTGGCGAGCCCCTCTCGATGCGGGGGCGCCGCGTCCTCCACGCCCTGCTCGCGGAGCTTCGACTCGAGCGTGCTCTGAAGGATGCTCTGCACAGGGTCCCGAGCCAGAAAGGGAACGCGGGATGTCTTGCGCCCGCCCGACGACGCCAGCGCGTCCGTCACGTCCCGGAGGTTCGCCCGGACCGCCGCCTGCGGGTCCTGCTCGCCGTCGAGAACGGGCGCGGCCCGCTGGGCGGCGTCGGCGAGTGCGGGGGCGTCGAGGTTGTCCCGGATCGCGTGGACGTATCGGTTCAACTCGTGACGGTCGAACGCCTCTTTGAGCATCGGATCCCCTTGGTCGCCAACGGCCCTCAGGGCGATCCTAACCCGCCACGCCTATCCTCAAAGTGGCAAATGTCGGCTCAGTACATCTTCACCACCTACAAGCTCTCGCGCCGCTATCCGCCCGACAGGGAGGTGCTGAGCGACATCTCGCTCTCGTTCCTCCCCGGCGCCAAGATCGGCGTGCTCGGTTACAACGGCGCCGGCAAGTCGACGCTGCTGCGGATCATGGCCGGCATCGACACCGAGTTCGACGGCCAGGCCCAGCTCGCCCCGAACGCCACCGTGGGCCTGCTCGAGCAGGAGCCCCAGCTCGACGAGTCCAAGGACGTGCGCGGCAACGTCGAGGAGGGGGTCGCCGAGGTGCGAGCGCTGCTCGACCGGTTCAACGAGCTGTCCATGAACTACTCCGACGAGACGGCGGACGAGTTCGGCAGCGTGCAGGAGCGGATCGACGCCGTCGACGGCTGGAACCTCGAGACGACGCTCGAGATCGCGATGGACGCGCTCCGCTGCCCGCCGCCGGACGCCGACGTCTCCAAGCTCTCGGGCGGCGAGCGCCGCCGCGTCGCGCTGTGCCGCCTGCTGCTGCGCCAGCCCGACCTGCTGCTGCTCGACGAGCCCACCAACCACCTCGACGCCGAGTCGGTCGCGTGGCTCGAGCGGTTTCCTGCGCGACTACGCAGGCACGGTCGTCGCGGTCACCCACGACCGGTACTTCCTCGACAACGTCGCCGGCTGGATCCTCGAGCTCGACCGCGGCCGCGGGATCCCCTACCAGGGCAACTACTCGGGCTGGCTCGAGCAGAAGCGCGAGCGCCTCGAGCACGAGGCCAGGCAGGACACCGCCCGCCAGCGCACGATCGAGCGCGAGCTCGAATGGGTCCGCCTCAACGCCAGCGCCCGGCGCAACAAGCCCAAGGCGCGGCTGAACGCGTACGAGGCGCTGCTCGCCGAGGACCGCAACGTCAAGCTCGACCAGGTGCAGATCCACATCCCGGCCGGCCCCCGGCTCGGCGATGTCGTCGTCCAGGCCGACGGCTTGCGCAAGGCCTACGGCGACCGCGTGCTGATCGACGACCTCTCGTTCAACCTCCCCCGCGGCGGGATCGTGGGGATGATCGGGCCCAACGGCGCCGGCAAGACGACGCTGCTGCAGATGATCACCGGCGCCGAGCAGCCCGACGGCGGGACGCTCCGGCTCGGCGACACCGTGGACCTCGCCTACGTCGATCAGTCCCGCGACGCGCTCGACGGATCCAAGACCGTGTGGGAGGAGATCTCGGGCGGCGCCGATCAGATCTCGCTCGGCGATCGGATGGTCAACAGCCGGGCCTACGTCGCCGGCTTCAACTTCAAGGGCACCGAGCAGCAGAAGAAGGTCGAGAAGCTCTCCGGCGGCGAGCGCAACCGGCTGCACCTGGCGAAGCTGCTGCGCACCGGGGGCAACCTGCTGCTCCTCGACGAGCCGACGAACGACCTCGACGTCGACACGCTGCGCGCGCTCGAGGAGGCGCTCCTGTCATTCGCCGGGTGCGCCGTGGTCGTCTCCCACGACCGCTGGTTCCTCGACCGGATCGCCACCCACGTCCTCGCGTTCGAGGGCGACTCTCAGGTCCGCTGGTTCGAGGGCAACTTCGAGGCCTACGAGACCTTCCGCCACGAGCAGCTCGGAGCCGAGGCCGATCGCCCGCACCGGCTCACATACAAGAAGCTGGTGAGGGGGTAGGGGCTCTACGCCGCGGGGCGGCGCACGCCGCACTGTGTATCGCCGATGGAACCACGCGACCTCTACGGCCTCCCACTCGACCGCTTCGTGGCAGAGCGCGGCGCGCTCGCCAAGGCGCTGCGCGCCGACGGCAAGCGCGACGAGGCGGCGGAGGTGGCCAAGCTGCGAAAGCCCTCGGTGGCGGCGTGGGCGGTCAACCAGCTCGTCCGCACCCAGAGCCAGGCGGTCGACGCGCTGTTCGACGCCGGCGACCAGCTCCAGCGCGCCCAGTCGGACCTGCTCGCCGGCAAGGGGGACCCCCGCAAGCTGCGCGAGGCGGCCGAGCGCGAGCGCGAAGCGGCCGACGAGCTCACTGAGTCCGCGCGCGGCCTGCTTGAGCTCCGAGGGTCACGAGCTCACGCAGGCGACGCTCGACCGGGTCTCGGACACGCTCCACGCCGCGGCGCTCGACGAGGACGCCCGCGGCCAGGTGCGCGAGGGCTGCCTCGAGCGCGAGCTTCGCCACGTCGGCCTCGGCGCCTTCGGGGAGCTCGCGGCGCGTCCCAAAGCGGCTGACAAGGCCGCGCAGAAGGCGGCTCAGAAGGCGGAGGCGGAATCCCGCCGCGCTCTCGAGCGCGCCAACCGCGACGTCGCGACCGCGGAGGCCCGCCGGGACCGGGCGGCCGACGCGCTGCGCGAGGCCGAGGACGCCCTCGCGCGCGCACGTCAGTCAGCCGCTGAGGCGGCGGCGAAACAGGGCTCCGGACAGCGCCACTGAGACCACGAGGATCCCGGCGCTCCACGCGATCGCGTGCCACGCGGCGGGACCCGGAGGCGCCCCGTTCAGCAGCGCGCGAAGCGTGTCGGCGACGGCCGTCACCGGCTGGTTCTGCGCGAATCCCTGTAGCGCCGAAGGCATCGTGTGGATCGGGACGAAGGCGCTGCTCGGGTAGGGGAGAAAGCTGACCAGGAACGAGATCCCCTGGGCGGCCTCCGGCGAGCGCACGATGATCCCGATCGCGGCCGCGAACCACGAGACCGCGAGCACGAACAGGGCCAGGATGGCCGCCGCCTCGAGCCACCCGGCCGGGTTCCCGTGCGGCCGGAACCCGATCGCGAGCGCCACCGCCACCACCAGCGTCGAGGACAGCAGGTTCCGGGCCACGCTGGCGATCACGTGGCCGTTGATCAGCGTCTCGGCTCGGACGTCCATCGACCGGAAGCGATCGATGATCCCGCCGGTCAGGTCCTTGGAGACCGTGATCGCGGTCGTCGAGGATCCGAAGCCGACGCACACGAGCAGCACGCCCGGCACGACGTAGTCGACGTAGCGGGTGCCCGTGTGGATCGCGCCACCGAACAGGTAGACGAACATCAGCATCATCAGGATCGGCAGCACCAGCGCGGTGAGCAGGCTGTCGACGTTGCGCAGCGTGAGCCGCAGCGAGCGGACGACCAGCGTCCGCGCCTCAGCGACGAGGGCGATCTCAGACATGGGCAGGCTCCGTTCTCGTTAGGGTCATGAACACTTCGTCGAGAGTGGCGCTGTGCACCGCGAAGCGGGCGATCCCGAAGCCGTCCGGGTCGAGGTCGTCGAGCAGCGCGCGGACCTCGGCGGCGCCGCCGTCGGTGGCCAGCGAGATAGTCAGCGACGAGCGGTCGGCGCCTACCACGCCGTCCCCGGCCCGCCTCCGGAGATCCTCGAACGCCTCGGCGTCGACGGCCTCGAGCTCGAGCCGGTGTCTGGCCACCCGCCGCTTGAGCTCCTCGGCCGTGCCCTCGGCGACGATCCGGCCGCCGTCGAGCACCGCGATCCGGTCGGCGAGCCGATCTGCCTCCTCGAGGTACTGCGTGGTCAGGAGCACGGTCACACCGGAGTCGGCGAGCCCGGTAACCAGTCCCCACATCGCCTGGCGGCTGCGCGGGTCGAGACCCGTCGTCGGCTCGTCGAGGAAGATCACCTCCGGCCGGTCGATCAGGCTGGCGGCGAGGTCGAGCCGCCGGCGCATGCCGCCCGAGTACTTCTCGACCCGCCGGTCGGCCGCCTCGGTGAGATCGAACTCCTCCAGCAGCTCACGCGCCCGACCCCGCGCCGCCCGTCTGGACAGGCGGCGCAGCCGCCCCATCATCTCCAGGTTCTCGGCCCCGGTCTGGAGCTCGTCGAGCGCGGCGTACTGGCCCGTCAGGCTGATACGCCGGCGTACCTGGTGGCGCTCGGCGACGACGTCGTGACCGGCCACGGTGGCCTGTCCCCGGTCGGGCGTCAGCAGCGTGGCCAGAATCTTGACGGTCGTCGTCTTGCCCGCTCCGTTCGGGCCGAGCAGGGCGAACACGCTGCCTTGGGCGACGCGCAGATCGACGCCGTCGAGTACGCGTTGGCCGCCGAACGATTTCGTCATGTGGTGGGCTTCGATTGTCATGTGGCTCCCAACTCTGGATAAACTGCGTAGCATGTACGCGATTGTGCGTAGCATATACGCAATTCTCGGACGCGGTCAAGTACGCTGCGAGTCAGATGACTGACCGGCCGGCCATCCCGCCGAGCATCGAGCTCGCCTGGGGCCTGCGCGACCGGGGCACGCGCGGGCCGAAGCGCGGCCTCACGCTCGACCGGATCGTCGCCGCCGGGATCAAGGTGGCGCTCACGGATGGGATCGGCGGACTGTCGATGGCGCGGGTGGCCGGCGAGCTCGGCGTCGGCACGATGTCGCTCTACCGCTACGTGGCGGCCAAGGACGAGCTGCTGACGCTGATGGTCGACGCCGCGCTCGGCCCGCCGCCGCGTGCGGAGGATGGCGAGGACGACTGGCGCGCCGGTCTCACGCGCTGGTCCGTCGGGCTGCGCGACGCCTACCGCCGCCACCCCTGGTCGCTGCGCGTCCCGATCAGCGCGCCGCCGCTCGGGCCCAACAACGTCGCCTGGCTCGAGCGCGCGCTGCGCTCCCTCTCGACCACGCCGCTGTCCGAACAGGACAAGCTCTCGTGCGTCCTGCTGTTGAGCGGCTTCGTCCGCAACGACGCGACGCTCACCGCCGACTTCGCCGCGGCCTCGGGGGGGCAGCCCGTGATGCCGGGCTACGGCGTGATGCTCTCCCAGCTCACCCCGTCGGACGGCTTCCCGGCGCTCCACCGGGCGATCGAGTCGGGCTCGCTCGACGACGAGGACGACATCGATGCGGAGTTCGACTTCGGCCTCGAGCGGATCCTCGACGGGATCGACGTCCTCATCCGTCGGTAGCGGGAACCCCGAACTCGTCGAGCAGTATGTCGATCCGGCCGACCGGCTCGAACCCGAGCCGCTCGAGGATCGGGCGTGACATCGCACCCGCCTGCGTGATCAGCGCCGGGTCGTGTCGCGCCGCGGCCTCCTGCCAGCGGGCGTGAACGAGCGCCCGGTAGGCACCCTTACCGCGCGCCCGCTCGAGCGTGCCGCCGCCGAACAGCGCCAGCCCGTAGGGGGTCCGCGAGCAGGTGCCGGCGCAGACGAGCTCGCCGTCGAGCCAGACGCCGTGCATGATGCCGGGGGACCGGCGCCATCGCTCGCGCGCGATCGCCCGCTGTTCGGGAAGCTCCTCTGCCGGCGTCCCGAACGCGGCGGCCTGCACCTCGCGCGCGGCCACGTACTCGTCTTCGGTCTCGACCCGTCGGGCCACCAGATGCGCCGGTGGCGCGGGCGGCTCGCCGCGCAACGCGAGCGCGATCGCCACCGGATCACTGTCGCGCACGAGTCCTCGCTCGAGGAGCAGCTCGACCAGGCCCTCGGGTTGGGCCCTGCTCCCGATCTCCCATTGCGTGCTCGGACGTTCCCGCTCAGTGAGGAGCGCTCTCACCTCGCCCAGGACGTCGTCGAGCTCCTCTCGCCCGAACCGCTGGCGCTGCACCGTGTTCCAGCGCTTGCGGCTCGACATGCACAGCGTGTAGCGGTCGGTCTCGATCCGCTCCTCGCCGGGCCCGAGTTCGACAAAGGAGTTCGGGTACTCCGCCGCTTCGCGCAACACTAGCTGTCGCCGGCCTCGGGAACCGGCTTGAGATGCTCGCGGAGCCGAAGCAGACGCGGTTGCGGCTCGTCCGAGTCGATCAGCACTGCAGATCCCGGCCACGCGTTCTTCAGATACGCCCTGTACGCCTCCTTCGAGGTGAGGTCGGGCTCGTAGATCCACGAGCCGGAGTTCCAGTAGCGGACGCGACGGCTCGGCCCGACCACACCGTCGAGCGGCTGGTGCGTGTGCGCGAACACGATCCGGTCCGTGTCGCGTGCCCAGCCGAGGTTCATGACAACCTTCTCAAACGCCTCGATAGCCGGCCCGGCAGGGTCGCTCGGACGGACGATCCGAGCCATCACGTAGCTGGCTGATTCGCCTCCGGTGGGAGCGCCCGTCCGCCTTCGCCGCTCGGCCTCCTGCGACCGCGCGCCCTTGTACGCGGCAATCGTCGTCTCCGCCTCCTGCCGGTCGCGCTCGCTGCTGTGGGCGCGGGACTGGACGGCGACCCAATGGGTCAGCTCTTCGATCGCCCTGACAGGCGCGGTACCGAAACGGATGTTGCGCTCGAGCGCCTGGAAGCCCTTGAACGCGCGCCGCTGCGCCCGGGTGCCGTTCGGGAGTTGCGCGATCGTGTAAAGCAGGCTCGTGAGCAGCGTGATCGTCGCCTCGTAGTCCCCGACCGTCGGGTCGTGCTCGTCGCCCCCGACCGAGATGGCCCACAGCACTCGCGCCAGGAGGCGCCCGGCGGCCGGGCCGCTGCGCCGGGCGTAGAAGTCGAGGTAGTGCCCGTGCGTGCACAGCACTCCACCGAACGTGTAGGCGGGATAGCGAACGTCGACCTCGACGCCGTCGAGGCGCGACTCGAGAAAGGTGCGAAAGAAGTCCCGACGCAGGGCCTCGGCTTGAAGCTCTCCCGCCGGCTTGCCGGTGATGAGCTCGAGCTGGAGCAGCTGGACGGCCTGATCGACGACGAAGTGATGGTCGTGATTGCCGGCCAGGAACACGAACCGCCCGCCCTGCAGCTTCTCGCGCAGGAGGCCGAACAGTCCTTCCGCCGATGCGAACGCGCCCCGCACCGAGCCGAACAGGAAGTCGAACAGATCGCCGATGAAGATCACCTCGTCGACGTCGAGGTGTGGCTCCAGCAGCGCCAGCGTCTCGGGCTCGCGAAGAATGTCGTCGCCCGTCCACGCACCGAAATGGGTGTCAGAGAGAACGAGCGCGCGCACCTGCCGGGTGAGCATACCGGCGCCACATCGGGGCCTCGTAGGGTTTGCGCACGACGAACGCTGCGCCCAGTGCCCCTGCTCGGAGCTCGTCCGGGCTGGAGCCCGCCAACCTGCCGGTGCTGGCGCTCGCCATCCCCGGCCGCGTCCTCGGCTACCTGCCCGATCGAAAGCGGCTGATCCTCTTCGGCCAGTTCGTGATGCTGCTCTCGGCGGCCGCTCTCGGGGTGCTCGACGTGGCGGGCGCGGTGACGCCCGCTGTGCTGCTGTTCGTGCTGTGCGGGATCGGCATGGGCCAGGGGATCACCGGCCCGACCGCGCAGACGCTCCAGCCCCAGCTGCTGCCGGCGGCCGGTTCGTCCGCAACTCTCCGGCGCTCCTCGGGATGATGGCCCGGGCCGCCGTGCTCGGCGCGACGTCCTCGCCGTCGGGCTGTTCGTCGGTGGACTGGCCACCATGCGCCTACCGCTCCCGAGGCCAGGGTCGATCGACGTCACCCCCGCGGACCGGATGCCGATCCCCGACGTGCCCGAGGGCACCGCCTGTTTGTCGACAGCGCCGCCCCGCGCCGCTACGTGGAGGCGTTCCTGGTCGAGTCGTGGGAGGAGCACGAGCGCCAGCACGAGCGTGAGACCCAGCCCGACGCGAGTCTGCTCGAGACGCTCGACGGCCTGCTCGTGCCCGGGGCCCATCGTGTCGGCCATCACTACTTCGCCGCCCCCCGCGGGGCTGCGCCGGACGATTCAGATCCGTAGGCTCGGGTACCCGGTGACCACGTCATCTGACTCCTCGTCCGCCTCGCCCCACCGGGTCGTCGTCATCGGCGGCGGCTTCGGTGGTCTGACCACCGTGCAACGGCTGCGCAACGCGCCCGTCGACGTCACGCTGATCGACTGCCGCAACTACCACCTGTTCCAGCCTCTCACCTACCAGGTCGCCACCGGCTCGCTGTCGCCCGGGGAGATCGCCTATCCGCTGCGGGCGATCTTCAAGTCCTACCCGAACGTCCGCGTGCTCCTGGCCGAGGTCACGGGCTTCGATCTCGACGCGCGCCAGGTGTTGCTGGCCGAACAGCCAGACGTGGACGCGCCGCGATCGGTGCCCTACGACACGCTCGTCGTCGCCGGTGGCTCGAGCTACTCCTACTTCGGCCACGAGGACTGGAGGGAGTTCGCCGCGGAGGTAAAGACGCTCGAGAGCGCAAAGAACGTCCGCTCCGAGATCCTGGCCGCTTTCGAGCGCGCCGAGCTCACCACCGATCCGGATATCCGGACCGCCGAGATGACCTTCGTGATCGTCGGAGCTGGGCCGACCGGCGTGGAGATGGCGGGTCAGATCGGCGAACTCGCGCGCGACACCCTGCCCCACGACTTTCGCAACATCGACTCCCGCGCGGCCAAGGTTCTGTTGATCGACACCGGCGACCGGATCCTGGCGGCGTTCCCACCGTCACTCTCGGCCAAGGCAGCGGCGTCGCTGCGTCAGCTCGGAGTGACACCGATGGTGGACCGCACGGTCGTCGACATCAGCAAGCACTCCGTCACGATTGCCGCGCCCGACGGCGCTCACGAGCAAATCGAGACGAGAACGATCATCTGGGCGGCGGGCGTCACGGCCTCGGGTCTCGCCGGCCAGCTGGGGAAGCTCGCCGGAGCCGAGGTCGACAAGGCCGGGCGTGTCACCGTCGAGAAGGACCTGACACTTGCGGGGCACCCCGAAGTCATCGCGCTCGGAGATATGGTCAGGGTGCGCGCGCCCAGCGGGGCCGTGCAGACGCTCCCGGGGTTGGCTCCGGTGGCCATCCAGGAGGGCCACTACGCGGGCGGACTCATTCGCCACCGGCTCCAGGGCAGATCAACACGGCCGTTTCGCTACTTCGATAAGGGCAACGTGGCGACGATCGGCCGCGGCGAGGCGGTGGCCGACCTCCGGGGGATCAAGCTCAGCGGACTTGCAGCGTGGGTCGTGTGGCTGTTCGTCCATCTCTACTACCTGATCGGGTTCCAGAACCGGCTGTTGGTGATGATCCAGTGGGGGTTCAGCTTCTTCACCCACGGGCGCGGCGCGCGCCTCATCGACAGGTCGTAGGTCGGCCGTGCGCGTAGCCGGGATCCAAGCGGTGGATGGCCCCGTCGAGCTGATCGACGTGGCCGAGCCTCCGGCGCCCGCCGGCGACGAGGTGCTGATCGAAGTGAGGGCCGCCGGTGTCGCGAACTGGGACGACGTCGTCCGCCGGGGCGACTGGGACGTCGGCATCGGTCCGCCGATGGCGCTCGGCGTCGAGGCCGCCGGCGTCGTGGCGGCCGTCGGAGACGCGGTCGATGGCTTCTCGGCGGGGGACGAGGTGCTCACCCACCCGCTGCCGCTGCGCGACCAGGGCGCCTGGGCGGCGGCATTGTTGGCGCCGGCGGCGCAGCTCGCGCGCAAGCCGGAGAGCGTCTCGTGGGCGGCCGCGGGAGCGTTCCCCGTACCCGCGCTCACCGCCGCGCAGGCGATCGACGAGGCGCTCGGCGTCGCGCACGGCGAGACGCTCCTCGTCAACGGCGCCGGCGGCGTGACCGGCAGCCTGCTCGTGTCATTCGGGGCCGTGCGCGGCGCCGAGGTGATCGCGATCGCGGGCTCGGACGGTCACGAGTACCTCAGGTCGCTCGGCGCAGCGCAGGTACTCGACTACCACGACGGCGCCTGGCCCGATGAAGTGAGGCGGATCACCGGCGGGACGGGAGTGGATCTGGCGCTCAACGCCGTCCCCGGCGGCTCGGCCGACGCGATCGGTCTCGTGCACGACGGCGGCCGCCTGGTCACCATCACCTCGGACCAGCCCGACCCCCAGCGCGGGATCAGCGCCTCTACGCTCTACGTCCGCCCCGACGGCCCTCGGCTCCAGGAGATGGTCGAACTCCTCGCCGCGGACAGACTCGCCATCCGCGTCGGGTCGACGTTTTCGCTGGCCGACGCCGGCAAGGCGCTCGCCACCGCTGTACGGGGCAACGGTGGCCGGGCCGTGGTGATCGAGATCTGAGCGCGGTGGCGCCATGGCGCCACCGAGTCACCGCGCGCGCCGGCGCCAACCGCGCGTCACTTGTAGGCGGCGAGGACACTGCCCGCGGGCACCACGATCAAGCCGCCCGACGTCGCGAGACCCGTCAGTGGCCGGCGGGGCCCTGTTCGTTCGGCGCCGGGATCGTTGTCCCCACCTTGACGTTCCACTCCGTCTTCCCCGTGGCGCTCGAGACCGCGTACAGCTGGCGGACGAGCCGCCGATTAGGACCGTTCCGCCGGCGACAATCGGTGCCGAGTCGAGCGTGCGTCGCCGGTAAAGCTCCACGTCCCCGAACCTGAGCTGAGGCTCGTGGCCGTGAGCGTGGTGCCTTGGAGGTCATAGCTTTGGGTCAGATCGACGGCGGGCGCAGGCCCGGACGCGCTGAACGCACCGCGCAGCTTGGCGTTGGACGCCTTGAGCACTGCGGGGAACGAGAAGTCGCGCACATACAGAACGCCGTGGGCGAGGACCGGCGTTCTGCCACCGCCACCTCGCAGTCTGTGTCGCGGTACCGTCTGCCCACAGGCATACGACACCCACACGCCGGTTGATGAGACCGCTGGCGAGCTGTCGTCGCCGTTTTCCACCTCGGCGTACCACGCCAGCTTTCCAGTCGACTCGTGGACGGCGTAGACGTCACCCCCGCTGCCGGCGCCCGCGGTGTAGACGTAGCCGTTCAGGGCGGTCGGAGGCGAGGTGAACGCATCCTGGTAAGGCATTTGCGTCGCCCACTTCAGGTGGCCGGTGACAGCGTCGAACGCCTCCATCACCCCGCTGTAGTTGACGGTGTAGATCTGGCCCGCGTCATACGCGAGACCGGACCAGTTGAACGGGCCGCCCAGGTTCACCGGGCCCCATTCGGTCGCGCCACCGCCGAGCGATTCAGACCACAGCTCGGTCGGGGGCCTCGTCGAAACCGCGTTCGAGTTGATTCCGGAACGAACCGTCGCCCCCGGATCGGTGAAGACTATCTGCGCAATCAAGCCTGGGCGCGATCGATGGCCACCTGTTCCATCTCGCGGCTAGACTGGCCCCGTGCCTTCGGAGGCCGTCCTCATCACTGGGTGCTCGTCCGGCATCGGGTACGCCACGGCCGAGCGCCTCGCCGCCGATGGGTGGAAGGTCTACGCCACCGCGCGCAACCCCGAGACGCTGAGCGGCCTGAAGGACAAGGGCTGCGAGACGCTCCCGCTCGACGTCACCGACGAGGCGTCGATGAGCGCGGCCGTCGACACGGTGATCGCGGCCGAGGGAGCGGTCGGCGTGCTCGTCAACAACGCGGGCTACAGCCAGTCGGGCGCCGTCGAGTCGGTTCCGATCGAGCAGATCCGGCGCCAGTTCGAGACGAACGTGTTCGGCCTGATCCGGATGTGTCAGCTGGTCCTGCCGGGCATGCGCCAGCAGCGCTGGGGCAAGATCGTCAACCTCGGCTCGATGGGCGGGCGGCTCACCTTTCCCGGCGGTGGGCTCTACCACGCGACCAAGTACGCGGTCGAGGCGATCAGTGACGCACTGCGCTTCGAGGTTCGCGGCTTCGGCGTCGATGTGATCCTGATCGAGCCAGGCCTGATCGTGACCAAGTTCGGCGAGGTGGCCAAGGCGTCGGTCGGCGAATCCGGCCGCGACGGCGCCTATGAGCAATTCAACCGCAAGGTCGCCGAGCTCAGCGCGGAGGCCTACAAGGGGCCGATGGCGAAGCTCGGCGCCGGGCCCGAGGCGGTCGCCAACACGATCGCCGGCGCCCTCAAGTCCAAACGACCGAAGGCCCGGTACGCGGTCACGCCAAGCGCGCACCTGCTGATCAACCAGCGCCGGATCACCCCCGACCGCGTCTGGGATCTGATGATGCGCACGCAGTTTCCGACGCCGAAGGCGTAGGGCGCGGGCGGGGTGGGTGGCGCCCCGGGTGGCGGTGGCGCCGGCGGGCGGGTGGCGCCGGCCGGTTGGGCTCAGTGGCTGTCGACTTTCGGCCGCGGGGCGGCTGTGGCGGCGGTCGGCTCGGATTTGCGGGCGGCCCGGTAAACGGCGCTGGGGAAGGGGGCGGGAACGGGCGCGATCGCGGCCGTTTCGATGGTGCACAGCACGACAATCCCGCGCCGGACGGCGAGGCCTGTCGAGTTGTGCACGAGGAGTGTGCATAGGTCGACAGGGCTCGGATCTGGCGCCGGTGTTGACGCGCTAGGCACCATCCCCGTGACACTCTCGACACAGCTCCGGCACAAACCGCGAGTCGCCACGAAACGGGAGCCCGCATGAGCGCCCGAGCAGGTCGACCACAGGCTCCGGCGACCCGCCGGCGCCCTCACCCACCCTCCTCCTGCGCCTTTACCGGGCCACGCGGTCAGGGCTGCGGGCGCGCAGCGTACCGCGGCCGAGAGTCCACAGCCTCCGAGCCGAGCCCGCCGGCGCCTCGCCAACCCGCCAGCGCCACCGCCCCGCCACCGCCACCGCCACCGCCACGCCACAGCAAGACTCTCACTGTTCGTGAACATTTGCCACCTTTTGCGGCCTATGTCATGGCGCCGGCGTGACAAATTTCACCCCGTGACCAGTCCCGGTCCGGAAGAATCCGGTCGGAAGCTAACCGCAAACCGGGGGTGACGTAAATGGCCGGAAACGGCAACGGGGTATTTAGCGAGCAGCTCAATGAGGATCTCGTGGCGGGGATGCGTCTGGGCCGGCATGTCCTGCATGACCCGCGCTCGCGCGAGTACCAGGCGGAGCGGGCGCCGCAGATCCAGAGCGTGACGCACAACGCGACCGGCCTACCGCTGAACCAGGGGAACATCGGATCGTGCACCGCCAACGCGCTGTGCGGCGCCCTTGATTCGGCGCCCAACTTCTCGGGCGGTGCGCCGCTCAACGAGAACGAGGCGGTGAAGGTCTACGAGCTCGAGACGCAGCTCGAGGGCGATCCGTACCCGCCGAATGATCCCGGCGGCAGCGGGCTGATGGTGTGCAAGGCCGGCAAGGAGATGGGGCTGATCAGCTCCTACAAGCACGCGTTCGGGCTCCAGCACGCGCTCGAGGCGCTGGTGCTGCGGCCGGTGATCACCGGGCATCAACTGGTATACGAGCTTCGACCAGCCGGATGCGCAGGGGCTTGTCGAACTTACTCCGGGGGCAACGGTCAGAGGGGGGCACGAGATCGTCGCCGACGAGATCGATGCTGACAACCAGCTGGTCTGGTTTTGGAACAGCTGGGGCACCGGCTGGGGGGTCGGCGGCCGCTTCTGCATGTCTTTTGACACGTGGGGGCAGCTGTTGAAGCAGCACGGTGACGTGACAGTGCCGATCAAGTAAGGCGTGCTGGGCCGGGCGCGTTCCCTGACGACGTACACGCCCGGCCCAGCCGTCCAACGTGTCACCGCCCCGCCGGGTGGTGACACGTTGGAGGTCCGTCCGTCAGCTGGAGCGCACGGCGATCGTCTGGCGCAGGGCGGTGAACTCCTTGGCCAGCGAGGCATACTGGCTCGTCGGCGCCTGGGTGAGAATCGCCAAACCATCCCCGCTCGGCGTGATGATGAACTGATCGACGCTGTGCTCGACCACGCCGTTCTCATTGACGAGGAACTCCCAGCGCTCACCCCGGTTGCCGTTGACGGTGTTCGAGGTGAGACCAAGTTGCTGGTAACCCGGCTGCTGGGAGACCTGGTTGATCTCCGCCCGCGACGCGGTCAACGGGTCGCTCGTCTTCAGATTCGGTGAGACGTCGACGCGCAGCAACGTGTGCCCGTCCGTCGGCGACACGACCGTCGTGTCGGTGCCCCACGGATATCGCTTCTGGTTGGACTGGATGATCCACCCGGCCGGGTACTTGATCGAGAACACGCGACCGGTGAAGGTCGTGGTGTGCGCGGACGCCGGCGCCGGGGCGGCTGAGCCGGAGCCGGAAGTGGTTGAGCCCGACGCCGAGGTGGTGCCGCCCGCCTTGGTCGGGGTCGAACCCGCCGATGTGGCGCCGACCGACCGACTCGCGGAGGGGGTCTGTCGGCTCGAGCTCGATCCGGAGTTGGCCGCCTTGCCGATCAGGTAACCGGCGACGACGATCAACAGCACCGCCGCGCCACCCGCCGCGAACGCCAATGTCCGAGAGGAGCCGGATGTCGAGGCCGGTGGCGCGGGCGGGGAGCTCCTGACCCGCCGGCGGGCGACGGTCGGGCGCGGCGGGCGGGTCGACTGCGGGCATATGCACCGGCGTCGGCAGCTCTCTGGGTGGAGTGGGGGCGTTCGCCGGCGGGCCGGCCGCCTCCGTCGGCGCGGTCACAGGCGCATCGAGTTCCATCGCGCCGGTCGCGTCCGAGTCGAGCGGCTCCATGGCGCCGGTCGCGTCCGAGTCGAGTGGCTCCATCGGAGCGGTCGCGTCGGCATCGACCGGCTCGCTCGGGCCGGTGTCGTCGGCATCGACCGGCTCTATCCGGGCGGTCGGGGCCGCGTCACGATGGACTGCGGGGAGGACCGCCATCTCTCCCGGCTTCGGCATCCGCCGCCCGCACTTCGAACAGAAGCGAGCCCACTTCGCGGACTGGCGTCCGCACGCTGGGCAGGTGATCATCAGGGTGCCCCTTCGCCACGTCGGCGGCACCGTACCACCGCGTTCGCCGTCAGTCCGAGAGCAGGCGCGGGAGCAGCTCGGCCAGCGCTGATGGCGCCATCGACCACCCAGTCGGCCTGCTCGAGCTCCTCGACTCGGTAGGACCCGGTCGCCACCGCCACGCACCTGACGCCATCGGCTCTGGCGCACGAGATGTCGCGCGGGGTGTCACCGATCACGAGGGTCTCCTCGCGCGGGTAGGGACGGGCGCGTTCGCCGGCGCGCCGGCGAGCGATCGCCGGCAGGGCGGCGCGATCCTCGCTGTCCGATCCGAACGCTCCCTGACCGAGGGGGAAGTAGTGCCCGATGCCCGCGCGGCTCAGCTTCAGCCGCGCGACCGGCTCGTAGTTGCCGGTCAGCAGCGCGAGGATCACCCCGTCGCGCCCGGACAGCCGCTCGAGGAGCTCACGGACGCCGGGGAGGACGGTCCTGTTGAGATCGGAGGGGCACAGTTGCGCGTAGCGGAGGCAGCACTCGTCCTTGACATCGTCGGCCCGCTCGTCTATCCGCTCGGCCGAGATCCCGGCGTCGAGCAGGATTGAGCGGGCGATGTCCCCGTCCGTACGACCGGCGGGGGCGACGACCGTTGCCTGGCGGGCATCGATCCCGTGCACATCGCGCAGGGCATCCTGGAGAGCGTCGCGGTGGGCGTCGGTGGCGCCGAGGAGGAGAGTGCCGTCGATGTCGAACAGCAGCAGCAAGCAGCGGCTACCGCTGGAACGACATGCCCGGCTCCAACCGCTGGGCGAACGACGCGATCAGCTTTGCCGCCGCGTCGATGTCCGTGAGCTGGACCAGCTCGACCGGCGAGTGCATGTAGCGAATCGGCACCGAGACCAGGCCTGTCGGCACACCCCTGCGGCTCACGAAGATCGCGTCGGCGTCAGAGCCCGACGCTCTGCCGACGGACTCGACGGTGAACGGTATCTCGTCCCTTTCACCGGTCTCGTAGAGCAGCTCGAAGATCCGCGGATGGATCAAAGTGCCGCGGGCGATCACCGGCCCCGACCCGAGCGTGTGCTTCGTGATCGGGCCGAGCTCAACCCCGGGCTGGTCGGTCGCAAATGTCACGTCCACCGCGATGGCGAGATCCGGCTCGAGCGCGAACGCGCTGGTTCTCGCGCCCGCGAGCGACGTCTCCTCCTGGGCCACCGCGAGGGCGACGAAGTCTCCCGGCGCGCCGCCGGCCTCGGCGACCAGCCGGGCCGCCTCGGCCGCGACGTAGCAGCCGACGCGGTTGTCGAGCGCCCGTGAGACCAGGCGTCCGTTCGGCATCTGCACCGGGTCGGCGTCGATCACAGCGACGTCGCCGATCCGCACCAGCTTGGCGGCGTCCTCGGCGTCCGTCGCGCCGATGTCGATGTGGAGGTCCTTCAGTTCGGGGGCCTTCTTCCGATCTTCATCCTTGAGCAGGTGGATCGGCTTGCGGCCGATCACCCCGTGGATCGGGCCCTCGCGGGTCATCAGCCGCACGCGCTGGCCGACGAGGACGAGCGCGTCCCAGCCGCCCACCTGCCCGAAGCGCAGATAGCCCTCCTCATCGATGTGTGAGATGTCCAGTCCGATCTCGTCGATGTGGCCGACGACGATGAGCTTCGGACCGTCCGCGGTTCCCGGAACCCGCGCGAATGAGGACCCCATCTGGTCGCTGCCGACCTCGGCGGCGAACTCGCCGCACCATTCCCGCCACACGTGCGCGGGGCTGGCCTCGCGACCGGACGGCCCTACCGCCGTCAGCAGGTTCTCGAGCAGCTGGGGAATCGGCACGAGCGCGGAAGGCTATCCGTTTGGCCTGGGCATTACTACGCGAGCTCTCGCAGCACGTACTGGAGGATGCCGCCGTGGCGGAAGTAGCGCTGCTCCTTGGGCGTGTCGATCCGGACCGTGACCGTGAACTCGGCCTCATCGGCGCGGACTACGACCTCCCGGGGTATCTCCTCGGCGCCGGCGAGCCCCGCGATCGTGAACGTCTCCTGACCGGTCAGCCCGAGCGACCGCACCGAGTCACCCTCCTTGAACTGGAGCGGCAGCACGCCCATGCCCACCAGGTTCGAGCGATGGATCCGCTCGAAGCTCTCCGCGATCACGGCGCGGACGCCGAGCAGGCGCGTTCCCTTGGCGGCCCAGTCGCGGCTCGACCCGGATCCGTACTCCTTGCCGGCGAGCACGACCAGCGGCACGCCCTCGTCGAGGTAGCGCATCGCCGCGTCATAGATGGACATCTGGTCGCGGTCCGGAAGGTGCAGGGTGACACCGCCCTCGGTGCCCGGCGCAAGCTGGTTGCGAAGACGGATGTTGGCGAACGTGCCGCGCATCATCACCTCGTGGTTGCCGCGCCGGGAGCCGTAGGAGTTGAACGCCTTCGGCTCGACGCCGTGTTCGATCAGGTACTGGCCGGCGGGGCTGTCGCGCTTGATCGAGCCCGGCCGGCGAGATGTGGTCGGTGGTGACGCTGTCACCCAGCACCGCCAGCACCCGGGCCCGCTCGATGTCGGTCACCGGCTCGGGCTCGACCGGGAGGTCGTCGAAGAACGTCGGCCGGCGGACGTAGGTGGACTCCGGATCCCACGCGAAGCTCTCGACCCGTGGGCACCTCAAGCGAGTTCCACCGCTCGTCGCCCTCGAACACCTCGCCGTAGCTCTTGCGGAACATGTCGGACCGGACGGCCTGCTCGATCGTCTGCGCGATCTCCGCCTCGGTCGGCCATATGTCCTTGAGGAACACGGGCTGGCCGTGCCCGTCCTCTCCGAGCGGCTGGTCGTAGAGATCGATGTCCATCGTCCCGGCGAGCGCGTACGCCACGCATAGCGGCGGCGACGCGAGGTAGTTCATCTTGACGTCCGGGTTGATGCGGCCTTCGAAGTTGCGATTGCCGGATAAAACAGACACGACCGCAAGGTCGTGTCCATTAACTACCTCCGAAATCTCGTCCGGCAGTGGCCCGCTGTTGCCGATGCAGGTCGTACAGCCGTAGCCGACGAGGTGGAAGCCCAGGTCCTCGAGGTACTCGGTTAGGCCAGCGCGGTCGAGGTACTCGGTCACCACCTTCGAGCCCGGAGCCAGCGAGGTCTTCACCCATGGCTTGACCTTCAGTCCCTTCTGCACGGCGTTGCGCGCGAGGATCCCGGCGCCGAGCATCACCGACGGGTTGGAGGTGTTGGTGCAGCTGGTGATCGCGGCGATGACAACGTGGCCGTGGTCGAGCTCCGTCTGCGTGCCGTCGGCGAGCGTGACCGGTGAGGTCGTGCGCACCCGCTCCGCGACCTGTGCTCCGCCGGTGCGGCCCGTGGGCTCGTGGCCGTCGCCGTTCGGTACGTGGGTCGAGACCGGATCGCTAGCCGGGAAGCTCTCCTCGAGCGCCTCGTCCTCCTGGTCCTCCTCCGGCAGATAGCCCTCGAGGGCGCGCCGGAACGCCTGCTTGGACTCCGTCAGCGACACGCGATCCTGCGGCCGCTTCGGGCCGGCGATGCTCGGCACGACGGTCGCGAGGTCGAGCTCCAGCACCTCGGTGAACGTCGGCTGCTCAGAGTTCTCGTCGTGCCACAGGCTCTGCTCCTTGGCATACGCCTCGACGAGACCGATCAGCTCCCGGGGGCGACCCGAGAACTCGAGGTAGCGGAGGGTCTCGGCGTCGATCGGGAAGATCGCGCAGGTCGAGCCGAACTCCGGCGACATGTTGCCGATCGTCGCGCGGTCGGCGAGGGGCAGATTTGCCAGCCCGGCGCCGTAGAACTCGACGAACTTGCCGACGACGCCATGCTGGCGGAGCATCTCGGTGACGGTCAGCACGAGGTCCGTCGCCGTCGCGCCCTCCGGCAACTCGCCCATAAGCTTGAACCCGAGCACCTGCGGGATCAGCATCGACATCGGCTGACCCAGCATCGCGGCCTCGGCCTCGATACCTCCGACGCCCCAGCCGAGCACGCCCAGCCCGTTGATCATCGTCGTATGGGAATCGGTGCCGACAAGCGTGTCCGGGTAGGCCTGGCCGTCGCTCTCGAACACGACCCGGGCCAGGTACTCGAGGTTGACCTGGTGGACGATTCCCGTCTCGGGCGGGACGACCCGGAAGTTCCGGAACGCGCCCTGCCCCCAGCGCAGGAACGCGTAGCGCTCCTGGTTGCGCTCGAACTCGAGCTCGGCGTTGCGCTCGAACGCCAGCCGAGAGCCGAACACGTCGACCTGCACGGAGTGGTCGATCACCAGCTCTGCGGGGACGAGCGGATTGATCTTCGCCGGGTCGCCGCCCAGCTCGCGGATCGCGTCGCGCATCGCGGCGAGGTCGACGACCGCCGGAACGCCGGTGAAGTCCTGCATGAGGACCCGCGCGGGGGTGAACGCGATCTCCTTGCTCGGCTCGGCCTTCGCGTCCCAGGTGGCGAGCGCCTCGATGTCCTGGGCGCGGATCGACTCGCCATCCTCGTTGCGGAGCAGGTTCTCGAGCAGGATCTTGAGCGAGAAGGGAAGCCGGGCGACGTCGTAGCGCGACTGCAGCGCGTCCAGGCGGAAGATCTCAAACGAACGGTCGCCTACGCGGAGCGTGGCTTTTGCGTCGTAGCTGTTCGTGGTCAATTTCGGTCTCCTGGTCAAATGGGATAACTCTTACTGTACGGCTGTCTTGAGCCCGACCGTCCTCCGCGAACGCACCGCCGATGTGGCACCGCCCGTCACGAGCATGGAGCTGTTCTTCGACCTCGTGTACGTGTTCGCGGTGACGCAGTTGTCCCAGTACCTGGGCGCACATCTCACCGCCCGCGGCGCCGTGCAGACCCTGGTCCTGTTCCTCGCGGTGTGGTGGGCGTGGAACTACACGGCGTGGGCGACCAACTGGATCGATCCCGAGCGCCCGCTCGTCGCCCTGCTGATGCTCGTGCTGATGGGGATCAGCCTGGTCATGTCGGCGGCGATCCCCGAGGCGTTCGGCGCGCGGGGCGTCACGTTCGCGGTGGCGTATGTCTCGATCCAGCTGCTGCGCAGCGGCTTCATGGTCGCGGCCTTCGGTCGCCAGACGATGGGCCGCAACTATGCGCAGCTGCTCGCGTGGTCGGCGATCGCCGGCGTGTTCTGGGTTGGCGGCGCGTTCGTGCACGGCGACGCGCGGCTGGCGGTGTGGCTGATCGCGCTGGTGCTCGATCTCAGCGCCCCGTTGCACGGCTTCACGCTGCCGGGCATCGCCGGAACTCCGATCGAGCAATGGACCCTTTCGGGCGGCCACCTGGCCGAGCGGATGCAGCTCGTGCTGTTGATCGCGCTCGGCGAGTCGGTCCTTCGCGTCGGCGAGACGTTCGCGTCCGAAACGGGGAGCCTCGCCGTCGATGCCGCGTTCGTGATCGGGTTCGTCGGCACGGCCTCGCTGTGGGCCGTCTACTTCCTTCGAGGGGCCGAGCAGGGCGCCGCGGCGATATCGCGCTCGCCGGAGATGGCGGCGCGTCTCGGGCGGGCGGCTTACGCCTACGCCCACGCGATCATGGTCGGCGGCGTCATCGTCGTCGCCGTCGGGATCATGCTCGCGATCAGCGATCCCACCGCGTCGGTGTCGACGGCGGTGGCGATCACGATGCTCGGAGGGCCGGTTCTCTACCTCTCGGGCCTGGTGATGTTCAAACGCACGATCGGGCAGGGCCGGGCCGGTCCGCCCTTGGCTGCAATCGTCGCGCTCGTCGTGCTCTCGCCGCTGGCGGTGGTCGGGAACCGGCTCGAGCTCGCCGCGGCCGGGGCGCTCGTCGTGCTCGTGCTCGCGATCTCCGCGGGGCTGGCGGGCGAGCCGGGGACGGCCTGAGCCGGCGCGAGTTCCTACATCCGGCTTAGCCACATCTTCACGCGACCTTCGCCGCGAGGCCGATCGTTCGGCGCAGTCAGTCACCTGCGTCGAAGGAGAGCAAGAAATGACATTCCTGGCCTGGACGCTCACGGCCGTGGCGCTCGGCGTAGCCGGCGCGATCGCGGCCGCGGGCGCGTACACCGAGGCGCACCGCGCGCCCGACCAGCCGTAGTCATGGGTACCGCACTGATTCCGTTGAGGCCGCGCTCCGGGGCCGAACTGGAGGTGGTCGACGTCGAGGTCGTCGTGCCCGTCCACAACGAGCGGCTCACGCTCGAGGGCTCGATCCGTCGCCTGCACGTCTTCCTCGCGAGCTCGTTCCCGTTCTCGTGGCGGATCGTGATCGCCGACAACGCGAGCACCGATGGGACGCTCGCGATCGCCCGGCGGCTCAGCTATTCGCTCGACGCCGTGGAGGTCATCCATCTTGGACAGAAAGGGCGCGGGCGCGCGCTCCGTCGCGCATGGTCGCAGGGCCGTGCGCGCGTGCTGTGCTACATGGACGTCGACCTCTCGACCGACCTGGCCGCGCTGCTGCCGTTGGTGGCGCCGCTGCTGTCGGGCCACAGCGACGTGGCGATCGGCACCCGGCTTCACCGCCAGGCCCGCGTACGGCGCGGCATCAAGCGCGAGCTGATCTCGCGTTCGTATAACCGGCTGTTGCGGCTTGCGCTCCGCGCCCGGTTCAGCGACGCGCAATGCGGCTTCAAGGCAGTCCGCGGCGACGTCGCCCTCGGGCTGCTGGCCGCCGTGCAGGACGAGGCCTGGTTCTTCGATACCGAACTGCTCGTGGTCGCGCAGCGGCGCGGGCTCCGGATCCACGAGGTGCCGGTCGACTGGGTCGAGGACACCGACTCGCGGGTCGACATCCTCGCCACCGCGCTGGCCGATCTGCGCGGCGTCGTGCGGCTGCTCTTACGTCGCCCGTCCGACCGTCTTACGTTGGTCACACCCCGACGCCCGATGCTCGCGCCATGAGCTCGGACTCGATGTCATACGCCGCGCCGTGGTCGGCCCGGCTCTCGCGTCGCCGGGCGCGCGGGCGCCTGGACCGCGTGCTGGCACGGCCCGAGCTGCTCGGGCTGCTCGGCCTGGCCGGCATCCTGAACCTCTGGGGGCTCGGCATCAACGGCTGGGCCAACCAGTACTACAGCGCTGCCGTTCGCTCGATGAGCACGAGCTGGCACGACTTCCTGTTCGCCTCGCTCGACCGCAGCGGCCTGATGACCGTCGACAAGCCGCCGCTGAGCCTGTGGATCCAGGCGCTCTCGGCACGCGTGTTCGGCTTCCATCCCCTTAGCCTGCTCGTGCCCCAGGCGCTGATGGGCGTCGTCGCCGTCGGCCTCGTGTACGACCTCGTGCGCCGGCGGTTCGGACGCGTGGCCGGGTTCGTCGGGGGGTTCGCGCTCGCGATGACCCCCGTCATCGTCGCCGTGTCTCGCCACAACAACCCTGACGAGCTGCTCGTGCTGTGCTCGGTCGCGGCGCTGTGGTTCGCGGTCCGCGCGCTCGAGACCGGTCGGACCAGGTGGCTCGTCCTGAGCGGCATCGCCATCGGGCTCGGCTTCGAGACGAAGATGGGCGTCGCGCTGATGGTCGTGCCGGGGATCGCGGCGGCGTGGATGTGGGTCGCCCCTCGTGGTCGTCGCGTCGCGATCCGGCAGCTGCTGGCCGGCGGCGCGGCGATGGCCGTCGTCGGGCTCGCCTGGCCCGTACTGGTCTGGCTGACGCCCGCCGCCGATCGCCCGTGGATCTCGGGCACGTCCGACAACAGCATCTGGTCGCTGATCTTTGGCTACAACGGGCTCGGGCGAGTCGCCGGGCAGACCGGAGGCCCGGGCGGTGGCGCCGGTGGCGGCAACACTCTGTTCGGCGGCCCGGCGGGGGTGTTCCGCCTGCTTCAGTCGGCGCTCGGAGACCAGGCCGGCTGGCTGATCGGCTTTGCCGTCGTCGCGGCCGTGGCTCTTGTCGTGGTCAGTCGTCTTCGTCGTGGCGATGCGCGGACCGGCTGGGTGATCGTCGTGGGCGGCGCGTTCCTGACGACGGCGGTCGTCTTCAGCTTCGCGAGCGGCATCTTCCATCCGTACTACGTCTCGCTGTTGGCGCCGTTCACGGCGGCGCTGATCGGGGCTGGGGTCGGGGAGATGCTCTCGGGTAAGCGTTCTGCACGGGTGATCGCACCGCTGGCGATTGGTGCCGGCGTGGTCACGGAGCTCGTCGTGCTCGGCGAGCTCGGCGGCCAGCTGGCCTGGGCGAAGCCGGTCGCGATCGGGGTTGCCGGAGCGTGCGCCGTGTTGCTGGCGGTCACGCTCGCGCCGAAGGTGCGCCTGGCGCTGATCGCGGTCGCGCTCGCGGCGCTGATGGCGGCGCCGACGACGTGGGCAGCCGAAACGCTCGGCCACGCCACGAACGGGACGTTTCCGATGGGAGGCCCGGCGAGCGTCACGACGATGGGCGGCGGCTTCGGGCCTGGCGCAGGCGCAGGCGCTCCGTCTCCCGGTCCGGGTCGGTTCACGGCGCCGGGGACGGGTGCCGGGGTCGGCGGGCCACCCGCGGGCGGCGGGTTCCCGGGCACCGGTGCTGCCGCCGGCGCCGGCGGCGGGTTCGGCGGTGACACGGCCACTCTGCAAGCCGCGATCCGGTACGCCAAGGCTCACGGCGGCGGGACGATCGGTGTTGCCAGTCAGAGCAGCGCGGCTGGCGCGATTCTGTCCTCCGACGCAAACGTGGCGGGACTCGGTGGCTTCTCGGGCCGCGAGAGCTCGGTCACAGCGGCCTGGCTCGCGGCGGAGGTCCGCGCCGGGCACCTGCGATGGGTCCTCGTCGACCAGGGCCAGGGGGCGAGGGTCCCAGGCGACACGCGCAGCGGCAGCCAGGCGGCGATGAGCGTCGTGGCGAAGGTCTGCCGGGCGGTCACGTTTACCACCGGTGGTGGGACGCGAGTTACCATGTATGACTGCTTGGGCCGCGCTGCGGCCATTCTGAGCGCTTCGAAGACCGGGGCGACGTAGGGGCTCATGCAGTCTCCATCTCACATACGTAAAAGAAAATCTGCTGTCTTTGGCCGCACGCTGATAACCGGACTAACCGGATTGGCGCTGCTGGCGTTCGCTGCGCCGGCAGCCTCGGCGAGCACGCGAACCAGCGCAAACTGGTCGGGCTATGCGGCCCACCGTTCGGGCGTGAAGTTCCACAGGATCTCCGGGTCCTGGACCCAGCCGAGCGCCACGTGCACCCCTGGTCACAAGACGTTCTCGGCGTTTTGGGTCGGTTTGGGCGGCTACAACGTGAACTCGAACTCACTCGAGCAGATCGGCACCGAGGTCGACTGCAGCGCGTCGGGCGCGGTCCGGTCGACCGCCTGGTACGAGCTCGTGCCGGCCGGGTCGAGGGCGATTCACATACAGGTCCAACCCGGCGACGCGATGAGCGCGAGCGTCGTCGTGGTCGGCAACACGGTCACGGTCGAGCTACGCGACATCACGCGCCACCGTTCATTCGTCAAGACGCTTCACGCCAGGACCGTGGACATCACGTCGGCCGAGTGGATCGCGGAGGCGCCGTCCGAGTGCATACCCGACGGCGCCTGCGCGACGTTGGCGCTCACCAACTTCGGCACCGCGACCTTCAACTTCGCGCAGGCGAAGACGACTACGGGCCGGGTCGGGTCGATCTCCAGCTCGGCGTGGGCATTCACCAAGCTCCGCTTGCTGCCCGGCGGCAAGCACTACGTCGTGGCCACCAACGGCGGCGTCCCGGTCGGCGAGTCCAAGCCCTCGGATCTGTCGGCCAACGGATCGCAGTTCAGCGTCAGCTACTCGGAGATCCAGCTGAAGGGCAACCCCTTCCTCGGTCCCCGTCAGGCATCCGTGCGCGACGGGCACCTGGTGCGCTGATCAGCCGAGCCTGATCGATCCGTCGTCCTCGAGGGTCCAGTGCGGGTTGTGGGCGACTTCCCACGGGTGGCCATCGGGGTCGACGAACACTCCTGAATAGCCGCCCCAGAACGTCTCCGCGCCTCCGCGTGGGATCCGCGCTCCGGCCGCGCGAGCCTCGTCGATCACGGCGTCGACCTCGGCCGGGGAGCGGGCGTTGTACGCGAGGGTCACCCCGCCCCAACCGCCACCGTCCGTCACGCCGCTGTCCTCGGCGAGCGTGGTCCGATCCCACAGCGCGACGATCATGCAGCCGGCCTGGAAGAACACGACGTCCTCTGCGGGAGCGGCGCCCGTCACCCAGCCGAGCCGCTCGTAGAACGTCCTTGCGCGATCGAGGTCCGAGACTCCGAGGGTGACCAGGCTGAGCCGCTGCTCCATGGCCTCGATTGTCGCGGATCGTTCTCATCTAGCTCTTACGCGCCCCCTACGTCGCTCTAGCGCGGGCCGTCCAACCTAACTGGCGTGACCGATCCGGCACCCCACCTCTTCTGGATCACAAGCCGCGCCGCCGGCTTCGCCGCGCTCGTGCTGGCGAGCCTGGCCGTGTCGCTCGGGTTGCTGATGAGCACGAAGCTGCTCAAGCGCCGGGGAGCCGATCTGGTCGTGACGCACGAGATCCTGTCGCTCTCAACGATCGTCGCAATCGTCGTGCACGGCGTCACGCTGCTCGGCGACCAGTACCTCCATCCGTCCCTGGCCGACATCTCGATCCCGTTCGTCAGTAGCTACAAGTCGATCTGGACGTCGTTGGGAATCGTCAGCGGTTGGACGCTGATCCTGCTCGGCCTGTCGTACTACGCGCGTCGCCGGATCGGGGCGACCCGCTGGCGCAAGCTGCACCGGTTTACCGCGCTGGCGTGGCTCGTCGGGATCGCGCACGCACTCGGCGAGGGGACCGACGCCGGTCAGCTCTGGTTCCTGGCGATGGTGGCGATCGTCACGATCCCGGCGATCGTGCTGCTGGCGCGGCGGTGGTTGTGGCCGTCGGCGATACAAAGCGCGCCCCGCTTACAGCCCGCGAGGCAGAGCCCAACCTGAGGATCCCCGAAAAGCGTGGATATACCACGCTTTTCGGGCACTATCGTCCGCCCCCAACCCTGAGAAACTCGTTACAGCCCTGGCGGATGGCGCTCGACGAATCCGGCGAATTCGCCGCCACCCTGGGCCCACCGGGTCCCGGTCTCGGCCAGCGCGACGGTGTCGAAGCGCCAGCCGGCGACCTCCATCCACGCGTGGCCCGCGTTGGCGAAGACCGTGATCCACCGTCCCGGCCCGGGGGCTCCCCAGCTCTCGAAACCGGTCGAATCGAGCGGCGAGCTCAGCAATCCGGCGGCGGCGAGCGCATAGCTGACCGAGCCCGAGCAGTCGTAGCCGGCCGCCTGGAAGGACCCGTGGCCGCCACCCCAGATGTAGGGGAGCGTCGCGATCGCATTGCCGGCGGCGATCACCTGCGCGACAGCCGCCGGAGCGCCCGCGGGCGGCTGGACCATTCCGCCGGAGTCGGTCGCCAGCCCGCCCGTCGCTGGACTGGGCGCACCCACCGGTCCGCTCGACGTACCCGCCGGGGCGGCGCCCGCCGATGCGGCGGCAGCGGCTCGGGCGGCAGCAGCGCGCGCGGCCGCGGCGGCTTCCGCGGCCGCCTTCGCCTCGAGCGTTCGCAGCCGTGCGTTGAGCCCGCTCAGCTGGTCGGATGCCCTGTCGCGCGCGTGCTCCTCGCTGATCTGCCTGCTCATCAAAGCCGCCTGCAGGCCCGCGACCTGGTTGCGCTGGTTGAGAACCTGCTCGGTCAGCGTTCGGTCGCGCGACTCGAGTCCCTGGAGCTGTTCTGCCTGCTTGATGACGGCAGTCCGGGCGACGCGCGTGGCGGCGACAATCGTGGCGTCCTGGTGGCCGATCCGCTGAAGGAAGTTCATCTGCTCGAGCAGATCCGTGAACCCCCGAGCGTTCAGGACGACCGTGATCAGGTTGGGCTGGTTGCCCTCGTACGCGGCCACGAGATTCGCGGAGAGCGCCTTGGACGCCACCTGGAGCCGGTTCTCGAGCTCGGCCAGGTGGTTGCGGGCCGCGAGAAGCGCGGTCTGGACCGCCCGCAGCTGGTCCTCGCGCCGTGTGAGCTCGTTCTGCAGGGCGGTCAGCCGAAGCTCGGCAGCGCGCACGCCGCCGGCGGTCTGCCGGATCTGCCCTTCATCGGCCGCAATCGTCTGCCGCAGCGACGTCGCCGCGGACCGGCCGGCATCGATCTGGCCCTGCAAATCACCAGAGCTGCTGGCGGTCAGATTGCTACCGAGCAGCGCGGCCACGACCGCACCGGTCCCAGCGAGCGCGCGGAATAGCAATCGGTTTTTGCTTTCGGGACGCATGCGAAAAGTAAGCTCGAGATCGCCTCGCTGGGGGCGCTGAGAAGAAGCTGATCTCGATCTTGAGCCCACTTTGGGGGCAGGGCGGCAGCACCCTAACACGGCCCGTCGCAACACCACCCCGTCCTCCTGCTCCTGCAAGAAATCCTGCAAAACGACCGGATTCCGAGCGGCCGCGGGGCTGCCGGCCGGCGAGCGTGCCGCGAAGAGCCCCAGGACGCGGTCTGGCCGGTGGCGCGGGCGATCCGACGATGGCGGCCGCGCCGGGTTGCTGGCGGCGGGCTCGGCCGGCTCGGCCCCCGGGGCTACCATCGGGCGCGCCGTGGCCGCACCGGAGGCGCACAAGCAAGCCGAGATCGACTCGCGCACGCCCGACTTCATCGCGGCCGAGTCAACCAAGCCGTTCGGATGGGAGACCTACCACTGGGTGCGGTGGGCGACGATCGCCGAGGTACTCAGGCGGCTCGCGATCCCACGGGGCGCCCGGGTTCTCGACGTCGCGTGCGGCTCAGGCTGGACCTCGCTATTTCTGGCGGAGTCGGGGTACGCCGTGACCGCTGTCGATCTCGTTCCGGCGAACGTCGAGCTGACCGCCCAGCGGTCCGCACGCTGGGGCGCCACCGTGACCGCGCAGGTCGCCGACATGGAGGAGCTCGACCTTGGCGAACGATTCGAGTTCGTGTTGATCCACGACGCGCTTCACCACTCTCACCGCCATGAGCGGGTGCTCGAGCGCGCCGGCGCCCTGCTCGCGCCGGGCGGGTGGCTCCTGCTCGGCGAGACGTCCTGGCTGCACCGCCTGTCCCCTGCGGCGCATCGTCAGTCTCGCGACACGGGCTGGACCGAGCGCGGATTCACCGTACGCGGCCTGCGTGCGTCTCTGCGAACGGCGGGGTTCGAGGACATCCGTCGCTTCCACCAGGGAACTCAGCCGTATGAATCGAAGGGGTTCGGCTTCGCCTGGCAGCTCGCCAGGCTGATCGCCGGGAATTTCGCCGTGGCGCCGCAGAGCGCGATCTGGTTGGCGGGGCGGCGGCCGTAGGGTGGCGGTGGCGCGGTGGCGCGGTGGCGCTGTGTTCCGCGTCGGCGCTCCTGCGGGGCCGGGGGTTCGCGCCACGGTCCGGGCACACCGGGGCCACATAGTCGACACGAACATGGTGCTAACCCGTCAACGCCGGCGCCGAACCCGAGCCCTGTCGAGTTGTGCTCAACCCTCGTGCGTAAGTCGACAGGGCTCGGATCTCCGGGCGGTGGTGACGCGTTAGGTACGTTCCTCGCGCTTCGGGACGACCCGCCCAATCCGCGGACGCCCTACCAAAGCCTCAAATCTCGAAGAACATCCCCCGTGGCCCGACGTTCACCACGCGAGTCCCGCCAATCTCCGCCTCTTCCCCCTGCGACTCGTGAATGTGCCCGCACACCGCCAGCGCCGGCCGCGCGCGCTCGATCGCGCGCAGAATCGCCTCGCTCCCCAGGTGACGTCCGTGGGAGACGTCGACGTAGCCCTTCGGTGGCGAGTGGACCGCGAGGACCGCGCCGGCGGGGCAATCCTTCAGCCGCGTAGCCGCCTCCTCTTCGGTGAGGTCGAAGCTCCAGGGGAATGGGGTCGTCGGCACGCCGCCACCCAGGCCAAAGAACTGCACTCCGTCCAGCACCGTGCCCTCACCGTGGAGGACGCGCGCCGCAGGCCATCCGGCGCAGGCGCGCCGAAGTGCATCGTCGGTCTCGTTGTTTCCGGGCACAAGGACCGTGGGTACGGTGATCTCGCTGAGAATGTCGATCATGCCGTCCAAGCCGCGATGCACCGAGGCGAAATCGCCGGCGCCGATGACCACATCGGCGTCGCGGGCCTGCCCCGCCACGCGCCGCGCCTGGCCTCGATTCGTATGGAGGTCACTGAACACGAAGAGCCTCAATGCTTGCAATACTCGCAGCGTGAGTTGGCAGAGACTCCTGTCTGCGCTGACTGTCCTTTGTGTAGTTGCGCTGCTGGGGCCGGCTGCGGCGTGGGCGAACGGACCTTCAGCCGGCGACCAGCAGTACATCGACCCGCTCAGCAGCGGGGCGCACCACCACAACAAGAGCAACACCAGCACGGGCAGCTCCTCGACATCGACGTCGACGTCGACCGGCACGAGCCAGCCTCCGCCGACCGTCACCCCCACTACCACGACCACGACCCCCACGACGACGGCGACGAGCGCGAGTTCGACTCCGGCCACGACGACGAGCACGTCGTCCGGCTCCCACGACCCGTCCGGCAAGACGCTGCCGTTCACGGGCTTCGACGTGTGGCTGGGTGCCGCGTTGGGGCTGTGCCTGATGGCCTGGGGCGTGTATCTGCGCCGGGTCAGCAGCCGGGCGTAGTGGCGCGAAACAGAGGCTGCGCGAACTCGCGTGGTGGCTCGAGACCGAGGCTGCACGAACTGAAGCCTTTTTGTCTCGGAATCCGGGAGAAAAAGGCTTCACTTCGCTCGCCGGCGGCTATCGCGCCCGCGGGAGCACCGTAAAAGTGGATCGGAGTTCGAAGCTTGTCGCCATCAACGCCCGCGCCGCGATCCGCGCCGAGATCGGCGGCGTCGAGCGCCTGGCGCGCGAGATGGCGTTGCGCCTCCCCGCGCTCCGACCCGATCGATACACCGTGATCAGGCCCGCGCCGGCGCTCGCCCACCGCGCCGGCCACGCGTGGGAGCAGGCGGTGCTGCCACTCAGGGCGGCGGGGGCGACGCTGCTGTATTCGCCGGCGAACCTGGCGCCGGTGCTGTTCTCCGGCAATGTCGTCGTGATCCACGACGCGGCGGCGCTTCGGCATCCGGAGGCGTACACGCCCGGGTACGTGGCCTACCAGCGGCGGCTCCTGCCGGCGATCGCCGGGCGGGCACGGCTCGTGATCACGGTCTCTGAATTCTCGAAACGCGATCTGATCGAAGCTCTAGACCTAGACCCGGCGAAGGTCGCCGTCATTCCCGAGGGCGTCGACGAGCGGTTCACGCCGGACGCCGATCCGGAACCGGCCCAACTGGCCTACGGGCTCACGAGGCCATACGTGCTCGTCGTCGGGACCGCGTCGGCCCGCAAGAACCTGGCCGAGCTCGGGCAGGCGAGGCGATCACTGGAGAAGCTCGGCATCGACCTCGTCATGGCCGGATCCGACCGCGGCTATCTCCGCGGTGGCGACGCCGGCGTCAGGCGCCTCGGGTACGTGTCCGAAGAGCACCTCCCGGGGCTATATGCCGGGCGCCCGCGCGCTGGCGATGCCCTCGCGCTACGAAGGCTTCGGGCTGCCCTGCCTCGAGGCGATGGCGAGCGGCGTGCCCGTGGTCGCCGCCGCCGCCGGCGCGCTGCCGGAGACGGTCGGCGACGCCGGGTTGCTCGTCGATCCGACGGATCAAGACGGATTCGCCGGCGCACTCGAAAAGGCGGCAACGGACGAGGACGTCAGGGCAGCGCTGATCGCCAAGGGGAGGGCCCGCGCCGCGGTCTTCCCCTGGGCCCGGACAGCCACAGAGACCGACCGCATCATCGGCGAGCTGCTGGCCGAAACCTAGGGCGCGCCGCTCCGCGACACCCCGCCACGTGTTCAGACCTTCAGTGCGCCTCCGCTCCGCCATCCCGATCGTGGCCCTCGCCCTGATCCTCTGCGCCCCCGCAGAAGCTCGCACCGACAAGAACCGGGTTGCCGGCCGCTTCGTCGGGGTCAACGCCAGCGGTCCGGTGCTCACCCCCAGCGTGAACCTCGGCCAGCAGATGGGCCAGATGGTCGCGAGCGGCGTGCAGACGGTGCGCGTCCTGTTCGACTGGAGCGAGGCGCAGCCGTATGCGAACGAGAGCGAGGTTCCCGCCGGCCAGCAGGGCGCATTTGTCGACGTCAAGGGCGTGCCGACCGACTTCGGCACGACCGACGAGATCGTCGGCCTGGCCGCCCAGCACGGCCTGAGCGTGCTGCCGATCGTGCTGAACGCGCCCGCGTGGGACCAGGGAAAGAACCCGAGTGGCGGCGCGCCGCCGCCCGCCCGTACCGCCCCCTACGCGAACTACCTGACGGCACTGATCGGGCGCTACGGCCCCCGTGGCAGCTTCTGGCGCACACGCCGTCCGAAGCTCGCGGTTCGGATGTGGCAGATCTGGAACGAGCCGAACCTGACCGTCTACTGGCCTCAGCCGTTTGCCTCCAGCTACGTCAAGCTGCTGCGCGCAGCGCACGCCGCGATCAAGCGCGCGGACCGTGGCGCCCAGGTCGTGCTCGGCGCGATCACCAACGTCGCCTGGAACGACCTGGCCAGGATCTACGCGATCCGGGGCGCGCGCCGCCTGTTCGACGTCGTCGCGGTCAACGGCTTCACCTCGACGCCCACGAGGGTGATCGAGTTCCTGCGCCTGGTCCGCCGCGCGATGACCCGCGCCGGCGACCGCCACAAGCCGCTGCTCTACACCGAGATGAGCTGGCCCGCCTCGCTCGGCAAGTCGCTCGAGCACTTCGACTGGGACACGACCGAGGCCGGTCAGGCGCGCAAGATCGCGGCCGTCGTCCCGATGCTCGCCGCGCATCGCCAGGCCCTCGGGCTGCGGGCCTTCTACTACTACACCTGGATGGACGCCGGCATCCCCGGCGCGTTCAGCGATTTCGATTTCGCCGGTCTGAGCAGCCTGGAGCCGAACGGCACGGTCGTCGACAAACCGGGCCTCGTCGCGTTCAAGCGGGCGGCGTTGAAGATCGAGGGCTGTCGCGCCAAGGGACCCGTCGCGACGCGCTGCCTGAAGTAGCTCACCCCGTGCACAGCCGGACCGTCGGCGCCGGCGCGGCGGCCTTCGCCAATCCGGTCGTGAACGCCGAGACGTCGGGGCTACCGCCACCACCGGGAGGCTCGATCCCGAACCAGTCCTGGGCATTCTTCGGATTGCGTTCGGGCGTCACCCACGTGTAGAGGAGCGCGGCGGCGATCCCGCAATTCGTGTGACCCAGCGTGGCCAGCGTCGCCGAGATGTAGCCCGGGCGCGCCTGCGCCGGAGCCCAGTCGAGCGCTCCCGCCGGCTGCGTCGTCCAGCCGAACTCGGTCACGTACATCGGCACGGCCGAGAGCCCCAGGGAGTCGAGCGCGCTCCGCGCACCTTGCACGGTGCGGAGCACGATGAGCGGGTTGGCGCCGTAGGGGTGGATCGCGACCCCGTCGATGTGGCCGGCGAGATCGGGGCGGGCGTGGAGCATCGCCGGCAGGAACGCCTTGGGGTTCGTCAGCCCCCCGACGATCACACGTGCGCCGGGATCGGCGGCGGCGATCGCGTCGCGGGCCTGCAGGTACAGGTTCGCGTAGTAGGCGGCGTTCGGTTCCGGCACCCAGAACGCCGGATTGTCGGGCTCGTTCCAGACCTCGTAGGTGCCGACGGCGCGCGCCCGCAGCGCCGGATGTTGACGCCAGAACGCGCCTCCGGCGCCGTAGCGCGCGGCCAGCGCACCCGCCCACGCGGCGAAATCGCTCGCCGATCGCGGGGCCGAATGATCCTGTCCGGGGATCGATTGCGCCCACGGGGCCGAGTAGTCGAGGATCGGCAGCCACTGGAGGCCGTGCGCCGCGAGCGAGCCCGCGATCTCGTCGTCGAAGCTCCAGTCGTAATGATGGACGCCACCCGCCGGGGCCGTCGGCTCGCCGGCCTCCCACAGCGCGTCGCTGCGCGCGAGCGTGGCCCCCGTGCGGCGCAGCGCCGCGAGCGACGAGTCGATCTGCGCCGGCGTGAACGTGCGGTCATTGAACAGCCGGTTGACGTTGATCCCGAGTTGCTCGTGGGTCGGCGCCGGTTTGGCCGGCGGGCCGGCCGGCGGCTGGGTCGGGGTGGCGATCGTCGCGGTGGTCGCCGGCACGGTGGGAGCGGGCGGGCGCTTCCGCGTCGCGCCGCCGCCCCCGGAGACGACGAGCGCCAGCACGACAACCAGCGCCGCGATCGCCGCCACCATCCCGGCGGCGATCAGAACCGGCCGCCTTCGGGGCTCGTCGCCCTCCGGCCCCATCAGCGAAGCACTCGCCGCACGGCATCGAGCTGGCGCCGCTCGCGATCCGCGTCCCGGCCCAGGATCCGTTTCAGCGCTCCCCGGGACGCGAAGGTCAGCGCCTGGACCGCGTCGTCGAGCCGCGCACGCCTGGCGCCGAGGCGCCGGGCGACGACGTCGTGCCGCGCCCGGGCCAGCCGCGAGAACGGCTCGCCGCCGAACGCGGGATCGGTCGCGTGGGCGCGGTGGTGGAGCACGCGCGCCGCCGGCCAGAACCAGCTCTCGACGCCCTGCTCCGCCGCGCGCAACCCAAGATCGAGGTCCTCGGCGTACAGGAAGATCTGCTCGTCGAACGGCCCCAGCTGGCGCAGCGTGTCGGTCCGCGCGACGAGCGCCGCGCCGACCGCCCAGCCGACCCGGCGCGGCTCCGATGCCCTCCACGGCGCGAGCCACTCGCCCAGCCGGCCGGGCACGGCAGCGGCCGGGACGACCGCGCGGACCAGCTCGCTTGCCGAAGTCGGGACCGAATGAACCGAGTCCTGGCGCGAGCCGTCCGAGGAGATCACCAGGGGGGCCAGCAGACGATCGTTTCGAGAGGCCTCCGCAACGAGCTCGAGGAGCGAGTCGTCGACGAGTTCGACGTCGGGGTTGACGAGCGCCGTCACCGGTTCACCGACCTCGACCAGGCCGCGGTTGCAGCCACGGCCGAACCCGACGTTCTCGCCCAGCGCGATCACCTCGCACGAGACCCGAGCAGGCGCGGGCGATCTCGACGGACTCGTCCTTCGAGTCCACAGTCGACGACGACTACCCGCACGCCGGGCAGGAACCTCCGCGCCGACGCGAGCAACGCGCCCAACACTCCCGCGGAGTTGTAGGTGACCGTAATCAGTGCCAGCCCGGGAACCGACCCCGGCCGGCGCGGGCCGCAATAGCGGCGAGACGGCGGCCGCGTACCGGGAGCGAGCGGCATCCAGCCCGAACTCCCGGCCGGCGCGTGCCCGCCCGGCGGCGCCCAGCGCCGAGGCCCGCTCGGGGTCGCCGAGCAGATCGGTGAGCGCCGCAGCGGCCGCGCGGGCGTCGCCGGGTTCGTACAGCAACCCGCAGGAGCGATCGACGATCTCGGTCGGGCCCGCGGCCGCCGGCGCCACGACCGGACGCCCGGCGGCGAGCGCCTCCAGCACAGCCATCCCAAACGGCTCGCGCTCGGCGCAGTGGAGCAGGCAGAACGCCCGCGCGAGCTCGGGCGCGGGATCGGCGACCGCCCCGGGAAGCGACACGAATCCGAGTGCCGCCGCCCGCTCGCGGAGGGCCGCCTCCAGCCCGGCATCCTCGAGCGGTGCCCCCACCAGGCGCAGCCGCAGCTCGGGATGCTCGCGGTGCGCGATCGTGCAGGCATCGAGCGCCAGGTCCGGCCGCTTCCAGCCGGCGATCGCGCCCAGCACCAGGACCTCCGGCGGATCCGCGGGAAGCGCCGCCCCCTCGAACCGCGCGAGCGTCGATCCCGGGACGGACGACGACCACCCGCGAGCCGAGCGACCCGGACCGGTCGAGATCGCGCGCGATCGCGTCGGACAGGGCGATCACCAGGCTCGCGCGGGACGCCACCGCGCGGACAACGCGGCCGACGGCCGGGCCCGGCAGCAGATCGTTGTGCTGAAAGACGACCGGGCAAGGCAGACGCGGGCCGAGCAAGCAGGCAATCGCCGAGCGCATCCCCCACGCGATCACGAGCTCGGGCCCGAGATTATCGACCAGCCTCCGGAGCTCCACGCCGTGAGCTCCCAGTCTCAAGCTCGCCTTGAGCCGCCCGTCCCGGAGGTGCAGCGACCGCCGTGCCAGCGGGAACACCGGGAGTCCGCGAGCAAGCGCGGCGTCAGCGAGCCCCCCCTCCGGGCAGGCCACGCCGACCGCGCCCTCGAGCGAGCCGGCGAAATCCAGAAGCAGCCGCTCGGCTCCGCCGAAGGCTCCCGAGTAGGTGGCAAACAGCACCATCGGGCGGCAGGCTAGATGACTGACCCGGACGAGATGCCGAACGAACCTCGTGTCAGCTCGGCGTAAGCGAAAGAGCCATAGACTGCCCGTGGCGTGTCGCTCTTGGTGAACAATGCGGAGGTTCGGACCAGGGTGGCGCTCGTGCACGATTTCCTACTCGACGTGCGCGGAGCGGAGCGAGTCTTCCTCGAGCTGTCGCGCATGTGGCCCGAAGCGGACATCTTCACGGCGGTCTACGACGAGGAGGGGACAGAGGGACGGTTCTCCGGCCGTCCCGTGTACAGCTCCTTCCTGCAACGGTTCAAGCCCTCGGCGCGGAATTTCCGGATGCTCCTGCCGCTGTATCCCGCCGCGATCGAGTCGTTCGACCTGTCGGGCTATGACCTCGTCGTCTCGAGTTCCTCGGCGTGGGCTCACGCCGTCATCTGCGACGAGGGCTCGGTCCACGTCAGCTACTGCCACAACCCATTTCGCTACGCCTGGAACGATCGCGACCGGACGCTGGCGCTGAGACGCAATCCCGCCACGCGCGCGTTCCTGCGCGGAGCGTTCCGGCGCTGGCGCCAGTGGGACTGGATCGCCGCGCAGCGCACGGACCGGTACGTCGCCAACTCCCGCACCACGCAGGCGAGGATCCGCGCCTACTTCGGTCGCGAGGCCAGGGTCGTCCACCCGCCCGTCGAGACGGCCCGGTTCAAGCCGGGACGTGTATGCGGATCACTACGTGATCGTCTCCGAACTGATGGGCCACAAGCAGATCGACGAGGCGATCGTCGCGTTCAACCATCTCCGCCTACCGCTGATCGTGATCGGCGACGGCCCCGCCAGACGGTCGCTGCGCCGAATGGCCGGCCCGACGATCACGTTCACCGGGAGACTTCGAGACGAGAGCGTCGCCGAGATCCTCGAGCACTCGCGGGCGCTGGTCGTGACCTCGATCGAGGAGTTCGGAATTGCCGCGGTCGAGAGCCAGGCAGCGGGCAGGCCGGTCATCGCTCGTCGAGGCGGCGGGGCGCTGGAGACCGTGATCGACGGCGTGACAGGCTGCTTCTGGTCGGGCGGCCCGGCGGAGCTCGCGGCAACGGTCCTGCGATTCGACGACGCGGCGATCGACCCGCGCGCGTGCACGGAGAACGCGACCCGGTTCGACGCGACGAGCTTCCGCCGCGGCGTTCTGGCCGAGGTCGACGCCGCGCTCACGAACGGGTCACGGCCGGCGCTCAACGGACGCCAGCCGCTGCCGTCCACGCGGCTGGTGAGGCGCGCGGTGCGAGACGCCCAGCGGTAGGGCATGCGCGCAGTTGGATTGAATGTGGCGCGGGCGGCGTTGCTGGCGGGGCCGACCGTGCTCGCGTTCTTCACCGGCGGGTACTTCGAGACCCAGCAGGCGGTTGCGGGCCTGATCGCGTGGCTGCTCGTCGTCGTCGCCCTGCTCTGCTCGTCCCGTCCACTGCTGACCGGCCGAGACGCCTGGCTCGCGATCGGGGGCCTCGGAGCGCTCGGGGCGTGGACGCTGCTGTCGATCACATGGGCGCCCGTCGCGGGGAGCGCCTACCAGGCCGGCCAGATCGTGATGCTGTACACCGGCGCGCTGCTCGCGGCGGCGATGCTGCTGCGCGGACGCGCCGTCCAGCGGACGGTCGAGCCGGCGCTGGCGGCCGGCGCGCTGATCGTGATCGGCTACGGAATCTCGGAGCGACTGCTGCCCGGGCTGCTGCACTTCTCGCGCTCGATCACCGCCGAGGGCAGGCTCGAGCAACCGCTCACCTACTGGAACGCGATGGGCGAGCTCGCTGCGCTCGGGTTCGTGCTGTGCGCGCGCCTCTCCGGCGACCGCAACCGGCCGCGGGCGCTGCGCATGCCGCCGCGGGGTCGCCGTGCCGCTCGGGCTGGGCCTGTATCTGAGCTTCTCGCGCGGTGCGCTGTTCGCCTGCGCCGCGGGGCTGGTCGCGCTCGCCGTTCTTGCCCCGAACTGGATTCAGCTGCGGGCGATGGGCGTCGCAGTGGCGGCGGGCGCGCTCGGGGCCGTCGCCGCCAGCCCGTTTCATAGGTGGCTACTCTGTCGGGGTCGCTGGGCACGCGCGAGCGCCAGGGTGGCATTGCCTTCGGGCTGAGGTGGCGCTCATCGTCCTTGCCGGCGTGGCTCAGTGGGTCTCGGTCCGCCGCGAACGCGAGCGCGAAATACGGCTGCCTCGCGGCGCCGGGTTGATCGCGCTCGGCCTCATCTGCGCGGGCCTCGCGCTCGCGATCGTGGTCGGCGCCAAGAGAATCCGCCGCATCCCCGGAGTTGCGGCCGGGGCTATTCGCTACGCGACTTCCAGAGCAGCCGTTACGCGTATTGGGAGGTCGCGCTGCGTGCGTTCGCGGACGAGCCTGTGCGAGGCGTGGGCGCCGGCGGATGGGCGGTCTAGTGGCTGCGGTACAGGAAGATCAACGATTTCGCCCAGGACGCCCACTCGCTGGAGCTTCAGACGCTGGCGGAGCTCGGCGTGGTCGGTGCGGTGTTTCTGCTCGCGTTCCTCGGCGGGACGGCGCTGGCGGCGCGCGAGGCATATCGCGCGGCGCCGGCCCTCGCCGCCGGCCCGATCGCGGGGTTCGTCGTCTACGTCGCGCATTCCCCGCTCGACTGGGACTGGCAGATGCCCGCGGTCACGCTGATCGGGCTGGTCCTCGCGGGTGCATTGGTGGCCGGCGCCGAGCCCTGGCTCAGTGCCGGCGGTTCGACGAGCTTCCAGACCAGCGACTCACGAGCCGAGCGGCAGCGCGCAGCGGCCGCGTAGCCCGCCAGCTCCACGAGTGCTCGTACTGGTGGCGCAGCTCGGCGAGCGCCCGCTCGCGATCACGCTCGACTTGACGCAGGTTGTGCCTCAGCGCTGAATACTCGCGCCGGTCGTCGGAGGGCCGTTCCAGCTCGGCAAGCGTGAGGTCGAGGTCGCGCGCCCGCAAGAGCGCCCACGTCTGCCCATGGATCTCCGGCGCCACCTTCAAGATCTTGAACGCTCGCCCCCAGTGCTCACGGACCCACCAGTCCGACATCAGCACCACGGGGCCGCCGTCATTCCAGCCCTGATCTCGTCGCAGAACGTTCATGCCGATGCGGTCCTCGTCCCATGGCTCGCGCGTGAAGACCTCGCCGTTCCACCGGCCCATGTAGGTGGCGATCAGGAACCCGTCGGGCTTGAGCAGCTTGTGTAACTCCAAGAGCCAGGCCAGCGAGCTGTCGGTGAGATGGGTGAACACCGACAGGGCCCAGATGAGATCAAACGTGCCGTACTCCAGCCCGAGCGGCGGATCGGCCCGGTTGTGAACCACGTGCAACGGCGGGCTGAGCGTGCGCTCGAGCCAGGCGATACTGGGACCATCAATGTCGGCGCCCCAGAACTCGGCGCGTCTTGACTCGGCGAGAAACTGCCGCAGGGTCCGGCCAGCGCCGCAGCCGAAGTCCAGTACCCGCTTTCCGTCAAATGACCAGCCCTCGGGGAGGATCTCCATGAGGCCGGCCTTCGCTTCGCCCCCCAGCTGGTCGTACGCCTCGAACGGATCACCGCGACCGTCGAGACAGCACACGCGGTTCGCGAGCTCTAGCGGCGGGTACGGAGCGTCGGCGTTGCCCACGAACCGCTCCTCCGCTATAGCTCTTCGGCGATCCTGGGCGCCTCCCGCCTGAACAGCCAGACCGCAAGAACGCAGATGACGATTGCCACGACGAATCCGACGATCAGGTAGCCGAATCCCCCGGTGGCCGCGGTTCCCGGGTATGGCGCATGCGGGTCGATGATCCACCTCCGCGCAAGCTCGAGGATCGGCGTGATCGGATTGAGCGCGATCACCTGGGCGAGGTGGTGCGAGGTGCGGGCCACGCGCTCGTACGGATAGAGCACCGGCGTCGCATAGAACAGCGCGGTGGCGAACACCGCCCAGATGAGGGACAGATCCCGAAACCGCGGATATAGCGATGAAAGGATCATCGCCACCGGCAGCACGATGCAGCACATCATCGCGACCAGCACCGGGAACAGCAGCCAGGTCCAGGCCGGCGAGACGCCGAGCACGACGATGAACACGAACACCACGATCATGTTCAGCAGCAGGTTGAACAGCGAGCTGAGCACAACCGCGGTCGGGATCGCCAGCCGCGGGAACTGGGTCTTGCGGACGATCCCCTCCTGAGAGACGATCGACCCGACCGCCGCGGTCGTGCCTTCCGTGAAGAAGCCGAAGAAAACGAAGTTGAAGAGCAGGAAGGCCGGATAGTGCGGAACCGCGCCCAGCCTGAAGACGTGGGTGAACACCTCCACGAGCACCGCGAACAACAGCAGCGGCCTGGCGACCGACCACAGATATCCGAGCGCGGTCCCGAAGTAGGTCCGCTTGAATTCGGTGACGGCCAGGAGTCGGGTCAGCTCCCAGAACCGGCTCCAGCCGCCGCTCAGGGCGGAGGGGCCGCGGACGTCGCGAAGCTCGAGGTTGGCGGTCTCGGTGGTCATGCGACCTATCAGTGCTCGATGCTCGCCTCAATGCGCTTCGACACGAAGATCATCCCCGGCATCGGATCCGATCCCTTGACGAGAAACTCGGCCACCCGCACATCGTGCAGGACGTCGTCCCCGGTTGTGCCGCTACGCGAGATCGTGGCCAGCACCGAGTAGCGGCCCGGCACCAGCGTGTTGACGATCTCCGCGGACACACAGACGCGCTCGCCCGCGAGCACGCGCCGGCTTTTCCCGTCATCGCCCTCGAGCGCCGTCCCGAACCCGGACACGGCCACGCCGTCGACGTTGAGCAGTTCGAACCCGAAAGCCGGGCCGGGCAGATCGTGACAGGCTTCTACGAGCAAGTTGAAGCGAAACGACTGAGCTTGCTGAACGTCCTCGAGCCGGGTGCCTGCGAGATCCTCGAGCCATACGTCGAGGATTCGGACCGCTCCGTCGGCGCTGCCGCCGTTAGCAGCACTCGCGAAGTTCATGCGGTAGTAGCGCAGGACGGCTTCTTCGGGGTCGCCGAGGAACCGTTGCTCGCCGTCGTGGATGAGCATCGCCCGGTCGCAGAAGGCTTGGACCGTGGCCATGTCGTGAGTGACGAGGATCAGGGTTTTGCCGGCGTCCTTCTTCTCGTGAAAGACGTCCATGCATTTCTGCGCGAACGCGGCGTCGCCGACCGCGAGGACCTCGTCGACGAGCATGACGTCGGCGTCGGCCTCGACCATCACCGAGAAGGCGAGCCGGACGAGCATCCCCGAGGAGTAGTTCTTGAGCTTGAGGTCGACGAACTCCTGGAGCTCGGCGAACTCGAGCACGGAGTCAAGGCGCTTGCGTGCGTCTCGGCGTCCCAGGCCCATCATCACGCCGTTGAGCTCGACGTTCTCGCGCGCGGTCAGCTCCGGGTTGATGCCGACGCCGAGCTCGATGAACGGTGCCAGCCGTCCCGCCATCCGGATCCGTCCGGCGTCGGCGCGGTAGATGCTGGCGAGCACCTTGAGCAGCGTGCTCTTTCCCGAGCCGTTACGCCCGACGATCCCGAAGAACTCCCCCTGGTGCACGTCAAACGAGATCCCCCTGAGCGCCCGCAACTCCCGATACTGCACCCGCCGCAACGGACGCGACAGACGGTCGGCCATGGTTGTCGGACGGTTTTCCGGGACTCTAAACGTCTTGTGCAGTCCTTCGACGTCGATCAGCACGGGCGCTCGCTGGATGCGCTCGCGGCGCGACGCGCGTTCGCTCAGGACGTGGTCGTCCTCGAGTCCGAAGGCCGCACGCTGGAGGGAGTGCTGGAGATTCAGCATCGGCGGACGTAAGGCTAGGCCCTCTCAAAGCTTTATTCACACCTGGGCCCGCCAGCGCCGCAGCCGTTTCTGGCTGAAGGCGTCAAGCGGGGGGACCGTGGCGTCGGCGAACGGTCCGGCGGCTCGCCGAGGAAGGCGGGCCACGGCCTCCGCGAGCCGCTTCCACGTCACCCCCTGAGCCAGCTCGATCTCGCTGCCCAGCGTCTCGCTGCGGCCGGTGAGGGGGCGCAGCGAACGCGCCATCAGCCACAGCAGCGCCAGGGTGGAGGAATCGCAGGCGACGAACCGCTCCAATGCGCGGCGCTTGGACGTACTGAGGCGATCGTCGCACCTGAGCAGCAAGGCCTCGGCCTGCACCTCGCGCGCCAGATATCCGTAGAAGTAGGCGGCGCGCCACCCGAGCACGTCCACCCGAGTGCGAAGCCGCCGGAGCCATGCACCGGTCTGCGCCGGCCGCCGTTCCGGGCCGGAGCCGTGCGTGACGTCTCCGAACACGGCTCCCGGATGCTGCACGTAGTCGTACAGCGGGCGGTCGACGTAAGCGACCTCGCCTGCCGCGAGCGCCACTGCGGCCAGCCAATGGTCGTGAAACTGGAAGCCCGGTGTGTCTGGGAAGGGAAGCGCCAACTCCGCGACCTCTCGGCGGAACAGCATCGCGGCGCCGGTGATCGTATTTGCCACGAGCATCGAGGCCAGATCGTCGTGGTTGTTGCGCCTGCCCTTCCAGAGCGTGTCGCGCAGCACGTGCCACTCGGCGGTGACCAGGCGCTGGTCGGAATAGACGAGGGTCGCCTGTCCCAGGGATCGCCGCAGCACACTGAGCTTCTCGGGATACCATCGGTCGTCCTGATCGCAGAGCGCGATGAGCCCGGCGTCCGCCGGGACCATCGTCAGCGCGCGCTCGAAGTTTCGATAGAAGCCCAGCCGCGCGGTGGAGCGTGAGAGCGTGAAGCGCGGATCCTCGCCGACCAGCGCCTGGATCTGCTCGAAGCGCCGCTCACTCGAGCAGTCGTCGCTGATCACGCACACCCAGCGCTGATCGGTCTGGGCCTGGAGCGAGCGCACCTGGGTGTCGAAGAGCGCCATGTCAGGCTCGAATGTCGCCATGCAGACGGCGATCAGATCGGGCCCCGGGCTCGCCGGGCGCGCGTCGCACTGTGGCGCCGGCGCCCGTGGCGTCACCTCGATCTCGCCCAGGGAGCAGCTGAGCGAGGCGCCGCTGGCGAGGTACGCTGCCAGCGCCAGCGCCGCCTTGCCTGGCCGCTCGCGAGCCCGGATCGGGACCGTACCCCAGAATCCGCTGCGATACCGGTGTCCGGCTGGGTCCGGCTCGCCGTTGCCGGCCAGATCGGGACGGGGCATCCGCCACGCGGCTGGACGGTGAGCCGTCCCGTCGACGAGAATCTCGAGCCGTTCGATCGCCTCGTCGGGGTGAAAGCAGGCGCCGGCGCAGAAGACCGCCGTGGCGCTGCCCACCGGCAGCGTCTCGGGCAGCGGGCGCTCGAGCCGGACGACGAGCGTCAAAGCACGCCCGGCTGGTCGACCCGAGCTTCCACCGTGGTGTCGAGGAGCACGTTGCCGGGTCCGCTCTTCGTTCCGTACACGAAGAAGTCGAGCAGGCGAATCACGTGGACCGCGAGTTCTCCTTCCTCGCGTTTGCGGGAGATCCAGCATCCCATCGCGTAGCGCCCCGGTACCAACGGGTTGTCGATCTCCGCAACGATCCGTACATGCTCGCCGGGCGCGACCCGCGCCGGCTCGCCATCCGAGGCCGGGAGCTCGGTGCTGAGCGCGAACACCCAATCCCCATCCATGTTCGTGCAGTGGAAGTTGAACGCCGGCCCGATCATCGCCTGGCGCGCTTCGACGACGAGGTTGAGCCGGAATGGCCTCTCCTGTTCGACATTGTCGACCCGTTGGCCGGCTTCGTCCTCGAGCCACACATCGATCAGCCTGACGTTCACGTCCGGGATCGACCCTGTCCCGCTCGAATCGGCCTCGGCCCTGCGGTATCCGGCGAAATTGAGCCTGTAATAGCCGAGTGCGGCTTCTTCGGGGTCGCCGAGGAACCGTTGCTCGCCGTCGTGGATGAGCATCGCCCGGTCGCAGAAGGCTTGGACCGTGGCCATGTCGTGGGTGACGAGGATCAGGGTTTTGCCGGCGTCCTTCTTCTCGTGAAAGACGTCCATGCATTTCTGCGCGAACGCGGCGTCGCCGACCGCGAGGACCTCGTCGACGAGCATGACGTCGGCGTCGGCCTCGACCATCACCGAGAAGGCGAGCCGGACGAGCATCCCCGAGGAGTAGTTCTTGAGCTTGAGGTCGACGAACTCCTGGAGCTCGGCGAACTCGAGCACGGAGTCAAGGCGCTTGCGTGCGTCTCGGCGTCCCAGGCCCATCATCACGCCGTTGAGCTCGACGTTCTCGCGCGCGGTCAGCTCCGGGTTGATGCCGACGCCGAGCTCGATGAACGGTGCCAGCCGTCCCGCCATCCGGATCCGTCCGGCGTCGGCGCGGTAGATGCTGGCGAGCACCTTGAGCAGCGTGCTCTTTCCCGAGCCGTTACGCCCGACGATCCCGAAGAACTCCCCCTGGTGCACGTCAAACGAGATCCCCCTGAGCGCCCGCAACTCCCGATACTGCACCCGCCGCAAGGGACGCGCCACTCGCTCTTTGAGCGTGTCAACCCTTCGGTCGGGGAGGTAGAAGGTCTTCTCGAGGTCGCGGACCTCGATCAGAACGGGCTGTCGGGCCAGGCGAGAGCGCCGCGACTCGGTGTAAGACGTGTGGCCCTTCAACGGAGACACCTAGCCCAGGCGACGGCCAAGTACGGATTCGGGCATCGGCGCGTCCTCGCCGAGCGGATGCTTGATCGGAGGCCCGGCCGCGCGAGTGCGCTGGAACGCCTTCAGCCGCCGTAGCGGCGCGGTCAAGCGCCAGCTGAGGCTTCCGGTAATCGTCCGCATCTCGCGCTGGTGGCTCTCCGCGCGCGCATCGATCTTGAGCTGAGTCGATCTGGCAACCGCCCGCGTCACCGCCGCCTCGGCCTCGGCTCGGCGGGCTCGATGCCTCCAACTGCCCCCCGCCGCCCCGACCTCCGGCATCCGCCCCTGCCACTTCTCCGCCACCGCGATATGGGCCTCGGACCAGTGCTCGAGGTCGCTGGCGAGCTCGAGCGAATGGTTGTGGATGACCTTGAAATCGGCGGTCACGACTTTACGCCCGGCCTCGCGGACCTGCAGGCAGAAGTCGAAGTCGTAGCCATGGAGGACCTGACCGAGCGATTCGTCGAAGCGGATGTTCCGCACCACCCAAGGGGAAAGGCCCAGCACGAAACCGTCGACCGTGTCGACCTCGCCGAGCCGGGCATACGCTGGTGCTTCGCTCTCGTTCCAGGTCAGGGATGGAAAGTCACCGCCGCCCAGCTCGGTATAGCGGTGGATGAACGACGCCCACGCGACCGAGCCCTCCCACCAGGCGATGCTGCGAACTCCGATCGACCCGACGCAGCCGACCACTCCCACCTGGGGGTCGCTCAGAGCCGAGCGCAACTTGCCGGAGAACTGCCGATCGACGATTTCCGCATCCTGGTGCAGGAGGACGAGCGCTTCGAGTCCGTCGATCCCACTCACTTCGTCGAGGATCGCGTTGTAGTTGCTGAAGATCGAGCCCTTGCCGGCTCGCGGAAGCGTTAGCGAGTCGGGCTCCCGCGCGAGGGCAATCCCGCGTTCGGCGTACCGCCGGTAGGCGTCCTGGGAGGTGACGGCGGACCCGAATACGATCATCGCGGGCGGCTAGGCTAGACCACAGGCGGTAAGTGGCCCATCGCCCGTCATCTGAACGTGCCACGGCTGTGGCGCGAGGTCAGGAGCGACGCGCAGGGTCGCGCGTGAACCGGCCGACAGCGTGGCGAGCGAGGAGAATTGGCTTGAGAATCGGCGCACGCCGACCGTGGCCGGCGCGCGCCCCGTGGCGAGCAGCAAGCCGCCCGCAGGCATCACGATCTCCAGCGCATTGGTGGCGCCGACGGGGGTGAACGGGGCCGGACGGTAGCTGACGCATGCCCCCGTCACGGAGACGGTGCCGGATTGATATCCGTCGAGCCTGGGCGTTGTCCCCAGCGCGGGTGGCGTCGTGACGGCGTGCAACTGCAGCTGTTGGATCTTGATCAGCTGTGCGTCGGCGGCCTGCTGGGCAAAGCCCGGAAGTGCGGCGATCTGTGCCGGGGTTGCCGCGGGGCCCGCGCCGAGTTGCTTCTCGGCCGCGAACCACTCGGCCGCTGTGACGACCCCGAAAATGAATCCGTTGGACACATAGTTCGGCTTGACCACAGGTCGGCTGAGGTTGAGCGTCCCGAGATCCGCCTCGGTCATCTGCGCCTGCGTCCGGAGCAGGGTCGTGGCCTGGCGGAGGGGCCCCAGGTTCGAGACGACGGCGGCGGTGACGAGGACGCCGGCGGCAAGCCGCACGATCAGCGATGTCGCCTGTCCGCGGGCGACCTCTGAGCCGAGCAAGATCAGGAACACGGCGCTCACGTATAGATAGCGGCTCTCATACCCGGTCGAGGTCAGCACGAGTGGGCCAACCGTGACGTACGCTCTGCCGACCGCGGTCACGATCCAGAACGCCACCGGCATCGTCAGCAGCGTCCATACCCGCGACGGAACGCGCCCCAACCGATGAAGTCGCCACATCACGGCGGTCACAGCGACGAGCAGGAGCGGGGGGCCCCAGTTGAGGAACAGGCCGGTGCCATGGAACACGTCGAGATTCGTCAGTCCCGCCAGGGCGGTGAGCGCTCCCGCGGCCGCGTCGAACACGAACGTCGGCAGCAGCAGAAGCGCGTGAGGCGAGAAGGTCGTCTGCTGATAACCGATCCACCACAGCCCGTAGAACGCGATCGGGATCGCGACGATCCACAGATCTCGCCAGCGGCGCCGCAGCGCCACGTCGACCACCAGGCCGGCGGCGACGGCGAGCGCGGGGCCGGCGCTCGCGAGCGAGACGCCGAGCAGCAGGCAGGCGGCGACATCGCCGATGGCATCGCGACGATCGAGCGCCAGCAGGGCCGCGATCCCGGCCGCGATTGCGCTCAACCAGGCGATCTGAAACGGCCATAGGATGTCCTGCCAGCCAGGGCCGAAGAACAGGATCAGGGCGGCCGCCAACAGTGCGAAGTAGGCCCCGATTCGCGAGCGCGCATAGCAGAACACGAGGAACGCGCACCCAAGATCAAGCGTGATCAGGACCGCTCGGTAGGGCCAGTAATGACGCAGCCCGACGGTTGCGAACAGGATCTTGTAGATCGTCACCGGGACGAGTGACAGATGCTCGTTGTGCGGATCCAGAAACGTGGCGATTCCGCCGCCCCGGCGGCTGATGATCCAGCTCCACTCGTCGCCCCAGAACGTCGTTCCGCGGGTCTGGATCTCCAGCACGACGGCCCCGGCGAGGAGCAAGAGGGCCAGCGCTCCCCAGGTCAACCAGGCCGGCGCGGGTCCCGTCGGCCACTCGAATCCCCCCGGCCACGAGCGTCGTACCTCGGGCCCGGAGCGCCGCTCGACCCCGGGCACGCGTACTTTGATCTCGCCAGGCTGGACGCTCACCGCCGCGCAGATGCTAATCGGCACGCGGGGCCCGAGTCCCGGTCGAGATACATAGGCTCCCGGCGAGTGTGATTGGCGAGGCCGCTGCAGCCGAGGCCGCGCGCCACTCCGGAATCGCGTCGCGCGGATAACATCGCGCGCCCGATGATCGCGTTCGGCTGCTCCATCATCATGCCCCACGTCTATGCAGAGCGCGCCAAGCGCGGATTCGAGCTCGCCGCCGAGCCAGACTCAACGATCATCGCGCTCGCCGCGTCGGGATCGATCGCTCGCAGCTACAACCTCATGTTCGACACAGCCGCTTCGCTGGACGAACCCGAGGCGCTGGTGCTCGTCCACGAAGACGCGGAGATCGTCGATCGCGACTGCTGCGCAAAGCTCCGCCAGGCGTTCGCCGATCCCGATGTGGCGGTTGTCGGATGCCTCGGAGCGACGGGGGTCCGCGATATCGCCTGGTGGGATGGGGAGATCACGTGGAACTCGGCGCCGTACAACTACGGCGAGCTCGGTGGCGGGAAGCTGCTGCTGGGGCCGACTGCCCCCCATCCGGCCCCGGGCGAGGTCGACACCGTGTACGGCGTGATGCTCGCGTTCTCGCCGTGGGCGGTGCGGAACCTCAGGTTCGAGGAGTCCGTCGGGCTGCTGCACGGCTACGACTTCGACATCTGCCGGAGGGCCCGCCTGGCCGGGCGCAAGGTGGTCGCCGCCGACATCGCCGTCGCTCACCACCACTCGCTCGATCTCGTGACCCAGATCGAGATCTGGGTATCGGCGCATATGCGGGCTGCCGAGTTGTGGGACAAAACGGCCCCTGAGGGGCCGGAGGACGACGGGTGGAAGGCTCGGGCGCGCCGGGCCGAGGCCGCCGCCGCCGCCGCGCGCCTACTCGCTGCCTCAAAGCTCCTCCAGGCCGATGCCTCGGCCCAACATCAGGCCGGCGAGATGAGTCAAATACTGTCCAGCCGCAGCTGGCGCATCACCGAACCGCTCCGACGGGGAAACGCGATCATCAAGACCATGCGCGGGAGGCTCGCCAGGTCGTGACGGTATGTGCGCAATCTCATCGGCGTTCGAAGACGTAAACCGACAGCTTCAGGAAGCCCGGGAATGTCCGTGACTCAAGCGGGCGGAACCATCTCCCGGCGTCTTTCATGAACGAGGACAGCGGCTCGTAGGTCGAGGCGAACAGCGCGCCCGTCGTCCCGCTTCCAAACAGAGGCCCGAGCACTGCGCGCGCGTCGACCCGGCCCGAGCGCAGAAGCGCCGTGAACCGGGCGCTACCGGGGGCGATCACGAACACCTTTGTCGCGCCTGCCAGGTGACCGGCTTGACTCGCGAGCACCGCCGCGGGCGTTGGCGGAAGCAGCGCGTAAGGCGGCGCCCGGAGCACCGCCCGCAGCGGCGCCGAACCAATCCGCAATACCGTCCGGCCTGGCGCACCGGCGTAAGCGAGCGCCGCGTCAACGGCCGCGAGCGGCCCCGGCGTCGGCGCCTGAACGATGGCGATCGGATCGTTCGCCCGACCGTCCTCAGCACGAACCGGACCGCGGCGGTGTAGTCCGGACGCTGATAGCGCGACGAGAGCATCGTCGTTGCTCCGATGGCAAACCCGCCTGCCACCAGCGCAAGCGGCACCAGCTTGAATCGTCCGTTGATGCCGGTCACCACGCTCCCGAATGCGACCGCGAAGCCGGGCCACGATGCAATCAGGTTTCGCATGTCCCAAACGCTTTCGCGCAATGAGCTGTACAGAATCAGACCGACCGGCGTGGCGAGGGCCAGCAGAATCGGGAGCCATCCCAGCGATGAGCCGAGCCGCTGCCTGGCGGTGCGAGCCGCGGCGACGGCCGCGACGACGGTCCCCGCCAAAATCAGCACCAGCGCCACCGTGCCGGGAACTGCCGCCAGCTCGATGTACGGGTGTCCTACCGACACGTGTGCGAGGTCACGGCCGACCGCACGAAGCCCGAACGGCTCCAGCACGCCGAACACCTCCGTGCCAAACGAGTGGGTGTTCTTGATCAACGCCGGCAGCCAAGGTGCGAATCCGATCGCCACTGCCACGTTGGCGGCGATCAGCGCCCGGCGCGCGTCCGGATACCCGATGAAAGCCCATACCAGCTGCACGGCGAGCACGAACAACGCGCTGTACTGCGTGTAGATCGCCGCGCACGAAAGCAGCGCATATACGGCCCACGATAACGGCCGCGAAGTCTCGAGCGCTCGGAGCAGCGCGAGCGTCGAGCCGAGCACGAGTGTCATCACGAGTGAGTAGGCCCGCGCCTCCGTCGAATAGAAGATCAGGAACGGGCTAAGCGCCACCAGGAGCGCCGCCGCGATCGCCGCCCGTCGTCCTACCGTGCGTAGGCCGAGCAGGAACGTCAGCGGGATCGCCGCCGCACCCGCAAGCAGCGACACGAGCCGCAGGAGCTGCGGCGAGCTGCCCAGCCGTTCCACCGCCCAAGAAGCGACGTAGTACAGGGGCGGAGTCAGGTCGACGGAGTGTCCGTTGAGGAGGTGGAGAATCTGGCCGACGCTGTGGTCGGTGACGATGTAATAGCTACCAACTCCGTCTCCGAACAGCGCGTTGCCGAGCGACGGCACCCTCAGCAGCAGGCCGACGAGGGTGATTAGCCCCACCGCCAGCGCTCCCGACTTCACGGCCTGCGCACGTCGTTCTGGCTGCGACTTACTCCTCCAGCACGCGCGTCACTGCCTTGCGGGAGATCACAGGCGAGCCGGGCGCGACCCCAACGCGCTGGCGCAATCGGGAGAGGCGCTCGGCCAGGGCGAACGCGCTCGAGTTGAGCAACCGTCTGAGGACCGCCTCCTGACGTGCGATCCGGGCTCGAGCCACGGTGACCTCCATCAGCTGCTGGTGCATCGCCGCCAGATGGAAGGCGCGGTTGGCCTCCAGCCGCTGGATGACCGCGTTGCGGTCCAGAGGGTCGAGGATCCGGTGGAGGTCCTGCGCGTAGGGCGCGTCCTCATGCCAGACGATGCCGAGCGCGAAGAAGGCGGGAAGGATCGCGAGCTGCAGCCCAGGCCGCTGCTCAAGGAAGTCCTCGACAGCGGTCAGGACGCCGTTGCGCGCGCCACCCTCCCGAGCCGCCGGCCACTTGTACGGCAGCCCGCCGGGCCGCGGTTCGGAGATACCCGGGAACAGGCCACCACCCTCGACGGTCGGCTGCCTGTACTCGGGCGGAATCTGGTCGGGGGCGAAGTAGTCGTCGCGACGGGCGTGGGGCCAGCCGACGTCGTGGAACATCAGCAACGGGAGCGCGTCGTCCGCCGCCCGCTCGGCTATCAGGCGAAGCTCTTCTGACACCGTGAAGTAGTTGTGATCGCCATCGATCACGTAGGCGTCGGCGGGTGACATCTCGCGCAGAGCCTCGTGGCTCGTCGCCTCGATCAGCTCGAGCTCTGGCCGCGTCTCGGTCAGCGCCCGCAGCTCATCCTGGGGCGCGGGGTCGACCGCCGAGATGCGAGCCCCCGATGACTCCGCCCATCCCAGCAGAAACCTCGTGAGGTCCCCGGCATAGGCCCCGACCTCAACTACGGAGCTCGGCCGGGCCGCGTCGAGGCAGGCGATCATCACTTCCGCGTTGTTGATCAGAGAAGCTCCCCATTGCCCCGGATCGCTGGCGAAGTCGCACGCCGGGTGAAGCGTCCACGGCAGATCGCCGCGCTCCAGGGCTCGCAGCGTGGCTTCGGTGCCGAGGTTCAGCTCTACCCTTTCCATGGAGCCGCAGCAGTCTAGTTGTAGCCTGGCCGCCATGCGTCCAGCGACGAGCAACGGGGTGGCCGCCGCGCAAGCGGCGAACAGGCCCGCCCGCGAGGATCACCTGCGGGTTGGGCTCGATGTGCCGCTGCCCGGGGAGCTCGCGGTTGGCAAGGGCACAGCGCTGTTCGTGTGCGGGACGTGCTTCCATCGCGAGGCCCGGATCCGCTCGCTGGCGTTCGTGCTCGACGGAGTCGAACAACCGGTGGCCGCGCACAGCATGCCGCGGCTCGACTATTTCGCCTCGCTGCATCCCGGAGTTGACCCGTACGCGAGCCGCCGGCTCTCATCGGATCCTGCCTCCGACGAGGATCCGCTGATGCATAGCTACCGCAGCGGCTTCTGGGGCATCGTGCGCCTCGAACCGCGCGGAGGGGAGAGCTGCGAACTGCTGCTCCGGGCCGGCCTGGTGGGTGGGGGCGAGGCGACTGCGCCGCTCGCCCGTCTGCAGCTGAGGACGCTGCCCCCGCGCCCGACCATCGCGGCGCCCGAGCCCGGCGCCGGTCCGCTGGTGGCGATCTGCATGGCGAGCTATGAGCCCCCGATCGATCTGTTCCGCAACCAGGTCGAGTCGGTCCGCTCGCAAACCCACCGAAATTGGCTGTGTGTCATCAGCGACGATTGCTCGAGCCCTGAAGCCTTTGCCGCCATTCAGGCGGAGGTGGGCGATGATCCGCGGTTCATCGTTTCCCGGTCGCCGCGCCGGCTCGGCTTTTACTTGAACTTCGAGCGCGCGCTGACGATGTCCGCGCGCAATGCTGATTTTGTCGCGCTGGCGGATCAGGACGACCATTGGCATCCCGAGAAGCTCGAGGCACTGCTGCGGCGAATCGGGTCAGCGCAGCTCGTCTACAGCGATGCGCATGTGATCAGCCGCGACGGCGCGTTGCTGTCACCGACCTACTGGAGCAAGCGGCGCAACAACCACAGCGACATCCTGTCCGTGCTGGTGGCAAACTCCGTGACCGGCGCCGCGTCGCTGTTCCGCCGGGAGCTGCTTGACTACGTGCTTCCGCTCCCGCCGTCGCAGTTCGCTCACTTCCATGACCACTGGATCGGGCTCACGGCTCTCGCATTGGGCGAGATCGCGTTCGTCGATCGCCCGCTTTACGACTACGTGCAGCACGACGAAGCCGCTCTCGGCCACGCCGAGGCGAATCGCATGGTTGGGATGCGCGAACGCTTGGGCTCGCTGAAGCGCGACCCGCGAGAGCGCGCCCGCATGTGGCGGCTGCACTACTTCGTCGACGTCGCGCGCCTGACTGAGTGCGCGACGATCCTGCGGATGCGCGCCGGCGCGGAGATGACGGCTGCAAAACAACGCGCGCTCGACCGCTTCGTGCACACCGATCGATCGGCGGTCGCACTATTCAGGCTGTGGGCTCGTGGCGCGCGCGAGTTGATCGGCACGCCGGAGACGCTGGGGGCGGAGTGGATGCTGGCGTACGCGTTCACGTGGCGGCGGCTGCTGGCCGCCAGCTACACGAGACAGGCCGGTCAAGGGCCTGCGCCTCGACGCGGTGCCGCCGCCTGACCTGGCACTCGCGCCCGGCGCGCGCACACCCGTGAACTCGGCGGCGCGGGCCATCGCGGAGAAGGTCGCACCGCTGCCGCTCGAGATCTCCGACACCGCACCGGTTCGGATCAACCTTCTGATCCCGACGATCGACCTCGCCCACTTCTTCGGCGGCTACATCGGCAAGTTCAATCTTGTGAGACGACTGGCGGAGCGCGGGGTGCGGGTGCGGATCGTCACCGTCGACCCGGTCCCACCGCTGCCCGCGGCGTTGGCAGCAGTCGATCGAGAGCTACAGCGGGCTCGAGGGTATGTTCGAGCGCGTCGAGGTGGCGTTCGGCCGCGAACAGGGCGTACTCGAGGTCAGCCCCGCCGACTCGTTCATCGCCACCACTTGGTGGACCGCGCACATCGCCGATGCTGCCGTCCGATCGCTACGGCGGGAGCGGTTCCTGTACCTGATCCAGGAGTACGAACCGTTCACGTTCCCGATGGGCACCTATGCGGCTCTCGCGCGCGAGTCGTATGACTTCCCGCACCAGGCGCTGTTCTCGAGCGAGCTGCTGCGTGACTACTTTCGCCGCCACGCGAATCGGCGTCTACGAAGAAGGCGCAGAGGCGGGCGACGGCCGCTCAGCTTCCTTCCAGAATGCGATCACGCCGATCCGCCGCCGACGGCGGAAGAGCTGTCGCGCCGCGAGACGCGCCGGCTGCTGTTCTACGCGCGGCCTGAGGCCCACGCGAGCTCGCAACATGTTCGAGCTCGGCCTGCTTGCTTTGCAGGTGGCGCTCGAACGGGGCGCGTTCCGCGAGGGCTGGGAGTTGCACGGAATCGGGACCGTCGACGGCAACTGCACCCTTGGGCTCGGCGGTGGCGCCAAACTTGAGCTGGTTGCGCGCTCTGATCAGGACTCGTATGCGCAAGCTCCTCGCGCGAGCACGATCTCGGCCTCGCGCTGATGTACACCCCTCACCCCAGCCTCGTGCCGATCGAGATGGCTTCAGCCGGAATGCTCACCGTGACCAACAGCTTCGAGAACAAGACCACAGAGGCGATGAGAGCGATCTCGCCCAATCTCCTCGCGGCGCCCCCACGCTCACCGGCATCGCGCAAGCCCTGTGCGATGCGAGCGAGCGCGTCGGGGATTTCGATCGGCGTGCGCGGGGAAGCGACGTGGCCTGGAGCCGCGATTGGAACGAGTCCTTCTCCGACCCATTGCTCGACCGCGTGATGGCCTTACTCCAACCGTAGTGGCGACGCTTGCCTCAGATACCCGCGAGGCATCGGCCGCTCCGTCGCCCGCCGTCGCGCCGCCGCCCGGAAATCCTCGGTTCGCGCTGTTCGACTCGCTGCGCGGGATCGCCGTGCTGTGCATCATCTCCTACCACGTCACGAGTATCACGGGCGAGATCAACAAGCCCACGATCGGCGACCTGCTGGCGGTCCTGGGAAACCAGGCGCTGATCTTCTTCTTCGTGATCTCGGGGTTCCTCCTCTACCGGCCGTTCACGGCCGCTCATGCGGCCGGGCGGCGGCGCCCGAACACGCGTCGCTACGCGCGTCGACGGGTGCTGAGGATCGTGCCCGCCTATTGGGTCGCGCTGACCGTGATGGCGATCTTCCCCGGAATCGTCGGGGTGTTCACCGGCGATTGGTGGCGCTACTACTTCTTCCTCCAGGTGTACTCGGCTCGCACGCTCGGCGGCGGCATCCCGCCCGCATGGAGCCTGTGCGTCGAGGTGACGTTCTACCTCTCGCTGCCGCTCTGGGCGATGCTCATACGCCAGGTGCACGAGCGGATCTGGCCACGGGCCTGGCTCCGGTCGGAGCTGATCCCGCTTGTGCTCGTGGCTCTGTTCGGCGTCCTGGTTCAGGTTGCCGCGTCGCGTCTGCTGATTTCGAACCTATTTGCCACGACGCTGCTGGGCGAGTGCACCTGGATTGCGATCGGCATGATGCTGGCGGTGGCCAGCGTTGCCGCGCTGCGAGCAGAGCGGGTGCCGGGAGTGGTCCGGTTCGTGACTGACCACCCCAATCTTTGCTGGATCGGAGCCGTGGCTTGTCTGGTGGGAGCCACGGCCGTGCTCCACCCTGGGGGGTTGTTCAACATCATCATCTCGCTGCGAACGAAGCAGCCGATCGCGCGGACCGTCGGCGGCATCCTGTTGAGCGCGGGGCTCAGCATCCTGCTGGTGGCGCCCGCGGTGTTCGGAGAGCACGCGGGCGGGTTTCCGCGGCGGGTGCTGGCCTGGGCACCGCTCGCCTGGCTCGGGCTGGTCTCCTACGGCGTCTACCTCTATCACCTGGCGGCGGCGGAGATTCTCGGCGAAGTCTCGGATCCCGCACACTTCTCGGCTTCGGGGCTCGGCCTCGCCACTCGAATTCACTCATTGACGACGCCGATCCTGTTCGTTCTGACTGTCGCGCTAAGCGCCGGGCTCGCCGCAATCAGCTATTACGTCGTCGAGCTCCCGTTCCTGCGGCGCAAGGAGCACTGAGCGCGTGAGCGCTCACTGGCTGCCGTGGAGACCAGGGTGGAGCTGCGCGACGTGGTCGAGCGCCTCGCGCTCAAGCCTTGGATCGCTGCCAGCCGCGCTCGCGAGCAGTGCCCAAGCGTCGACGTTCATCGGCTCGTCCCGTACGACGTCCTCGAGTATCTGCCTGGCGCGCGGGAAGTTGTTCTGGTCGAGCGCGAGGGTCGCGCGAAGCAGCGCGACCTCGCGGTCGGGATTCAAAGTGCCGGCCGAGCGCAGCAGCGATGCGGCGCGTGCCGCCTCGGCGGTGGTCGGGGTCGAGTCCTGGTTGACGATCGCGGTGGCCTGCGAAATCTCGTGCGCTTGCCGAATCCCGAGGATGAACCAGGCGCCGGCGAGCACGGCGACCATGACGATGACCACTGGGGCGAACCGCATGAGCGCATTATCAGTGCTCCGGGTCGAGCGGGTATCGCCGACATGAGCGCCGACGATCCCGCCGTCTCCGTCGTCGTGCCCAACTGGAACGGGCGAGCGTGGCTCGCGAACTGTCTCGAAAGCGTTTACGGGCAGCAACTCGACGCTGCGGAGCTGATCGTCGTCGACAACGGCTCCGAAGACGATTCGCTGCCGTATCTGCAGGCTGAGCACCCTGGTGTGCGCGTCATATCCCTCGGCCGGAACACGGGCTTCGCCTACGCCGTCAACCGCGGGCTGGAGGCGGCGCGGTACGAGCTCATCGCCGTTCTCAATACCGACGTGATCTTGACGCCGCAGTGGCTGGCGCGGATGGTCGCTGTCCTCACGCACCACCCCGACGCGGCCGCCGTCGCGTGCAAAATGCTCTCCCTCGACCGGTCGGATCGTGTTTACGACGCGGGCGACGTTCTCCGGCGCGACGGCGTCTGCGAGCAGCGTGGTCGCTATGCGCGCGACGATGGCCGATGGGACGAGTCCGGGGAGGTGTTTGGCGCGTGCGCGGGCGCGGCCCTCTATCGCCGCTCAGCCCTGTTGGCCGTGGGCGCATTCGACGAGCGTTACTTCGCGTACCTCGAGGACGTCGACCTCGCACTCCGCTTGCAGCTCGCAGGATGGCATTGCCGATATGAGCCCGCTGTCGCGTTCCATGCCGGCGAGGCATCTTCGGGTCGCCTGCCAGGCGGCCACCTGTACCTGGTGGAACGAAACACGCTCGTACTCATCGCCAAGACTTTCCCCCTCCGCTGGCTGCCGCTCGTCGCCTACCGTCAGGCGGCATGGGCGTGGCACGCGCTCAAGGAGCGCCGGCTGGGCCCACATCTCGCAGCCGCGGCGGCGGCGCTGCCGATGCTCCCGGGGGCGCTGCGGGCGCGGCGGGAGCTGCGTCAGAACACACGCGTGCCGATCGAGGTCGTGGTCCCCTCACTCCCAATTCGGGGATTCGCGGCCGGCGGACATCCTGACCAGATCGCCGCCACCTGGGGAGGGGCCTAGCCACAGACCGTCGCGCCCGTGTTCGTGACCACGCGGAGCTGCCACGGGCGTGAGGCGAGATCGGGACCGATCCGCAGCGCTGACGATGAGTCCGCGGGGATGTTCCCCACTGTCTGGAACTCACCGGCAAAGCGGCGCACCGCGGCGGCGGCCACGCTCGCGTCGGCTCGGATCAGGATCCCGTGGGCCGGCACCGTCACGGTCAGCGCCGCCCGGCTTGCGCCCGCCGGCGCCCCAAAGGTCACGCACGACCCCCGTGTCCTCACACGGCCCCCTTCAATCGAATCAACGACGGGAGCCACTCCGGAGCTTGGGAGCGTCGAGGTCGAGCGGAGCTTAAGCCCGTGAATGGCGATCAGCTCCGCGTCGGCAGCTCGACGCGCGTCCTCGGGCTCGTGCGCGAGCTGCGCGGGACTGTCGGCCGGCGTTCCATAAGCGGCCTCTGCAGCAAAGTATGGGCCGGCGACGACGCTGCCGAAGAACACGCTGAGGTCAGCGCGGAAGCTCGGCGAAGCGATCCGCCGGCTGATGTCGAGTGCGCCCAGGTCTGCCCGCGTGAACTGGGCGACCCGACGCAGACTGGCTCCCGCGTCGCGCAGGATCCCTACGTTGACGATGGCGGCTGCCGCGACTACGCAGCCGACGATCGCCCCGACGGGCCAGCGCACGCGGACGTCGCGAGCGAGCTCCACGGCGAGCAACACGATCAGCACGCCGGCGATGTAGAGGTAGCGGCTGGGGAACACCGACGTAGGCCCGAGCAATCCGCGGCCGAAACCGGTGATCACCCAAAACGACAGGACCATCGTGATCAGCGTCAGCGCCCGCGGCGGAACGCGGCGCAGAGCGACCAGCCGCCAGATCAGCGCGACCAGAGCAAGGATCTCGAGCGGTCGTCCCCAACGGAGCAGGGTCCCGCTCTGCTGAGCGGTAACCACGTTGCCGGCGAGCCCGACGAGCGCGCTCAGCGCGCTGGCTGCCGAGTCGGCGACGAACCCAGGTACGGTGTGAATTGGGCTCGCCGGTGTCGCCTGTTGGTAGCGCAGCCACCACAGGCCGAAGAGCACCAACGGAATCGCGACGATCCAGGCGTCGCGCCACCGTCGCCTCCCCACCGCGAGCTCGACGGCCAGGCCGAGCGCGATCGCGATGCCAACACCCGAACTGGCGAGCGATACTCCGGCCAACACGCACGCGGCGACGTCGCCGACTCGGTCGTCGCGATCGAGCAGGAGCAACGCGCCGATCCCCGCGCCGAGCGAGATCAGCCAGGCGATCTGGAAGGGCCACATCATGTTCTGCCAGCCCGGACCGAGGAACAGGATGAGCACGGCTGCGCATAGAGCCAGGAAGCTGCCCACCCGCCGGACGGCGTAGGCGTACACCAGGACGACGCAGCCCAGGTGTCCCGCGATCACCATCGCACGGTACGGGGCGTAGTTGCCGATCCCAACGGTCGCGAATAGGAGTCTGTAGATCACGAGCGGGACCAGCGAGAAATGCTCGTTGTGGGGGGTCAGGAACGTGCCGATCGTGTTGCTGCGGCGATAAAGGGCCCACTTCCACTCGTCGGCCAGCAGCGTCGTCCCGCGGGTCTCGTAGTAGAGGAACGCCGCCACGGCGACCATCAGCACCGCCAGGACCGCCCGGCTGACCGTCGATGAACGCGAGGAGACGGTCAGGTGCAGGCCGCGGCGCGGAGCGGGTAATGCTGCGGCGTGACGGAGGCCCGTACGGCTTGTCGCGCTCATTCGCTCTGGCACGATAACCGGGGCCGGTGGGCGACGCGGCAGCGCCACGCATCGCACATCTGGCGGCTACCGTCCCCCGGGCAATGGACCTGTGGCGCTACGTGCTGGGGCTAGTCCTGACCCTTGTCTTCGTCGGCCCGCTCCTCGGCGGCGCGCACCTCTTGAGGGTCCGTCTGCTCCCCGGTTGGGTGGGGGGCGCTGCCGCTGTCGCCGAGTCGGTCGCCTTCGCGGGGCTGTCCGTTTGTGCCCTGGAGCTGGTCGGAGTGTTGAGCCTTTTCGACGTCGCGGGCATCCTCGTCGTCGCCGTCGTGGTCGGAGCCGCGGCCGCCGCCGCGACCGTCATCGGCGGCCGGGCGTCGGTGGCGCAGGCGGCACGGCCAGAACCGGGCAGAAGCGCCTTCATCGTGGCGATCGTCACGCTCGCGGCTGTGACCGCCGCCTGGGCCGCCCGGGTGGTGTTCGCCTACGGCCACGGGATGGAGACGATCGACACGCTCTGGTACCACCTGCCGTGGGCTGCGAGGTGGGTGCAGACGGGGAGCATCCTGCATCTCCACTACGTCGACAACGATGCGATCACCGTCTTCTACCCAGCTAACTCGGAGTTATTTCACGCGCTGGGGCTCGTGCTGTTCCACAGCGACCTCATCTCCCCGCTGCTCAACCTCGGCTGGGCCGCGCTGGCGCTGGTGGCCGGCTGGGCGATCGGCCGGCCATACGGACGATCTTGGCACTGCCTGATCGCGGTGGCGCTGGTGCTGGCGATTCCAGCCCAGGTCGACACCCAGCCCGGAGGTGCCTACAACGACGTGGTCTGCATCGCCTTGCTGCTAGCTCCCGTTGCGATCCTCGTGAACGGTGGGCTGGCACCGGCCCCATCGGCGTGCGCGGCGGTCGCGGCCGGCCTCGGGCTCGGAACGAAGTTCACGATGGTGGTTCCCGAGCTTGCGCTCGGCATCGGAATCGTCGCAATCACCCCGCAGGGCCGACGGTTGCGCCAGACGGGTATCTGGGCAGCCGGTCTCGGGGTGTTCGGGGGTTACTGGTATCTGCGCAACCTGGTGGCGGTCGGCAATCCGGTTCCGACCGTCTCGCTGCACGTCGGTCCGCTCTCGCTTCCGGCGCCGCACGTCAGCACTCCGCTCGCCTCCGTTGCTCACTCGTTGACCGACGGCCACGCTTGGAGCACGTACTTACTTCCCGGGCTGCAAGAGTCATTTGGTCCCGCAGCCTGGGCACTGATCGTGCTCGCGGCCGCCGGCTCGCTGCTGGCGCTCGTCGCCGGGTGCGATCGACTTCAGAGGTTGTTTGGCGCCGTCGCGATCCTCACCACGGTCGGGTTCCTACTCACGCCGCAGCCAGACGGTCTGTTCATCTTTGCTGCCAATGTCGGGCGGTTGGCGGCGCCGCCGCTGGCCCTCGGTCTCGTGGTCCTGCCGATACAGCCCGCTCTACGCGCGCCCCGGGCTGCGACGGCATGGCTCGTCGGCGCGCTGGCGATTCTGGTGGCCACCGAGATCAATCCGTCGATCTGGCCGAGCGGACTGTCGTTGACGCGGTACGACCAGCCCGTGAGGGGCACCGCGGCGATTGTGGGCGCAGGTATTGGACTAGCGATCGTGGCGCTTGGGCTCGGCTCGCCACTCATCAGACGATCGTGGATCGAATCCCGAGGGTCAGGCAGGCTGCTCGCCGCCGCCGCGGCGGCGGGCGCGATCGTGATCGCTGGTTGGTTCGTAGGCGATTACTACACCGCGCACCGATACCTGGCCTCCTCGCCCTTGCCGTCGATCTTCCATTGGGCGCAAGGGGTCCGCCACGCCAGGATCGGGACCGTGGGGAACGTCCTGCAGTATCCGCTCTACGGTGTAGCTGCCACGAACTACGTCCAATACATCGGGGCTCATGGTCCGCACGGGGCATTCGGTCCGATCACCACCTGCGCCGCCTGGCGGCGTGCGGTCAACGCCGGGCACTACCGTTGGCTCGTGCTGACGCCGGTGTCCTTCCCGCTGAATCCGATCACGAAGATCGCGCCCGAGGCGGCGTGGACGAGGTCGAGCCCCGCAGCCACGCTAGTTCAACGAGAGCAGGCGCAGGTCGGCGTTCCGGGCGAGACGGCTGAGCTGTTTCGTCTCACTGGAGCGCTCGATCCGGCAACGTGTGATGTCGGTTGAGGCCTGTCGCGGGGGGATCGACGGTCCCAAACCGCCCTGAGCTACGTGGTCTTGTGGTCGCTGGTCTCGGGTTCGGGGTGTGAGTCAGCGTCGGCCGTCGGCGCGTCCTCGGGCGCGAGTTCCGGCGTTGGCGGTAGATCGCCCGCCAGCGCCTGGTCCGTACCCGACCCGGAGGCCAGCCCCGCCAGGGCATCGGCGCCCCCTTGCCCCAAGCTGGGAGGCTCGCCGGGATCGAGCTGCGCGGCTTCGCCTTCCGCCTCCTCTGCGCTTGCGCGCCGGCGACCCCGTTCCGGACCGCGGTCAGCATTGGCTCGATCAGGTCGATCGGCATCGGGAACACGATCTGTCGAGTTCTGATTGCTCCCGCGCCGATCTCGCGCAGAGTCTGGAGGTAGCGCAACTGCAGCGTCGTCGGGTTCTGCCGATCACGTCGGCGGCCTGCGGCGAGCTTGCGCGGCGGCCTGGAACTCGCCCTCGGCGTTGATGATCTTGGCGCGCCGCTCGCGCTCTGCCTCCGCCTGGCGTGCGATCGCGTGCTGCATCCGCTCGGGGATCTCGACGTCCTTGATCTCGACCGTCGTTACCTTGATCCCCCACGGCTCGGTCTGCGCGTCGATCACGTGCTGGAGCGCCTCGTTGAGCTGCTCGCGCTCGGACAGCAGCGCGTCGAAGGTCGACGCCGCCGAGCACCGAGCGCAGCGTCGTCTGCGCGATCTGCAGCGTCGCGCTGTGGAAGTTCTCGACCTGCGTCACCGCCATGCTCGGATCGACCACTCGGTAGTAGGCGACGGCGGTGACCCGCACGGGGATGTTGTCGCGCGTGATGATCTCCTGGGCGGGACCGTCAGCGTTACCGTGCGCAGGCTGATCCGTACCATCCGGTCGATCGACGGCACGAGCAGGATCAGCCCGGGCCCGCGCGTGTCCATCAGCCGCCCGAGCCGGAACACGATCCCTCGCTCGTACTCCCTGAGCACGCGGATCGAGGCGCCGGCGGCCGCCAGGGCGAGCACCGCGAGGACGATGACGACGATGATGATTGCGGCGACCATGGCTAGGTGATGAGCTCCCATTCCTCGGCCGGGCGGACCGACAGAGTCAGGCCGTTCAGCCGCTCGACGATGACCCGGTCGCCCTGTGGAGCTGCGACCTCCTCATCCGGCTCGCACGCCGAGCGCCGGGCGTGCCACAGCGCGCCGTCGACGAGCACCTTCCCGTCGGCTCGACCCAGCTCTGGACGACGCCGACGTGGCCGATCATGCCCTCGGGTCCGGCGCGGACCCGGCGCCGGCGGACCGCCATGCCCTTGCTCAGCGACAGCGTCAGGACGCCGGCGGTGGCCGCGACGAGGATCACTGCGGTCACGAGGCCGAGGACGAGGCCGCCGCCAAGGCCGCTGACGGCGAGCACCGTCCCGACCCCGAGCAGCGACCACCCCCGGGCCTCCGAGCAGCCCCAACGACTGCACGTGCGCCTCGGCGACGACGACGATCGCCCCGATTATCAGAAGCGATATACCGAGCGCGGTCATGTAGACATCGTACGCCTTGAAAGGGCCCGCCAGAGGCGGTGTCGCCGAGCTGGAAGCTACTTGCGAGCGCATCGACCTTCCCCAAGCTACTCGCGGCGGGCTGCGTCGGCGAGCGGGGGCGAGAACACAGCTCGGGTAGGCTCGGTCTCGACGACCCTACGGGGCCTGCGCTCTCGACCGACGATCAGGCAGGCGATGATCGCCAGCAGCGCCGCAATGGTGATCAGGCCGCCCACCAGCACGCTCGTGGGCTGATAGTAGAAGCGGACGGTGTGGCGACCCGGTCCCACCGCGACTGCCCGGAACGCCGCGTTGGCGGCCCGGATGGGCTCATCGTGGCCGTCGACCTCGGCGCTGCCAGCCGGGATAGAAGGTGTCGAGTAGCACGAGCTGGCCGGCGGCTCTCGCCTGTAGGTCGACCGTAACCTCGGTGTCGCTCCGCGAGACGATCCGCGCTGGCGTAGCGGAGCCTGCTCCTGCCGAGGGCGCGCGCTCGGCGGTTTCGATCACAGGATCTTCGCGAGCTTGCCGGGGCGTGCTGGCGGCCACCAGGAACAGCGATGCGTTGCGGCCGGGGCTCGTTCGCCAGTCGTAGGCGACGAACGCCGGCGGGAGCGCTCGCGGATTCGAGAGAACGACCCCGCCGGGCCCGGCAAACGCAACGCGCAGCCGGGTTCGGGACCGAAGCACCGAGTCGCGGGCTGAGGGAGGGAGGAGGACTGCGCGTACGCCAAAGACGTCGAGCAGCTTCGGCGTGCGCGGATCGAAGATGTTGACACCCGGTGCGTTGTCTTCGACGCCTCCGCCGAGCACGGACCACAAAAGCGAAACCCGGCCGACGGATGGGTCCTCGTGCCCGCGCGCGTCGTTTAGCCCCCAGCGGGAGGCCGTATTTGGCTCGAGGCCGTTTACCCCCACGACCCGTCCACCGCCGGCGGTGAGTCGGCGCATCACGGTGACAGCCGGTGGCGTCGGCGGCGAGGCCTGCGCCTGCGTGATGGCCGGGTTGTAGCCCTGGACGAGCGTGAGCAGGTCGAGCGCGACCAGGCCGATGGCCGCGGCGATCAGCAGCGCGCTGCGCTGGCGCCATCGCGTCACCGCGGCGAACAGGAGGATCGCGGCCACGGCGAAGCCGAGCCAACGAAGCACCGAGCCGAGGCTCTCCGCGACCTCGGTCGGAGTTCCGACGCCAAATGCCCGCTTGACTCCCTGCGTCAGATCGCCCAGCCACGCTGGATGGGCCGCGAGTACGACGACGGCTGGCCCGACGGCCACTGCCGCGCTCGCGATCAGCATTCGTCGGCGCTCGACAGCGGCTGCCGGTCAGCAGTAGCTGGAATCCGAACGCCGCCAGCATCGCGATCGCGAACGAGGCGAGGATCAGCACCCGATCGAGGTTGGCCTGGTCGAGCACGGGGAGGTGATCGGCGGTCCGACTGATCGGACCAGTGTCAAAGGCCACGAGGATCGAAACGAGGGCCAGGCCGGCGAAGAACAGCTGAGGGCCCCGAGGCCGTTTGGCCGCGAGCCCAGCGGCCGCGAGCAAGGTTGGGAGGGCCCCGAGGTACAGCGTCCGCTCGGCGAAGTTGTCCGGTCCTCCGGAAGCCCAGTACTTCGGGAAGAACAGCGTGATGATGGACCGCGTCGCCAGGGGCGGCCGGGAGCGCGAGCTGGCGACGGACTGATGGAGGGCCTCGAACAGGGGTACCAACATCACCGCCGCGAGCGCCGCGCCGAGGCCGGCGGCGACGGCGGACAGCGTGACGCGGCGTAGCAGATCACGACGCGCCAAGCGGGCGCTGATCAGTCGGTGAATGACCCAGGCTGCGGTGGCCAGCGCGACGATCAGGCTGCTCTCAGGCTGGCCCCCGAGGAACGCGATCCCGAGCGCCAGTCCGAGAAGGCCCGCATCCCGAAGGGTTCCACGCCCGCACAGTCGGTCGGCCGCGAGCAGCGCCCACGGGAGTACCACGTACGCGTTCGAGTGAGGGTGCAGCAGCCATATCACGAGGTATGTTGAGAACCCGTACGTCACGCCCCCGAGCAGCGCCGCGCCACGACGCAGCGCGAGTGCACGCGCAAGGAGGTATGTACCTAGCGCGGCGAGCGTGAGCTTCAGAACGTTGATCCAGGCCCGCGAACTGTTGTATGGAAACAGGACGCCGATCCAGGTCAACGGGAACAGCGGCGCGCTCTGCTGGTCGGCGAGTAGGGGTACTCCACCCGACACGGCCGGGTCCCATACCGGAAGCCGCAAATGACGCAGCGCGTCGCGGACCATCAGGCCATCGGGTTCGAACACGAAGCCCGAATCGAATTGGAGCCCATCGCTGGGCGGGTTCACTGTCGGTGAGGTGAACGGCGGCGAATACAGCGCCAGGTTGCCGGCGGAGATGACCTTGTCTCCGAGCGTGGCCGGCGCAAACAACACGACCGCTAACGCGAATGGCACCAGGAACGCCAATGCCCGTGCCCACCCTCGCGCGCGCATGTGGCGCGGCATCGTACCGTCTCGAAGGTCGGCATCGCCGGCCGCCAACAGTCAATCGGCGATGTCGCGTTCGGCTTAGGCGCGGGCCGCCGCCGCGGCGGCGATCAGATCAACGCACGTCTCAAACGGCAGCGCCGTCGAGTCCGGCACCAGGTCATAGAGCGAGAGGTCGCGGAGCTCGACCCCGTAGAAGTGCTTGGCGTAGTCGAAGTGGACGCGATCGAACGTCATGTGTCGAATACTGATACTCCTCGACGGAGCGCGCACCATGAACCTAACGGACCTTCCCCCAGTTCCCGGCGTCGAGCATCGCGACGTCGACGTCAACGGGGTTCGGCTCCATGTCGCCGAGGCAGGGGACGGCCCGCCGCTGATCCTGCTCCACGGGTGGCCGCAGCACTGGTGGAGCTGGCGGCACCTGATTCCGCGCCTGGCGCAGGACTACCGCGTGCTCGCGCCGGACCTGCGGGGCTGGGGATGGTCCGACGCGCCCCGCGACAGCTACGCGAAGCTCACGTTCGCCACCGACGTCATCGCGCTGCTCGACGCCGAGGGGCTCGACCGCGTCAAGGTGATCGGCCACGACTGGGGTGGCTATACGGCGTTCCTGCTGGCGCTCGAGTACCCGGGCCGGATCGAGCGGATGGTGACGCTCGATATCCCGCCACCGTGGGCCGGCCCGCGGCACCTGCGCCAGCTCGCACTGCCGGTGTTTCTCGCCTACCAGGTGCTGGTCGCCTCGCCGGGACTCGGCCCTTGGACGATGACCAGCAGCAACCTCTTCATCCGGACGATCATCCGCGGCGGCAGCGCCCGCACAAAGAAGTGGTCAGACCAGGAGCTCGACGTGTATGCCGCCGTGCTCCGGGAGCCCGCCCGTGCGGCGGCCAGCTCAGCGTGCTACCGGACCTTCCTGACCCGGGAGCTGCCCGAGACCCTCGCGTGGCCGTTACCGACCGCAAGACCTCAGGGTGCCGACGCTCCTCGCGATGGGTTCCGCGAGCTTCCTGCAATGGACGCTGGCGCCGGAGCCGGGCCCCAGCCTCCGCGTCGAGACGATCGCCGGCGCCGGCCACTTCCTGCCCGAGGAAGCCCCGGCGGAGGTTCTGGAGCTCGCCGTCCCCTTCCTGAATGGCGCTACGCGAACGACGGGCTCGGAATGAACGGCGCCAGTGTGCCCGGGCGCCCGCGCACGCCGAGCGCGCCGTAGGCGCTGAGGCTGAGGCCTGCGCGCAGGAGGACGTCGACCGCCCAACCCTGCTCTCCGGTGATCCAGCGAACCGAGGGACGGTCCGATTCGCCCACGCCTTCCAGGGCACTCCACAGGAGCTTCGTCGCCGAGTCCTCGTCGCGCGCGGCGAGAAGCCATACCGCGTGCCCGGGTTGGACCACGCAGAACCCGCGGTCCCCGAGGCGAAGCAACCGCGACCCCCGGCGCAGCGCGAACACAAGCTCGGTCGTGTGCGGCGCGCCGCGAAGCCGGCGCGAGATGTCGGCGAGCGCCTCGAGATCGGCCTCGTCGCCGTCGCGGACGGCGCCGCTCATTCGCGGGAGCGCACGCCGGTCGACGGCTCCCTCGGCCTGGAACGTGGGTTGCAGCGAGAATCCGGCGAGCGCGTAGAGGCGCAGCGCACGCGGATCGTTGGAGCTGACGATCAGGCCACCGGCGTCCTCGGGCCCGTAGCTCAGCGTTTGAGCGAACAGGGCGCGCCCGGCGCCGGTGCTCTGCAAGCCGGGATCGACGGCCAGCAGCGACAGGCACCACAGGCGCTCGCGCACGAGAGCCTGGGCTGCGCCGATGACGCGCCCGTCACGCTCCGCCACGAACCCGCCGTCGGGGTCGGTGTCGACCAGGTACGCCAGACGCTCCCGCCACCGGCGGGCGGTGGCGGGCTCGCTGATGTCGAACTCGAACGCGTCGGCCGACATCGCAGCCACCGCCGGCAGGTCGGCGGTCCGTAACGCCCGGATGCGGAGTTCTGAGCCGGCCGAGCCCAAACCTACTCGGCCAGCCCCTTGTCGCGAAGCTCGCGCACGGCCGCGTCGGACTTCTCGAGCGAGCCGAGGTTCATGCCCTCCAGCACCGCCGGCGCCTTCGTGAACTGGATGTCCCGATAGTCGACGACTTGGACGTGGTTGCCCCACGGATCGAGAAAGTCGAGCGAGCCGGAGGCCTGGACGGGGACGCCCGCCTGCCGCATTGTGGACCGCACACCCTCCTTATCGTCCACGACGAGGCCAAAGTGACGGCTTCGGTCCTCCGGCTGCGTCCGGCCGGACGCGAGCGCGATGAACTGGTCGCCCATGTCGACGAACGCCATCCTCGGGTGGCGGCCACGCAGTTCAAACTCGAAGAACTGCCCGTACCAGCGGATCGCCTCATCGACATCGTCGACCTCGAGCGCGATGTGGTTGATCCCAACGAGCCGAGCCATCCTCGGCCGAGGTTACCCCGTCACAGCCGGATCGCCTTCTCCACCGTCTGCGCGAGCAGGGCCTGGCCGGCGTAGCTGGGGTGAACGCCGCAGTCTCCGGGCTTGCCGAGCATCGTCAACAGTCCCGCCGTGCACGTGTTGCTTCCGGAATGCAGCGCCGCGGCCTGGAACTCGGCAAAGCCGTTGGCGATGGCTGCATGAAAGCGCTTGGCAGAGCTGTCGAGCGCCTTGTTGAGGCCAATCGATCCGTTGGTGATGAACGCGTTGGTGTAGTTCAGCGAGTAGTAGTTGACGAGGACCAACTGGCCCCGGTAGTGCGCCTTGTTGCGGATCGCGGACAGGATCTGGCGCGCATTCGACGTGATCTTGCCGAACACGGCCGCCTGCTCCGACGGGCTCGAGCAGCCGTCCTTTGTCGTGTCCTCGCAGATGAACACGTCGTTCGCGCCGATCATCAGCGAGACGAGCCGAACGTTGTGGTAGCGCCGCAGATACTTGACCGCGTAAGCGAGCTGCGAACCCTTGTAGGACACGTGCAGCGGGTAGTCCTTGCGATAGAAGTTCTCGCAGCCGAGGCTCAGCGCGGAGGTGTTGACAAGGCTCGAAGAGGTCTCGCCCGGACAGGCCGCGTTGGCGACCTTGAGGCCCAGCTCGGCGCCGAGCATCTCGGGATATCCGAGGAAGTTCGAGGCGACGTGGTAGTTGGGCGCCGGCACGACGGCCGGCTCCTGGTAGCCGAACGTGACCGAGTCTCCGAGCGCGAGATAACGCGATCCCGGCGTCACTTTCGGGGCGGGCTTGGCCGCCGCGGACGCCACGACGATAAGTGACGCACAGCCGACGAGCAACGATGCCAGCAGGCTCGTGCGGGCGAGCTTGAGGTCCATCCCTTTCTCTCCTTGTGGTGCTCCGGTGGTCGACAACGAGCGTAACGGCACCGCCCTGGCCTTCACCGAATCCTCACAGTCTCGGTCTTCGGCTCACCCATCATCGAGATCAATGAGCTACACGGAGCTGCACTTCCACCTGTTGCCCGGAGTCGACGATGGCCCGTCGTCGATCGAGGAGAGCATCACGCTCGCGGCTGCGGCCGCGGCGGAGGGCACGCGAACGATCGTCGCCACACCGCACGTCAATCCGACCTGTCCGACCGATGTGAGCACCCTGCCGGACCGCGTCGCAGAGGTCGAGGAGCGCCTTCGCCGGGCGCGCGTCCCGATCCGGGTCATCTGCGGCGCCGAGCTCTCGCACGAGATGGTCGGCAGCCTTTCGCAGGCGGAACTGGAGCTGATCGCCCACGGGCCGGCAGGCAAGCGCTGGATACTGCTCGAAGCGTCTCTGGCCGGCCTCGACGACGAGTTCACCTCGGCGGCCGAGGAGCTCCGAGGCCGCGGCTTCGGCGTCGTGGTCGCGCACCCAGAGCGGTCGCTCGTGAGCTTCCACGCGGGGTGGCGCGTGGTCGAGTACGAGCTTGCCGCCGGGAGCGCGATGCAGGTGAACGCGTGGTCGGTGGCCGGCCTCTACGGCGATCGAGTGAGGATCAACGCGTTCCGGTTGCTCCACGCGGCGCCGCGCGTGGCGATCGCCTCCGACGCCCACGGCCCGGAGCGGATGCCGGCGCTGCGGATGGCGCTCGATGCACTGACCGGCAGCGGCGAGCGCGATCCGGTCCGCCTGATGAGCTCAGCTCCGCAGGCCCTGCTCGGGCACGGGCTCCCCGCCCGCCCCGAGGCGCTCGCCGCGTAGCCGGGCGCGGCGCTCCGAGATTGTCGCCAGCAGCAGGCTCAGCTCGAACAGCAGATAGAGCGGCACGGTCTCGAGGAGCATCGTGATCGCGTCCCCCGGCAGGATCGCCGCGACGAGGGCACACGCCGCGACCGCGTAGCGACGGTGGCGGCGAAGCTGGCGCGGGCTGACCACGCCGGCGCGGGTGATCGCCAGGATCCCGACCGGGACCTGGAACAGCAGTCCCATCGCCAGGATCGTGGAGGCTGCGAACTTGTAGTACGGGGCCGCCTGTACGAGCACGTTGAACTGGGTGCTGTTGAAGTTCTGGAAGAAGTGCAGGGCGGCCGGCAGGACCACGAAGTAGCCGAACGCCACGCCCGTGACGAACAGAAACGGGATCGCGAGCATCAGCGGCCGCATCCGCGCCCGCTGCTCGGCATCGAGCGCGGGCATCAGGAACCCGTAGAGCTGCCAGAGCACGATCGGCAGCGACAGAATCAGGGCGAAGATCAGCGAGACCGTCACCGTCGTCGTGAAGGGCTCCCCGATCCCGAGGGTCACCGGGCGGTCGCCCTGCGGTGGCGCCGACAGCTGGGCGATGTCGCGGTCCAGGCTGGCGCTCACGTGCTGTAGCGAAGGCTTTTTCAGCGCATCGACGACCGTGCGGAGCTGAACGGCGACGTCCCGCGTGCTCTGCTGGACGCTGTACGTGGCGCCGAGCGGGCCGTGCCCGTCGCGGACCTGCTGCTCGGTCTGGTGCGCCAGCGGCCTGTTGATCAGCCCAAGCAGCGCGTTGTTCTGCCAGAAGCAGAAGCCGAACGCGATCGCCACCGCGACGAGCGACACGATGATGCGGCTGCGCAACTCGTCGAGATGACCGACGAGCGTCAGCTGATCTTCGTGGGCGACCCTCCGAATGGCGATCGGCATCGACATGGCGTGGACGGGGCTTCGGCTACGAGCGTCGGGGTTGTAGCTACGCGGCGGGCTGGGCCGGCTCGCGGATCTGCTCGGGCTGGGCCGCCACCGGCGCCGGCGTCGCCGCCGGGAGCTGCTCGACGGGCTGCGCCGTCGGCGTCTCGCCGCTGATCGACTCCTTGAAGCCCCGCAGGCCCGCGCCGAGCGAATGTCCCATCTCGGGCAGGCGCTTGGCGCCGAACACCAGCAGCAGGATCACAAGCAGGATGGCGATGTGCACCGGATTGTCGAGTCCCATGAGTTGCTCCGATCGAGAGTTGGATGCGTTGACCGTCGTACGGCCGCCCCCCGGATTCGGATCACTTTTGGGAGATCTTCTGCCATATACGCAGAAGATCTCCCAACGAGGGATCGGGTTGCGCCTAGTTCGCCGGCGGGTCGGCCGGTGCCGGCGCCGGACCCGGAGCCGCCGCCGGGGCGTCCGCCTGTTTGTCGTGGCGGTGGCGCCCGAACAGGTGCCCGATGCCGCGCTCGACGTGCTGCACGTCGTGCTCGACATCGTGCACTCCCCGCTCGGCTGCGGCCAGAGGCGCGAGCACCGCGACGAGCGCGTTCATAGTCTCCGTCAGCTGGTTCACGGAGTCCTTCAGCGGGCCGACCGAGGTAGCCAGGCCCTCGATCACCTCGACGTGGCGCTCGATCGAGTCGCTGGCGTGGCGGATCGCGTCGGCGGCGTCGACCATCTCCTCCTCGCTCCTCACCAACGGCGAGGTCACGTTGCGACCCGCGACTTCTAGAGCCGACCGGAGAGGTTTGAAGACGAAGTCGAACATCTGCGCTGCGTGCGAGAAAACTGAGGGGCCAACAATACCGGCGCCGTCTTCACCCTATGCGGATGATGCCGCCCCGAATCCGCCGACCTAGTGTCGGCTGGCCAACGCTCGACTCGGCCCGGCGGAAACGACTGGCTCAGGTCCGGAGGTGCACAACACAACGGTGATTGGAAGGGTCGCCGCCGTCGCGGCGATCGTGGTCGCGCTGGTGGCGGTTGCCTTCATCGTCTTCGGCTCCGGCAGCTCGTATCAGATCAAGGCGATCTTCCAGAACGCCAGCCAGCTCGTCACCGGCGACACCGTCGACGTCGCGGGCAATCCGATCGGCTCGGTGTCGGACATCGCCCTGACGCCGAACGGCCAGGCGCAGCTGACGCTCACGATCGACAACTCGACCTATCAGCCGCTGCACGAGGGCACCGAGGCGACGGTTCGTCAGGCATCGCTGTCGGGCATCGCGAACCGTTACATCGACCTCCGGCTGGGTCCCGCGACCGCGCCGGCGATCCCGAACAACGGCGTGATCGGGACGGTCGACACGACCAGCGCGGTCGATCTCGACCAGCTGTTCAACACGCTGAACGCGCCGACGATCAAGGGCCTCCAGGAGGTCATTCAGGGGTCTGCTACCCAATACGCGGGCCGCGGGAGGCAGGCCCAGTTCGCGTGGCGGTACCTGAACCCGGCGGTCGCCTCCAGCGCCGCGCTGTTCCGCGAGATCAACCGCAGCACCCCCAGCTTCACGAGATTCATCGTCAAGTCGAGCAACCTGGTCACGGATCTCGCGCAGCGCAGCGCTGACCTGAGTGGGCTCGTCGAGCATCTCGCCACGACGACGCAGGCGTTCGCCGCCCAGCAGTCGGCCCTCGGCGAGTCGATCCAGCGTCTCCCGGGGTTCATGCGCCTCGCGAACACAACGTTCGTAAACCTCCGGACCGCGCTCGACGCCCTCACGCCGCTCGTCAACGCCTCAAAGCCAGTCGCGCCCAAGCTGGAGGCGCTGCTTTTACAGCTCCGGCCGCTCGCCGAGGAATCGATCCCGACCGTCCGCGAGCTGGCGGACGTCATCAAGCGACCCGGCCCGAACAACGACCTGATCGACCTGACCAACCTCGGCGTGCCGCTCGCGGCGGTCACCGTCCGCCCCATACGGGCGAACGGCAAGGTTCGCCCCGGCGCGTTTCCTCAGACGACGGTCGCGCTCAACGACTTCACGCCCGAGCTCGCCGTCGCGCGGCCGTACTCGGTCGATCTGACCGGCTGGTTCGAGGGGTTCTCGCACCCCGGAACGATCGACGCAAACGGCGGCGCGAGCCGCGTGGCGGCCACACTGGACGTGCTCTCGGCCAGCGACAGCGCGCTGCTGGCATCGCTGCCCCTCCAGCAGCAGCTGACGAAGGCGGTGCAGCTGCTCACCGGACCCGGCGGAGGGCTGACCGCATTCCAGGGGGACCGCTGTCCAGGATCGATGGAGCGCGGCGGCCTGTTCTTCCCCGAGAGCGGCTTCCCGTGCACCCCAAGTGAGGTGCCGACCGGGCCATGAGGCGGATCGTCGTCGGGGTGATCGCCGTGCTCGCGCTACTGGCCGTAGTGGTGGCACTGGTCATCGCCACGACGAGCAGCTCCGGCACCACGTACAAGGTCCAGTTCGACAACGCGTTCGGCCTCGTCACCGGCGAGCAGTTCAAGGTCGCCGGTGTCCCGGCCGGGACGATCCAGTCGATCGGGCTCGACCAGCGGACGCGACTCGCCGTGGTCACGATTGACGTGACGCAGCACGGCTTCGGCGAGTTCCGTTCCGACGCGTTCTGTGAGTCTCGCCCGCAGTCGTTGATCGGGGAGTACTTCATCGACTGCCAGCCGGGTCAGTTCGGCAAGGTGCTACCGCCGGGCAGCACGATCCCCGTCACGCACACGCAGTCCACGATCCCTGCGGATCTGCTGCTGAACATCATGCGGCTGCCCTATCGCGAGCGGCTGACGCTGATCATCAACGAGCTCGGCGCCGCGGCCGCGGGCCGCTCGGGGGACCTCGAGGCGGCGCTCCGACGCGCGGTGCCGGCGCTGACCGAGACGGACAACCTGCTCGCCCTGCTCGCCGGCGACTCGAAGACGCTCCAGCAGCTGACCGTCAGTGCGGACACGGTCGTCAGCGCGCTCGCCAACAACAGCGCGCAGGTGCAGCGGTTCATCACCGAGGCGAACAATACGGCGACGGTCGTCGCGGGCCAGCAGGGGAATCTGAAGTCGACCCTCCAGCAGCTCCCCGGGTTCCTCGAGCAGCTTCGCCCGGCGATGGCGCAACTCGGCGCCGCGGCCACCGTGTACCAGCCCGTGCTCGCGAACCTGAACGCGTCCGCGAGCCAGCTCGACCGGCTCCTCGTCGACCTGCCGGCGTTCTCGCGCTCGGCGATCCCCGCGATCAAGACCCTCGGCCAGGCGTCGGTCACGGGCACGGCCGCGGTCAAGGCCGCGGCACCCACTGTCAATCTCCTGAACCAGTTCGCGGGACCGACCCCGGCGCTCTCGCAGAACCTGGCGATCGTGCTGCACGACCTCGACGATCGCAGCCGCGCCGTCGAGCGCGATTCCCGGAGCCCGGGCGGCAAGGGCTACACCGGACTCGAGGCGCTCCTCCAGTACGTCTTCAACCAGACGCTCGCGATCAATACGTTCGGCCCCTTCGGGCACCTGCTCGCGGTCGACGCGTTCGTCAATCCGATGTGCACGCCGTACGCGACGCCGGCGACGATCGCGCTCAGCCTCAAGCAGTACGGGCCGAGCTACCGCCAGTGCTATGCGTGGCTCGGCCCGAGCCAGCCGGGCGTCAACGAGACCGATCCTTCGGACCCGAGCGCCTGCGTACCCGACCCCGGCGGCGCGCCCCCAGGCGAGCGGGGACCGAAGACGACGGCCTGCAGGCTGACCGTGGCCGACGTCGACGCCCGGGCGAGGGCGAACAGCGACGAGCGCCACCGCGCGAGCCGCGCCGTGGCGACCGGGCAGACCAGGCCCCCCGTGCCCACTGCGAACGGTCCGGCCCCACCCGCGGCCGGCGATCAACAGGCGCAGCGGCTCCTCAACTACCTGCTCGATCCGTGAGAAGGCAGAGGCAATCCGCGTTGGCGAATCCGGTCCTGATCGGAGCGGTGACCGTGCTCGTCCTGCTCGTCGCGGTCTTCCTGGCCTACAACGCCAACACCGGACTCCCGTTCGTGCCGACGCGCGAGCTCAAGGTCGACTTTGCCAACGGCGCCGGCCTGGTCATCGGCAACGACGTCCGCGAGGGTGGCTACCGCGTCGGACTCGTGTCAGACATGGAGCCGATCAAGCTGCCGGAGGGTCAGATCGGCGCGCAGCTGACGCTCCGGTTGAACAGGGCGAACGGCGCGTTCCCGGTCGACTCGACCGCTTCGATCCGGCCGGAGTCGGTGCTCGGGTCAAAGTACGTGGACCTCCACCGAGGGACCTCGGGAACGGTGATCCCGGACGGCGGGACGTTGCCGCTGTCGCAGACAACTGTCCCGGTGCAGTTCGACGACATCTTCGGGACGTTCAACCCGCCGACCCGCCGGGCGGTCCAGCAGAACCTGATTGGCTTCGGCGATGCCCTGGCCGGCCGCGGCTCGGCGCTGAACGACACGATCGCGAGCCTGCCCGCGCTGCTCGGCTATCTGACGCCGGTCGCGCGGTACCTGTCGGATCCGCGCACCCAGCTGACGCGATTCCTGCGATCGCTGAACAGGTTGACGGGAACGGTGGCGCCGGTGGCGCCCACGCTCGCGCGGCTGTTCACGGACATGGCGACGACGTTCGCCGCGATTTCGAGCGATCCAAACGCGCTGGCCGAGACGATCGCGGCGTCGCCCTCGACGCTCGCGGTCGGGACCGAGTCGCTGCGGGTGCAACAACCATTCCTGGCCAATGTGACGTCGCTCGGCGAGCAGCTGCTGCCGGCGACGGTCTCGCTGAGGGCGGCGCTGCCGGTGCTCAACCCGGCGATCGAGGCAGGGACGCGAACGCTGGCGCGTACGCCGATCCTGAACCGCGGCCTGGAGCAGGTCTTCAAGGCGCTCGAGCAGCTGGTGCTGGCGCCGGGGACGGATCAGGCCCTCACCGGGCTGAGCGCCACCGTGCACACCCTCAACCCGATGGTCCGCTACCTCGGGCCGTTCCAGACGGTGTGCGATGACTGGAACTACTGGTGGACGTACGTGGCGGAGCATCTCTCCGCCCACACATCGTACGGTTTCGCGCAGCGCGCGATGCTGAATCTCGCCTCGCCCTCGGGCGGAGGCGTGGGTGAGCAGGGCGCCACCACCCCGGTCAACGGGACGTCGGGGAGCGACAGCCCGCCGTTGACGGTGTTCGGTGGACAGCAGTTCCTGCACGCCCAGTCCTACGGAGCCGCGATCGACAATCACGGCAACGCCGACTGCGAGACCGGCCAGCGCGGGTGGCCGAAGAAGCTCAACGCGTTTGACCCCGAGGGCCGAAATCTCGCCGTCGACGCCCACACCCCCGGCGATCAGGGACCCACATTCAACGGCCGGACGCGCGTCCCCAAGGCGGAGACGTTCAGCCGCAACCCGACGACGGGGCCGCAGCTGCCCAAGAACCCCTCGAATCCATGAGACGCCGACGCGGACGCAGAAGAGGGATCAGCTCGTTCAAGGCGGGGCTGATCGGGATCGTCGTGCTCGTGCTGATCACCTATCTCGTGTTCACGAAATTCGCGAACCCGTTCGCGAATCCGTACACGATCCATGCGACGTTCTCGAGCGCCAGCGGTCTGCGCCCCGCCTCGCTCGTGCGGATCGCCGGAGTCGACGTGGGCAAGGTCGAGAGCATCAGTCCGGTGTCGACCTGCGCGCTGCGACGCCCCGCGTCCGCGCAGTGCACGGCGGCCAACGTCACGATTACGATCGACAACCAGGGTCTGCCGCTTCACACCGACGCGACCTTCTGGATCCGCCCCCGTACCTTCCTCGAGGGGAACTTCTTCGTCGATGTCAACCCGGGGACTCCGTCCGCCCCGAAGGCACCGAGCGGCCACACGTTCCCGGTCCAGCAGGGGGTCGAGCCGGTCCAGCTCGACCAGGTCCTGACCTCGTTGCAGCTCGATACCCGCCGCAACCTGCAGATCTTGCTCCAGCAGTACGGCAAGGCGGTGAAGCTGGGCGGCGCCGCGTACAACGCCTCGATCCCGTACTGGCTGCCCGCTTACCAGTACACGTCGGTCGTCGCGCATGACGCGCTCGGGATCGAGCCGCACGACCTCTCGAACTGGATTGCCGCTCAGGGCACGGTCGCCGCGGCGCTCACGGCGCAGCCCCAGAGCCTGGAGAACCTGGTCACCGACCTCAACACGACCGCGAACGCGTTCGCCCGGCAGAACATCGCGCTCCAGCGCGCTGTGGCGGAGCTGCCGCTGACGCTGTCCGCCGCGATCCCCGCCTTCAACGCCCTCAACGCGGCGTTCCCGCCGGTGGAGGCTCTTGCCCGCGCGCTGATCCCGGGCGTCACATCCGCCGGCCCCGCGATCGACGCGAGCCTGCCGTTCATCAAGCAGCTGCGACTTCTGGTCGCACCCTCCGAGCTGGGCGGCCTGGCTTCCGCGCTCGCAGCCACCGTCCCGCAGCTGGCAAAGCTCACATCGGAGACGATCCCGCTGATGAAGGACGGCGTCCGTCCGGCGTCGAGCTGCCTGGCGAACGTCGTCCACCCGTGGTCGCAGCTGACGATCAACGATCCGCACTTCAACGCCTCCAACGGCTTTCCCCCGCGCAAGGTGTCCGTCGAGGCGGTCGACTACCTCCCGGGCCTCGCCGGTGAGTCGCGCAACTTCGATGCAAACGGCGCCTACATCCGCGTGCTTTTGACGGCGGGCTCGCTCACCTATTCGCTCTCACCGAACACATTCGGGCAGGCAGTCGCGCCGCTGATCGCGACGCAGCCGACGCCACCGCCGGGTGACCGCCGGCCGCCGCTCGAGCCGAAGGTCGCGTGCGAGACACAGCCGCCGATCACCAATCTCTCCGCTCCGACCGGGCCGGCGCTGGAGCAGCTCAAGTGAAGCTCGCGATCAAGAATCACGCGCGTGACGTCGCGGCGATCCTCGCGCTCATCGTCCTGTCGGTCGTGGTCGCCGGCTACATCCTCAACCACGAACGCCTGCGCTTCCCGCTCATCCAGTCCGCCCCGTTCAAGCTGTACGCGCAGTTCTCGACGGCGCAGGCGGTGATGCCGGCCCAGGGCCAGTCGGTCCGCGTCTCGGGGGTACAGATCGGCGACATCGGCAATGTCACGCTCAAGAACGGGCTCGCCGTCGTGCAGCTGGACATCGACCAGAAGTACAAGAACCTGATCCGTCACGACGCGACGGCTCTGCTACGTCCGCGGACCGGACTCAAGGACATGTTCATCGAGGTCGATCCGGGCCCGCCGACGGCGCCGGTCGCGAAGCCCGGCTTCACGATCCCGGTCTCCAACACCCTGCCGGACGTCAACGTCGACGAGATCCTCGCCTCCCTCGACGCCGACACGCGTGCGTACCTGGCGCTCCTCGTCAACGGAGCGGGGCAGGGCCTCAAGGGGAACGGCGGCAACGAGCTGGCCCAGGTGTTCGAGCGCTTCGAGCCGACGTTCCGAGACCTCGCACGCGTGAACAAGGCGATCGCGCGGCGCGGGAGAAATCTCCGCAGCCTCGTCAACGCGCTGGCGCGTCTGAACACCGCGGTCGCCGCCAAGCAGGCCCAGGTCATCCAGTTGGTGGACGCCAGCGCCAAGGTGTTCAGCGCAACCGCCTCCGAGAACCAGAACATCAGCCGCGCGATCGCCGATTTGCCGGGCACGCTCAGCCAGACGACGGCGACCCTCGCCAAGGTGCAGGCGTTTGCGGAGCAGCTCGGGCCGACGGCCACCAACCTGCTGCCGGCCGCGCACGCGCTGCCCGCGGCCAACGCCGCGCTCGCGGCGCTCTCGAGGCCGAGCGCGCCGATCGTGCAGAACCAGATCCGACCGTTCGCGGTCGCGGCGCAGCCGGTCGTCCGCGAGCTCCGTCCGGCCGCGACCAAGCTCGCGACGGCCACGCCGAATCTGCAGAAGGTCTTCGTCGTCCTCAACCACTTCGTGAACATGCTCGGCTACGCGCCGGGAGGCGGCCAGCACGGGTACCTGTGGTGGCTCGCGTGGCTCGGCCACAACACGCGCACCCTGTTCTCCGTCCAGGACGCCAACGGCTCGTATCGCCCCGTCTTCATCCAGTTCAGCTGCTCGCAGATCAAGCTCGCGACCGACCCGGGCTCGTCCTTCGCCCTTGTCGGAGCCCTGCTGAACCTGACGCCGCTCAGGTCGTTCTGCGGGCTGAGCGCGACTGGCGATGCGACCAGCTCGCTCGTCCGTTCCTCGCCGAGGCTGTCCGCAGGCTGATGGAAACCAGCTCCCCCTCCCTCGGAAGGATCGCCACGATGGTGCTGTTCGTCCTGTCGTGCGTCGGTCTCCTGCTGTTCCTGTGGCTGTCGTTCGGTGGCGCGGTTCCGTTCAGCCCCCAGGGCTACCGTTTCCGCGCGTCGTTCCCCAACGCTCAGGAGCTGGCGACACAAGCCGACGTGCGCATCGCCGGCGTATCGGTCGGGACGGTGGTCGCCAAGTCACTCGATCCGCAGGGCAACCGCACGATCGCGACGATCCAGCTCGACAAGCAGTACGCGCCGATCCACGTCGACGCGCGAGCGATCCTCCGCGAGAAGACGATCCTCGGTGAGACCTACGTCCAGCTGACGCCCGGATCGCGGAACGCGCCATACCTACCGGACGGCGGTCTCCTGGCGCGGACCAACGTCGAGCCCGCCGTGCAGCTCGACGAGATCTTCGATGCGTTCGATCCCGTGACCCGCAGCGCGTTCCGGGAGTGGCAACAACAGCTGGCGATCGCCATCCGCGGCAACGGCGCAAACCTCAACAACGCAATCGGCAACCTGCCGCAGTTCGCGGCCGACGCCACCGACATCCTGCGGGTGCTCGACGTCGAGCACATGGCGGTGGTGCGGCTGGTCCAGAACGGCGGCACGGTGTTCAGCGCGCTGAGCCAGAACCAATCGGCGCTTCGCAACCTGGTGACGAGCGCTGGGGCGACGTTCGCCACCACCGCCGCCAACAGCGGCGATCTCGCCGCCACGTTCCATGTCTTCCCCATGTTCCTGAACGAGACGAAGCTGACCCTCGCGCGGCTGCAGACCTTTGCCGTGAACACCAATCCGCTGATCAACGAGCTGCACCCAGTGGCAGAGAACCTCGGGCCGACGTTGTCGGCGGTGCAACAGGTCTCACCCGATCTGCTCAGGCTGTTCGTAAATCTCGGCCCGCTGGTGACCGCCTCACAGGCGGGCTTCCCGGCCATCAGCGACGTGCTGCGCGGCGCGGAGCCCCTGCTCGCCTCAGTTGGCCCGTTCCTCGAGCAACTCAATCCGATCCTTGACTGGCTGTCACTGCACCAGCAGTTGATCTCTGACTTCATCTCCGTGGGGGCCGTCGGCGTTGCGGCGAAGACGACCGCCTATGGCGGCACCGGGGTGACGTGCCAGGGCGTTCCGTGCGGTCACTACCTCCGGCAGTTCTCTCCGATCGGTCCGCAGACCTCGGGGCTTGAGGCCACGCGCGACGTGAACAGTCGCGGCAACACGTATCCACCGTCGCTGTGGCTCGCGGACCCACAGAGCTTCTCCGCCGGAGGGAAGTACCCCGGCAGCTTCGCGCTGCCCTCGTGGGACTGCAAGAGCACCGGCGCGCCGGGCAACGGAGCGCGGCCGGCGACCTCGACCGACCAGGCCTGCTGGGTCGCGCCGACCCTGCCCGGCGCGAAGCCGGGCCAGACTCCCCACATCCTGGCGGCGAACTATCCGAAGCGGTAGAGGGCGGCCGCAGCGGCGGCGTCCACCCCGAGGGTCGAGTTCCCACGATCACCCCGTTCGGGCGATGCTCGAGCTCACGCCGCAGGCTAGGTTGATAACACCTTAATTCCGCGACTGGGAGTGTGTTTGCAAAATGCCGGCCACCGTGACCGAGAAGAGAGTGAAGGCGGTTGGCCACATGAGCGTGGCCGATCGCGTCGCGCGTGGCAAGATGGCGCGGGCGGAGGTTCCGCGCTCCAGTCACGCCACGTACGAGCCGCCGCGGAGACGACGGGATCCGTTGACGCTGCTGGAACAGCAGGCGAAGACTCGCGTACCTGAGCTCGTGCCGATCCGCTATGGACGGATGCTCGTGTCGCCGTTCACGTTCTATCGCGGAGCCGCGAAGATCATGGCCGAGGACCTCGCGGGAACGCCGCGCTCGGGGTTGCTTGCCCAGTGTTGCGGCGACGCCCATCTCTTGAACTTCGGCCTGTTCGCCTCACCCGAGCGACGGCTCGTGTTCGACCTCAACGACTTCGATGAGACGCTTCCCGCACCCTGGGAGTGGGATGTAAAGCGGCTCGCGGTGAGCATGCTGATCGCCGCCCGGGACAATGGCTTCGGGGCAAAGGACCAGGAACGAGCCGTACTCCAGACCGTGGGCGCGTACCGAAGCTGGATGCGCGAGTTTGCCGCGCAGGGGAACCTCGACGTGTGGTACGTGCGCCTCGAGGCCGAGCAGGTCATGGCGGAGATCGCTCGGCGAGGAAGCCGGCGGGAGGTCAAGGGGAGCGCGAAGATCGTCGCCAAGGCTCATACGCGCGACAGCATGTCGGCGTTCGAGAAACTGACAGAGGAGGTCAACGGCACGCGCCAGATAGTCGACCAGTCGCCATTGATCGTGCCCCTCGCAGCGCTCGTGCCGGCGGAAAAGTACGAAGAGTCATTCGAGGCGCTACAGGAACTGTTTCGCGCGTACCGGGCCACGCTCGACCTTCCCCGGCGCGTGCTGCTCGAGGGTTACGAGATGGCGGACTTCGCGCGCAAGGTGGTTGGGGTGGGTAGCGTCGGCACACGGGCCTGGATCGCGCTCCTGTACGGGCGGGACGCGGGCGACCCTCTGTTCCTGCAGCTGAAGGAGGCTGAGGCGTCGGTGCTGGAGCGGCCGCTGGGCCCGAGCGCCCAGGAGAATCATGGCGAGCGGGTGGTTGTGGGACAGCGGCTGATGCAGGCGAGCAGCGACATCTTCCTGGGCTGGCTCCGCGTCCGCTCCCCACTCGATCGCCGCCAACGCGACTTCTATGTCCGCCAGCTGAGGGACTGGAAGGGCTCGGTCGAGACCGAGCGGATGGTCCCGGCTGGGCTGGCCTTCTACGGCGAGCTCTGTGGCGGAACCCTCGCTCGCGCGCACGCTCGGGGCAGCGACCGGATCGCGATCGCCTCGTATCTGGGCAAGGGAGACACATTTGATCGTGCGCTACTCGAATTCTCGATGGCCTACGCGGACCAGAACGAGCGCGACTACAACCGGCTGTCCGGAGCGGTCAAGGAGGGCAAGATCAAGGCCGAGACGGGGCTCTAGGGCGCGGGTCCGACTCGCTCGCAGGCGGAGGGTGTGGGAGGCCCAGGCGGGGTTGCGCGCGAGGAGACGAGCGCGGGGCAGGGTCGCGTCGGCCGCGGCTCGTTGCCCCGTCGATGGGCGGTTGGCGCCCTCACCGGCTGCGGGATAACCTCGGGTCTGGTGGTTATGGCTGGCGATGGCGGGATTCTCGATGACGGACCGTCGCACGGTGGCGGGGGGACATCGGCGCCGCTTCGGCGCCAGCTCCCCCAGGACGTCGACCCGAGGTTCGCCGGGCCGCTGTGGCGGGCTGTCCTGCGCTTCTGGCTCGGCGCCCTGGCGCTGAGCGTCGCAGTGTGGCTCGAGGCGACCCTCGGAAACGGAGGTGGACTCGGCCACGCCTCCGAATCGCATGCCTGGCTGGTTCCGCTGGCGACGTTCGCCGGTGGACTTGCCGCCCTGATCATCGCCCGAGCGTCGGGGCTAGTCGCTCGGGACCGCCGGGTGCTCTACTCGGCGTGGATGGCCCCGGCCGCCGTGGCGGGATTGTTCCTCGCACAGCTCGGCTTCACCGGCGAGCCGCTGACGAATTACGCGCTCGGCGTTGGGGTCGTGATGTTCCCGTCGTACCTCGTCACGGTGGCTGTGCTGGCGCGCCACCAGCCGGCATCCGAGGAGCTCGGCGATAGCTAAAACATTTGCCGAGTGGCGCCGGCTTCTCCGAATTTGACGTTGCCCGTCCCCGGTTCGGTGCGTATGATGCCGCGCTCGGATGATCGGGGGCGGAAGGAACCGTGGTGGGCAACCGTGGGCTGGCGCCATGCTGTGCGCCGCGATTCTGTGCGCGCTCGTCTTTGCATTGCCCTCGACGGCGGCAGCAGCCAGCCCGTGCTCTGTTAGCAACGTTCAAAGCTACAGCGGCACGGTAAGCCTGTCGTATTCGCGAATGGTGAGCGACGCACCCGACGGCAGCGGCGGGGTCGCGTCGGAGACGATGAACCACAGCGCCGACGGCCTCGACACCGGAACGATGACTCCGGACAAGGCCGACCAGGACTTCACCAGTACCTCGTTGAGCGGCGACGTGAGCATCGGCGACGGCTGGACCGACACAAACGACGGGCACACCACGACGGCCGGCCTGACGGGCGACAATCCGCCGATATCCGGGAGTGACGCAGAGATCTCCTTCGTTCCGTCGTCGTGCGTCTACTCGGTCTCGGTGAGTGTCGAGGCGCCCGGCACAGCCACGGGGGCCTTCACCGACGAGGGCATCTCCGATGCCGCAACCAGTCCGAATATGCGGATCCCTCCGGATCTCAGTCTGTCCGGGAGCATCACCATCGATGCCTTCGGAGTCGGACCGGCGACGCCGTCGGGAATCGAGGCCGGCTTCTACGACTTCGGTCCGTTCTCAACCTGGGCGAGCGAGATGGCCACCGTGCTGGGCGTCACTCCGGGGACGGGCGACCTCGGCCCGGCGCAACTCAAATGGAACTTCACGCCGACGTTCAAGACCAAGGTCTGTGACGTCCCCACGGTCGCGGGCAAATCGCTGTCGGGTGCAAAGACGGCGCTGACCAAGGCCAACTGCGCGACGGGAACGATCACCCAGCAGAGCTCGACGACCGTGCCGAAGGGTGACGTGATCTCGATCACACCGCTCGCCGGCAGCCTCGAGCCGGCTGGCACGAAGGTGAACATCGTGGAGAGCAGCGGTCCGCCGCCCAAGAACTGCGTCGTTCCGGCGCTGGCGGGCCAGACCCTCGCTGGCGCGAAGGCGGCGCTGAAGGCCGCGAACTGCTCCGAGGGGAAGGTCACCAAGAAGGCCTCATCAACGGTGCCAGAGGGTGACGTGATCTCCAGCAGCCCCGCAGCGAGCACGACGCACGCCGCCGGGACCAGGGTGGCGCTGACGATCAGCAGCGGAAAAGCCAAGACCGAGGGCGGCAAGGGCTCGACGAAGAAGTCCTGCAAGGTGCCAGCGGTGAAGGGCAAGACGGTGGCGGCGGCCAAGAAGGCGCTGAAGAAGGCCAACTGCGGTGTTGGAAAGGTGAAGAAGGCTGCATCGGCGAAGGTCGCGGAAGGCAAGGTCGTCTCGAGCAAGCCCCGGGCCGGCGCCAAGCGTAAGGCTGGAGCGAAGGTCTCCCTGACGGTCAGCAGCGGAAAGAAGGCCGGCAAGGGCAAGGGCTCGACGAAGAAGTCCTGCAATGTGCCAGCGGTGAAGGGCAAGACGGTGGCGGCGACCAAGAAGGCGCTGAAGAAGGCCAACTGCGCCGTCGGAAAGGTGACACGGAAAGCCTCCTCGACCGTCGCCAAAGGCAAGGTCATCTCAACCAAGCCTGGCGCCGGAACCAAGCACAAGGCCGGAACGAAGGTGGCGCTGACCGTCAGCAGCGGAAAGCACGGAACTACCACACCTCCGAAGAAGGCGTGCGTCGTGCCGAACGTCGTCGGCAAGACCCTGGCGGCCGCCAAGACCGCGCTTAAGAAGGCGAACTGCTCGGCCGGGACGGTCACGAAGAAGGCGTCCGGCACCGTCGCGAAGGGCGACGTGATCTCGAGTAGCCCGAAGGCCGGGACCAAGCACAAGGCCGGGACGAAGGTCAAGCTGACCGTCAGCAGCGGGCCTGGCTACAGCATCCCGAAGTCCTGACGCGCCACTCGCGTAGCGAGGGCCGATCCCTGCGCCCGTGGCGCGGTCGTTAGGGTCGAGCGGCACGATGCCCGAGCGTCAGAGCCCGAGCGGGTGATCGATTACCGGCGCCTCGCTCGGACCAGCCTCCGAGCGCCACCAACCCGCCTCCCGCCTCGTCAGAACCGAGCCGCGATCCTGCCCGTGGCGGCGGATACAACCAGGGACCCGCCCACGCGCCAGCGGTCGGACACTCGAAAAATTCCTTCGAAATTACTCTTGCAAACGTCCGGGGTGTGAGTTACCCTGGCTGGCACCTTACGGAAAGTCACCCATATGTTGATGACCGCAAACACCCACACCAAGACGCCAGACGCGCATATTGCCGCGCCGGCCGTGGCGTGCGGCCTGGTCCTTGACGGCACGCGCCAGTTTGGCAATCCTTCCGCCCTCGCAGCGAGGTGTGCGCGCTCGTAACTACGGCGTACATACCAAAGCACGCGAGGGCGACCCAAACGGGTCGCCCTTCGTCGTTTCTGGGGGCAGTCAACAAATTTCGCAACCAAAGGTGATGCTCAGCTTGAACAAGATCTAATTGCAATTGAGGCCCCGCCTGAGAGAGAAAGGTCCTCCCGTAGATGTGCACTCTCTTGCGCCTGATTGTCAGGTGTCAGTTACACGTGCGCGTTTTTCCGGCAACTGCCGCGGTGAGACCGGGCTCCAGCACTCCTCCACGTAGGACACGGTGGCGGATCCGTCGGCTAACCGTTGATCCAGGGTCGAAGAGTGGGCGAGTGGCTTAGACAACATCGTCTGCGTGTCAGCGCGGACGTGACATAGCGGCCTCTGATGAGTGCACTCGCCTGTGCGTCGATCTCCTTAAGCGGGGGATGGACGGAGAGGCGCGTTGCGCGGTAGAGGAGCGGCTGTCCTCGCGAGCCTCATGAGCTCGAGACCGTGGGTTCGAATCCCACCCGCGCGCTAACGGTGGGGCGGATGCGCGCAGCCGTGGGGCGGATGCGCGCAGCCGTGGGGCGGATGCGCGCAGCCAGCTCCCTATTGGCCGTGGCGTAGGGGCAGCACTCGGGGCGGTGATCCCCGCGGCGCCGGTTCGAGTCCGGCCGGTCACCCCTGCGCGTTTCCGTCCTCCGGTCCAAGAGGAGACGCCGCATCCAAACCCTGATTTCGCCCGCGGACAGCACCTCGGCGGGCGAGCGAAGACGCGCCGCCGCCGAGCACTCCAGGCGGCGGCGCCGAACACCGGCGCCGCGCTCCGAGCGCCCCAGGCCGCGGGCGCCGCACACCTTACGAACCCAACCACACAGAAAGGAGACCTCCGATGGGAGGCACTCGCATATCGACGAGTTCTCGCGTCGTGCCGTTCCGGAAACGTGTACTCACGTTTCCCTCGAGAACGCAGGTGAAGCGTGCCAAGCCCGTCATGAGGGTGAGCGAAGTCGAGCTGCTCGAACGGCTCGGCGAAAGCAAGCGCCGCCGGGAGAGCAACGTCGTGGAGTTCCCCCGGCTACCGCAACAACCGCGTCTGTTCTAGCGGCTGTGCGAAGCGTCACGACAGGCCCGTTTCACGAGGTGGGCCGGCTAGGTCCGTCGCCCACCGCCGTAGCCCAGCGGCAGCACACCGGCCCTCAGGTTCCGCTGCCGCTGGGCTCGGCAGAGTTTTCGACGACAGCCCACAAACAACCGCACCGAGAGAGGAGGATGTGTCCGATGAGGATCAAGACGTTCGGCTCCGTCGACGAGCGGAGTCTGAAGCAGCTCGAGCGCTGCATGTACGCCGGCGATGCAGACCTCGGCGTGCTGTGCGCGGACCATCATCCGGGCTACAGCCAGCCGATCGGCGGCGCGGTCGCATATGAGGGCTATGTCTCGCCATCGGGCGTCGGTTACGACATCGGTTGCGGCAACAAGGCGGTGCGCACGGATCTGGCGCGCGCCGACCTCGACGCGCTCGGCGGCGTTGAGAAGGTGATGCGCGAGATCACCAGGCGGCTGTCGTTCGGCATGGGCGTCCCGGCGCGTGAGCGTGCGGACCACCCGGTGCTCGACAAGGTCCGCCGCGCCGAGTTCGCGCCCCAGCGCAAGCTCGCCGGGCTTGCCGAGTCACAGCTCGGGACCGTTGGCTCCGGCAACCACTACGTGAACCTGATGGAGGATGAGCAGGGTCGCGTTTGGGTCGGCGTCCACTTCGGCTCGCGCGGTTTCGGCCACAAGACCGCGTCGGGATTCCTTGCCCTGGCGCAGGGGCTCCCGTTCGGCGGGCACGCGACCGAGGGCGAGATGGACTCGCCTCCGGTCCTGCTCGAGGTCGGCAGCGAGCTCGGCGATGCATACATCTCGGCGATGGAGCTCGCGGGCGAGTACGCCTACGCCGGCCGCGATGTGGTCGTCGGGAAGGTGCTCGAGATCCTCTCGGCGCAGTCGGTGCACGAGGTGCACAACCACCACAACTTCGCGTGGCGGGAGTCGCACTTCGGCCGCACCTATTGGGTGATCCGGAAGGGCTGCACCCCCGCTCGGCCGGGCCAGCAGGGGTTCGTCGGGGCCTCGATGGGCGACGAGTCAGTGATCCTCGAGGGCGTCGAGTCCGGCGAATCCGAGGATGCGCTGTTCTCGACCGTCCACGGTGCCGGCCGGATCATGAGTCGCTCGCAGGCGGCCGGACGCGTCCGCCGTCGGAAGCGGTGGGCGTGCGGGGTCCGCGACTGCGACCGCGTCTTCGACGCTGACGCCGTCGGCTCGCAAAAGCGCGGCGTCTGCCCGGACCACCCCGACGCACGGCTGCACAAGGTCTGGGTCGAGGAGCAGGTCAGGCCGGGCAAGGTCGACTGGCCGGCGGTCCAGATGCGCCTGCGCGGGCAGGGGATCGTGCTGATCGGCGGCGGCGCGGACGAGGCCCCGGAGGTCTATAAGCGCCTTCCGGATGTGCTCGCCGCCCACGCCGGCTCGGTCCGGGTCAAGCACACGTTGCGCCCGCTGGGCGTGGCGATGGCCGGACGCGACGTGTACGACCCGTACAAGGACTGAGGGGCCGCCCACAAGCGGCCCCTCTTGCCATGCATGTGTGTGGCGGAACCGACCGCCGAGCGTGGAGGCCTACCGTCTGACCAAACGCTTGGCGGCGATCGATCTGATGGCGTGGCGAGTCGTCTCGGCGATGTTCGATTGCGAGCGGCTGATCACCGGCGGGAGAGTGGCGAAGCCCTAGCGCCCGCGCCGGGCTCGCGGGCTGTCCGCTACCCGACGCGGCCCGCCCGCCACCGCCGCAATCCCCATCACCTGATCCGCATGATGCGACCCGTCGGTATTACGATTGATCATTCAGACGTCATGACCGTCGCCGTTCACATCACCTGCGAGCACATGTCCAAGGATGACTACGAACGACTCATCAAGGAGCTCGAAGCGTCGGGCTGTTCTGCTCCGGACGGCCGCCGTTACCACGCCGCCTACGGGAACGATGACGTCCACATGTTCGAGGTCTGGGAGTCGCCCGAGCACTTCGAAGCGCACCGCGAGAACCTGTTCGAGGCGATCCAGTGCGCCGGCGTGGACAGTGCCGAAATCGAGATCCACTCGCTCCATTCGCCGCACCCGGACTGAACGCGCAATTCCCTGCGTAGTGGTGCGGCCGTTTGCCAACTTGGGATGAGGAGGAACTCCCGGATCATTGGGTTTGGCGGCTCGGTCGCGCTGGTGATCGCCGGCATCGTTTGCGCCGTCGCCTTTGGTGGCACGCTCGGCACCGTTCTCGCGTTCATCCTGATCAGCGCCGGGCTCGTCCTCGCCACGAGCCTCATCTTTCTCGAGGTGGGGCTAAGCGAGGATCGCGACCGCGAGCGCGAGGCGGAGCGCCGTCAGGAGTCGCAGCGTCCACGAGATGCCGAGCGCCCGCACGAGGCCGAGGGGCGGCTGGACGCAGATCGCCAGCGGCAAGCCGAACGCGAGCGTGAGATCGAGCGTCGCCGGGTGGCCGAGGGCGAGCATCCGGACGGAGAGCGAGACCACGCGCGCGGCCCGGGTCAGCCCCGGCGCCGGCCCTACCTGTCCCGGCTGCGCGGCGAGCGGCGGCACCTCAAGTGACGGCAATGGAGCGTCGATGGCAGATCCCCGAGACAAGCGGCTGAGAGCGCTGATCGACCGCCTCCGCGTGCCGCCGGGCGCGAAGGTGACGCTCTCCAAGGACTACGACCCGGGCTTCAAGGCCGGGTGGCTGAAGAAGAAAGACGGCAAGCAACAGCTGGAGCTGACGGTGGAGATGCTCGCCGAGTATCAGCAACGGCTTGCCGCGGAGGAGAGGCACGGCGTGCTCGTCGTCCTGCAGGGGATCGACGCGGCGGGGAAGGACGGGACGATCCGGCACGTGATGAGCGGCGTCAACCCGCAGGGAGTTTCGGTCCGCAGCTTCAAGGTCCCGTCCTCGGAGGAGCTCAGCCACGATTACCTGTGGCGATACGGCCGTCGCGTTCCCGCACGCGGACAGATCACGATCTTCAACCGGTCCCACTACGAGGAGGTGCTCGTGGTGAGGGTGCATCCGGCGCTGCTCGAGCCGCAGCGGCTCCCCACGTCATTGAGTCTTGGCGACCTCTGGGGCCGCCGCTACAAGGAGATAAACCAGTGGGAGCGCTACCTCGCCGAGAACGGCTTCCCGATCGTGAAGGTGTTCCTCAATCTCTCGCGAGAGGAGCAGAGGATTCGCTTCCTCAAGCGCATCGACCGCCCCGAGAAGAACTGGAAGTTCTCGGCGAGCGATGCGAGGGAGCGCGCCTACTGGAACGACTATCAGCGCGCGTTCTCGCAGATGCTGAGCCACACGAGCACCGAGTGGGCTCCGTGGTACGTGATCCCCGCCGATCACAAGTGGTTCGCGCGGATCGCGGTCGGCTCCGTGCTGGCCCACGCCCTGGTCGAACTGGACCCGCAATACCCGAAAGTGACTCAGAAGGCAAAACGGGCATTGAAGGAAGCCCGGGCCGAGCTCGAGGCCGAGGCGCCCCAGGGCGCGTCCGCGGACCCCTACGCCAAGAAGCGACACGGCGCGAGCCGGACCTAGGCACGCCTGACCGGGCAATTGCACGAACACCGCGCGGGCGCACGCTATGGCCAGCAGGTACCGAAGGACTAGAGTCCGTGTCCGACTTCAAGCCCGAAAGGAGTGTCCCGTGGCCGTTGACCCGAAGCGCACTGCCGTGGTGCTGATCGAGTACCAGAACGACTTCACATCGGAGGGCGGCGCTCTCCACGGTGCGGTCAAGGAGGTGATGGACTCGACGGGGATGCTCGACAACACGCGCAGGCTCGTCGAGGCGGCGCGGGAGGCCGGCGCGACGATCGTCCACGCACCCATCACGTTCGCGCCAGGGTACGGTGAGCTGGCCGAGCAGCCGTACGGGATCCTGAAGGGCGTCGTCGACTCGACCGCGTTCGTCAAGGGCGAATGGGGCGCCGAGATCATCGACGCGCTCGCCCCCCAGGAGGGCGATGTGATCGTCGAGGGCAAGCGCGGTCTGGACACGTTCGCGACGACGAACCTCGACTTCATCCTCCGCGCCCGCGGTATCACGACGATCGCGCTCGGTGGCTTCCTGACGAACTGCTGCGTCGAGTCGACGATGCGAACCGGCTACGAGAAGGGCTACGAGGTCATCACCCTGTCGGACTGCGTCGCCGCGACCTCGTCCGAGGAGCACGAGAATGCGATCCGCTTCGATTACCCGATGTTCTCGGACGTGATGACCTCGGAGGGGTTCACAAACGAGTTGCTGGCCGAGGCGGGGGTCTCGGACTGACGGACGCACAGCCTCAGACCAACTCGGATCTCGCGGCTGCGCCGCTGCCGGCGGAGGTGGGCCCGCGCCGCGTCAAGCGAGCGCTGTGGAGACTCACCGCGCTGCTCGTCGTCGCGGTCATCGTTATCACGCTGGGCCCGGGCCTGGGCGGGCTTCGCCACCAGTTTGATCACGCGGCCGCTGGGTGGATCGTGATCGGGTGTGCCCTCGAGGTCGCCTCGGCGCTGTCGTATGTGGTCGCGTTCCGGGTCGTGTTCTGCACGCGCATGAGCTGGGGGACGAGCTACAAGATCGCGATGGCGGAGCTCGGCGCCGACTCGCTGCTGCCGGTCGGCGGCGCGGGCGGCTTGGCCCTCGGGGCCTGGGCGCTGCGGCGAGGCGGCATGCCGGCCGATGAGATCGCCCACAAGTCGGTGGCGTTCTTCCTGCTGACGAGCGCGCCGAACGTCGGGACGCTGGCGCTGCTCGGCATCGGCCTGGCGATCGGGCTGCTCCCGGGCCACGCGAGCATCGCTTTGACCGTCGTTCCTGCCGTCGTCGCGATCTGCGGCGTCGCCCTCGTCGTGCTGGTCGGCCGGGCCAGTCGCCGGTTTGAGGCCAAGCTCACTGCCGCGAAACAGGGATCCAAGGCGGCACGTCTGGCGCCTGCGCTCCGCGCGACCGCCGACGGCGTCGACGAGGCGCTGCTGCTGCTCAAGCACAGCAACCCCTTGCTCTTGTTCGGGATCATCGGCTACATGGTCTTCGACATCCTCGTGCTGTGGGCGAGCTTCCGCGCGCTGGGAGCCTCGCCAGAGCTGACGATCGTGTGGATCGCATACCTGATCGGCCAGCTCGGCAACCTGATCCCGATACCGGGTGGCATCGGTGGCGTCGAGCTCGGGCTGGTCGCGACGCTCGTGCTCTATGGCCTACCGGCCCTGCTCTCGACGGCTGCGGTACTGCTCTACCGGGTGATCGAGCTGTGGGTTCCGGCGATTCTGGGCATCGTCGCGTTCATCCAGCTGCGTGTGCTGTTGCGCCGCGAGGCGGAGTCGATCGACCTGTGCCAGCCGGGCGAGGTCGTCGAGATCATCGGGCAGGGACCGGTGGTCGCCAAACCCGCGGGCTGAGGGCGAGATGGCGGCCAAGCAGATCGCCGGTCGTGCGGGTAGCGCCACGGTACGCGCCACCAGATGGACCGGGCGCGCCGTGCGCGGCGAGGTCGTCAAGCGGGTGGGTGGGCCCGCCCGCGCCCGGGTGATCACACTCTTCGGGGCGGTGCTGGCGCTGCAAGGCGCGGACATGGCGACCGTCGGCGCCGTGGCGCCGCAGCTCGAGCACGCGCTTCATATCGGCAACACCAAGATCGGCTTGCTGAGCTCGGTCTCTCTGCTCGTCGGGGCCGTGTTCACGATTCCCGTCGGGCTGCTCGTCGACCGCACCAAGCGGATCCCCATCCTGTGCCTGAGCATCCTGCTGTGGAGCATCGCCTCACTCCTCGGCGCGTTCGCCGGCAGTTACTCGGATCTCCTGCTGTCGCGGCTGCTGCTCGGCGCGGTGACTGCAAGCGCCGGTCCGGCGATCGCCTCGCTGACCGGCGACTACTTCCCCGCCCGCGAGCGGGGACGCGTCTACGCGTACATCCTCGGTGGCGAGATCGCCGGGACGGCGGCCGGGTTCATCGTCAGCGGCAGCGTGGCGAGCCTGATCTCGTGGCGCGTCGCGTTTCTGCTCCTCGCGATCCCCGGGTTCTTCCTCGCTCGGGAGCTCTATCGAACCGTTCCCGAGCCGCTCCGTGGCGGTCAGAGCCTGCTGGAACCAGGCGTAGTCGATCTAAAGGAGGCGGTCGCCACAGCCTCCTCCCGTCCGCCGTCCGAGGAGGCTGGCGAGGATGCGCCCCAGAACGAAGACGACCTAGCCCAAGAAGCGGCGCGACAGCGCGGCGTCGAGCCCGATCCAGACCTCGTGCTGAGCGAGGATCCCCGCGCGATGGGCCTGGGAGCCGCAGTTCGTTACATCCTCTCGATCCCGACCAACGTCCTGATGATCATCAGCTCCTCGCTCGGCTACTTCTACTTCTCCGGGCTGTCGACGTTCGCGCTGCTGTTCGTTCGCGGTCACTACCACGCGAGTCAGGCGGAGGCGGAGCTCGTGCTGGCGCTGCTCGTCGGTGGGGCGCTCGTGGGAACGTTGGTGAGCGGCCGCGTGACCGATGCGCTGCTCCGGCGAGGCGTCCTGGAGGTGCGCGTGTACGTGCCCGCCCTGTGTTACCTCGGCGCGGCGGCGCTGCTCATACCTGGCGTCCTCGGACGCCACCTCACGCCGGCGGTGTGGTTCGACATCGCAGGCGCGTCGCTCCTGTCAGCCGCCAACCCGCCACTCGATGCGGCCCGGCTCGACATCATGCCGGCAGGATTGTGGGGGCGTGCCGAGAGCACGCGCACGGTCTTGCGCTCGCTCGCCCAAGCCCTGGCTCCGGTCGTGTTCGGCGGTCTCGCCGATCTGATCGCCGGGATCGCCCCCGAGCAGGCTCCGATCGGCACGCATCCGGGCGTGATCTCGCCGGGAGCGGCGAGGGGGCTCGAGATCTCGTTCCTGCTGCTGCTCGCGACGCTCGGTGCAGCCGGCGTCGTGCTGCTGAGGGCGCGGTCCACGTATCCGCGCGACGTGGCCACCGCCGCCGCGTCGCAACAGGGTGCGGACTGAGCTCGCCGGGCTCGGCGTCACTCGGCGCCCACCTGATCCACGAGTTGACCGGCGAGGTGGAGGAGACGCCGAGCGCCTCCGCCCCGCCCGCAGTGTCGCGTGAGCTGCCCGCCTCACTCGGATAGACGCGGGAGCCGAGATGCTCGAGCGGCATCCGCAGCGCCCACAGCCCCCGGTTCCCGCCGGCCATCGACGGGGACGCCGACATCAACAATCCGTGGCGCTCGTTGAATGGCTGGGGGCTGAAGCGCGACACCCAGTCGATCGAGTTCTTCAGGAACCCGGGCATCGAGAAGTTGTACTCGGGGCTCGCGAACACCAGAAACCGAACGGGTTGACGATCACCTGCTGCGCTCATCCGGACCTCCGTCGCTCACTCGAACCACCGTGGATGACCCGAGCATGACGATCCTGTCAAGCTGAGAGCATGACCGTGATCGCCGTCGCCGAGATGTTCGGGATCACCGCGGCGAGGGATGAGCTGATCGCTCTGATGCAGCGGGTCGAGCGCCAGTCCGCGAGCGAGCCGGGCTGCAGGCGCTACACGTTCGCGGCGACGCTCGGAGATCCCGACGAGTTCGTGCTCATGAGCGAATGGGAGGACGAGGCCGCGCTCGACGCGCACTATCGCTCCCGGGCATTCGCCGACTTCCAGTTCGCGCTCGACGGCCTGCTGGCACGCCCGAGTGAGTTGATCGTGTACTCGGCTGAGACATCGGTCCGGCCGCTGAACTCAAAGCCGATGGATCCCCGGGACGCAGATTAGGTGACGGTCTCACAACTCGCCAGGTAGTGTCAGGTTCAATCCGACGAAGCGCCCCTACCAGGAGGTCAGCAGCATGATCGTGATGTTCACGGCCCGCCGGCTCAAGCCGGGTGCGTGGGACCAGTTCCGCCGCGCCTGGGACTCGGGCGGCGATGCGCCGCCGGGCCTCCAGCGGGCCTACCACGCGCGCAACATTCGCGACGAGGATGAGGTGATCTCGTTCGGGTTGTTCGATATGACCGAGCAGGACTACCGACGCTGGCGCGAGGAGTCCGATGCCCAGGAGCTCCATCGCCAGGATCATATGGCGGCATTTGTGGCGAACGAGTACGTGTCGGGCGTCTACGAGGTGATCGAGGAACTCGAGGAGTAGGTCGCCGGCACGGCGAGCTGTGAGCTAGACCCAGCCCTTCCGGTGGAAATAGAACAGGAGGATCACGCAGGTCGCGACCATGCTGCCGATGCCGACGAGCCAGAACGTCAACTCGCCGGTGATCAGGTGGACGACCAGATAGCTGAAGTTCTGGCCGAAGAAGCCGGTGATGAAGCTCAACGGCAGAAAGATCGTGGCGATCACAGTGAGCTGCTTCATCACGTCGTTCTGGCGGTTGCTGACCGTCGAGAGATATAGGTCGGTGGCGCCGGAGAGCAGGTCGCGGTAGGAGTCGATCAGGTCGCTGATCCGGATCAGGTGGTCATAGACGTCGCGGAAGTAGTCGCGCTCGTCGAGCTGGAGGCCGGGGAGCTCGGCGATCTGGTCGATCGAGCGGGCGAACAGATCGCGCTGCGGAGTCACGACCTTGCGCATCGCGACTAGCTGACGCTTCAGGTAGAAGAGCCGCTGCAGCTGCTCGTCGGTGGGGTTGGCGAGGACGGACGCCTCGAGGTCGTCGATCTCGCTGTCGAGGTCGGAGAGAACCGGAAAGAAGCTGTCGGTGAGCGCGTCGAGCACCCGGTAGAGCAGGAACTGCTCGCTGTGCAGCAGCCGTCCATCAAGTTCCTCGCGCTGTTCGACGAGTGCCGGGACCGGATCGCGGTGAAGGGTGATCAGGTACTGGCCCGAGACGAACAGGTGAACCTCGCGCAGCAGGCCGGGGCCTTCGGTTCCGTCGTCCCACGCGCCGTAGAAGACAAGGAAGATGTAGTCGTCGTAGTTGTCGAGCTTCGGGCGCTGGTGGAACTGCTCGCTGTCCTCGAGGGCGAGCGGGTGGAAGCCGAAGATCTCATGGAGCTGGCTCAGCTGGTCCTTGGTGGGCGCGGTCAGATCGAGCCAGAAGAACTCATCGCGCTTCAGGCGATCGCGGATGCGACTCTCATCGATCTCCGTGAAGCACGGCACGGCGATCCGGAACTCATCGCCTGCCTTCTCCGCGAGTGCTGCCTTGGCCTTGCCGACGGGCATCGTCGTCTCCTTATGAGTAGTGTCGGTACATGTTCGACCTGGACGCGTACCTTGCTCGGATTGGACTGACCGGACGCCCCAGTCTCGCCGAAGTGCACCGGGCGCACATAACTTCGATCCCGTTCGAGAACCTCGATCCTCGGCGTGGCGTGCCCGTGTCCCTGGCGGTGGATGACCTCCAGCGCAAGCTGGTCGATGAGCGCCGGGGCGGCTACTGCTTCGAGCTGAATCTGCTGCTGAAGCTGGCGCTGGAGTCGCTCGGAGCGCGCGTCGATCTGCTGCTCGCGCGCGTGCGAAGGGGCAGCGAGCCCGGGGTCGTCAGGCCGCGCAGCCACCTCGTGTTGCGGGTCCGCGACGGGGGCGACTGGCACGCCGACGTCGGCTTCGGCCTGGGCAGCCTGCTCGAGCCGATCCCGTTCGGCCCCGGCGAGGCGCACGACCAGGCGGGCTGGCGCTACCGCGTAGTCGAGGACGCCGACGAGCTCGTGCTGCAGACGGTGGAAGGGGACACCTGGCGCGATCTCTACGGCTTCCTTCCGGAACCGGCGCCGATGGTCGACGTCGAGGTCAGCAACTGGTTCACCTGCACGCATCCCCGCTCGCCGTTCGTGACCGGGTTGATCGTCAGCGCCCAGGGACGAGACGGCGCCCGCACGTGGCTGAGCGATTGGAGCGGGCTCCAGCTCGCCGAGCAGACTCCCGCCGGGACCACCGTGACCCCCGTCGAGCGTGCCGAGATCCCAGTGTTGTTGGGCGAGCGATTCGCGCTGGACGGTTTTGTTTTCACCGCCGACGGCCGCCTCGACCGGGCGGACGCGTCACGTCCGCCGCATCACCTACGCTGATCCGGTGGCGATGGTCGAGTTTTCCGGAGTCGTGTACACGCTCACCGGCGACCAGACGAAGTTGCTGGCGGAGAGGCTTCGCAACTACGCGCGGGGCACCTTTCCCGACGACGTGAAACGCGTCACGGAGCTGAGCGGCAACCCGAACTGGGCCGACGGTGCGCTCGCCACGGCCGACTTCCTCGAGGAGATCCTCGTTGACAACCTCGACGGGCCGCTCCCGCTCGAGGGGAAGGCGGCCGAGGCGACGTTCTGGACGCTCCGGATCATGCCCGGCCTGGGGGGATCGACCGCGCCGACCGACCTGGCCGCACTCCGCGACGCGCTCGCCGGGTCGTTCGCCGGCGCGGATCGCCGCCAGGCGGCGTAGGTCGCGGGGCGTTTGCTGGGTGCTGGCGACTCTCGGCCCGCCCTGATCGGCGGGCCGCGCGCTGGGAAGGACGAGAGCGGGCGCGATCGCGCCCGTTTCGATGGTGCACAACACGACAATGTCGCGCCGGATGGCGAGGCCTGTCGAGTTGTGCACGAGGAGTGTGCTCAACACGCCAGGGCTCGGATCTGGCGCCGGTGTTGACGCCCTATGCACCATCCCGGTGACACTCTCCACCCACTCCCGTCACAAAGTCGCCACAACGACCCACATGACCGCCCACGCAGGTCGACAACCCCTGCTCTCGGCCTGAGTCACGAAGACCCCAGGAACGAGCTGATCTCGTCGATCACGGTCTCGGGCTGGTCGAGCAGGAACAGGTGTCCGCCACCCTCGACGACGCGCAGTCGCGCAGCGGGCATGCGCCACGCCATGAACCGGGCGTTGGCGACCGGAATCACCGGATCGTCGTCGCCGGCGAGGATCAGCGTCGGCTGCTCGAGGCGGTGTAGCCAGCAAAGGCTCGTCCATCCCGTCGCCGCGTAGAGCTGAAGCGCGTAGCCGATGAGGTCGGGCGGGCGGCGCAGTCGCGCCGAGGCCTGCCGGTCGAGCTGGGTGAGATCGCGCCTGGTGCGCCCGCCGGCGATGCGGGGCACGATCATCCGGAACAGCACCGGGTGGTAGTAGCGCGCCGGCGTCATGAGCAGCAGCGCAGGGAGCGGCCGCGGGGGAACGCCGATCAGCCCCTGCGCGGTGGCGCACAGGATCAGCCGGCGAACGCGCTGCGGCGAGCGGTAGGCGAGCTCCTGCGCCAGCGCGCCACCGAACGAATACCCCAGTGCGTCGACCCGCTCGAGACCAAGCTGGTCGAGCAGCTCGACGACCAGCCGGGCAAGTCCGTGCATCCGCAGCGGAATCCGAGGCCGGCCGGACAGTCCCGCGCCGGGAGCATCGAACGCGATCAACTCGCGGTCGGTGATCAACCGCGCGAACGGCTCCCACATGTCGATGTTCGCGCCGATCCCGGTGATGAGGAGGAGCGCCTGTCCCTCTCCACGCCGGGCGACGCGCAGCCTGATGCCGCCGGCGCGCACGGTCGAGGCCGACCAGCGCGAAGCGCCGGTCGCCGAGCTCATGTGAATGCGCCGACGCCGGTGATGTCGCGGCCAACGATCAGCGTCTGCATCGTCTCCGTCCCCTCGTATGTATGGATCACCTCGATGTCCGACATGTGGCGGATCACGTGGTTCTCCAGCAGCAGGCCGTTGCCTCCGAGCAGATCGCGGGCTTCGGCGATCACGAACCGCGCCTTGCGCGTGTTGTTGAGCTTCGCGAGGCCCGCGATCGTGTCCGACAGCCCTCCCGATTGCGCGAGCCGGCCGAGTTGCATGCAATAGAGCTGCATGCCGGTGACCTCAGCGAGCATCTTCACCAGCCGGTCCTGGACGATCTGAAAGCTGCACAACGGGCGCCCGAACTGTTCTCGGCGCTTGGCGTAGGTCAAGGCGATGTCGTAGGCGGCCACCGCGTGGCCCAGCGCTCCCCACGCGCACGTGCTACGGGTCGAGACCAGCACGCGACCGGCGTCCTTGAACGACTTCGCGTGCGGGAGCCGGTTCGACTCCGGTACCCGGACGGAGTCCAGATGGATCTCGGCCTGCCAGATCGCGCGGGCGGCGGCTTTGCCCGTCATCGTCGCGGCGTGATAGCCGTCGGTCTCGGTCTCGACGAGGAAGCCCTTCACCTGGCCGTCCTCCTCCGAGCGCGCCCAGACGACGACCACATCGGCGATCGAACCGTTGCCGATCCACCGCTTGTCGCCGTCGATGATCCAGTCATCACCATCGCGGCGGGCCGTGGTCTCGAGCGCGACAGAGTGCGATCCATGCTGCGGCTCGGTCAGCGCGAACGCGCCGATCACAGCGAGCCGCGCCATCGCCGGCAGCCAGCGCTCCTTCTGCTCCTCGGATCCGAGCATCGCGATCGACTTCATCGCCAGCCCCGCCTGCACGCCGAGGAACGTCCCGAGGCTGCCGTCGCCCCGGTGCAGCTCCATGTGCACGAGCCCGAGGGTGAACGGGCTCATGCCGGGCACCCGTACCCCTCGATGTCCTCGCCCACCAGTCCCAGCTCGGGCAGCCGCCGGATCAACGGCCACGGGAGCTCGGCGTTCTCCCAGTACTCGTTTATCCCCGGCAGCACCTCCTCGATTACGAATCGGCGCGTCTGCATGAAACGGTCCCATTGCTCCTCGGTGAACTGTTCGCGAAGGTGGAAGTAGTCGGTTGCGAGCGCCTCGCCGAGGTGCTCGTAAGGCGTGGCGGTGGTCGACATGGGGCTCCTGCGGTCTACGTTTGCGGGCACGGCCACCTTCGCCGTGCGAGGATGGTCGCACTGACCAAGGAGAGCCGCCAATGAACCTCGCCGAAAACCTAAGCGAGACCGCCACCCGCCGACCGGGCACCACGGCGATCAAGCTCGACGACTTCGAGCTCAGCTACGCCGCGCTCGATGCCGCCAGCGCCCGCGTCGCCGGCGCGCTGCGCGCCAAGGGCATCGAGCCCGGGGACCGCGTGGGCCTGATGCTCCCGAACGTCCCGCCGTTCGCGATCGCCTATTACGGGATCGTCCGCGCCGGCGCGGTCGTGGTACCGATGAACGTCCTGCTGAAGCGGCGCGAGGTCGCCTTCTACCTCGAGAACTCGGGCGCGAAGCTGCTGCTCGCATGGCACCAATTCGCCGACGAGGCGCAGGCCGGCGCCGACGACGCCGGCGTCGAGCACCTCTCGGTCGAGCCGGCCGCGTTCGCGGAGCTCCTTGCCGGCGCCGAGCCGCTCGACGGCGTCGAACCGCGCGAGGCGCAGGACACCGCAGTGATCCTCTACACCTCAGGCACGACCGGCACACCGAAGGGCGCAGAGCTCACCCACGGCAACCTCACCAGCAACGTCGCCGCCGTGTTGGACCTGTTCGCGGTCGGATCAGAAGACGTGATTTTCGGCGGCCTGCCGCTGTTTCACGCGTTCGGTCAGACGTGCGCACTCAATGCCGGCGTCGCGGCGGGCGCGATGCTCACCCTGCTGCCGCGCTTCAACCCGGGCGCGGCGCTCGAGATCGTCCAGCGCGACGGCGTCACGATCTTCGAGGGCGTGCCGACGATGTACACGGCGCTCCTGAACTATCCCGAGCGCGCCGAGTTCGACACCGCGACTCTGCGCGTCTGCGTCTCGGGGGGCGCCGCCCTTCCGGTCGAGGTCCTGCGCGGGTTCGAGGAGGCCTTCAAGTGCATCATCCTCGAGGGTTACGGCCTGTCCGAGACCTCGCCGGTCGCCACGTTCAACCATCCGGATCGGCCGCGCAAACCCGGCTCGATCGGGACTCCGATCACCGGCGTCGAGATCAAGGTCGTCGACGCAGATGGCAACCAGGTGCCCGACGGAGAGGTTGGGGAGATCGCGATCCGCGGGTCCAACGTGATGAAGCAGTATTGGCAGCGTCCCGACGCCACGGCAGAGGTGATGCGCGGGGGCTGGTTCCATACCGGCGATATGGCCACCCGCGACGATGACGGCTTCCTGTTCATCGTCGACCGCAAGAAGGACATGATCATCCGGGGGGGTTACAACGTTTACCCGCGCGAGATCGAGGAGGTGCTCTACGAGCATCCGGCCGTGCTCGAGTGCGCGGTCGTCGGCCTCCCACACGCCGAGCTCGGCGAAGAGGTGGGGGCGGCCGTGGTTCTGCGCGACAACGCCGGCGCCAGCGCCGAGGACCTCCGCGAGCACGTCAAGTCGCAGGTCGCCGCGTACAAGTACCCCCGCAACGTCTGGTTCCTCGACGAGCTTCCCAAGGGCCCCACCGGCAAGATTCTCAAGCGCGAGATCGAGATCCCCGCGACCGAGCGCGCCTGAGGCAATGGCCTTCCAGCCCAAACTCATCATCCAGGTACCGCGTGGCGGCGCGGTCCAGAACCAGCTCAGCTCCGACCCACCGCCGAGCGCCGCCGGCGACGACGTCGTGATCGAAATCGGAGCGACCGATGAGGTCGGCAACCTCGAGCCCCCGTACGGTGGCGAGGCGGTCTATGCAGTGCCCTCGCCCGAGGGGCTCGCGCGCGAGGCGGACGAGGTGCGCCGCGTGATCGAAGAGGCGGGCACCGGCGATGAGCCGCTGGTGATCGAGGTCGAGGCGGCCGAAGAGCTCCGCGAGGACGAGCTGTCCGCGGTCGTCGAAGCCGCGGGCCACACGTCGCGCCCGGTGATCCTGAGGATCATCCGCAACGGCTAGCGGTACTCGGGGTCCTGCGAGCTGTAGGGCTCGTCCTCGCCGCGGATCTCGCGGTAGCGGCGGTCGAACAGGTCGAGCACGGCCGTAATGTCGGAGGGGCCGTGGAGCTCATGGCTGACCCCCGACGATTCCGGCGTCAGCTCCGCCGGCTCGGCCTCACCGTGCTCGATCAGCTCGTCGTGCTCGACGAGCTGGACGGGCAGCTCGGCCACGCCCTGATCGGGATAGAGCACGCCGAGCTCGACTCCGTCGTAGGTGACGAGCGCCGCGCCATCCGCCCGTCGCCCGATCCGGACGCCGGGCCACGTCGCCAGCTCGTTGGCGACCTCATCGACAAACGCACTCGCCTCGGCCACGAGCCGATCCTACCGTGGCGCGCGGGCCGGCGTCTTGGTCGCCCGAGCGCGGGTCTGTGGCGAGTTTGTGACAGGAGCGTGCCGGGAGTGTCACGGGGATGGTGCATAGCGCGTCAACATCGGCGCCGGATCCGAGCCCTGTCGTATTGAGCACACTCTTCGTGCATAGCCCGTCAGGGCTCGCCATCCGGCGCCAAGGTTGACGTGCTGTGCATCATGAAAGGGCCGCGATTGCGCCCGTTCCCGCCCCCTTCCCCAGCGCCGTTTACCGGGCGGCTCGCCAATCAGGGCCGCTGAGAGTCGACCGCCACCGAGCAGACGTCCCCCGGCGCCTCTAACCCCGATGGTGGTTGACGACCTCGATGTTGTTGCCGTCGGGGTCGAACACGAAGGCGGCGTAGTAGCCGGGGTGATAGCGGGGGCGCTCTCCCGGTTCGCCGTTGGACTCGTACCCGGCGTCGGTGGCGGCCTGGTGGAACCGGTGCACGTCCTCGTCGTCGTCGGTGGGAAACGCCATGTGCAGATTCTCGGTCGGCGTTCCCGGGACGAGCGAGAACGTGCCGCCGGTTCCTGCGAACGTGGCGCGATCCGGCCCATCGTGACGCAGCTCGAGGCCGGCGTGGGGCGCGATCGTCTCGTAGAACCGCTTGGCCGCGCCCAGGTCCGCGACGCGGATCCAGATGTGGTCGATGACGCCCTCGCTCCGATCGCCGCCATGAACGGCTTCGACGCTGTGGCCGTCTGGATCGAGCAGGAACGCGCCGTAGTACTCCCCGCCGTACTGCGGTCTGGGCCCCGGCTCGCCGTCGCTCGTGTAGCCGGCCTCGGTGCCGGCGCGCCAGAACTCATCGACCTGCTCGCGCGTTGGCGAGACGAAGCCGACGTGCACTCCGCGCGTCAGTGGATGCTCGGGTTGGGCGCCCGTGACCATGAAGTTCTCCCACTCCGAGAACGACGCCGTCCTGTAGGTCTCATCGATCCCGAGCTGGGCCAGCACGGTGTTGTAGAAGCGCTCCGACGCTTCGTGGTCGCCGACGCGCATCGTGACGTGGTCGAACAAGGCAGTGCACTCTAGTTATGTGTTGACCGGGCCGCAGCCGGACGACGTCAGCGCGGCCCGGCCTTGAGCGAGGCCGGATGCTGAGCGGGCCGCGCTGACGGTCCCGGTCCGCCGGCCGCATGCGGCCGGCGCGGATCGGTGCATGCACCGATCCGACCCTGTCCATTGAAGGCGCCCGACAACCAGGGCCGCCCGGTGCACCCCCGGGCGGCCCTGGTGCGTGGGCCCAAGAGCAGCCCCCGTGTGTCAGGCGTGCGCGAGGTTGCTGTCCAGCTCGGCCGACGCGAGCTCGGCGCCCTTTAGCCTGGCCGTGATCTTCTGCATCGCGACGTCACGGGCAAAGTCGGGCGAGCCGTGCTTGGGCTTGACGTCTCGGCTGAACGGAGAGAACCCGCAATCGTCGGTGGCGCCGAGGCGCTCGATCGGGATGTACTGGGCCGCGGTGAGGAGCTCGTCCCTGACCTCCTCGGGGGTTTCGATGTCGGGCGTCAGGGGATTGATCACGCCCATGAAGCAGACCTGCGCGACGCCGTCAGCGTCGTCCCGGCTGTACTTGCCGCACAGCCTGTAGACGTTCTCCCTGTCCTCCTCGCTCTTGCACTGGATCAGGAAGTAGCCGGCGTTGATGTCGAACATGTGCTCGAGTAACTGCTCGTACGGGACCTCCTTGCTGTGGACCGAGTCGCAGTCGCCACCGGGACAGGTGTGGAGTCCGATGTTCTTGCGCTCCTCGGCCGAGAACCGGGCGAAGACCCGGTTGTTGAGGTCGATGAAGTCCTGGAGCATGTTGCGTCCGGTCCACGGGTTGCGGGCGTCGTTCTTGTTGGCGAGCCTGCCCTCGGTGAAGTCGACCGACACGCGAACGGCGCCTGCGTCGAAGCACTGGCGGATGTCCTTCTCGCACTCGTCGACGAGATCGTTGAGGAACTGCTCCCTGGAATACCCGGGAATCTCCTCGTCGAGGGGATACAGCAACATCAGCATCGACGGGGCGATGACGGCCTGCTTGACGGGATGCGTCGCGACCTTGACGTTCTTCTGAACAAACTCCGACGCGTAGGTCTGATACCGGAACGGCCCGCCGGTCAGCCGGGGCAGCTGGCGATGATGGCCGTCATCGAAGATCGCGAAGAACTGACCGTCACCGGCGAGATTGGGCCCGAGCCCGGTCCCGGCGAGCGTATGCGTCACCGGGTAGGTGGCGAAGCTCGACTCACGCTGTTCGCCGTCGGTGACGATCGGCTCACCCGTCGCCTCCAAGCGACGGATCGAATCCGCGGCGGCCTCGTCCTGCGCGGCGAGAAGCTCCTCCCACGGGATCTTGCCCTCGTCGTGGTCCGCGTACGCCTGCTGGAGCTTCATCGGCCGTGGCAGTGAACCGACGAGCTCGGTGCGGATAGACATGGTTGTCATCTCCTCCGTGGGAACGGTTCCAGATCGGCAGGACAAGCGGACCGCCAGACAGGCAAATCAGACTGACCGATCTCCCTCTATCTGGTGGCCGACCTTACTCCCGACCCCGAGCCGGTGTCAAGGCGCTAGGCCCGGACCCGAGTCGACTGCGCCAGCAGCCCGGCCGCGATCTTCTTCGCGCGCAGCGCGGCGTCCTGGTCGCCCTCGCCGGCGGCGACGATCGAGCCCTTCATCAGGATGTGCCACTGACGAGCGAAGCCGTCCGCGTCCGGGATTCCCGCCTCTCTCGCGAGTCCCTCGAGGAAGTGCCGGATGCCGGCGAGATAGGCGGCGGCCGCCCGGTGGACGGGGTGGGCCGCATCGGGGTGCTCGAGCATCACATTGATGAACGAGCAGCCCTCGAAGCCCGGAGTCCGAAACCACTCGTCGAACACGTCGAAGATCACCAGCAGGCGGTCCTCGGGTTCGGCCGCGCGCCGCCGAGCCTCGGTCACGAGCCAGTCTTGCGTCCACAGCTCCTCGCGCCGTTCGAGGAAGGCGAGCACGAGGTCCTGCTTGGACGAGAAGTGGCGGTACATCGTCTGGCGGGCCACGCCCGAGCGCTCGATGATCGCGTCGATCCCAACCGCCTGGATTCCCTGGGTGGAGAAGAGCTCGTAGGCGGCGGAGAGCAACCGCTCGCGGGCGTCGCCGCGCCCATTCGCGGAACTGCTATTGGCGACTGAGCCTGCCATACCGCTGGCAGCAATTTAGCATTGGTAGGAGACCGTTCTTTCTTGTCGGCTAGCCGGTGGACGACGTCAGAAAGAGCGGATTGCCGATGTCGAGCCCGGCCGCGTCACCGAGCGCCTTCAGCTGCTGGAGCCAGAGCGCGTAGTAGGTGACCACGACCGCCGGGAGCGTCTGCTTGTCCTTGCCCGTCTGCGGCACGCTCCTGCCGGCGGCGTCCGCACGCGCGGCCGGCGCCGTCACACGATTCATGTCGATCGGCACGCCGTACAGCCCGGGGGCCGGGATGCGGCGCGGGGCCCGGCGCTCGGCGGCCGTGATGCCGGCGAAACTGCCGATGCGCGTGATGTAGTCGTGGTTGGAGCCGCCGACGACCCCCGACCACAGCAGCTTGGTGTAGCCGGCGTTCCAGTTGAACTCGGGCACGACGTTGTGGAAGTCGGTCAGCTCGCGCAGATCGTGCGTGCCGACGTCGAGCATGTACAGGTCGCTGCGGAAGTTCGGGTCCGAGAAGTCAGCCAGGAACTGCACGGTCCCGGTGGACCCCGGGTCGGGCGCGTCGAAGCCGGTCCGCTGCGCCGCCGCGATCACCTCGTCGTACCACGAGCCGATCGGCGAATTGCGGTTGGTCATGAAGATCACGTCCCGCATGTCCGGTGTGAACGCGGCCTGCTCCTGGTAGACCGGGAGGTTGTCGCTCAGTTCGGTCACGCGCGGATGGGCGGGCGACGCGCCCCGGCCGTAGAGACGCATGAAGTACAGCTGCTGGTTCATCCACCCCGGCGGAGTGGATTGGTAAGGCGATTCGCGCGGACCGAACGCGGTGAAGAGAAAGCCGCTGCCGTCGGGTGCCCAGTGCTGGGTCTCATAGACGCCGTAGGCGGGACCGACGACCCGCACGTGCGCGAGATGGGGCCTGCCGCGCCTCGCTGAGACGAAGTCGGCCAGCATTATCTCCCACCGCTGGCCGCCCTCCGGGAGCGGGTACGCCTCCGTGCGCGTCCACACGAGGTGGCGGCCGTCGGGCGACCAGTACGCGTGGTAGTTGTCGTAGGGAATCCCACCCGTGACGTCGAACTTGGCACCGTCGTTCGGGTCGCTGCTCTGGGTCAGCCGCGTGACGTCGGTGCCGTTTGGATGCATCACGTACAGGTCGCCGCCGTAACCGCCCAGGCACGGGTTCCCGTAATGCTCGGGTTGATCTCCGTAGGAGCAGAACAGGATCCAGCCACCTTGCGGCCGTTGGAGGGGAAAGCCGTTGGGACCGGGCACGGCAGTGCAGGTCAGGCATCGCAGGTCCCGGCCATTCAGCTTCGACCGGTACACCTGGAGGATCCCCGCCGCGTCGTCCTCCTGCGAAAGCACGTCCCCGCGCTGCGTCCACGACGGCGTCTGTCCGAACGTGTACGAGTTCTGGCGGACCCGGAACGGGGCGGAGAAGTACGGGCCGGGGCGCGATGTGGCGCCGGCGCTGGGCGCCGCGATCGCGATGGCGACCGCCGCGACCGTGCCGGCGATCAACGTTGGCATGCGCATTGGGGTTACTCGCGCTGCTGGCGCTTGCGCCCGGCCGCCACGTCCGGGGAGGGCACCACGATCACCGTTCGGTCGGCGTGCTGGAGAACCGCGTGCGAGACGCTCCCGAGCAGCAGCGACTTCAGCCCCTTCAGGCCGCGCGATCCCATCACCACGGCGCTCGCGTCGATCGCATCGGCCTCGGCGAGGATCGCGTCCGCGGTCGTCGTCTTCTGCTCAGAGGCGCGCGACTCGGCGTCGAGGCCCGCACCGCGAGCGAGCTTCGCGCCCTCGGCCGCCTGCTCCTCGGCGCCCCGGCGGGCGGCCGTGTCGATTGCCACATAGTCGGCTTCGCCGGGCGCCCAGCCGGCGAAACCGTAAGGCGAGTGCGCGACGACCTCGTCGAACGGCTGCCAGACCGTCAGAACGGTCGCGGACTGCCCCGGAAACAGCTCGCCGGCGTGGTCGATCGCGGCCTTGGAGTCGGTTGAGCCGTCGTAGGCAATCAGGATCATGGGGCGCGCTCAGTCGCTCCCCTCGAGGCGTGTGGGTACTGCCAGCACCGGGCAGGGCGCGATCTGGAGCAGCCGCTGCGTGACACTCCCGAGCAGGAGGCCCCGCAGCAGCGTGTGACCGCGCGTACCGACGACGATGACGTCGGTGTGCTCTTTGGCGGCGACCTCGGCGAGCTCGTGAGCCGCGTTGCCAACGCGGCTCTTGGTGATCTCGAGCCGGACGGGCATCCCGTCCTGAGACAGCTCCTCGACCTGACGCTTGATCTTCTCCTGGACGACCTCCTCGTCGGCGTGGCGTGGAAGGCTTCCTCCGCCCTTGCCGGGCAACGTGAACTCCTCGCTGTAGACGACCAGCAGCTCGCCGCCCGTCTCGCTGGCCAGCGCCTTGGCGGTCTGCATGGTTTTGTCGCAGGCGTCGGAGCCATCCGTCGCCCACATCACGCGCTTGAACATGTAGTTCGCTCTCCTTCGAGGTTGCCGGGGTGACTCTATTCAGCGGACGCCGCTCGCGCCAATGACGGCGCGAGTCTGGCGGGCGATCTCGAGATCCTCCCGCGCGTGGACGACAAGCGTTCTGGCCGTCGCGTCCGGTCCCGTGATCACGGCGTCGCCAGTCGCATCCGCGTTGCGCGCCTCGTCGATCGCGAGGCCGAGGAAGCCCAGGCCGGCGATCGCCATCGCCCGGACATCAGGCGACCCCTCGCCAACCCCGCCGGTGAACACCAATCCGTCCAGCCCACCGAGGGCGGCGGCCATCGCCGCGATCCCAGCGCGGAGGCGGTGCACGTACACGTCGAGCGCGGTCCGCGAGTCCGGATCGCCGGCCGCAGAACGTTCGAGCACGTGGCGCATGTCGCCGCTGCCCGCAAGCCCCAGCAGCCCCGATTCGTGTTCGAGCGCGGTCGCCAGCTGCCGCTCCGTCATCCCCGTTTTCTCCAGCAGCCACAGAAGCAGTCCGGGGTCGACGGTCCCCGAGCGCGTTGCCATCACGAGCCCTTCGAGCGGCGTGAAGCCCATCGTCGTGTCGACCGAGCGCCCTGCTGCGATCGCGCACAGGGAAGCCCCGGCGCCTAGGTGGCAGCTGACGATCCGGACCTCGGCGGCCGGGCGTCCGAGCAATGGCGGGGCGCGCGACGCGATCCACGCGTGCGAGAGTCCGTGGAATCCGTAACGTCGCACCCCCCACCGCTCCCGCCAGTCCGCGGGAAGCGCGTAGGTGTAGGCCGCCGGGGCGAGCGTCGCGTGGAACGCGGTGTCGAAGCAGGCGACGGCCGGGAGGTCGGGCAGTGCCTCGGACACGGCGTCGAGCGCGGCGAGCGACTTCGGCTGATGCAGTGGAGCCAGGTCGACCAGCGCGCGCAGGGCTGCCTCGACGTCCCCGTGGATCAGGACGGGGTTGCGGAATCGCTCGCCACCGTGCACGATCCGATGTCCAACGACGTTCGCGTCCGACAGATCACCGTCCAGCGCTGACCGTAGTTCTTCGGGGTCGACCTCGGCGTGCGGAGCCTCCAGCTCCCGCTCCGCCAGCGTCCTGTCGTCGGCGTCCACGAGGCTCAGCTTCAGGCTGCTCGAGCCGGCATTCACCACCAGCACGCGCGCGCCTGGCACGCTCAGCGATGCTCGCCGGGCCAGGTCCAGTCCTTTATATCGGGGGGGTCATCCCCAACGCGGCGCGTGTAGGCACGGTGGCGCAGCCGGGTATCGACCATCTCCTGGCGGAGGTGGGCGGCGCGCTCGCCGAGACCGGGAACGCGATCGATCACGTCCATAACCAGGTGGAAGCGATCGAGATCGTTGAGCATGACCATGTCGAAGGGCGTGGTCGTCGTGCCCTCTTCCATGTACCCGCGGACGTGGATGTTGTCGTGGTTGGCGCGCTTGTACGTCAGTTTGTGGATCAGCGACGGGTAGCCGTGATACGCGAAGATCACGGGGCGCGAACTCGTGAACAGCGCATCAAACTCGCTGTCAGGCAGCCCGTGTGGGTGCTCCGATTCGGGTTCGAGACGCATCAGATCCACGACGTTGACGAGGCGGACCTTCAGTTCGGGCAGGCGCTCGCGAAGGATCGCCGCCGCCGAGACGGCTTCGAGCGTCGGGATATCCCCGGCGCACGCGAGTACCACATCGGGTTCCTCGCCCTCGTCGTTTGACGCCCACGGCCAGATGCCGACTCCGCGCGTGCAGTGCTCGACCGCCTCCTCCCACGTGAGGTAGTTGAGCGCGGGCTGCTTGCCGGCGACGGTCACGTTGACGTAATTCAGGCTCCGCAGGCAGTGATCGGCCACCGACAACAGGCAATTGGCGTCCGGCGGCAGGTACACGCGGATGACCTCGGCCTTTTTGTTGACCACGTGGTCAATGAACCCCGGGTCCTGGTGGGTGAAGCCGTTGTGGTCCTGGCGCCATACGTGCGAGGAGAGGAGGTAATTAAGTGACGCGATGGGCCGCCGCCACGGGATCTGGCGGGTGACCTTCAGCCACTTGGCGTGCTGGTTGAACATCGAGTCGACGATGTGGGTGAACGCCTCGTAGCAGTTGAAGAGGCCATGGCGTCCGGTCAGCAGGTACCCCTCGAGCCATCCTTGACAGAGGTGCTCGGAGAGGACCTCCATCACCCGTCCGTCGGGCGCGAGGTGATCGTCGGTATCGAGAAGCTTCGCCTCCCACACCCGGTTCGTGACTTCGAACACGGCCGAGAGCCGGTTCGACGCCGTCTCGTCCGGCCCCATCAGACGGAAGCGGTCCGGGTTTGCGCGGATCACGTCGCGCAGCCACGCGCCGAGCACGCGGGTCGCCTCGCTCGTCGTCGTCGCCGGCGAGGGAACATCGACCGCGTAGGCGCGAAAGTCGGGCAGCTCCAGCGGGCGCAGCAGCAAGCCGCCGTTGGCGTGCGGGTTGGCGCCCATCCTCAGCTCGCCCTCCGGCGCCAGCGCTGTGACCTCGGGACGGGGTGCGCCGGACTCGTCGAACAGCTCCTCGGGCCGGTAGGACTGCATCCATCTTTCGAGGAGCGCGAGGTGCCCGGGATTGGTGCGCACCTCGGCTATCGGAACCTGGTGGGCGCGCCAGGTCCCCTCCACCGGAAGCCCGTCGACCTCTTTGGGCCCGGTCCAACCCTTGGGCGTCTGGAGCACGATCATCGGCCATTGCGGTCGCGTCAGGTCGTCTTCGTCGCGGGCGCGCCGCTGGATCGCCGCGATCTCGTCGAGGACCTCGTCGAGCGTTGCCGCCATCTGCTGATGCACGACCTCCGGATCCGAGCCCTCGACAAATCGGGGCGCGTAGCCATAGCCCTCGAGCAGCGACTGCAGCTCGGGGGGCCCGATCCGGGCGAGCACGGTCGGATTGGCGATCTTGTAGCCGTTCAGGTGCAGCACCGGGAGCACAGCGCCGTCGCGTGCCGGATTGAGGAACTTGTTCGAGTGCCAGCTTGCGGCAAGCGGCCCCGTCTCGGCCTCGCCGTCGCCGATCACGCACAACGCCAACAGCTCTGGGTTGTCGAACACAGCCCCGTAGGCGTGCACCATTGAGTAGCCGAGCTCGCCCCCCTCGTGAATCGAGCCTGGAGTCTCCGGCGCGACATGGCTGGGGATGCCGCCCGGGAACGAGAATTGCCGGAACAGCCGGCGCAGTCCCTCCTCGTCTCGACCGATGTGCGGATAGACCTCGGTGTAGGTCCCCTCGAGGTATGTGCTCGCGACCAGTCCCGGGCCGCCGTGACCCGGCCCCGTGATGTAGATGGCGTTGAGCGCGCGCTTCCTGATCGCGCGGTTCATGTGTACGTATATGAAATTCAGCCCGGGCGTCGTCCCCCAGTGCCCGAGCAGCCTCGGCTTTATGTGCTCGGGTCGCAGAGGCTCGCGCAACAGCGGGTTGGCGAGCAGATAGATCTGGCCGACCGACAGATAGTTCGCGGCGCGCCACCAAAGCTGCAGCGACTCGAGCTCACCCGCCGACAGCGGGCCCGATTCGTCAGCGTTCGCCACCTCCTCATTTACGCACATCACCGAGACCGGCGTGTGACCGAGCTGAGTACGTAGAAACCCGCAACCACAGCGGTTGGCTGCCCCGACGGAATCCGGGCACCCGACGCATACCCTTGGGTCCCGACATCCAGGAGGCAACGAGTGATGTTCGAGAACGTCGTGGTAGGTGTTCATGAACCGGAAAGTGGGCGCGATGCCGTCGCGCTGGCAAACAATGTGGGCGCGAACCACGCCAGGCTGACGCTCGCCTACGTGTACCCCGGCGAACCCGCCGGTGGGCGTCGATTCACCCCGCCCCTTGAGGCCCAGGATCGTGCTTGGGGTCAGGAGCTGCTCGAGAAGGTCGCCGGCGACACGTCCGCCGCGGTGGTCCTGAGGCTCCACCGGTCGCCCTCAGTAGGCCGCGGACTTCATGAGATCACCGAGGAGATCGGTGCCGATCTGCTGGTCGTCGGCTCATCGCGCCGGGGTCTGCTGGGCCGGGTATTTCTGGGGGACGACACCAGGGCCGCCCTGAACGGCGCTCCCTGCGCCACTGCCATCGCACCCGCCGGCTACGCCAGCGGATCACCTCTGGTCCGCGCGATCGGCGTGGGCTACGACGGGTCGCCCGAAAGCCGGCGCGGACTCGAGGTGGCTCGTTCGTTGGCCGAGACCCACAACGCCAAGCTCTCGGCGCTCCGGGTCGTCGCGATTCCGGCCTACGTGCTCGGGATCGCCTCCATGGTCCCCGAGGGTGAGCTCGAGACGCTGCTGGCCGAGGCGCGCAAGGAGTTACAGGAGCTCGGAGACTTGGAGCCTCACGCCACCTACGGTCAGCCGGCGGAGGAACTGGCCGTTTTCAGCGCTCGGCTCGACTTGTTGGTGGTCGGCTCCCGCAGCTACGGCCCGCTTGGCCGAGTCGTCCATGGCAGCACCTCCCAGCAGCTTGCCCGAACCGCTCGCTGCCCGCTCCTGGTGCTACCTCGAAGCGCTGCCGGCGCCTTGCCGGCCGATGCACCCGAGGCGGGCGAACTCGAGGCGCGGCCCCGCACCGTCGCTACGTAACAAGCCGCAGAATGCCGCGGTCGCTCTCCGGATGGCCTCGCGGTCGCTGGGCCGTACGGTAGGTGTGCGAAACACGAACTTCCCGACGAGGTGACAGATGTTCGACAACGTGCTGATCGGAGTCGACGGCCGCCAAGGGGGGCGCGATGCGATCGCGCTTGCCAAGCAGCTCGCCGCGCCCGGCGCTGACCTCGCGCTCGCCCACGTCTACGACTGGCCGGTGTGGCGAAATAACGGCCTCGCCGCTGTAATCGAGTTCGACCAGGCATCGGAGATATTGACCGCCGAACGACGGTCAGCCCAGATCGAGGCCGCACTCGTTACCGCCTGCTGTTCTCCCCCCGCCCGTGGGCTTCACGAACTCGCGGTACAGCGCGCAGCGGATCTTCTCGTCGTCGGTTCGTCCCGACACGCGCTGCTTGGCCGCACGCTGATGGGCGACGATGCGAAGGGCGCGCTGAACGGTGCTCCCTGCGCGATCGCGATCGCTCCGCGTGGATACGAACAAGTCAACGGTGAGTTGCGCACGATCGGCGTTGGCTATGACACCTCGCCCGAGAGCGAACAGGCGCTCCGCGCCGCTCGTGACCTCGCGACCCGCCACGCCGGCGCGATCAAGGCCCTGTGGGTTGTGTCGCTACAAGACGTTCGCGATGAACGACCGCTTCCGGCCGATTGGCCCAAGACGGCGGAGTCAATGGTCAGCCGGTGCCGGGAACAGATTCGGGAGCTCGAAGGGGTCGACGGTGACGCGGTCTACGGCGGCCCCAGAGAGGAGCTCAGCCGATTGAGTGACAGCGTGGACCTGTTGATCGTCGGCTCACGCGGGTACGGACCGATGTACCGGTTGTTTCACGGTAGCGTCTCCTCGTACCTGCTACGGCACGTGGCCTGCCCGCTGCTCGTGCTGCCGCGACAAGCGATCGAGGAGCGGGCGCCGGCGACGCAGATATCGATCGCCGCGACGGCCTGAGATGTCTGGCGACGACCGCCTGCACGTGGTGATCGTTGGGGGCGGTGTCGCTGCCGTCGAGGCGCTGCTCGCCATGCGGGCGCTCGCGGGAAACCGCGTGGCGATGACGGTGCTCTCGCCCCAGCGCGAGCTTCTGTATCGCCCGGTCACCGTCGCCGAGTCGTTCGGTCGCGGTGAAGCCCGCGCATATCGTCTCGATGAGATCGTCGACGAGCAGGGCGGCCGGCTCATCCACGGATCGCTCGTCGAGGTCGACGTGGACGGTCACGTCGCCGTCACACGGACGGGCGAACGGCTGCGGTTCGATGTACTGGTGATCGCCACCGGCGCGATCGCCCGCGACGCGCTGCCCGGCGCGCTCACCTTTCGCGGGCGTGCCGATGTGGCCGCGCTGAGAGCCCTCCTAGAAGAGCTCGTGGATGGCCGAGCCCGGTCGGTCTCATTTGTGGCTCCGTCCGCGCGTATGTGGACTTTGCCGATCTACGAGCTGGCGCTCATGACGGCAGCGCACCTGCGCGAGCACGGTGCCGACGGCGTAGACGTTTCGCTGGTGACGCCCGAGCAGGACCCGCTCGAGCTGTTTGGGCCAGCGGCCGGGGAGGCGATCACCCAGCTGCTCGGCGCGCGCGGCATCTCGTTGCGCACCTCGGTTCTTCCGGCGCGGATCCGCGGGCGAGCGCTCGAATTTGCCGGCGCCGGCGAGCTGTACGCGGACCGGGTGGTAGCGCTGCCGCTGCTCGAGGGGCCGAGGCTTCGGGGCCTTCCCTGCGACGAGCACGGGTTCATCCCCGTCGACGGAAACGGGCGCGTCAGCGGTGTCGATGACGTCTACGCTGCCGGCGACGTCACCGCATTCCCGCTCAAGCAAGGTGGTCTCGCCACACAGCAGGCCGACGCCGTAGCCGAGGCGATCGCCGCGGAGATCGGATTGCCGCTCGAGCCCACGCCGTTCACTCCGGTGCTCCGCGGGCTGCTGATCACCGGTGGCGCGCCGTTGTACCTGCGCGCTGAGCCCCACCGACTGCCGCGGGAAGCCACGGTCGCGATCGAGGCCGGGCCCCGGCGCCGGCCTCCACGCGACGCGTCATCCGCCGCCGGCCAGCCGCTGTGGTGGCCACCCGCGAAGATCGCGGGGCGCTACCTGGCGCCGTACCTCGCCACCGCCCGGCCCCGGCCGCTCGCACCCGTGGTGCTCGCTGACCGGGCCGCCGTCCCAGGTTCCTCGGACGCGGACGCTGAGTACCACGATGCGCTGGAGCTGGCGCTGCTACTCGCCGACTGCGACGCGCGCTGGGGTGACTATCGGTCAGCTCTGCAGGCGCTCGACGCCGCCAACGCACTCGAGGGAGCACTGCCGCCTGAATACGAGGCAAAGCGCCGAGAATGGCGTGACGCCGCGCGGACTGCGTAGAAACCCGCAATCCGGCTGGGGTGGCGCCCCGATGGCCCAGCCACGCGCGGAACGTACGGTAGGGCCGAACCCATCAGGAGGAATTCGGAATGTTCGACAACGTGCTGGTCGGCGTCGATGGGCATGAGGGTGGCCGCGATGCGATCGCCTTGGCCAAGGCGCTCGCCGGTGAAGGCGGGGAGCTGACACTGGCCTACGTATACCGGGGCGATGCTCACCGCTGGCGTGGATCGAGCCCCCCGCTGGAAGCCGCCGAGGAGCAAGACGCACGTGAGCTCCTCGCCGGAGTGACACAAGATGCGGGCGTCGACGCTCACGTGCGCTCGCACGGAGCGACGTCAGTCGGCCACGGGCTGCACGATCTCGCGGAGACGATCGGAGCCGACCTGATCGTGGTCGGTTCATCGCGCCGGGGTCTGCTCGGCCGGGTTCTTCTCGCCGATGACACGCGCGCCGCGCTCAACGGAGCTCCGTGCGCCGTTGCAATTGCACCGGCCGGCTACGCCCAGGAATCCGCGGTGATACACACGATCGGCGTCGGCTACAACGGATCGCCCGAGAGTGTCCACGCGCTGAAAGTCGCCCGCTCGCTCGCCGCGACCCACGACGCGAAGCTCGCCGCGCTCGAAACGATTACCGCCCCCGCCTACGTGCTCGCCGCAGGGCCCACGGGTCCAGAGAGCGCACTCGCTTCTCTGCTCAAAGAGGCTGACAGCGAACTTGCCGCGCTGCCGGACGTCGAGGCGCACGCCAGCTACGGACGGCCGGCCGACGAGCTCGGCATCTTCAGCGGCTCCGTCGATCTCCTGGTGGTCGGGTCCCGCAGCTTCGGGCCGATCGGTCGGCTCGTGCACGGGAGCACCTCGCAGCAACTCGCGCGGGCCGCTCGCTGCCCGCTGCTGATCCTGACCCGGGCAGCTCGCGCGGCAGAAGCGGCCAGTGGCCCAGGCGACGGTCAGAGCGCCGCCGCGACGAGAGGCTGACCGTGGCGGTCCTGATCTGTTACGACGGTTCGCCCAGTGCCAAGGGAGCAATCGCGATCGCTCAGGCGACCCTGGCGAGCGATTTCGTGGTTCTGTTGCACGTCTGGGAGTCTCCGGTCGCGGTGCTGGCCGACTCGTTCAGCGATGCAGGGCTGGCACCGGGCCCGCCAATTGAGGAGCTGAACCGCCTGGCGGGCGAACGGGCACGCTCGATTGCGCAAGAGGGCGCGGAGCTTGCCCGCTCCAAGGGGCTGACCGTCGAGCTGCGCCTCGAGCGTGACAAGGCGAGCGCCTGGCAGACGATCCTCAACGTCGCCGAAGAGATCGACGCCCGCCTCATCGTGGTGGGTACCCGCGGGCGTACGGCCGTGCAGTCCGACCTGCTCGGGAGCGTCTCGGGTGCGGTCGTGCACCATTCGACGCGGCCGGTGCTGGTCGTGCCTGGATCCGCTCGCGACTAGACGGCAAGTTTCAGATCGCGGTGGCGACCTGTGCCCGGAGTCGCCCCACGTGCGTTAGTCGACAAGGCTCGCCGCCGGCGCGGGTGCTGCCGCGTTATGCACCGTCGCATGCCGCCTTATCCGTCGACGGTCCGGAGGTCCGGACTTCAGTTAGGTGCGGGCACCGGTCCGCGCGGAGGCCCCCCGGTAGTAGTCGCGCCAGATCAGCTTGTAGATCGGGATCCAGCGCGGAATGTCGCGGATCCCAGGAAGGAACGGAACCAGCACAAACGCGAGGCTGAGGGCACCCATCACGAGCAACACCAGGATGTCGGCGTTCCCGCCTTGGAACGGGGCAATCTGGTACCAGAAGGTGTACAGCCACAGCCACACCTGCCCGGGGTAGCTGCCGGTCTCGTTCATGATTCCCCACTGCGAACCGAGCAGATGCTCGGCCTGCGCGCGATCTGACAGCACACCGCCGTCGGCCATGAACAGCAGCGGCTTGGTGTAGTCGGTCTGGTAGAACTGCTTGCTCGTCAACAGGGCGCCATCGAGTCCGCCGCCCTGCGCGAAGGTCAGCAGCGCCGGCATCATCGTCGTCAGCGGCCCGTAGTTACCTGGGGGCACGGCGATCGAGTCGGCGCTCGTGGCGCTGGCCTTGTTCAGCCCTTTCTCGTACGCGCTCGTCCAGGCGGCCTGCTGGTTGGCCGATGCGGTCTCATAAGTGGTGACTGCGCTCTGTAGTGCCGGCTGGCCCGTGATCGCCCGAAGCGGGGCGAGTACGAAGTCCTGGGCGCTGTTGATCGGGTGGCTCACGCCAAACCACCGCTGAGGGTGAAGAAACCACGCGTGCTGGACGCTGCCAGAGGCATGGTTGTACGGCGGGCCATAGCTCCCGGACTCGCTCGAGCCATCGAGTTCCGTGGCGGCCGTGGTGACGAAGTCGACCGGATCACCACGCGACCACGACTTGATCGTGCTCGGGTGTTCGTCGGGCGACGAGAACAGGATCGTGAGCACGACGGCGAGCGCCAGAACCACCCCGAACGCGATCGAGGCTTCCTTGATCAGGTCGTATGAGCGGTAGGAGCCGTTCCAGGTCCGGTAGCTTTCGTCCTGGCGGCGGCGTCGCTCGCGGCGTGTCATGACGAAGACTCGGGCCTAGCCGCGCCCCCGTCGACGGTCGCCGGTTCGGCAACGGCCGGCAGCTTGTCGGCCAGCCTGAACGGCGGCACCACCCCGTGCTTGCGCACGAGCAGGACGTGGGCGATGACGAGCGCGACGACCGCCGCCGGCAGCAGCAGCACGTGATAGCTGTACATCTGGCCGAAGTTCAGGAGGTTGAAGAACGCGCCGAGGCCGGAGGCGTTGATCGCGTCCTTGGCCTGGGTTGAGATCCACTGCGCATCGAAATTCTGCTGCGAGACGTAGCCCGTCAGCGCGCACGGAATCGCAACCAGGAACGTGACCGCCCCGGTGATCCACACCCGGGTGCGTCCTCCGCGCCACGCCGCCATCCAGTACTTCCCCCACAGATGGATCACCGTGAAGAAGAAGAACAGCTCGACCGACCACAGATGGATGCTGTTAAAGAAGTGACCGACGCCGGTGAAGTGCCACCAGCCGGGTCCCTTCAGCGCCAGGATCGAGCCGGAAAGAATGATCACTGCCAGCGAGCTCAGGGAGAGCACGCCGAACACGTAGATCCACGAGGCGACGTACGAGGGCTGCTTGTCGGCCAGCAGCTTCTCCGGAGGCAGCGCGCTGACGGCGCGATCGCGAACGGCTCCGGTCCACGTTCGCTTCGCGTGCACGCTCATGGAAGCTCTTCGCTGTCTCTGTGGTGGGGGAACGGTAGGAAGATCGCCGCCACGAACACGGTCAGCATGAGCACGATCACGACGACGTTCGACACCGACAGCTGAATGAAGTGCCAGTGGACAGTGTGCGCCGGATGGTTGAGATTGAAGATCGCAGCCACGAGGCGACACGCTATTGGCCGCGCCCGGGCGGGGCCATCGGCGGAAAGGCGCATCCCCGTTGCGGGAATCTACGTACCGCTCAGACTGCGTGGTCGTCGCGGAGGAGCGCGGGCGCTCGTGACCGTCTGTCAGCCTTCGGCGGTGATCAGCTTGTGGTCAAGGGCGTAGCGGACGAGCTCGGACCTCGAGCCCAGCCGCAGCTTCTGCTGGATGTGGGCACGGTGGGTCTCCACGGTCCGTACCGACAGATACAGCTCGTCCGCGATCTCAGAGTTGGTGTGGCCCAGCGCGATCATCCGCAGTACCTCGACCTCTCGTTCGGAGAGCCCGTCCGGAGGGCCCGGAGGCGGCTCCGCCGCGACCCGCGCGCCGAGCCGCGGGTTCAGGTAGGTGTCTCCGGCCGCGGCCCGCTGAACGGCCTCGACGAGCTCGGACTCGGCTGCCTCCTTGAGCACGTATCCGAGCGCACCCGCGCTGAGTGCCTGACGCGCGTACGCCGGTTCGTTTTGCATCGTCAGCACCACGATCTGAGTCCCCGGGCTCTCGGCGCGGATATCCGGAATCGCCCCCAGGCTCAGCCCCTCGGGCAGGTTCAGATCGAGGATCAGCACATCCGGACGGTGGCCGCGGACGTACCTACGCGCGGCTTCGAGATCGGACGCCTCGGCCACCACCTCGAAGCCTTCCTCGGCGTCGAGGACCTGACGCAGGCCTCGGCGAACCACGGAGTGGTCATCGGCGATCACGACGCGAATCGTGTCGCCGGCGCCAGCCTCGCCCCTCTGTGCGTCGGGGGTCGGGGATTCAGCCTCAGGCACGGGCGTCAGCGTAGCGCCGCCCGGTCGCGCGACTCAAGGTAGGGGGACAGATAATTGGCGACGATCTTGGTAGGCGGCGACCAAGTCGGCGACTCGCTGATCTCCGAGCTCGTCCCGTGTCCACCGGTGATGTGGGCACTCAGGTAGAGCGGTTTGTCCGCGCCCAGCAGCATCGCGTGGATAACCGGATGAAACGGCGCGGGCTCGACTGGCGCTCCGGCGAGCGCCGCGATCGTCTGGGCTGCTGCATCGGCCTGCTGGGCGGCCATCCCGCCGTGCTTGACCGCGAAGTCGGTCGCGTCACCGGCGGCGAACACGCGATCGACACCCCGCACCTGGCAGTGAACGTCGACGGCGAGGAATCCGTCTGGCGCCGATTTCGGAACGCCAGGGGTAGATGGCCCGGACAGCTCGGGCAGGGCCACGATCCGGTCCAGGAACAAATGTCGGCCGCCCGGATGCAGCGCCAGCTCTCCTGGAGCGGGCGTCTCGCAGCGAGCCGACGGGATCACCAATATGCCGCGGTCCGTAAGAATCGCCGAGACGGCATCGCTCACCGTCTGGCCGAAGATTGCCAGCGGGGCGTCCTCCGGCGTCGCGATTGTGATCGACAGCTCCGCCTCCATGTCATATGCGCGTTGCGCCGTCATCAGCGCGAGCTCATAGATCGGCAACGGCCAAGGCATGCGGCTGGGGGAGATGAACGCGAGCTTGTGCACGTAGCCGCCCTCCACATCCTGGACAAGCCCGTGCAACTGCTCGTCGATGTGGCCGTCGTCGAGCGTCACGGCGTGCCTGAACCGGGGTCGGCGGACCGCGCCGAGCGCGAGCAGCAGGGCATCGTACTCGAGCCGATCGCCTAACTCGGTATGTACGATCCGACGCTCCGTGTCGAGCCACTTGAACGCGTCCTGCTTGAGCTCGACGTCGATGTCGCGCGCGATCTCGTCCAGGGAATAGCGTCGCGCCTCGCTGTAGCCAAACGGCTCGCGCACCCGCATCGGGCGGTAGACGAACTCGGGCTGGGGAGCGAGCAGCGTGGTGTTGATCCGTTTGCCCGCCAGGTCCCGGAGCGCGAGCGCTCCCTCGAGCGCGGCAACGCCGCCGCCGGCGACGACGACCTTGAACGGCGTCGTACTGCTCGATGTCATGGCGAGTAGCTTACGGACGGGGTGGCCGCAGTTGTAGCGCGCCATTCCGAACCGTCGTTGCGGCTAAGTACGTATGCCTCGCCCAGCACGCGCCCGCGAGGCAGCGGGCCTACGCCGGCGATTCTGGCCGTGGCGGCTCGAGTGCGATGCGCCGGCCAGATACCGTCCAGGCGCGGATGTACATCCAGTGCGCCTTGTGCCCGGGGGCCCACGACTCGAGCCCCAGGTTCTCCAGGCGGCGGATCTCCGTCGGGCCCACCACCTCGTCTGTCACGCCGCGCATGATCACGCTCCAGCCGGTTCGCGCTCCCTCGTCGACGCCGTCGATCTCGAAGGCGGCATTGGCGGATCGCAGCAAAGCGTGGAACTTCGATCCCTGGGCCGTTCGGAACACCACCGACTGTGAACGATCGTCGAACACGTAGTTGACCGGGCGGATCAGGGGAGCCACGTCGCCCATGCCGACCGCCAACCTGCCGAAGTTGTGCGAGGCGAGTAACCGGAGACATTCCTCCCGCGAGAGCTCGACTAGATCGCTGGCTGGACGCTTGCTCGACTCGGAGGGCACGCCGTAACGATACGACCACGCATGATCGCTATCAGCGGGACGAATAGTTTTACTGGCCGGGACCCGTACTCGCCACGGATATGGCGGTGGCCCTTCGCTGCGAGGCTCAAGGCATGAGTGACACCGTCGCGCCTGCCATCGCGCGCGCGGGCGGAGCGCCCCGGCACACGCCGCATCTCCGGCCCCGGTGGCTGGTGTGGCTACTCGCGCATCGTGCCCAGATTCTGGCCGTTTTTGCCCTCGCGGCGATCGCGGCGGGTGGTGTGCTGCACCTCATCGGCGAGGGCGCGGCTGGGCAGACGGTGTGGGCGGTCGCGGTCGCTGTGCTCGCTGCCGAGCTGACGGTCGAGGTGGCCCATACAGTCGTCGTCGATCACAGCCTCGGGGTCGACACGATCGCGCTCGTGGCGATGGTGGGTGCACTCGCCCTCGGGGAGGAGCTCGCGGGAGCGATTATCGGCCTGATGTTCTCCGGTGGGGCCGCTCTGGAGGCGATCGCCTCGGGGCGGGCGCGCCGCGAGTTGACCGCCCTGATCCAGCGCGCTCCCAAGGTCGCACGAGTCCGAGTTGCCCAGCGACTGGAGGAGGTGCCGGTCGAGCAAGTCCAAGCCGGCGATGTTGTGGTGGTACGTACCGGCGAGGTCATCCCGGTTGACGGAACGGTGGTCAGCGCGGAGGCGGTAATCGACACCAGCACACTCAGCGGGGAGTCACTGCCCGAGGCTGTGCGGCGAGGAATGCCGGTGCTGAGCGGCTGCGCCAACGCGGGGAGCCCGCTCGATGTTCGAGCCGACCGCCCGGCGCGGGAAAGCGCTTACGCGGCGCTGGTACGGCTGGTCGAGCAGGCGCAGACGCAGCGTGCGCCGATGGTGCGGATGGCCGATCGGTACGCGGGGTTCTTCCTGCCCATAGCGCTGCTCGCAGCGGGGCTGGCCTGGGCGTTGAGCGGCGATCCGGTCAGAGGGCTGGCGGTCGTCGTGGTGGCGACGCCCTGTCCGCTGATTCTCGCGGCGCCGATCGCCCTCGTCTCCGGCATGTCGCGCGCCGCGCGATCGGGGGTGATCGTGAAGGGCGCTGGTGCGATCGAGACGCTCGGCGAGGCGCGGACAGTCCTGTTTGACAAGACCGGCACCTTGACCGTCGGCAGTCCCGAGCTGAGGGAAATCGTTCCCCGTGACGGGTGGACGGCGCATGACGTGTTGCGCCTGGCCGCGTCGGTCGACCGGCTCTCCGCGCACGTTCTCGGAGCGGCCCTCGTCGCCGCCGCCAAGGAGGCTGAACTCGAGCTGAGCATCCCTACCGAGGTCAAAGAAGAGCCGGGCGAGGGGATCGAGGGCCAACTTGAGGGACACCGCGTGGCCGTCGGAAGCCGGGCATTCGCGCGCAAGAGCGGGGTGCCACAGGAGGAGATCGTCGCCGCGGCGTCAGTGACTACGCGAGGATCGGGAGAAGCGCACGTCGTCGTGGCGATCGAAGGCCACGTCGCTGGCGTCATCGTGATGGCCGACGAGCTGCGCCCGGATGCCGACCGGATAGTGGACCGTCTACGCGCGGAGGGAGTCCGGCACGTGGCGATGATCTCCGGCGACCGACGCTCGGTCGCGGACCGCGTCGGCCGCGAGCTGGGCGTCGACCGCGTCTACGCCGAGCAGTCTCCCGAGGAGAAGCTGGGCGTCGTGCGCCAGATCAGAGGCGATCCCAAGCTACGACCGGTTGTGATGGTCGGCGACGGCGTCAACGACGCCCCGGCTCTGGCTATTGCTGACCTAGGGATCGCGATGGGAGCCGCCGGTGCCACGGTCTCGTCCGAGACAGCCGACGCCGTCATCACGGTGGACCGGGTCGACCGCGTGGCCGACGCGCTGCACATCGGCCGTCGCGCCCTCCGCATCGCCCGCCAGAGTGTGCTCGCCGGGATGGGGCTGAGCATCGCCGCGATGGGGGTCGCCGCGGCGGGGTATCTCCCACCGGTCGCCGGCGCCCTGCTGCAGGAGGTGATCGACCTCGCCGTGATCCTGAACGCATTGCGGGCGCTTCGCGGGTAGCAGCCGGCGTCACCGAGTTGGTTCTCAACCGTGGTAGTGTCGGTCGCTCGCGACACCCGTCGACCCGGGGTTTAATCAGCATGACTGACCACGAGCAGGCGACGGCTCCCGTCGCCCTTGGCGTAATTGAGGTTGCGCGCGGGGTGCTTTCCGAGCTCGACCTGGACGTCGTGCTCCAGAGAGTCGTTGAGTCCGCGCGAGAGTTATCGGGCGCGCGGTATGCCGCGCTTGGGGTGCTCGATCAGTCCCGCACCGAGCTCGAACGGTTTATCACCGTGGGCATGGATGAGCAGACCCGACGTAGGATTGGAGCACTGCCTCGGGGGAAGGGGGTGCTGGGAGAACTGATCGAGAATCCGATGACGCTACGTCTGGAGGATGTCGGCGCGCATCCTAAGTCCTATGGCTTCCCCGCCGGGCACCCGCCGATGCGGTCGTTTCTGGGGGTTCCCGTGCTCGTCGGCGGGCGCCCGTATGGGAACCTCTACCTTGCCGAGAAGGCCGGCGAAGCGGAGTTCACCGACCAGGATGAGCAGGCCGTGGAGCTCCTGGCCGACTTCGCCGGTGTGGCGATCGACCACGCGAGGCGATACTCGGGTCTGGAGGCTCAACACGCCGAGCTCCGCAGGACCGTGGATGCGCTGGACGCAACCTTGCAGATAGCCCGTGCACTCGGTGGCGAAACCGAGCTGGAACCGATACTGGCGCTGGTGGCCAAGCGCGGGCGCGCGCTGGTGTCCGCCCGAGCACTCGTGATCGAGCACGAGCAGGATGGTCAGATGACAATCACCGCGTGCGCCGGCGATCTACCCGACGGCCTACTCGGCCAGCGCGTCGACTTGGAAGACAGCCTCGCCGGTGGGGCGCTTCGGACGCTCAGGACCCTGCGGCTGGAGGACACTGCCAACCGGGCGCGGTTCGAGCGCCACGGGCTCGGCCGGCTCGGTGTCCGCGCCGACGGTGGACTGGTCGTCCCGCTGGTGTTCCGAGGCCGAGGACATGGGGTGCTGATCGCCGTCGACCGTCTGGTGGACGGGCCGGCTTTCACCAGCGACGACCAACGGCTGCTCGAGGCGTTTGCGGCGAGCGCGGCAACCGCCGTCGCCACCGCCGAGACGGTCCAGAGCGAGCGCCGCCGACAGACGCTCGCCGCCGCCGAGCAAGAGCGCGCACGGTGGGCCCGCGAGCTCCACGACGAGACCCTCCAGAGCCTCGCGGCGCTGCGGCTGGGACTCGCTGCAGAACTGCGCACCGCCGACCCCGGCCCGATGACCGATGCGGTGACGGAGGTCGTGACACAGCTGCAGGAGGAGATCGGCGCCCTTCGGTCGCTGATAACCGACCTGCGCCCTGCCTCGCTCGATGACCTCGGCGTCGAGGCGGCGATCGCCGGCCTCGTCGACCGCGTGCGCGCCCGCGGGCTCGAGGTTGAGCTCGCCGATCGATCTGGCCTACGAGCAGGGACGCGAGCCCGACAGGCATGTCGCCGAGCTCGAGACCGCGATCTACCGGATCGTCCAGGAGGCTCTCACCAACGCCACCAAGCATGGCGGGGCCCGGAAGGCGTACGTCGAAATCGTGGAGGATCAGACCACGGTCCGTATAAGCGTTCGCGACGACGGCCAGGGATTCGACACGACCGCCAGAAGCGCCGGATTCGGGCTGATCGGCATGAACGAGCGTGCCGAGCTCCTCGGGGGTAGCCTCACCATCGAGTCGGCCGAGGGAAAGGGAACAGCCGTGAGTTGCGTGTTCCCGCCGAACCGTCGCGGGACGGCGCAGGTCGCGTGACGCGCCTGGTCAGGCCCCGGTCAGGTCGCGTCGCCTGAAGAAGAGCATGGCGACGACTCCGGCGAACACGCCAATCGCGATCATCACCGCCGCCGCGCCAACCCGGAACGGCTGCGCGGGAACGAACCCCACGTGAGCAAAGGGCGTCGCGTCGACGAGCCACCTCGGCGCGCCCAGAAGCGAGCCGAAAAGCTGCCAGAGGAAGGCCACGGCGACGAGGCCGTACGCGATTCCTGCGGTGGCGCGCGGGACAAATCCGTAAGCAAGTGCCGCGATTCCGAGGAACAGGAGCGCCACCGGAAGGCAGTTGGCCCCGGCCTCGATCATCTTCGGGAACGAGATCGACATGCCCTGGGAGACGGCCCCTGCCCACGCGAGCACACCCGCGAGTAGGGAAACGGCAGCGGTGGCGACAGCCGCCAGCCCAAGTCGACCTCCGAGCCAGTGAGTACGTGCGACCGGCAGGGCGAGCAGCGTCTCGAGCCGCTCATCGGCCTCCTCGTGCCTGGCGGCGGCGACCTGAGAGACCGCGAACAGACTGGTTGCGAGCACGAAGAAGATGAAGCTGAAGCCGATGTAGCCCGTCGGGGTGAGAACGGACCCGGACCCGAGTTTCTTGAGCTCGCGCTCGAGCTGTTTCGAGATCCCCGCCGAGGAGATGCTCTTCGAGATCACGCCGACGATGAACGCGAACGCGCCGACGCTCGCGAGCCACACGATGAGGCTTGTCCGCTCGCTGCGAAGTGTCTGTGCGGCGGGCGAGGACAACAGGGCGTACCGAGGGGATGCCGTATCCCGCGCGCTGAGCAGACCGCTGCCCACGTCGCGCTCGGCCGCGATCCGCCACGCGGCGACGATCAGGAGCGCGGCCGCCGCAAGAGCGAGCAAAAACACGAGCGGCTGAGCACCGGTGAATGGCCGCAGTTCTTCGGCCCAGCCCAACGGCGTGATCCAACGCAGCCAGCTGAGGCCGGACGACGTGTCGGCGACCACCCGCAGGACAAAGCACACAGCGACAACGCCTCCTCCGAGCTCGAGCGCGATCCTGCGAGTCGGCGCGAGCTGACTGGCGAGCGCGCCGACGCCAACGAACACCGGGACGACCGAGACGACCGCCAGCGCCAGATATGCCGAACCCCCCACCGGCAGCCCCCCCAAGACGGAGCCGATGAAGGCGGCCGCCCACAGCAACAATGTGCCGGCTGCGATTGCCGCCATCGAGGCCAGAAACACCGACCCGCGTCCGACGCTCCCGGCGAGAATCAGTTCAGCGTGTCCTGCGTCCTCCTCGGTGCGCAACGCACGGACGGCGGCGAGCACGCCGAACACGGCCGCGAAGATCGCCAGCGTTCCGCCCACGCGCCACGCGCTGTAGCCACCGACCGTCAGGAGGTCGTACGCCTTGCCGTAGAACAGGACGACCGCCTTGTTGTTGGCGAAGCTTTGCGCGAACGACAGACGATCGGCCACGGTCGGATAAGCGTGTCGGTAGCTGACCGGCTGGATGTAGGCGACAGCGGCGAACAGGTAGCCGAAGGCGATCGTGCGCACGCGCGCGTCGCGCAGCGCGCGCCGCGCGATCGCAGCCGTCCCCGCGCCGCTGGGTCCGCCCTGCCGGCGCGCTACGACGCGGTGCGACCGTCGCCATCGTCGTAGTGATGAAGGAAGATCTCCTCGAGCGAAGGCTCCCGGCTGGTGAGCGTCGCGACCGGCTCCTTCGCCAGGGCCGAGATCAGCGGAGCGATGCCGCCCGAGACCTCGAACCGCAGTGCTGACGGGCCCGCCGAGGCGACCCTCACCCCGTCGATCGGCGGGAGCTCCGGCGCCGGTCCCGAGAACGTGACTTCGACCACCTGCGCGCCTAGGTGGCGTAACTCGGCGAGCGTTCCCTCGTCGACGAGTTTCCCCGCCCTGAGGATTCCGACGCGGTCGCAGAGTGCCTCCACCTCGCTGAGGATGTGCGAGGACAGGAACACGGTCTGGCCGCGCTCCCTCGCCTCCGTAACCGATTGGCGGAAAGCCACCTCCATCAACGGATCGAGGCCGCTCGTGGGCTCGTCGAGCAACAGCAGGTCGGCGCGCGTGGCCAGAGCCGCGACGAGCTGCACCTTCTGGCGGTTGCCCTTCGAGAGCGCCCGGACCTTCTTGGCCGTGTCGAGCTGGAAGCGTTCGACGAGCGCTTCGCGGTACGCGGTCTCGCCGCCCCCATGCAGCCGCGACAGGAACTCGAGCGTCTCCGCCCCCGTCATCGCCGGCCAGAGAAGCGGCTCGCCCGCGACGTAGGCCACCCTCCGGTGTGCCGTCACCGGCTCGCGCCAGCAATCGACCCCGAACAGCTCGCCGCGGCCCCCGGTCGGACGGTGCAAGCCCAGCAGCAGCCTGATCGTGGTCGTCTTGCCCGCTCCGTTGGGCCCGAGGTATCCGTAGACCTCGCCCTCGCGGACATCGAGGTCGAGAGAGTCAAGCGCGAGGGTGTCGCCGTAGCGCTTCGAGAGCTGCTCGGTCCGGATGGCGCTCATCGAACCGCGGACTAGCTCCGTACCGCGGCTCGGATCGCTCGCACCAGCTCGGTCGCCGCGGCGTCCTTGAGCACGTAACCGCTGGCGCCTGCCTCGTATGCGCGCTCCATGAATGCTCTGTCGGGCTCCATCGTCAGGATCACCACCGCCGTGGAGGAAAACCCCGAGAGGCGTGAGATCGTCTCGATGCTCGAACCGCCGGGCATGTTCAGATCGAGGACGAGCACGTCCGGGCGATGGCTCCTTACGTCTCGGAAGACAGCTGCCATGTTGCCGACATCGGAGAGCACGCAGAAGTCCTGTTCCGCGTCCAGCAACATCCGCAGGCCCTTCCGCATCACGGCATGATCATCCGCCACGACGATTGTGATCGGAGCGGAAGCATCGTCCGAGGGTGGCATGAGCCGACATTACATCGGCCACACGGCTTCGCGCTCAGGCGCCGGAGACGAGGCGCTCGTAGCAGCCGGCGTGGTAGCAGTCGCCATCCGCGCTGCAGGCGTCCGGGTCCGCCGCGAGCGAGGTCCGATGAGCGGCCGCGCCGATCACGTGCATGAGCGGTTCGTAGACGCCGATCACGTCGCCGCAGTCCAGGCACCGTGGGCGTGCGTCAGCGGTCTCCCTTGGTGAGGCTTCCATTCCAGCTTGGAGATTCCCGCGCCCGCTGCCCGGCGCCATCGCGTGAGAGCCACACGAGTCCTGGGGGGAACTACGGATGCCCCGTATATATTTGGGCTGGCGGCTCGGAAACGCCCCGATCAGACCCGGTGCGGGACGCTGGGACCACGTGAGATGAGCAGTTTGGAAGAGCACCAGCAGATCCGGCGCCTGCTTCTCGTGGGCACGGCCCTGATGGCTGAGCACGACACCGAGGCCATCCTCGACCGGATCCTCACGGAAGCTCGCGAGATCACCGGCGCACGGTACGCGGCGCTCGGCGTCCTCGATGAGGACCGGGAGGAGCTCGAACGATTTCTCGCCGTCGGCATCGATGAGGATCGGCGTGCCGCCATCGGCGACCTTCCGCGCGGCCGCGGCGTGCTCGGAGTGCTCATCGAAAACCCAGTGCCGCTCAGGCTGGCTGACGTTGGCCGGCACCCGCGAAGCTACGGATTCCCGGTCGGCCATCCCGCCATGAGCAGCTTCCTGGGCGTTCCGATCCTGATCCGCGGCGAAGCTTGGGGCAATCTGTATCTCACCGAAAAGGAGGGCGGCGGTGAGTTCACAGACGAGGACCAGGAGTCGGTCGTGTTGCTCGCCCTGTTGGCGGCGACGGCGATCGACAACGCCAGGCTGTACGAGGCGAGTGAGCGACGTCGGGAGCAGCTCGAACGGGCAGTTCGCGCGCTGGAGGCGGCGCGAGACATCGCCGACGCGATCAGCTGGGCTTCGGATCTGCAGCGGATCCTCGACCTGGTCGCGAAGCGGGGGCGAGCGCTGGTCGACGCTCGCAGCGTCGTGATCATGTTGCGTCAGGGAAACGACCTCGTGGTCGTCGCAAGCGCCGGACACGCACACCCCAACCCGCGACAGCACATCCCAGTCGCATCCTCGACGGCGGGAAATGTGCTCGAACGCGGCCGCGCCGAGCGGATATCGGATGCCGCCGCACGTCTGACCATCGGTCCGCATGAGCTCGGGGTCCCGGATGCTCATTCCGCACTCCTCGTACCGATGCTCAGTCATGGCACGGGGATTGGGATAGTGGCGGCGTTCGATCGAGGTCCAGAAGGCGATGAGTTCACCGACGAGGACGAACAGCTCCTGCGCACGTTTGCCGCCTCGGCTGCGAACGCAGTCGCAATGAGTCGGAGCGTCGAGGTAGACCGGCTCCGAAGCACGATTGGCTCAGCCGACGCCGAGCGGGGTCGTTGGGCGAGGGAGCTACACGACCAGACGCTCCAGTCGCTCGGGGCGCTGCGCATCGCCCTGGCCTCGATCGTAGGCCGGGGAGATGCATCGACGAAGGACGACGCGATCCGTCAGGCCGTCGCCGACATCGAGCTCGAAATCGAGCACCTGCGACGCCTCATCACCGACCTGAGACCGTCGATGCTGGACGATCTGGGGTTGCTCCCGGCAATCGAGGCGCTGCTAGATCGCGGCCGCGACGCTGGGCTCGAGATCCAGAGTGAAGTCACGCTGTCCGGTGCGGGCAAGTTCGACGCAGAGCTCGAGACGACCATCTACAGGATCGTGCAAGAAACGCTGACGAACGTCATGAACCATGCACGCGCGAGCACCGTGCGCCTGCTCATCGATCAGTCAGACGGAGAGGTCATCATCGAAGTGGACGACGATGGGATCGGGTTCGACATCGGGGGGCCGACCGCCGGACACGGCCTCGCCGGCATGCGCGAGCGCGTCCACCTGGCCAACGGCGCATTCGAGTTCGAATCGACTGAGACGGGGACCCGTGCTCGGGTCCGGCTGCCAACGCGGGACTCCGGCGAGTAGCGCTCCCGGTCAGGTCCCCATCAGGCGGAATCGCAACGCGAACCGGACGAGCTCGGCACGGGTACTCAGCCCCAGCTTGTTGAAGATGCGGGCGCGATGCGTCTCGACCGTGCGCCTCGAGACGCGAAGCTTGACCGCGATCTCGGCGCTCGTGAAGCCGAGCGCGACCAGCCGGACCACTTCGATTTCCCGCGGCGTTAGAGAATCGCGATCAACCGCCTTCCGGAGAGCGTCCAGCCCCGGGGCTACGCGTGCGCTGACGTATTCCTCGCCGTTCGCGGCGCAACGGATCGCCGAGAGCAGCTCGCCGTCTGCTCGGTCTTTGAGGACGTAGCCGATCGCGCCGGCGTCCATCGCCTGCTGGGCGAATAGCGGACTCTCGTCCAGCGTCAACACGACAACCTCGGTGTCGGGAGCCTGTGCCCGCAACTTGCGAATCGCGTCGATGCTCGATCCGGTCGGAAGACGGAGGTCGGCGACCAGCACGTTCGGACGGTGCCGACCTACGTGGCTCACAACCGTCGCGAGATCGGAGGCCTCGGCGATGACGTCGACATCGTCCTCGCCGTCCAACAAGAGCCTGAGGCTGCGGCGCATCAGCGTGTGGTCGTCCGCCAGCACGACCCGGATCGGCACGGGTAGTTGAGCCGGGGCCCGAGCGAGATTCAGGTGCGCCACCATGACTCGGAACTTAGGCCACTGCGGTCGGCGTCGCCTCGGGTGAAAGACACGGGCTGTCGTGGGAAAGCACTGATCTGGGACTCCGGGCTCTTAACCGTCGATAATCGTGTCGTTCACGCCGCCGTCGATCTCCATTGCCACGTTCTGCCCGGGCTCGACGACGGCGCCCGCGATCTCGCCGACGCCGTAGCGATGGCCCAGGAGGCAGAAGCCGACGGCATCGCCGCCATCTGCGCCACGCCTCACATCCGCGACGATCACGACGTCCGGATCGCCGAGCTGCCGGCAAGGATCGAGGAACTTTCGGCGGCGCTTCGCGACGCCGACTGTCCGACGCGCATATTCCCGGGCGGCGAGGTGGCGGCGACGGTTATCGGCCGGCTCGATGATGGCGAGCTCGCGAGGCTCGCCCTCGGAGGCTCAGGACGGTGGATCCTGCTCGAGCCACCACCGGGACCGCTCGAGGACGGCTTCGAGCAGGCCGTGGGCGCCTTACGGACACGCGGCTTTCGGTCGCTCGTGGCGCATCCCGAGCGCCATCTCAGTCCGGACGTATTCGAGCGCCTCGGCCGGCTCGTCGAAGGAGGCGCGCTGGTGCAGGCGACCGCGGCGCACTTCACCGACGAGGCGTCCCGGCCCGGCATGCTCGCGCTCGCGCGGGCAGGCCTGATCCACGTGCTCGGCAGTGACTCGCATTCTTCGCGCGCCGGTCGCCCGGTTGCGCTCGCGCCGGCGCTCGATGTGCTTCAGACGCTCGAGCCGATGGCTCTCCATCTCGATTGGATCGCTCGCACCGCGCCGCAGGCGATCGTTCGCGGTCAGGATCTCACGGCACCGTTTCCGGCTCACCCGTCAGGGCAGGCCCGGGACGGTCCAGCCGGCCCGTCGTAGCCACGGATGAGGTCGTGGCTCCGCAACCGTTAACTTGTCTCCGACGGCTCGGAGCGAGCTTGGGCCGCCTACCAACGATTGGGAGATAGATGCCTATGTTCGAGACGATTGTGTGGGCCACCGACGGGACGGAGAACGCCGACCGAGCGCTCCCGTACGTAAAGGCGCTGGCGCAACAGGAGGGAGCCAAGCTGACCGTCGCGCACGTCGTCGAGAGATACGCGAGCCACAAGGCCAGCGGGCTGGCGGTTCACGCCGACGAAGAACAGGTCGAGGAGAGGTTGCAGAAGCTCACCACGCAGCTTTCAGACGAGGGGGTCAACACCGACCTCAAGATCGTCAGTCACGTTGGACCGCAACCGGCCCACGAGATCGCCGATCTAGCGCGTGAAGCCGGGGCCGACCTGATAGTCGTCGGAACCCGGGGCCACGGGGCCGTTGCCGGACTGATGCTCGGGAGCGTCACTCAGCGCCTACTCCACGTCTCGCCGTGCCCAGTCCTTGTCATTCCTCCCGCCGAGCATCAGGCAACCGAGCCCGCCGCCGGCTGAGTTCGACCCAGCATCACCCTGCGCGCAATGATCTCGCGCTCGCGTGGCTCTACTTTGCTCGCAGCAGTTTGGGGCGGAGCGCGATGAACTGGCGCAGTCCGCCTTGGTAGAGCGCGTCGTTGATGCCGGACACCTTGATGTGGTCCGGATCGCGCCCGTCGAAGAACTCGAAGGTCCCCACGAGGTATGGGCTCGCGCCGAGCAGGAAGGACCGTTCGGTGGCGAGATCAGCGCGAAGTGGAAAGGTCTCACCGAGCAGCACCGGCTTCTCGTAGGCTGCGAAGCCCTTGACGACGGCCAGTGACGCGGCGGCTCTTCTCGTTTCGGGGTATTCGTGGAGGCTGAGCATGTCCAGGAGTTCGACGACGTTGGCCGGATCGAAACTGCCGTGGAGGGACGGCAAGAGCCCGATCGTCACCGGCCGATCGTCCTGGCTTCGGACGGCGCCGGCGAGCATCCTCGTCCAGGTGCGCGCGAGGTCGCGGTCGTTTCGCCCCCTTCGGGTGGCAATGTTCTGAACGAAGCTCCAGTCACCGATGTACCCGACGTAGTGCTCGGGTCCGTCGCTGATCGTTGGCTCAGAGGTGAGCTCATAGCACAGCACGGCGGGGGAATCGGCGAGCGCACCCGCGACGGCACGCCAGAAGTTGGCCTGCACTTTCCAGCGTGACCGTTCGGACAACCGTTCATACCACGCGGGCGCGAGCTGCGGGCGCCAGACGAGGTTTCCGGCGACGTCAAGATAGATTCGACTGCGCTCGGCGACGGCGGCGAGTCTCTGCAACGCAACGAGCGTGCTGCGCCGTACGCTGGTCGCGGTTCGCATGACCTCCCCCAACTCGACTGGGATCCTCATGCTGTTGGCGCCAAGCCGGTGGGCGATCTGAAGCTCCGAAGCCAGCAATGCGAGGCCGTCCGGGGTCGGTGCGTCGAGGTAGGCAAGGACCGGAGAGTGGTCGCCAAGGCCCCAGTTCATCCCCCACGCGCGCCACGGAGCGCCACCAGCGTAGAGATGGCTGCCCCGGACACGCATCCGAGGCATGGTCGCCGGATGATTGGCCCGCCGCTGGGTTGGTTTTTCGGACACGACGTGGCAATCGTTGCCTCCGGGAACCGGTACGACATCGGTAGCTCAACCCGAGGCTGGTGCGGTCAATTACGCGCAACGGGCATGCGGATCAATCAGCTCCTGGCGGCGCGGTGTGGGGCTCCATGACGCCGTCGAGCGGTCGGACCGTGATCCGTTGCGTCAGCTGCTCGACCACGGCCCGCTTCCCCGTGCCCAGGCCGTGTCGGAGGAAGTTGGCCGAGCCGGCGGCAGCGCCAAGCACGAGCGCCTCGCGCAGTGGCAACCCGCGTGCCCAAGCCGCGGAAATTGCTCCCATCATCGCGTCGCCGCAGCCTTCTCGATATCCACTCGGAAGGAATGGCGGCACGATCTCGAACGGCTCACCACGTTCCGGAAGGACGAGGATAGGCTCGCCGGCGCGGGTCACTGCCACCGTCTGCGCGCCTGCCTCCTGCAAGCTGCGGGCAGCGGTGAGTCCACGCATGCCGTCGACCGGCCCTCGGACATATTCGGCGAGTTCCCAATCGTTCAGCTTCACGAGCGCCGGACGAGCGGCGAGCGTCCGCTCGAGGCGGGGGCTCGAGAGGTCAACGATGACAGGGACGCCAGCCGCGGCCACATCCGTGGCGATCGTTTCGTAGGCCGCCTCCGGGAAGCCGTCCGCCGGATAGGGGTTGCACATGACGAGAACGGCGCTCGTGAACGCGGTGGCGCATGTCGCGGCCACGAGGTCGTCCACCTCATGGCGCCGCGGAGCGGGCCGAAGCGAAGCGGCCACCACTCGCCGTTCACCGCTGCGTCGGTCGACGACGTAGCTTCCACTCGAGCCCGCGGTTTCCGTGACACGCTTCTCGCCGGGCAACCCGTCAAGCAGCGAGCGCAGCACCGCACCGGCCTCTCCGCCGGCCATGCAGCAAAGGACCGTCGAGGCGCCAAGCTCGGCCGCTATTCGTGTGACCCACACGCCCTGGCCGGCCGCGTGCACGTGGACCTCGTCCTGCTCGCCGCCAGCCTCGATCGCGACGCTCAGGAGTGGATCGGGTCCGAACACGGCGACCGGGAGGTGCTCGCGCGAGGAGCTCATCGAAGCCAACGGTCGATGACCCCGCGTGGCTGCGCATCAGGGCAAAACCGCAGAGTTACCGATTACTTCCCGGGAATATCTGCACGGCCCACCGGATGTGAAGCAGCCGTCGGCGGGCTACGGTCGCGGTATGGATGCTCAAGAGCCCAATCGAGCGGACAAGCCAGTCGATACCCAGCTCGGGAAGCTGTTCAGTGATCTGCGCGGCCGCAACGAGCGCCGAGCGAACATCGCGCGCCTGCTCGACAGCCAACGCCGAGCGCGTATCGAGCACGCCATCCGGGCCGGGCACCAGCACCGGTTCCCCCACGGGGCGCATGGATCGTCGGAGAAACGGCCGTAGTCCAGCACGTCGCGCAGCTATCCGGGGCAAACACCGAAAGCGCGTCGCTCGTAACTACTGATCGGAGACCCGCTTGCACCCCTGATGCCCGAGCCTTCGGGCGCCCATAGGTTCGGGGAGCACACAAGTCGATCCCACCCGGCGGACCCGGATCGCGGGTCGGGAAGGGGAGGTAAAGGATGATCACCCTCGCGAAGCTCTCCATCCGAAGGCCGAAGGTCGCCCTCGCCGCCTGGCTGGCGGTCGCCGGAGCGCTGACCCTGATCGGCTTCGGTGTCGCCAACACCGTCTCGCCTTCGATCACGGTCGTGCCCGGCACCCAATCCTCGCGGGCCCAGCAGCTCGCCGACGCACAATTCGGCCCGACGCAGCTCGTGCCGATCCTCCTGGAAGGGCCCGCGGCGCAGCTGAACAGGCAGGGGCCGCGACTCGTGGCGGCGTTGCGCACCCGCGCGCGGACTCGGGTCCTGTCCGCGTGGGACACCGGCACGGCCAGCGCAGGGCTCCGCCCGAAGCCCAGCGCCGCGATGATCGTGGTTTCCGTCGATCGTCCCGAGAAGGCCGTGGTGCGCTACGACCAGCCTCAAATCGAGAGCCTCGTCTCGCGCGAAATCAAGTCTCCGCTGCGCTCATACATCACCGGGCAGCCGTCGATCGACCGCGCGCTCAAGGACGCATCGCTGTCCAACCTCCGCAAGACGGAGCTGATCGCCATCGGGATCCTGTTCCTGCTGCTGGTGGTGGGCCTGCGCGCTCCTGTGGCGGCGCTCATCGTTGCCGCGGTGGGCGCGGTGAGCACGCTTGCCGGGTTCGGCGAGGTCGCGTTGCTCGGTCACGTGCTCCGGCTCGACCCTGTCGGCGTTGCCCTTGGAACGATGACCGGTCTGGTCCTCGGCGTGGGGTTCGCCCTCCTGATCCTCGACCGCTTCCACCGCGAGGAGTTCCCACCGGGGATGACACCGAAGGATACAGCGAGCTCCGCCATCAATGAGCTCGCGACGACGGGCAAGGCTGTTCTGGTCAGCGGCACGGCGCTGGTGCTCGCCCTCGGGCTCGTGGCTCTGATCGGTCCGACCCTGCTGATGATCTCGCTCGGAGCCGGCATGCTGACGTGCGCGGCGTTTGCCACCGGGGGCGCTGTGGTCGTGATGCCCGCTGCGCTGGTCCTACTGGGACGCCGCATCGATGCCTTCAGCTTTCCGGCTCCCAAACCGCTGGCGCGTACCTGGGCGCATCTGGTCGACGGGGGCAGTTGGGTGACGCGCCACGCCGTCTTCGCGGGCTTCGCGGCCACCGTCTTGCTGGCCGCGATCGCGGTGCCCGCGTTCGCGCTGAACTCGGGCGCGCCCTCGATCACCCAACTTCCGTCGAACTCAACAGCGCGGATCGCGTTCGAGGAGGTGTCGCGGGTGATGGGGCCAGGGTGGCCAACGCCGTACAACCTGATCGTGGTCGAGCGCAATCAGCCGATCACCACACCCGCGGTGCTAGCGAACCTGAATCGGCTCGAGACGCAGATCGCCAAAGACCAGACCGTCGATTCCGTCAGCGGTCCCGGTCAGATCAACAGCACTTCCGACCAGCTCAAGAGCTTCGAGCCGACGCTCAACCACTCGGCCAAGATCTCGGATCAGAGCAAGAGCCAGCTGGTCCAGCTGATCAACGGGCTCTCAATGGCCGGCTCGGGGTCCTCCCAGCTGCAGTCAGGACTCGCGGCCGCTTCATCCGGAGCGGGTCAGCTGCACTCCGGGGGCGGCGCGGCCCAATCCGGTTCGGCGCAGCTGCGATCGGGACTGGCCACGGCGCGGACGGGATCCGCGACGCTCCAGGAGGGCCTGAACTCGGCGCTCAACGGCGCCAAAGCGCTGCGCAACGGCGCCTCGACGGCCCTCGCCGGCGCCTCCCAGCTCGCGTCCGGGCTGGGCAAGGGCGCGCCGCAGGTCAAGGCTGGCCTGCCGGCCGTCGCCACGCTCGCCACTGACACCCTCGCGACCTTGAACGACATCAAGACGCTAAAGGGTCAGGCCCAGTCGGCGCAGGGCTCGCTGGGGACGGCGGTCGCCGCCCTGGAGAAGATGAGCGCCGCCGGCAAGTCCGATCCGAACTACGGCGCCGCGCTGGCTGCCCTGAGGAGCGCGACTGGCACGGCCAACGATATGTCCACCGGTCTCGGCGGCGCCGTCGGCAGTGCGAGCGGCTCAGCCCTCATCGCGGCCGGCGTGAAGTCACAAATCAATTTGCTGTCTCCCCAGCTCACGGCGGCGGCCTCGGGTGCATCGCAGCTCGAGTCCGGCCTCGAGCAGCTCCGTCGCGGCAACGCTCAACTGGCGAGTGGCATCGGCCGCCTCGCGGCCGGAGGCGGCCAGCTGACCGCTGGACTGGGCAAGCTGACGGATGGCGCGGGACAGCTCCAAGCCGGTCTCGGGGCCCTCTCCACCGGCGCCGGCACGCTGGCCTCGGGGCTCGCCAGCGGCGTCGCTCCGGCCGGTCAGCTGACGTCGGGGCTGGGCACGATGCAGGCGGCTGTGGTCAAGGCCCGCGGCCAGATCCCGTCGACAGCTCAACTCAAGAAGCTCGAGCGGGAGTCACCGGGACTCTTCAGCTCCGGCTACTTCGTGCTCGCGGCCGTAGCGGGCGCGACCCAGTCGAACCGTAACGCGGCGACGTTCACGATCAACCTGCTGCACGGCGGTACGGCCGGCCAGATCATGGTCGTGTCGAAGTACCCGGCCGGTGATCCGCGCACGGCGGCGCTCGGCTCACGACTCGTCTCGCTCGGGCAGTCGTTCGGAAGGCATCACAACGCCGAAGTGGCGCTCGGTGGGCCGGCGGGCAGCCTCGGCGACCTCACCAGCGTCGCCAGGTCCCGGATCTGGCTCAACGTGGTCGTGATCGCGGTTGCCCTGATGCTCGTCATGGCGCTAGCGCTGCGGGCGGTGTTGCTGCCGGCGATCGCCACGCTGTTCAGCCTGCTCGTCGCCGCCGCTACGTTCGGGGTGCTCCAGCTGCTCTTCGGCGGTTCCAATCCACCGCTCGGAGGCCCGGGATACCTGGATCCGATGACGATCATTGGGATCTTCACCGTGGTGTTCGGAATCTCGATCACGTTCGCGACGCTGCTGCTGATGCGGACGCGCGAGGCATACGTCATCGACGGTAAGTCAAAGGCCGCGGTGCGAACCGGACTGCGGCAGACCGCAGCCGCCGCGACCGGGGCGGGCCTTGTCATGGCAGCAGCCCTGATTCCGTTCGCGACGACCGACCTGATCAACGTCCGCCAATTCGGGATCGGCGTGGCCGTCGCCATCCTGCTCGAGGTCGTCATCGTCAGGCCCGTGTTGCTGCCGGCAGCCGAGGCCGTGCTCGGGCGCTCCGGCTGGTGGCCGACCCGCGGCCCGCGGCCGGAGGAACCGCTGCCCACGCGGACGCCCGCCACCGATCCGCGCACCCCCATCCCAGTCCAATAGCAGGAGCGCACCATGAGTCCCGTAACCAGCCATTCAGAGGAAGTGAAAACAGACGGAGCGGCGTTGCCGGCCGCGGGTCCGCAGACCCTTGGTCAGATGATCCTCGAGGTCGCTCGGCGGCATCAGGGCGTCGCCTTGCAATTTCAGCGCGACGGCCGGACCCGATACATCTCCTATTCCGAACTCGGCACGATCTGCAGCGAGATCGCGCGCGGGCTCATCGGCCTCGGCATCGAGCGCGGCGACCGTGTCGCGATACTGGGCCTGACCTCTGCCGACTGGACGCTGGCCGACTGCGGGGCATGGTGCGCCGGCGCGGTGGTAGCACCGATCTATCACACCAATTCCCCGGAGGAATGCGCTCACGTGCTCGCCGACTCCGGGGCGCGCCTGGTGTTCTGCGAGGACGCCTCGCAAGCGGCCAAGATCGAGCAGATTCGTGACCGCTGCCCGGCGCTCGAGCACGTGATCTTCTTCCAGCCGCCGTCCGCCGACGCGATCGGCCTCGACGAGCTGCGCCATCGGGGCGAGGAAGTGCCTCCGGCGGCTGTTGCCGAGCGGCTCGCCCAGGTCTCCCCCGACGATCTCGCCACGCTCGTGTACACGTCGGGCACCACCGGACCGCCGAAGGGGTGCATGCTCACCCACACCAATTTCCTGACGACGACCCGGATGTACGAGGAGCAGCTGCATTTCAACGAGACGCATTCGCTGTACCAGTTTCTCCCGCTTGCCCATGTCCTCGCGAGGGTGGCTCAGGTCGTTGCGCTGAGCGCTGGAGCGAAGGTCATCTACTGGACCGGAGACCCCGCCAAGATCGTCGACGAACTGGCCGAGACCGGGCCGACTCACTTCCCTGCGGTGCCACGCATCTACGAGAAGATGCACAGCGTCGTGATCGGTCGCGTCGCAGATGGTCCGGCCGCCCAGCGGGCGCTGTTCGGCTGGGCGATCGGCTGTGGTGGCCGGGCGCGCAAGGCCCTGCACGAGGGCCGGCTCCCAGGCCCGCTGACCGACATTCAGTACCGGCTCGCGGATCGGCTTGTCCTTGCCAAGGTCCGAAACGTCTTCGGTCCATCCTTGCAGCTGGCGATGGTGGGGGCGGCGCCGATCGGACGCGAGCTGATCGAGTTCTTCGACGCGTGCGGCGTGCTCGTGCTCGAGGGCTACGGGCTGACCGAGACGTGCGCCGCGTCGACGATAAATACGGTCGACGCGATGCGGTTCGGCAGCGTGGGCAAGCCGCTCCCCGGCACCGAGGCCCGAGTCGCCGACGACGGCGAACTGCTCCTGCGCGGCCCCCACGTGTTCAAGGGCTACTACAACGACCCGGATGCGACCGAGGCGGCTCTAACGCCCGACGGATGGCTTCGCACCGGCGATCTGGGCTCGATCGATGACGACGGCTTCGTCATGATCACCGGCCGCAAGAAGGACTTGATCATCACCTCGAGTGGCAAGAACATCGCGCCGGTCAACATCGAGAGCGAGCTCCGGGAGACCCGGTACATCAGCGAAGCCGTCGTGTACGGGGATAATCGCCCGTACCTCGTGGCGATGGTGGCGCTCGACAGCGACGAGGCCGCGAAGCTCGCCGCCCGGCTTGGCGTTGAAGGCGACGCCAAGACGATCGCTCGCGACCCGCGGGTTCACGCGGAGATTCAGAAGGGCATCGAGGCGGTCAACCGGCGATTCGCGAGGATCGAGCAGATCAAGCGCTTCGCGATTCTCGATCACGACCTGACCCAGGAGGCCGGCGAGCTGACGCCGACGCTGAAGGTCAAGCGTGGGTTCGTGTACGAGCGCTACGCGGACCTCTTCTCCGGGCTCTACGAGCAGGCGGATCGGTCATGAGCTCGCGCCTGTCCAGCGCGGACACGGCGTGGCTGCACATGGACCGTCCGACGAATCTGATGGTGATCAACTCGCTGCTGCTGTTCGATCAGCCCGTCGACTGGGACCGGGTGAAGGAGATCACTCAGCGCCGGTTGGTCGACCGCTACCCAAAGTTCCGCCAGCGGGTCGTCGAGAGCCGGCTGCCGTTGCGTTCACCGAAGTGGGAGGAGGATCCGGACTTCGCGCTCGAGCACCACATCCACCACCTCGCGCTCCCCGCGCCCGGCGACGATGCCGCCTTGCAGGAGCTCGTAGGTGACCTCATGACGATGCCGCTGGACCGCAACCGGCCGCTCTGGCAGATGTACATGATTGACGGGTTCGGCGATGGTGCGGCCATGATCAGCCGCATGCACCACTGCGTCGCGGATGGCATCGCACTCGCCAGGGTGATGCTTTCGCTGACGGACTCCGCGGCGGAGGCGGGCATCGAGCCGTTCGAAGCGGATGAGCCCTCCAGCCCTCGCGGGTTGCTTGCCGGCGTCGCCGGATCCGGGGCCCGAGCGCTCCTCGGGGCTGGCCGAATCGGGTCGGCAGCGCTACGCCAAGGCGCCGACATTGTCGCCTCGCCCTCGCACGCGGCGAGCCTCGCCGGCGCGATCGCCCGCGATGGGAGCACCGCCGTCAGGCTCCTGCTCACGCCCGCCGATCCCGCGAGCGCGATCAAGGGCGATCCCGGCATCAGCCGACGGGTCGCTTGGAGCAAGAGCCAGTCACTGCCGCGGATCAAGGGCATCGCCCACGCGCATGACGCGACCGTCAACGACGTGCTGCTGGCCGCCGTCACCGGTGGCCTTCGCCACTACCTCCAAGATCGCGGTGGCCCGGTAGCGGAGATCCAGGCGATGGTGCCGTTCAACCTGCGCCCACTCGATCAGCCGATCCCGCGCGCGCTTGGGAATCGATTCGGACTGGTGTTCCTGCCCCTCCCGGTCGGCGTGAGCGGCAGCTACAGGCGGCTCGTGGAGGTGCATAAGCGCATGGACGAGCTCAAGCGGTCTCATGACGGAGCCGTGTCCTATGCGCTGCTCGGCGCCACCGGGCTCACGCCCGAGCCGGTCGAGCGCCGGATCATCGACCTGTTCACGGCCAAGGGGACAGCGGTCATGACAAATGTTCCCGGGCCAACCGAGCCCGTTTACCTCGCCGGCACGCCAGTTCGCACGGTCCTGTTCTGGGCGCCCACCTCCGGGCACATCGGCATGAGCGTCAGCATCTTCTCCTACCGTGGCGAGGTGACGGTGGGGCTGATGGTCGACGCCGCGCTGATCCCAGATCCGAATCAGATCGTCGTTCAGTTGGAGCGAGAGCTCGACGCGCTGGCCCAGCTCGAGCGGCCGGGTCACAGACGGCGTCGCAGCGCTCGCCGGCGGAGCCGGATACACAGCCGCGAGTCACTGGCAAGACAAAGGTGAGCTCGGCTCAGCTCGACGGCCGCGGAACGGCCAGCACGGGACAGGCCGCGTCGTGGAGCACCGCCTCGCCGGTGCTTCCGAGCAGCACTCGGGCGGCCGGACCCCACCGCCTGGAGCCGATCACCAGCAGGTCGACGCAACCCGAGAGTTCGAGGAGCGCGTCCGCCGGACGTCCCGCATCCGCCACGACCTCGACGTTGGCACCCGTTTCCTTGGCCGCGTCGAGCGCCCGCTCGCGGAGCAGGTCGAGCTGGTCCCGGACGATCTCTTGCCAGGTCCCGGACATGTCTCCGCCCCATACAGCGCCAAACCCGGCAGACGGCATCCGGTCGTCGACGACTCCTCGCACGTGGAGTTCGGCCCCGGCCCCGATTGCGATTGATCCGGCCAGCAGCAGTGCGGCCGTCGACTCGGGACTCCCGTCGTACCCGACGCCGATCCGCGAGAACGTCTGGTCCGGGTTGGCCTGATACCCATGTGGGGCGATCGCAAGCGCGCATTCGAAGTGACAGAGCAGCTGGCGTACTCGCTTGCCGATTCGCACACGACCCTCGGGCGCATGCCGGCTGGAGCCGACCACCAGTAGGTCCCGATGCTCACGTGCGATCACGCGATGAAGCGCTCGCGCCACGGACAGATCAGTCTCAACCGTGAGCCTCGCGTCGGGCGCGAGTTCGTCTCTGACCTCGGCCAGCATCGCCCGCGCCTGCTGGTGGAGGCTCTTCCAGTCAAGTCCGGCCGGTAGCACGACCACGGGTTCGGGATGGACCGCCACGAGCATCACCTCGGCGTCCGTGGCCCGCGCCATCGCCGTCGCCAGTACGGTTGCGTCGCGGCCCTCGGGATAGCCGTCGACGCCCACAGCTATCCGCTTCACGGCTTGCTGGCCGGACGCGGGCGACCGCTCGGTCGCGGCTTGTGTGGCGCCTCCGTGCTTCTGCTCTCCAGCTCCAGGCAAGATTGTGGAATCCTAGACCGACAGTGCCGCCTCGGCGTCTGTGCGCCCGGCGACCGAGACGGTCTCGATCCCGTAATGAGCGGCATACGCGTAGGGGTGATGGAACACGTCCAGGGCACGTGCCCGCTCACGGACGTCAACGCAGAACTCCCCGCCTTTCTTGAAGTCCACGACGGTGACCCACAGCCGGGCGTCGTCCTCGCACCAGAGCAGCCGAACCTTGATTCCATCGCCGGCGCGGGTGTGCAGCTCGCGGGTTGACGTCGGTGTTGAAGGTGTCATCTGGATCTCCTCCGTCGCGGACGACTGAGCGAGCATGGTCCCAGCGGGGCCTCGGTGGTCCATCGGGTATATGCGCCCATCGCGACTGCGGAAAAACCCGTATTCGTGATTGGCGGATCTGGCCACGGGATTCGGGGCGACAGTAATGTCCGCTCAACAGCATGTGGCAAACCCCGGTGTGCCGCAACGAACAAGCCCCATAGGGTCGGCGGAAAATCACGACATCGATCATCCAGGAGGTTCGATGCCTCAGGCAAAAAGAACGAAGCAGCCATCACGCGCCACCGCGGTGATTCACGCCCGGGCCGAAGATGACGCCCAGCGACTCGACCGCGTCACGCAGACACTCGAGGCCGCCCAGAAGGATCTCGCCTCAATTGGCGGCAGCGTTGGGACCGGTGTGCGGGATCTACGCCGTGATGTGACAAAGCTATTGCGCGACGCCCGCCGTGATCTGGTGAAGATGCGCCGCGCGATCCAGCGCGATCTCGATCGGCTCCAGAAGGACGTGGCGTCAGCGGCATCGTCCAAGCCCGGTGCCACACGAACACAATCCAAGTCGGCTGGCACGCGTGCACCGTCCAAGGCCGGTTCTACGCGGGCATCGACCAAGGCCGGCAGCAAGCGAGCGCCGGCGAAGGCGAGCGGCAACCGCGCATCGACCAAGGCCGGCAGCAAGCGAGCGCCGGCGAAGGCCAGCGGCACCCGGCGGGCGACGGCAGCGAGCCGCAAAGCCACTCGTTAGCGATTGAGCGCGGGCCGTCCCCCTAGCCGACGTCCGCATCTGAGCACAGCGCGGCGAGCTCCTTGCCCCATGCCCGGGCGCGCTCGAGCTCGCCTTCTTCGAGTGGACCTTCCGAGTCCTCGACCAGAAAGCTCTCGCTGCTGATCACGTCGTAGCCGCGATGGTGCAGCCGGCGTCCGACCCCGCGTGCGGCAACACCCGTGACCCATGGCGCCTTGTCGAGTCGAGTGTCGAACGAAGCCGCGCGGACATGGTCGAGGTGCTCGAGGTCTCTGAGCCAGCTGCGCAACCCGAGCTCGTCGCCAGCACTCGGCTCGATGTGAGTGTGGCCGTCCTCCTCCGCAGCGGTGATCGCCATCTGTCGGCTGCGCGTCGTTGCCAGGCCGTGCATGTGTGTGGGTCCGCCGACAACGAGGAGGTCCGCGGGCTCGGGGTGCGCGGCTGCATCTGGAACAGACTTCACGTCCGCACCGCCCAGGCCTTCTGCGATCGCCTCGGCGATGGCCCGGGTGTTGCCGTAGATCGACCCATATACGACGATCGCCTTCATCCTGGTTCCTTTCTTGGTCGTCCGACGATCAAGACCACTCAGCTTCGGCGTGTGCGGCCCCCGAGCGTGGAGTACGGGTGCGGTGAGAGGTTGAGTGCTGGGTCGTGATGCTCACCGACCCAGCACTCGGGTTCCCGTCCGGCAAACGTGGAGCCGGACGGCATGCGCCACTCAGACGGACGCCGTCGCGGCCGCATGCTCCATCCGCGCACTCTTGCTCTCCGCCCCCGAGAGAACCACCTTGAGCGCGTTTGTGTTCGCCGCATCGGCGAACGTGTCGTATGCGGTCATCGTGTCGTCGAGTGGGAACCGATGAGTCGCGAACAGCGACGGGTCCAACCGTCCGCTGATGATCAGCCTCATCAACTGCGGGATGCTGAACGTGTCGACCAGCCCGGTGGTGATGCTGACGTCGCGAATCCACAGCTTCTCGAGATGCAGAGACACGGGCTTGCCGTGCACGCCGATGTTCGCCAGGCGTCCGCCAGGGCGGATCAACTCAGCAGCGAGCTCGAACGTCGCCGGCACGCCAACTGCCTCGAACGCCGTATCTGCGCCAAGGCCGTCGCTCAGCTCCATCACCATCGCCACCGCATCCTCGCGGCCGTTGTTGATCGTCACGTCCGCACCGAAGCGCTCCGCGCTTTCGAGGCGGCTGTCGGCGAGGTCGATCGCCACGATCTTGCCCGGTGTGTAGAGGCGCGCAGTAAGGATCGCCGCCAGCCCGATCGGGCCGGCTCCGACGATCGCGACCACGTCTCCGGGGGAGACCATGCCGTTCAACACCCCGACCTCGTAGGAGGTCGGAAGGATGTCTGCCAGGAACAGGACCTGTTCATCGGTGAGCTGCTCTGGGACCTTGTACACCGAGGTGTCGGCGAACGGAACGCGGGCATACTCGGCCTGGAGGCCGTTGATGAGGTGTCCGAAGATCCAACCACCACCGCCGAGGCACTGGCCGTAGCGACCCTCCTTGCAAAACCGGCACCGCCCGCACGAGCTCACGCATGACATAAGCACGCGATCGCCGCGCTCGACGGTGCTGACTCCTGGCCCGACCTCCTCAACGGTGCCCACGGCCTCGTGACCCAGAATGGTTCCGGGGACAGTCTCAGGCACGTCACCCTTGAGGATGTGCAGGTCGGTCCCGCAGATCGTCGTTGTGTCGACCCGGACGATGATGTCGGTCGAATCGATGAGTCTCGGGTCTTCGACCGAGTCCCAGCCCCGCTGGCTGGGACCGTGATAGACAAGAGCTTTCATTGGTAGGTCTCCTCTCTCTGGAGATAGAGGCTGAGCGCCTCAGGTCCCAGTACTGCTTGCAAGCCGAGCCTAGGGTCCGGCCGACTCTGCCCGCATCGGTGGCTTGCACCCAAACCGCGTCCGTACTAACGCGCAGATCACGTGCTCGTGGGGCCACGAGCACGTGGGGTACCCCCCGTTCAGATTCACGGCCCACTCCGGAAGCGCTGCCGCGATCGCGGACCTACGCTGTCCTCTATCGATTGAACCCGATTGGAGAGGAAGCAGGCGATGCTCACCACACATGAAGCCACTGGGCTCACAGCCACTCCGCGGGCCACGGCCCTGGTGAACCGGCTCACGCGTGAACACGGACCGCTCGCCATCTTCCAGTCGGGCGGGTGCTGCGATGGCTCGCTACCGCTCTGTCTGCTTGCCAGTGAGATGCTGCCCAGCCCCAATGATGTGCTGTTGGGTCATGTCGGCGGCGCACCGTTCTACATCGATCGAGAGCAGTACGAGCGCTGGGGCGAGCCGGAGGTTCTGCTCGACGTCGCCGCCGGCGCGCCGGAGGGCTTCTCCCTCGGCGAGCCCGATGGGCACTTCGTCGGCGGACCGCTTTCGGGCGGGACCTGCCAAGCCCAACCCGCCTAGTCGCGCGTCGAGAAGAGTTGGCCGTCGCTGGCAGGTCGGGTTGCGCCGGCGGGGCGGGTGGCGTTGGCGGGGCCGGTGGCGCCGGCGGGGTGGTCTCGGCGGCTGTCGACTCTCGGCCCGCCGGCGCCTTTTGGCGCCCGTCGCCTCTGAATGGCGGGCGGCCAGATAAACGGCGCTGGGAAGGGAGGGAGCGGACGCGATCGCGGGCCGTTTCGATTGTGCGCAGCACGACAACCTTCCGCCGGATGGCGAGGCCTGTCGGGCTATGCACGAAGAGTGTGCTCAATACGACAGGGCTCGGATCTGGCGCCGGGGTTGACGTGTTAAGCACCATCCCCGTGACACTCTCGACACACTCCCGGCACAAAGCCGCCACATCTACGTGCCTGAGTCAAGACCGGAACACGTGCGGACGGTTCCCGCCAGCTGGTGCGGCCGTCCGCGTCTAACCCGGGGGTCAGGTGCGCCGCGCCTGGTCTGCAATGACTGAGTGGGTTCGGGTCGTAGCTGACGAGCGCGCACTTAGGCTCGGGCATCATGCGGTGGCTCTCGCGTCACACACGCCGGAGGCCCGAAGCCGCCGAAGGCCGCGTGCGCGGGATACCTTCTTGCGCGGGCAAAGCGGCGGCGCATTCGGTGCTGGGCGGTCCTGAACGCCGGGAACCGATGGGGCGGTCTGCGTCTCGACCGGCTAACGAGAAATCCGCTGGCGGGTCGCGAAGGCGGCTAGCGGCGTGCTCGAGCGACAGGTGGCACGTGAGGTGGTACCACCGTTGGATGCGGAACTACTGAGGCCTGGTCCCTCCCTACACAGCAGCGTGCGGCCGACCACCGCGGTCGGCCGCACGCAATTTCACGGAGTCTCCCGGCCGATTAGGGTACGAACACGATCCTCGCCGCTACCCGTCCGGCTTCGACGTCGGCGATCGACTCGTTGACGCGTGAAAGCGGACGCACCTCGCGGATCACTTTCGTCTTGCCGGCCGCGTGGAGCTCGAACACTTCGCGCAGGTCGGTCCGCGTGCCTACGATCGACCCCTGGACCGTGATCCCGTTCAGCACCGTCTCGAAGATCGGGAGCGTGACCTCGTTGTCAGCAGGCAGCGCCACGAACACCAGCTTCCCGCCGCGACGCAGGGAGCCGTACGCCTGCTCGAACGCCTTCGGGGAGACCGCGAGTGCGATCGCCTGGTCGGCGCCGCCGAGCTCTTGAATCGCCTCGACCGGATCCTGCTTGGTCGCGTTGATCGTGAACTCAGCGCCGAGCTCGCGCGCCAGCTCGAGCTTCTCGTCGATCAAGTCGACGGCGATCACACGGCCGCCGGCGATCGCCGCGTACTGGATCGCCAGATGACCGAGGCCGCCGACGCCGAACACTGCCACCAGATCGGAGGAGCGCGTACCCGCGACCTTCACCGCCTTATACGTGGTCACGCCCGCGCACGTGAGCGGCGCAGCGTCAAACGGGTCCATGCCGTCGGGCACCTTGACCACGTACCGCGCGTAGGCGGTCGCGTACTCACCGAAACCGCCGTCGATCGAGTAACCCATGTTCTCCTGCTCGAGGCAAAGGGTCTCCCAGCCCGAGACGCAGTGGTCGCACGTGCCGCACGCGTAGCCGAGCCAGGGCATCCCGACGCGGTCGCCGATCCCAACCTCGGTCACGCCGGGGCCCAGCTCGACCACCTTTCCGACCCCCTCGTGGCCGGGGATGAATGGGGGCTCGGGCTTGACTGGCCAGTCGCCATGGGCGGCGTGGATGTCCGTGTGGCAGAGTCCTGACGCCTCGACCTTGACGCGGATCTGGCCAGGCTCCAGCTCTCGTACGGGAACCTCCTCAACGGTGAGCGGCGAGTGGAAGTCGTGTACAACCGCCGCGCGATAGCCCGTTAGGGACGTCGCGGATTTTTCCGTATCGGCGAGGGTGACGGCCATATGGCGTGTCCTTTCCCTGGGATAGATAAAACTGACCCCACATCTTCGGTCAGCCGGAGCGTTCCGCCATCCGGGATCCTCGCTCTCCCGGATGTGGAAAAACCCGTAGCGAGGCTTAACTCCTGCGCGGGCAACACCAACCGCTCCGATCTCCTACCTAGCGGAGCGCGGCCCCAGGGCCTACGAGCTCCCGACACTGTGCTCCGCTAAGGCTCGAGACGGCATGCCCGGGCGCTCGAGGCGATGAATCACCTCGAGCGCCGTGGGTGCCGCCAAGGCGGCGTCGATTTCGGTATCGGCACCGCCGCGTGGCAGTTTCTAGAAGAATCCGAGTGGGTTGGGGTCGTAGCTGACGAGTAGGCACTTGGTCTGGGTGTAGTGATCGAGCATCATGCGGTGGTTTTCGCGTCCGACGCCGGAGGCTTTGTAGCCGCCGAAGGCGGCGTGCGCGGGGTATTGGTGGTAGCAGTTGGTCCACACGCGTCCGGCTTTGATCGCTCGGCCCATTCGGAATGCGCGGCTGCCGTCGCGGGTCCAGACGCCGGCGCCGAGCCCGTAGAGGGTGTCGTTGGCGATCTGGAGCGCTTCGTCTTCGTCCTTGAAGGTGGTCACGGCGAGCACGGGGCCGAAGATCTCTTCCTGGAAGACCCGCATCTTGTTATGACCCTTGAGGAGGGTCGGCTCGTAGTAGTAGCCGCCGGCGAGGTGCCCGTTGAGCTCGGGGCGCTGGCCGCCGATCAACACCTCGGCGCCCTCCTCGCGACCGATCTTGACGTAGCTCTCGATCTTCTCGAGCTGAGAGGCGGAGACCTGCGGGCCGATCATCGTTTCGCGGTCGAGCGGGTCGCCTTGCTTGATCGCTCTGATCCGCTCCAGGCACCTTTCGATGAACTCGTCGTAGATCGATTCCTGGATCAGCGCGCGCGATGGGCACGTGCACACTTCGCCCTTGTTAAACGCGTACAGGACGAGACCCTCGATCGCCTTGTCCACGAACGCGTCATCGGCGGCGAGGACGTCCTCGAAGAAGATGTTCGGGGACTTGCCACCGAGCTCGGTCGTCGACGGGATCAGGTTCTGCGCCGCGTAGGACATGATCAGCCGGCCCGTGACCGTCTCACCGGTGAACCCGATCTTCGCGATCCGCTTATTAGACGCCAAGGCTTTGCCGATCTCGGCGCCGGGACCGTTGACGACGTTGATCACGCCCGGCGGGACGATCGACTCGAGCACCTCCATCAGCTTCAGGATCGACCACGGCGTCGGGCTCGCCGGCTTGATCACCGAACAGTTCCCCGCCGCGAGCGCCGGCGCGATCTTCCACGCCGCCATCAACAGCGGGAAATTGAACGGGATGATCTGACCGACCACACCCAACGGCTCATGGAAGTGATACGCGTAGGTTTGCTCGTCGATCTCCGAGATCCGGCCCTCCTCCGAGCGGACCGCCCCCGCGAAGTAGCGCAGATGATCGACCGCCAACGGGATATCCGCCGCCAGCGTCTCGCGGACCGGCTTGCCGTTCTCATAGCTCTCCGCCACCGCCAACATCTCCAGGTTCTCCTCGACCGCGTCCGCCATCGCGTTCAACACCCCCGCGCGCTCCGCCGGCGAGCGACGACCCCACGCATCCTTCGCCGCGTGCGCAGCGTCGAGCGCGAGCTCGATATCCGCCGGACCCGAAAACGCGACCTCACAGAACGCCTCGCCCGTCGACGGTGTCACGTTCTCCCGATACTCCCCCGTACTCGGCGACACCCACTCACCGCCGATAAAATTGTCGTAGCGCTCCCTCAGCTCGACCGGACTACCGGACTCACCCGGCGCCGCAAACGTACTTGACTCGGCAATGGCCATGGCCTGGCTCTCCTTGAGCTCGAAGAATGGATACCCGCGCGACTTCAGCACTTCTTGCCGGCCGCGCCATCCGTCCTCAGTCCTTGATCGGGATGTGGAAAAGCCGCAACGTCCGGTCGCGTTTGGCCGGATCACGGCGCGCCTTTTGCTATCTAGCGTCGAGACACACACCAGAGACGTGACTAAGCGGAGGAGGTCAGCGATGCCTGATATGTCAATCCAACCCCACAGCGGCAGCTATCTGATGCCCTCGCTCGAGCACGCGACGGTTGCCGACGCGATGCATCCCGGCATCCTGTCCTGCGACCCCGACGCGACGCTGACCGAAGCCGCGCGCATGATGGCTACGTATCACGTCCATTGCCTCGCGGTGATCGGCATCTCCCACCAGGGGCCCGAGTTTGCGGTGTGGGGGATCCTTTCGGATCTCGACCTTCTCCGGGCAGGGGTCGGCGACGGCGCGGACAAGTGCGCGAGCGCGCTGGCGCAGGAACCGGTGTTCAGCGTCACGCCGGCCACGCCGTTGCGAGAGGCCGGAGAGCTGATGCTCACCCACGGCGTCAGCCACCTAGTCGTGATCGAGGCCGAGTCGGAGCGGCCCATCGGGATCCTGTCGACGCTCGACATCGCCGGGGTGCTCGGCTGGGGCGAGGGCTGAGCCGCTACGTCCCAAGCGACGCCACGGGTAAGGGCGGCGCCGCCGCTTCGACGCGGATCCGCGCATCCACGATTGACACTCCGCGTGGTCCCGCGATCAGCGGGTTGCAGTCGAGCTCGATGATCTCCGCGTGTCTGTCGACCAGGGCGCTCACGCGCACGAGGACATCCTCGATTGCGCCGATGTCGCACCGCGGCGCGCCGCGATAGCCATCGAGCAGCGGGAAGGTCCGCAGCGACCGGAGCATGTCGTGCGCGTCGAGATCGGTCACCGGGGTGATGCGCACGGCGACATCCTTGATCAGCTCGGCGGTGGTTCCTCCGGCGCCACACGCCAGCACCTGGCCGAAGCTGTGATCGTGAACGACCCCGACGATGAGCTCCACTCCGACCGGCGCCATCGGCTGCACGATCAGACCGTCGAGCTGAAGCCCGGCGCGTGCCACGGCATCCTCGATCTCGGAAGCGGCGGCACGCACCTGTTCGGAGGTGTCGAGACCGAGCAGGACGCCGCCGGCGTCGGTCTTGTGCACGAGCCCGGGCGCGCTGGCCTTCAGCGCCACCGGTCCGCCGAGGTCAGCGGCGGCCGCGACGGCTTGGTCCGCATTGGCGACGATGCGCGTCGTGATGAGAGGCAAGCCGTAGCACTCGAGCAGCGCCGAAGCCTCCTTTGGGGTAAGCCAACCGGGCCCGGCCGCGAGCTGGCGAGTGATGATCGCGGCGGCTTTCTCAGGCCGAGCGCCCTCGATTCCGATCACACTACCCTCGGGACGGGAACGCCATCGGCCGTGCCGGGCGGCCAACGCGATCGCCCTCGCTGCGTCCTCGGGATAGTCGTACGCGGGGACATGAACGCTCCGCGACCTGAGCTCAGCGGGCGCACCCTCGCTGGTCATGAACACGGCAGCAATCGTCGCCCCGTCCGTCGTCTCGGCGGCCTCTCGGATCGCGGCGCCCACGTCGCTCGCCTGGGTCCCGAGGGGAGGGACGAAGATCGCGAGGATCGAGTCACACACGTCCGCGTCCGCGAGGACCCGAAGCGTGCGCCGGTAGTCCTCGGCCGACGCCGTCGCGATCATGTCGATCGGATTTACGAGCGACGCGGCCGACGGAAGGAACTCGGCGAGCTCCGCTCGGATCTCGCTCGGTAGGACGGGGACCTGGACGCCGCCGGACTGGCAGGCGTCGGCGCACATGATCCCCGGCCCACCCGCATTGGTGACGATGACCACTCGATCCCCACGGGGAACGGGCTGGGAGCTCAGGAGCTCAGCCACGTCAAACAGCTCTTTCAGGGTGTCCGTGCGGATCACACCGGCCTGCTCGAACAACGCGTCGACCGTCACGTCCGAGGCCGACACCAGCGCGCCCGTGTGCGACGACGTGGCCCGGGCGCCGGCTGCCGAGCGCCCGCTCTTCACCGCCACGAGCGGCTTTGCCCGGGCGAACCGGGGCGCAACGCGCCCAAACCGGCGGGGATCGCCGAACGACTCCAGGTAGAGGAGAGCGACGTCTGTGCCCGGGTCCTGCTCCCAGTACTCGAGCAGGTCGTTGCTGGACAGGTCGGCGCTGTTCCCGACCGAGACGAACGACGAGAGGCCGACCCCCAGACGCTCCGCCGCCTCGATGATCGCAATCCCGACGCCGCCGCTCTGAGACAGGAACCCAACCCTGCCGGGGATGACGTGTTTCGGTGCGAACGTGGCGTTCAAGCGAACCTCGGGCGCCGTGTTGACGACCCCGAGGCAGTTCGGGCCGACGATCCGCATGCCGGCGTCACGACATACCTGCAGCAGCTCATGCTGCCGGTGCCCACCCACCTCGCCGGTCTCGGCAAATCCCGCGGAGATCACGACTAAGGCCCGCACCCCGACTGTCGCGCACTCCCGGGCGACACCAACGACCCGCTCAGCCGAGACCACGACGACCGCCAGGTCGACCGGTCCCGGGACGTCCGTCACGGAGCGGTGTGCGGGAAGCGCCTGGACAACGTCCTCGTGGTCGTTGACGGCGTACACGGGACCCGTGAACTTGGCCCTGATCAGATTGGCAAGGATCTCGCCGCCCACCGTTCCGGGGTGGCCCGACGCTCCGATCACCGCCACGGAGCGAGGGCAGAGGACGTGGCGCACAGCCGCGACCGCCGCGATGCGTGCGCGGTCCTCGAAGCGCTGGGTCGCCTCGGCGGACAAAGAGGTCGGCAGCTCGATCATGATCGCGTCCGGGGTCGAGCGCATCTCCACCGGAGAGCCGCTCTCGCGGAAGACCTCGATCATCTGGTGGTTGAGCGGGAGGACCTCGGCGATGAAGGCAGATATCCCGTGCCGGTCCGCGATCGCCGCCAGGTGCGCAAGCAGAATCGTGGAGATCCCCTGGCCCTGCCAGGCGTCCGCGACCATGAACGCCACCTCTGCCCGAGCCGCGTCCACGCGGACGTACGCAGCGTGCGCGACGATCGTCCGCGGGCGACCGATCTCCGCGACGAGCGCCACGCGATCGGCGTAGTCGACGTCGACCGACCAGGACGTGACCCAGTCGAGATTCGGCATACCGAAGAACCGAAAGGCAATCGACTCAGGCGAGAGCTTCTCGAGAAATGCCCTGATGGACTGAGCGTCGCCCGCTCGCACCGGGCGCACGTGAACCGTCGATCCGTCGCGGAGCACGACATCGGCCTCGAGCTCGCGCGGATACGGCGGGCTGTCAGCCGAGGACGTTCCCATCAGCGACCGAACGATGAACCAGAGGATCTCGGCGCGAATCGGGAAAAGGCCGTAGACACGCGGCGATTATCGACCGCTCGTGACCAATGAGTAGTTGTCCGCAAGGCATGTGCGGGGCCCGGCGGATGAGTGATGGACGCCGCTGGCCGAGACTCAGGAGTGAGATTTTTTCGGCTGCGGATCGTGGCCGACTGCCACCTAGGAGGAGCCATGTCTGAAGCGGTCATTGTCGACGCAATCCGCACGCCCGTCGGGCGTGCGATCAGAGGCACGCTGCGGGACATGCGCGCCGACGATCTGGCCGCGATTCCGCTGCGCGCCCTGGTGGAGCGCAACCCCGAGGTCGATTTCAAAGAGACGGACGACGTAATGATGGGTTGCGGCTTCCCCGACCACGAGCAGGGTTATAACGTCGGCCGCAACGCGGCGTTGCTGTCGGGGATCGACCACCATGTCCCGGCGGTCACGGTGAGCCGCTTCTGCGCGTCTTCGCTGCAGACGATCCGAATGGCGTTTCACGCCATCAAGGCGGGCGAAGGCGATCAATACATTGCCGCAGGGGTGGAATGCGTCTCGCGAGGAGCGGGCATGACGCTCCCGGTGATGAACCCGCTGCTCGACGGCTCAGACGACGCCCGTTTCAACGTGTACATCCCGATGGGGCTCACGGCGGAGAACGTGGCCGAGCGCTGCAAGGTCAGCCGCGAGGCCCAGGACGAGTGGGCGGCGCGGTCCCAACAGCGCGCGGTTGCAGCCCGTGAACGGGGTCAGTTTGATCCCGAGATCGTGGCGGTGGACATACCGGAGACCCATGACGCCGGCGGCGACGTCATTCCGGCCCACACCGTCACGCAAGACGACGGACCTCGCGCTGGCACGACGGTGGAAGGGCTCTCGAAGCTCAGGCCCGCCTTCAAGCCCGACGGAAGTGTGACACCGGGCAATGCGTGCCCGCTGAACGACGGTGCTGCCGCCGTGCTGGTCATGTCGGAGGAGAAGGCCCGCGAGCGCGGCCTCAAGCCGCGCGCGCGGATCGTCGCGTCGTCGGTGGCGGCAGTCCGCCCCGAGATCATGGGGCTTGGGCCGATCCCAGCGGTCAAGAAGGTGCTCGAGCAGTCGGGCCTGAAGATCGACGACATCGACTTGGTGGAGCTCAACGAGGCGTTCGCGGCGCAGGTGGTGCCGTGCCGCGACGAGCTTGGTATCGATCCTGAGAAGCTCAACATCAACGGTGGCGCGATTGCGCTGGGTCATCCGTTCGGGATGACCGGTGCGCGGATCATGACCACGCTGCTCAACAACCTCGACTCGGTGGACGGGACGTACGGCCTCGAATCGATGTGCGTCGCCGGCGGGCTGGGCATGGCGATGATCGTCGAGCGGCTCAACTCGAACTGAAAGGGAACACCACAATGGCAACTACTAGTTCTAAGACTCAGACCGGTGCGCGTGATCGCGATCTCACCGGACGGGTGGCGCTGGTCACAGGGGGTACCCGCGGGATCGGCGCGGCGATCTGCCACGCCCTCGCAGCGGACGGCGCCGTCGTGGCGGCGGGCTATTCCTCGAATCAAGCACGCGCCGACGAGCTACGCCAGGCGGTCGAAGCCGATGGAGGCACGCTGTCGTTGCATCAGGGCAACATCGGCGACGCGGGAGACTGCGAGCGCGTCGTCAAGGACGTGATCAACCAGCACGGCCGGCTGGACATCCTGGTCAACAACGCGGGCATCACCGTCGACAAGCTGTTCTTGAAGATGTCCGCGGCTGATTGGGACAAGGTGGTGCAGGTCGACCTATCGGGAGCGTTCTACATGGCCAAGCCGGCGCTCACGCACATGATCGGGCATGGGGGTGGGCGAATCATCAACATCTCGTCGATCAGCGGCGAGACGGGGAACGTCGGCCAGGTGAACTACACGGCCGCGAAGTCGGGGATGTTCGGACTCACCAAGACGCTGGCGCGCGAGGCGGCGCTTACGCTCCGACTGGCCGGAAAACTCGAGAAAGGGATCGGGGTCACGGTCAACTGCATCGCTGCGGGGTTGACCGAGACCGACATGGTCGCCACGATCCCCCCGTACCTGTTTGCGGAGATGGTGGAGCGCATCCCGATGCACCGGGCGGGACGCCCGGAGGAGATTGCCCGCGTCGTGTGCTTCCTGGCCCAGGACGCCTCCGGTTACATCACCGGGCAGATCTGGGACGTCGACGGCGGAATGAACATGTGACCGATCGGACGACGCCCGCGCGAGCATTACGAAGCGTGTGCGACTACTACCAGCTGATCAACGAGCCCTAGGAGACGACTAGCGATGGCAACCAACGTTTCAGAGAAGGAAGCTCGCGATGTCGTCGAGGCGGCGCGTGAGGCGGAGTGGAAGCTACCCAGCTTCGGCAAGCAGCTGTTCTTGGGGGACTTCCGGCTCGATTTGATCCATCCGCAGCCGCGGTTGGACCCCGAGGCCGTCGAGAAGGGGGAGCGGTTCCTGGATCAACTGTGCACCTTGCTCGAGGACGAGGTCGACCCGCTCGAGATCGAGCGCGAGTCCAAGATCCCCGACCACGTCATCGACGGATTAAAGAAGATCGGGGCGTTGGGGATGAAGGTCTACCCGGAGTACGGCGGGCTCGGCCTCTCGCAGCTCTACTACGCCCGCGCGCTCGCGATCACGGGCGTCTACCACTCGTCGATATGCACGTTGCTGAGCGCGCACCAGTCGATCGGGGTGGCGGAGCCGCTGCGGATGTTCGGCAGTGAGGAGCAGAAGCGCAAGTGGCTGCCGATGGTCGCCAAGGACCACATCAGTGCGTTTCTACTGACGGAGCCTGACGTCGGCTCTGACCCCGCCAGGATGGGTTCGATCGCGACGCCGGTGGACGAAATGCCGATCGCCAAGGGTTATGACGACATAACCGCGACCCCGGTCGAGGGCGGCTATGAGATCATGGGCCGCAAGCTGTGGGCGACGAACGGCACGATCGCCGACATCGTCGTCGTGATGGCGAAGGTGCCCAAGAGCGACGGCCACCGCGGCGGCATCAGCGCTTTTGTCGTGCCGTACGACTCAGCGGGGATCACGATCGAGCACCGCAACCAGTTCATGGGTCTGCACGGGATCGAGAACTCCGTCACGCGCCTCGAGAAGGTCTTCGTGCCCGAGGAGAACCGGATCGCTCGCGAGGGCGACGGTCTCAAGATCGCGCTCAGCACGCTGAATACAGGCCGTCTGTCTCTGATGGCGATCGCGGTCGGGGCTTCGAAATGGGCGACGAAGATCGCGCGCGAGTGGTCGTCGGAGCGGGTGCAGTGGGGCCTGCCGATCGGCAAGCACGACGCGGTGGCACAGAAACTGGCCTTCATCGCCGGCAGCGCGTTCGGTCTCGAGGCGATGCTCGACGTTTCCGCGCGCCTGGCCGACGACAAGCGCAACGATGTCCGGATCGAGGCCGCGCTGTGCAAGGTGTACGGCTCGGAGCTGTCGTGGCGGGTGATCGACGAGCTGGTCCAGGTCCGCGGTGGGCGCGGCTACGAGACCGCGGCGTCGCTCAAGGCGCGCGGGGAGAAGCCCGTGCCGGTCGAGCAGTGCATGCGGGACATGCGGGTAAACCGCATCTTCGAGGGGTCGAGCGAGATCATGCACCTGTTGATCGCCCGCGAGGCGGTCGACACGCACCTCCAGGCCGCGGGGGGCCTGCTCATGGGCGACGGCGACGCCAAGGCCAAGGCGGATGCGGCGATCAAGGCCGGGGTGTTCTACGGCAAGTGGTTCCCGCAGCTGGCCGTCGGCAAGGGCCAGAACCCTCGCTCCTATGAGGAGTTCGGCCCGCTCGGAGTCTACCTGCGCTATGTAGAGCGTTCGTCGCGCAAGCTCGCGCGTTCGACGTTCTACGGCATGGCGCGCTGGCAGGCAAAGCTCGAGAAGAAGCAGACTTTCCTCGGGCGCATCGTCGACATCGGAGCCGAGCTGTTCGCGATCTCCTCGACGGTTGTCTACGCCGACACGATCGGTCGCGAACAACCCGAACGCAAGGCCGAGGCGATCGAGCTCGCGCAGCTGTTCTGCGCAATGGCCAGGCGCCGCGCGGACGCTCTGTTCCATGAGCTGTGGGCCAACGACGACGACGACCGTTACGCCGCCGCCCAGAAGGTCTTGGCCGGGCGTTACAACTGGCTCGAGGAAGGCATCCCCGATCCCTCGGGCGACGGGCCCATGATCCCGCCTCTGGACTAGGAGGAGCACCATGAGCACAGCAATTGAAGAGCCGGGCACCTCGACGGATGCGGAGTGGGCCGCACGATTGGACGGCTTTGTGGATCGGGCGACCGAGGCCTCAAAGGCGCTGCGCGAGCTCGATCAGGATGCAGTCGACAGGATCGTGTGGGCGATGACGGTCGCCGGACTCGAGAACGCCGTCGAGCTGGCAGAGCTGGCGATGGAGGAGACCCACTTCGGCGTGTTCGAGGACAAGGTCCTCAAGAACTACATCGCCACCGAGTTCCTCTATGACTATCTGAAGGACAAGAAGTCGGTAGGCGTGATCGATGAGGATCGCGAGCGTGGGCTCGAGTACGTCGCCGAGCCGATCGGAGTGGTGCTGGCGCTGACGCCGATCACGAACCCCACGTCGACAACGCTGTTCAAGTCGATCGTGTGTGCGAAGACGCGCAATGCCGTCGTCTTCCGTCCGTCCTTCAACGCCCAGCGCTGCTCGCTCCGCGCGGCCGAGCTCCTCCAGGAAGCGGGCGAGGCGGCGGGACTGCCGGCGAACGCACTGCAGGTGATCCCCGACCCGTCGCTCGAGGTGTCGCAGTACCTCTTCCACCACCCGGGCGTCGACTTCATCTGGACGACCGGCGGGCCGAAGGCGGTGGCCGCCGCCAACTCCGCCGGCAAGCCGTGTCTCAGCGTCGGCGCAGGCAACGCGCCTGTCTACGTGCACCGCAGCGCCGACGTCCGGATGGCGGTCGTCGACATTCTCGTCTCCAAGACGTTCGACTCCTCGGTGATCTGCCCTGCGGAGCAGACGTGCGTGATCGACGATGAGATCTACGATCAGATGGTCGAGGAGTTCCAGCGGATGGGCTCCCGGCTGCTGACCGACGAGCAGACGACCGCGCTGGCGGCCCGATCGTTCACCGACGAGGGCACGATGCAGCTCGACGCTCTCGGGCAGTCGTGCGTCAACCTCGCCGCCCTTGCCGGCTTCGAGGCGGCGGACACCGACAAGGTGCTGCTCGCCCAGCTCCCGACTGACCTCGATGCCCTCGCCGAGCATCCGTTCATCGCCGAGAAGCTGATGCCGGTGCTCGGAGTGGTGCGCTCGCCATCGGTCGAGCACGGGATCAAGGCGTGCGAGCTGGTCACCGAACACGGTGGTCTGGGCCACACGTCGGCCGTCTACGCAACCGACGACGACGTGATCAATCGCTTCGCGCTGGCGCTCCGCACGGGGCGGATCCTGGTCAACGCGCCGACCGCAGTGGGAGCGCTGGGCGGCATCTACAACTCGATGACGCCGACGTTCTCGCTCGGCTGCGGCACCTGGGGGGGCTCGAACACGACCGACAACGTGAACTACCGAAACCTGCTCAACGTCAAGACCGTGTCGCGCCGGCAGACGCCACCCCAGTGGTTCCGGGTTCCGTCGGACACGTACTTCAATCCCGGGGCGCTCGATAACCTGAGACAGCTCGACGCCTCCCGCCCGATGATCGTCACCGACGACGCGACCGTGGCGCGCGGCGTGGCCGAAGAGGTGCGCCATTATCTCACCGCCGGCGCGGTCAACGTCTTCTCCGGGGTCGAGCCGGAGCCGACCGAGGAGCAGATTCGCGCCGGAGTGGAGCAGCTCGAGCGGTTTGATGCCGATGTCATCATCGCGCTCGGCGGCGGCTCCGTGATGGACGCTGCGAAGGCGATGCGCCTGTTCCACGAGAGTCCGGAGCTGAGTGTCCGCGAGCTGTCGCTGCCGTTCCTCGATGCGCGCAAGCGAATCGCGGTCTTCCCGCAGATCGAGCACAAGGTCCGGCTGATCGCGATCCCGACGACATCGGGCACGGGCTCAGAGGTCTCACCGGCCGCTGTGATCACCTCGGGACACCGGAAGGTGACGCTGGTCGACTACTCGCTCGTCCCTGACATGGCGATCGTCGACCCGAACCTCGCGCTGACGATGCCGCCGGAGATCACCGCCGATACCGGCATCGACGCGCTCACCCATGCGCTCGAGGCGGTGGTCTCGATCTTCGCCTCGCCGTTCACCGACGCCTTCTGCGTGCAGGCCGTCAACCTGATCCTCACATCGCTGCCCCGAGCCTATCGGGACGGCTCGGACCTCGAGGCGCGCACCGCGATGGCCAACGCCGCGACGATCGCGGGGCTCGCGTTCTCAAACGCGTTCGTTGGCCTCAACCACGCACTCGCGCACCCCGTTGGCGCACGGTTCGGGATCGCGCACGGTCGTGCGAACGCGATCTTCCTGCCGCACGTGCTGCGCTACAACGCGTCGCTGCCGAGCAAGTTCATGCCGGCCCCCGGCTACTCGGCCTACATCGCGCCCGAGAAATACGCGCAGATCGCCTGGATCCTCGGGCTCGGCGGCCGCACGGAGAGCGACCGGTGCGAGCGCCTGTTCGCACGCGTCGATGAGCTGCTCGCCCAGGTCGACGAGCCGCGGACGCTGGCGGACTGCGGCGTGAAACGCAGCGAGTACGAGGCGGCGCTGCCCGAGCTGGCCAAGGCTGCCTTCGCGGATCCGAGCATTCGCACTAACCCGCGCATCCCGATGATTCGCGAAGTCGTCGGCCTGCTCCAGGCGGGGTACCCACAAGGGGATTGACCGCAGGTCGGCGCGATCGCCGACGGCTCATGCTGCAACGCGAATTCTCACGCCTGGCGATCGTCAATCGTGGCGACGCGGCGATGCGTGTCATTCACGCCGCGCGTGAGCTGAACTGGCATCGAGCCGATCCGCTGTGCCTGATCGCGCTGTACACCGAGGCTGAGCGCGACGCGATGTTCGTCCGGCACGCCGACGAAGCCGTGTGCGTCGGCACGGACCCGGCTGCGTATGCGGACTTCGGAGTGCTCGAGCGGGCGCTGCGGGCGGCCTGCGCCGACGCTGCCTGGGTCGGCTGGGACCTGGTCTCCGAGCGGCCTGAGTTCGCGGAGCTGTGCGAGCGGCTTGGAGTCGTGTTCGTGGGGCCTGACCCGGCAGTTATGCGGCTACTGAGGGACAGGGCCGAGCCGCTGAGCGGCGGTGCGGGCGCTGAGACTGTGCGCCATCTTGAGGTGCCGATCATCGCCGACGGCCGTGGCCACGTCTGGCCGCTGGGAGTGAGCGATTGCTCGTGTCGACGGCGCGAGAATCTGCTCCTCGTGGAGTCCTCCAGCCCAGGACTCGGGGCTGGCCAGGAGCGGGAAATCATGGACGCGGCGCGGGGGCTGGCGGAGCGCGCGGGCTATCGAAACGCAGGGACAGTGGAGTTCCTGTACGACCCGGCAGTACATCGCTTCTCGTTCCTTCAGGTGAACCCCCGTCTCGGAGCCGAGCATGCCGTCACCGAGGCGGTGACTGGACTCGACCTCGTCAAGCTTCAGCTGCACGTCGCCGCGGGTGGACGGCTCCAGGGCGACCCGCCGACGCCGGTCGGGCACGCGATCGACGTCCGTCTGTGCGCGGAGGACCCGGCGCTCGGGTTCGTGCCGGCGCCGGGACGCCTCGTCCACCTCAGACTCCCGACCGGGCCCGGGCTGCGGGTGGACACTGGGGTGACCGAGGGCGACCAGATCCCCGCGGAGTTCGACTCGATGATCGCCAAGGTGATCGCGTGGGGCAGCGACCGTGACGAGGCGCTCGCGCGCACGCGGCGGGCGCTCGCGGACATGGTGGTGGTGGTCGACGGTGGGACCACGAACCAGGGCTTCTTGCTCGGACTGCTCGACGATCCAACGGTACGCACCGGTGACGTCGACACCGGCTTGCTCGACCGGCTCTACGTGAGTGGCGCCACGTTGCCCGTACGCCACGGCGACCTCGCGCTCCTACAGGCGGCGATCGAGCTGGCAGACCGGGACGCAGCCGATGACCGCGCCCGTTTCTATGCCTTCGCGCGCCGGGGACGCCCACAGGCCGCGGGTGCCCTGTCGCGTACGTACGACCTGCACCACCGAGGGCAGTCCTACCGGCTCGCCGTCTCGCTGATCGCGCCGGACCGATACCGCGTCACGGTGGACGGGCAGTCGGTCGAGCTGAATGCTCGGCGGCTCGGGGCGCACGAGCGTCGGCTGGAGTTGTTCGGCCGGGCCCACCGTACGCTGACCTCGACGCGGGGCGAGGACCTGGTGGTCGAGGTCGACGGCGTGCCTCACCGGGTGTCCCGCGATGACGGCGGCATCGTCCGGGTTCCGGGTTCCGCGCTCGTGGTCTCGATTCCCGTGGCCCCGGGGGACATGGTCGAGGTCGGAGACGTGGTCGCGGTCGTCGAGGCGATGAAGATGGAGTCGTCGCTGACGGCGCCGTTCCGCGGACGAGTGAAAGACGTGTTCGTCGGCGAGAACGTCCACGTCGGCGCGCAGGCGCCGCTGGTCGCGCTGGAGGCGATCGAGCAACCCGTACAGGCGGCGACGGGCGAGCGCCTGTCGTTCGCGTCTCTCATGGCCTCAGCGGACGCCGCGCCAGACCCATGCCGGGAGAACCTGCGCCGCATGGAGTGGCTGGTGCTCGGCTATGACATTGGCGCCACGGAAGTGGAACGTACGATCGCTGACCTTCACGGCCAGTGCGCCGACCTGCTCAGCTGCGACCCGGCGCTGATTCCCGGCGAGCATCGCTTGCTGGGGATGTTCGCCGACTTGCGCGCGCTGTCGCGTCCCGACCGCGGCGACCACGAGCCAGGGTCCGAGTCCTTCCAGAGCCCGCAGGAGCACCTGCACGCGTGGCTGCGCTCGCTCGACGCTGGTGCGGAAGGGCTGCCGCCACGGTTCATGGCGGTGCTGCACCGAGCGCTCGCTTACTACGGGATCGACAGCCTCGAGCGGACGCCCGGGTTGGAGGAGGCGTGTTACCGGCTGTTCCTCTCCCAGCAGCGCGCCGAGATCGCGCGTACCGCGATCGTCGCGATCCTCGACCGCCGGCTCGAGGATGCCGACGAGCTCGTTGGCCACGTAAGTGGGGAGTTCCACGAGGTTCTCGACCGGCTCGCGATCGCACTCGAGAGCCGAGACCCGGTCGTCGCGGACCTGGCCCGCGAGGTCCGGTTCCGCTACTTCGACGAGCCGGTGATCGCGGAGGCCCGCGAGCGGGTGTACGCGAAAATGGAGAAGCACATCGCGGCGCTCACGAGCGAACCTGGGCGACCAGACGCGCAACAGCTGATCAACGAGATCGTCGACTGCCCCCGCCCGCTCGCGCCGCGACTGACCGTTGCGATGGGTTCGGCCTCGCCTCCCGCTCGTCGACTGCTAGTCGAGGCGATGGCTCGCCGCTACTACCGGACGCGCTCGCTCGGAAGATTCGAGCACGTCAAGCTGGACGGATATGACGTGGCGCTCGCCGGATACCGATTCGGCGGACGGCAACGGCAGCTGGCCACCGCATACGTCGAGTTAGGTGAGATGCCCGCGATCGCGAGCGCCTTTTCGCGGCACGCCAAGGCGCTGCCCGACGATACGCTCGCGGTGCTCGACCTGTTCGTGCCGCACCACGAGCCAGCGCCGGCCCGCGAGGAGCTCGCGACCCAGTTGCACGCTTCACTTGTGGAGGTCCCGACGCCGCCGGCGCTTCACCGGATCGTGGTCGCGGCCGCCGAGCCGCGACGGGGCCGGGGAATGTCAGCGATCGACCTGTTCACGTTCCGGCCCGGGCCGGGCGGGTTGGCCGAGGACGAGGTGCTGCGTGGCCTGCACCCGATGATGGGCGATCGACTGCAGCTGTGGCGCCTGCGCGAGTTCGACCTTGAGCGGCTGGCCTCGCCGGAGGACATCTACATGTTCCACGGGGTCGCGCGTGCCAACGCCGAGGACGAGCGGTTGTTTGCGCTGGCCGAGGTCCGCGACCTCACCGCCGTCTACGACGAACACGGCCACGCGGTCTCGCTGCCGGAGTTCGAACGCGTGCTGGTGTCGGTGCTGGAGGCGATACGCGGCCTCCAAGCGCGCCGGCCGCTGCACCGGCGCTTGATGTGGAACCGCGTCCTGCTGCACGCGTGGCCGGTGATCGAGCTGCACCCCGACGAGGTTCGCACGCTGATCGAGCGCGTGGCGCCCCGAACGGCTGGACTCGGGATCGAGCTGGTCGCGATCCAGGGACGCCTGCGCGAGGACGATGGGACGGTCCGCGACCGAGTCCTGCGGTTCTACGCGCCGACCGGGCACGACGTCGCGGTCGAGGTGACCGATCCACCTGGTGAGCCGCTCCAGCCGCTCGATGAGGGAACGCAGCGCATCATCTCGGCCCGTCGCCGCGGGAACCTGCACCCGGCCGAGATCGTCAAGCTCCTGGCCCCCGCCCATCCCACCGCCGGTCAGCCGGCCGGAGAGTTCATCGAGCACGAGCTGACCGACGGCGGCCGGCTCGAGCCGGTCGAGCGTCCACCGGCGACCAACTCCACCGGAATCGTCGTCGGCACGGTCCGCAACTTCACCGAGCGTTATCCGGAGGGGATGCTGCGGGTGATCCTGCTGGGCGACCCGACGCGCGCACTCGGCTCGCTGGCCGAGCCCGAGTGCCGGCGGATCATCGCCGCGATCGATCTGGCCGAGGAGCTGGGCGTGCCGCTCGAGTGGTTCGCGCTTTCAGCCGGAGCGAGGATCGCGATGGACTCGGGCACCGAGACGATGGATTGGATCGCGGCCGGGCTAAGACGGATCGTGCTGTTCACGCAAGCCGGCGGAGAGCTCAACGTGGTCGTTGCCGGCATCAACGTCGGAGCGCAGGCGTACTGCAATGCGCAGGCGACGATGTTGATGCACAGCCGCGGTGCGCTGATCATGACGCCGGACGGCGCGATGGTGCTGGCCGGCAAGCAGGCGCTCGACTACTCAGGCGGCGTGTCGGCCGAGGACAACCTGGGGATCGGGGGCTACGAGCGGATCATGGGGCCCAACGGCCAGGCCCAGTACTGGGCGAGCGATCTCGCCGACGCTTGCCGGGTGCTGCTTCGCTACTACGAACACACCTACGTGGCGCCGGGTGATCGCTTCCCGCGCCGGGCAAAGACGTCGGACCCCCCTGATCGCGACGTCGGTGAGGCCCCGCACGACGCGCCCGGGTCGGCGCTGCCGCGGATCGCCGACGTGTTCTCCGACAAATCGAACCCGGGCCGTAAGCACCCGTTCGCGATTCGCCCAGTGATGCACGCGGTGATCGACTGCGACCACCGGCCGCTGGAGCGCTGGGCGGGGATGCGCGACGCGGAGGTCGCGGTCGTATGGGATGCGCATCTCGGAGGATGGCCGGTAACGCTGATCGGAATCGAGTCGCAACCGCTGCCCAGGCACGGCACGATTCCCGCCGATGGGCCAGACCAGTGGACCTCAGGCACGCTGTTCCCGCGTGCGTCCAAGAAGGTCGCGCGTGCGCTCAACGCTGCAGTCGGGCGAAGGCCGATGGTCGTGCTGGCAAACCTGGCCGGCTTCGACGGCTCGCCCGAGTCGCTGCGCGAATGGCAGCTCGAATTCGGCGCCGAGATCGCACGAGCGGTCGTCAACTTCGACGGTCCCATCGTGTTCTGCGTCCTGTCGCGGTACCACGGCGGGGCGTTCGTGGTCTTCTCGCAAAGGCTCAATCCGAATCTCGAGACGGTGGCGCTCGCGGGCGCCCACGCCTCGGTGATCGGGGGCGCCCCGGCGGCGGCGGTCGTATTCGCCGGCGAGGTCGAGCGGGCCGCGGCCGGCGATGAGCGAATCCAGGCGCTCGAAAGCTCGATCGCGCTGGCCGAGGGCGCGGAGCGTCAGCGGCTGCGAGCCGGCAGAGCGGCACTGTGGGAAGAGGTGCTGGCAGAGAACAGACGAGCGTTCGCCGAGCGCTTCGACCGTGTCCACAGCATCGAGCGAGCGGTCCGGATGGGCTCGGTCACAAGCGTGGTCGACCTGGGGGCGCTGCGGAGCTCCCTGATCGAGGCCGTCGAGCGGGGGATGCGGCGTTCCGGTCTGTCAGCCGACGGAATCGACCGCGCCGTCGTCGTGAACCAGCACCCCGCCGTAATGGGCCCGCAGCAACCGACGCCCGGCCGCGGGACCTGACAGCAGCGCGGCCTTGGCCAGGACCTCGGCCTCCAACGCGGTCGGGGCGAGCGCCGTGGCTGCAACCACTCCCGTCCAGGCTGGGGTTCCGCTGGCCGGGTCGATCAAATGGTGAGCGAAGTCGCCGCCATGGCGCTGCCAAAGTCGTGCGTCGATGCCAGAGGTCGCCACGCCGCCCGCACGAATGTAGAGCGTATGAGCGATTGCGCCGGTCAGCGGATGGCGTACGCGCACCTCCCACGGCGCTCCACGGTGGCTAGTCACGCGCAGGTCCCCGCCACAGTCGACGGCGCAGCGCCCGTGGCGCTCGAGCTGCCCCGCGAGAAGGTCAGCCGCCCATCCCTTGGCCGAGCCCCCCAGGTCGAGCTGCAAGCCGGGTGGCCGACGGATCACGCCCGCGGCGTCTTCGATCTTCACCGCGCGCCATCGGGCCGTCGGGTCCGGCCGCGCCGGGCGACGCGGTGGCGCTGTCCACAACGCCTCCTCCAGCGACGCGGGCGCGGCGCCCGCCAGCGACCCGCAGTAACCGTTACTACGCAGCGCACTGAGGAGCGTCGGGTCGACGAGGCCGTCGCTCAGGGACGCCGCCCGCAGGGCGGCCGCCACCGCGGCTCGGAGCAGCGGCCCGGCGGGGACGGAGGGCCGGGGATCGGCATTCAGCCGGCACAGGTCGCTGTCCGGATCAAAGCGCGAGAGCCGGCGTTCGATCTCGGCAAAAACCGACCGGGCATCGACCTGGCCGTCGGCGTCGCGCACCACCCTCGCAAGAGTGCCCATCGTCTGGAAGTGGTCGTCGAGCACGCCCTTTGTGCCGCCGCTCTCAGCCGTCCTCTGTGCCGGCGTATTGTGGCGGAACGGTCGGCGCGGCCATGTCGGCGCCGTATGCCTGCTGCAAATCCGCGATCTGCCCCGGACTGGACTGCGTCGTCACCGGCGGCGGCGGGGGCGGGGGCGGGTTCCGACCCGATCGCCGGCGGCGGACTAGCTCCCCGACGCCGCAGGCCGCTGCGGCCGCAGCGACCGACCAACGCACCTGTGAGAACCGCTGGCGCGACGGCATTACCGAAGCCTACTCACGTCTCCATGAGTCCATGGTCGAGCGCGTAGCGGACCAGCTCGGAACGGGTTCTGAGACTGAGCTTTTGCTGTATATGCGCGCGGTGGGTCTCGACGGTGCGCACGGATACATACAGCGTGGCGGCGATCTCCGAGTTGGTATTCCCCAGGGCGATCATTCGCAGGACCTCGAGCTCACGCTCAGAGAGTCCGTTGGGACGGCCAGGCGCGGCCTCCGCTGCGACGCGTGCGCCGAGCCGCGGGTTCAGGTAGGGGTCGCCGTCCGCCGCGCGGCGAAGCGCCTCCACCAGCTCGGACTCAGCAGCCTCCTTGAGCACGTAACCAAGCGCCCCCGCGGCGAGCGCCTTGCGCGCGTACGCCGGCTCGTTCTGCATCGTCAACACGACGATCTGAGTCTCGGGACATTCGGCGCGCAGCTCCGGGATCGCCCCCAGGGTCAGTCCCTCGGGCAGGTTGAGGTCAAGCACCAGCACATCGGGATGATGGCCACGCACGTACCGCCGCGCGCCGGCGAGGTCCGCGGCCTCGGCGACCACTTCAAACCCCTCCTCGGCGGCCAGCAGCTGGCGCAATCCGCGGCGCACAACAGCGTGGTCATCGGCGATCACCACCCGAATCGCCCCGGTCGCGCCACTCATCTCAACCACGCTAGAGGTTGAGAATCCGCTCGGCGAGCGGGCGAATCCGAACCGTTGGTGCGGAGAACTACGCAGCGCGGTTGGTACGCGTTGTTGCCGCGGAGCCGGGGTGCGGGGGAAAACTACCTAGTGGGCGTAGGCAGCTCCCACGGTTGCCGACCGTGGACCCCGTGGCGAGACTTGTTGAACCAGCAGGTCGAGCGATCCGGGAGAGATGAGATGACAACGCAAGTAGAAACCGGCGCGGTCGATGGATCTGGGGCGGGCATGCGCAAATGGGTGTACGACTTCACCGAGGGGTCGCGAGAGATGCGCGAGCTGCTCGGTGGCAAGGGCGCGGGCATCGCCGAGATGACGCGAATCCTCGATCCTGGAATGGTCCCCGCCGGGTTCACGATCACCACGGAGGCGTGCGTCGCATACATGCGCGGCGGCCAGACCATGCCGGCGGGACTGGAGGAGCAGGTCGACCGCGCGCTCGCGGTGCTGGAGGAGCAGGCTGGCAAGCGGCTGGGTGACGCCGAGGACCCGCTGCTCGTTTCGGTGCGCTCGGGCGCACGCGTGTCGATGCCGGGGATGATGGACACGGTGCTGAACCTCGGGCTCAACGACGAGTCGGTTGCCGGTCTGGCCGCGCGCACCGAGGATGACCGCTTCGCGTGGGACTGCTATCGCCGCCTGGTGCAGATGTTCGGCAACGTCGTCCGCGGGATTCCCGGTGAGCGCTTCGAGGATGAGATCGCGCGCGTCAAGCGTGACCGCGGTGTGACCCTTGACACCGAGCTCGACGCCGAGGCGCTGCGCGAGCTGACCGAGAGTTTCAAGTCGTTCTTCGACTTCCCGACGGACCCGCGCCAGCAACTGACGGACTCGATCCGCGCCGTGTTCGACTCGTGGCTGGGCGACCGGGCCGTCCAATACCGGCGGATCAACCGTCTTCCCGACGATTGGGGGACGGCCGTCAACGTCCAGCAGATGGTGTACGGCAACAAGGGCGAGACCTCTTGCTCCGGTGTGGCCTTCAGTCGTGACGAGGTCACGGGCGGCCACCAGCCGTCGGGCGACTTTCTGCCGCGTGCACAGGGAGAGGATGTGGTCTCCGGCGCGCGGACGCCACTCGACCTCTCCGAGCTGGGCGACTGGATGCCGACCGTCGCCGAGCAGCTGACAGGGATCCTGCGCCAGCTCGAGGAGCACTACAAGGACATGCAGGACACCGAGTTCACGGTCGAGGAGGGGCGGCTGTTCATGCTCCAGACCCGAAATGCCAAGCGCCCCGCGCAGGCCGCCGTGTGCTTCGCGGTGGACGCCTTCGAGGAGCGGATGTTGACGAAGGCCGAGGCGATCGCGACGATCGACGCCGCGTCGCTCGACGCGCTTCTGCACCCCACGTTTGATACGGCAGCCCACTACACGGTGATCGCGCATGGCGTGGCTGCCTCGCCCGGTGCGGCGAAGGGCGCGATCGTGTTCACCGCCGAAGGCGCGGTCGCGCGAGCCGCGGACGGAGTCGATGTGATTCTCGTGCGTCCGTTCACGGAGGCCGACGACGTGGCCGGCTTTCACGCGGCCGTCGGGATCCTGACGGCGGAAGGCGGCAAGGCTTCGCACGCCGCGCTCGTGGCGCGCGGCATGGGCCGTCCCGCGGTTACGGGTGCGGCCGATCTGGACATCGACCTGAAGCTGGGCGAGGTGAGGATCGGCGACCTGGTCCTACACGCGGGTGACTACATTGCGATCGATGGGACGACCGGCGACATCACGACCGACGACGTCCCGCTCGTCGAGGGCCATGTCGACGCCCGATTTGAGACGGTCCTGCGCTGGTGCGACGAGCTACGCCAGCTCGGTGTGCGCGCCAACGCCGACACTCCCGAGGACGCTACCCGCGCACACCGCTACGGCGCCGAAGGAATCGGGTTGTGCCGCACCGAGCACATGTTCATGGCAGCCGATCGCCAGCCAAAGATGCGGGCGATGATCATGGCCGAGGACGACGCCGGCCGTCACGCCGCGCTCGACGAGCTGCTGCCGCTCCAGCAGAGCGACTTCGAGGGATTGTTCGAGGCGATGGTGGGCTGGCCCGTCACCATTCGCCTGCTCGATCCGCCCCTGCACGAGTTCCTACCGGACCGCTTCGAGCTCCACGAGGAGATCGTGCGCGCGAGGATCGACCGCAGCCCGAGTCTGGGCGGGCTCGAGAGTCAGTTCGACCGCGTGCGCTCGCTGGAGGAGACCAACCCGATGCTCGGAACGCGCGGTGTGCGGCTGGGCGTGATGCAGCCGGAGGTCTACGAGATGCAGGTGCGCGCGATCGCGCGCGCCGCGGTCGCGGTGCGCGAGCGAACGGGACGCGCGCCGGGGCTCGAGATCATGATCCCGCTCGTCGCCTACGAGCGCGAGCTCGAGCTGGTGCGAGCCCGTGTGGTGGCAGCGGCCGAGGAGGAAGGTCTCAGCTACGGCACGGATTTCGGGGTGGGGACGATGATCGAGCTGCCCCGCGCATGCTTCATCGCTGGTCGCATTGCTCGCCACGCCGACTTTTTCTCGTTCGGCACCAACGACCTCACCCAATGCGCGCTCGGCTTCTCCCGCGACGACATCGAGGGGCGGATCATCCCCCGCTACGTCGAGGAGAAGATCGTCGACGGCTCGCCGTTCGCGACCATCGACCGGGAGGGCGTCGGCGAGCTCGTCCGCACCGCCGTCGAGCGCGGCCGGCGCGAGCGCGCCGACCTGGAGCTCGGCATCTGCGGCGAGCACGGTGGCGATCCGGACTCGATCCGCTTCTTCCACGACGCCGGGCTCGACTACGTGAGCTGCTCGCCGTTCCGTCTGCCGATCGCGCGGGTCGCGGCCGCACAGGCTGCAATCGCGGCCCCGCGAGAGCCCTGACGGGTCGATTTCGGCAGCGTACGGGGATAGAGTGAGGTGATGGCTGTCCAAGGGCGGCGGTTACAGCGGGTTGAGCGCCGGCCGGCGACGGCGACTCCTGGTTCGGCGTTGGATGTCACCCAGCTGCCGGATCTGGTTCACGGGCGTTCGCGTGCCGGCCCGGTCCGGAGCGAGCGGCCGGTATATGTCGATCTCTTGCCGCCGTGTAACGCCGGCTGTCCCGCTGGCGAGAACATCCAGGGCTGGATGGCGCACGTCAAGGTCGGCGAGCACGAGCGGGCATGGCGCGTCCTCACCGCCGACAACCCGTTCCCATGCATCCACGGCCGGGTGTGTTACCACCCATGTGAGAGCGTTTGCAACCGCGCCGATCTCGACAGTCCGCTCGCGATTCACTCGGTCGAGCGCTTCCTCGGCGATCTGGCGCTCCAGCAGGGCTGGCTGTTTGATCCCCCACCCGTGCGCAGCGGCAGGCGGGTGCTGGTGATCGGGGCGGGGCCGAGCGGGCTTTCGGCCGCCTACCACCTGGCGCGTCTGGGCCACGAGGTCGAGATCCGCGACGCGGGTCCCGAGCCCGGTGGAATGATGCGCTACGGGATCCCGGCCTACCGGTTGCCTCGCGACGTGATGGGCGCGGAGGTCGAGCGGATCGCTGCGTTGGGCGTGGGTTTCACTAGCGACCACCGCGTCGAGGATCTCGAGGCGGAGCGACGCGAGGGCGCCTTCGACGCGGTGTTCGTGGCGGTCGGCGCACACCTTTCGAAGCGCGTCGACATCCCCGCGGCGGACGCCGGGCCGATCGTGGACGCGGTGTCATTCCTCCGCGGCGTAGCGGCGGGGGAGCGGCCCGTGATCGGACGGCGCGTCGCGGTCTACGGTGGCGGCAACACCGCGATGGACGCCGCGCGCGTCGCGCGGCGGATGGGCGCGGAGGAGGCGCTGATCGTGTATCGGCGGACTCGCGAGCAGATGCCGGCGCACGAGGACGAGGCGGCCGACGCCGAGCGGGAGGGAGTGCGGATCAACTGGCTGCGCACGATCAAGGCGATGGAGGGCTCGGATCTTCAGGTCGAGGAGATGGAGCTCGACGAGTCTGGTTACCCCCAGCCAACCGGCCGTTTCGAGACGCTCGCGGCGGACACAGTGATCCTGGCGCTCGGCCAGGAGAGCGACACCGCGTTCCTGCGCGGCGTGCCCGGAGTGGAGTTCGATCGCGACGGGACGGTGCGGGTGTCCAGCTCGCTGATGACGGGCTGCCCGGGTGTGTTCGCCGGCGGCGACATGGTGCCCTCGGAACGCACCGTGACGGTTGGGGTTGGGCACGGCAAGCGAGCCGCGCGGGAGATCGATGCCTGGCTGCGCGGGTCGCAATACGAGCCGTCCCCCAAACATCCGCTGGCCGAGTTCGAGCTCCTTAACCTGTGGTATTTCGGCGACCATCCGCGCCGCGAGCAGCCTGAGCTCGTGCCCGAAGAGCGACTCGGCGGCTTCGACGAGGTGGTCGGCGGTCTCTCCCCCGAGGAGGCGGTGTTCGAGGCGAGGAGGTGTTTGTCGTGCGGGAACTGCATCGAGTGCGACGGCTGCCTCGGGGCTTGCCCGGAGGACGCCGTGATCAAGCTGGGCCCGGAGAAGCGCTACCGCTTCGACTACGACCGCTGCACCGGGTGCCGGGCATGCTTTGAGCAGTGCCCGGTCCATTCGATCGAGATGGTCCCGGAGGAGGCGCCCGATCCCGCCTATGCCTTCACAGCGCCCCCAGATCCAGGCGCGGGGCCGAGTTGATGCGAGCCACCGTCGACGGCAACGAAGCGGCGGTGTCGGTCGCGTTCCGGTGCAGCGAGGTCTGCTGCATCTTCCCAATCACGCCCTCGTCGCCGATGGCCGAGCTCGCCGACGAGTGGTCGAGCAAGGGGAGGACGAACCTTTGGGGAACGGTCCCAACCGTGGTGGAGATGCAGAGCGAGGGCGGTGCCGCGGGGGCCCTGCACGGCGCCCTCCAGGGCGGAGCGCTGGGGACCACGTTCACGGCCTCCCAGGGCCTCCTGCTGATGATCCCGAACATGTACAAGATCGCCGGCGAGCTGACGTCGGCGGTGATGCACGTGGCCGCGCGCTCGCTGGCCGCGCAGGCGCTGTCGATCTTCGGTGACCACTCCGATGTGATGGCGGTCCGACAGACCGGTTTCGCGCTGCTGGCGTCGGCATCGGTGCAGGAGGCCCACGACCTCGCGCTGGTGGCTCACGCCGCGACGCTCGAAACGCGCGTCCCATTCCTGCACTTCTTCGACGGCTTTCGCACCTCGCACGAGCTTCAGACGATCGAGATGATGGACGAGAAGGACGTACGCGCGCTGATCTCCGACGAGCTGGTCCGGGCGCATCGCGCGCGGGCGCTGTCGCCGGAGCGGCCGTTTATCCGAGGCACGGCGCAGAACCCCGACATCTATTTCCAGGCGCGCGAGACCGTCAACCCGTTCTATGCGCGCGTGCCCAACGTGGTGCAGGGCGCGATGGACCGACTCGGCGAGCGGACCGGCCGCCGCTACGGCCTCGTCGACTACAGCGGTCACCCACAGGCGGAGCGGGTCCTCGTCGTGATGGGCTCCGGCGGGGAGACCGCGCGCGAGACCGTCGCCTTCCTCCAAGAACAAGGTGAACGGGTGGGCGTCGCGCAAATCAGGCTGTACAGGCCTTTCCCCGCTAGCGAGCTGATACGGGCACTTCCTGAAACCGTGAGCCGGGTCGCCGTGCTGGACCGGACGAAGGAGCCCGGCTCGCTCGGGGAGCCGCTGTTTCTCGACGTGCTCACGGCCCTGAGCGAGGCTCACGGGACCGGGGAGCGCGAGCTCATGCCCACGGTCATCGGCGGTCGCTACGGACTGTCCTCAAAGGAGTTCACACCGGGGATGGTCGCCGGTGTGTTCGAGGAGCTCGCCCGCGAGCAGCCCAAGCGGCGATTCACGATCGGGATCAACGACGACGTCTCCGCTACGAGCCTCTCGTTCGACCCTTTGCTCGACATCGAGCGAAGGGAGACCGTCCGCGCTGTGTTCTTCGGACTGGGCTCGGATGGCACCGTCGGCGCCAACAAGAACACGATCAAGATCCTCGGCGACGCGGCGAACTTGCACGCCCAGGGCTACTTCGTCTACGACTCCAAGAAATCAGGCTCGCAGACCGTCTCGCATCTGCGCTTCGGACCCCGCTCGATCCGGGCCCCGTACCTCGTTTCGGCGGCGAGCTTCGTCGGCTGCCACCAGTTCGCCATGCTGGAGCGCTCCGAGGTGCTGGATCGGGCCGCGCCGGGGGCGACGCTGCTGCTGAACTGCCGCGAGGAGCCGGATCAGGTCTGGGACGCGCTCTCTCGCCCCGTGCAGGAGAAGATCGTCGCCAAGCAGATCGAGCTGTACGCAATCGACGCGGGGAAGATCGCGCGCGACGCCGGCCTGGCCGGGCGTACCAACACGGTGCTGCAGACCTGCTTCTTCGCGATCTCGGGCGTGCTCGAGCGCGAGCAGGCGATCGAGGCGATCAAAGGCTCGATCCGGAAGACGTACGGCAAGCGCGGCGACGAGGTCGTGCGGCGCAACATCGAGGCGGTCGATCGGTCGCTCGCGGCGCTTCACCGGGTGGCGGTCCCCGAACGGGTCTCGTCGACGCGGGAGGCCCCCGAGCTCGTGCCCGCCGACGCACCGGAGTTCGTGCGCACCGTGACCGCAGCGATGATGGGCGGGGATGGCGATCAGCTGCCCGTGAGCGCACTGCCCGTCGACGGCACCTACCCGAGTGGCACGACAAAGTACGAGAAGCGCAACATCTCGGAGTTTGTCGCGGTCTGGGATTCAGAGCTCTGCATCCAGTGCGGCAACTGCAGCTTCGTCTGCCCCCACAGCGTGATCCGATCCAGCTACTACGAGCCGAACCGGCTCGACGGCGCGCCCGAGACTTTTCGCTCGGCGCCGCTGAACGGAGCCGGGCTCCCTGACGCGCGGTACACCCTTCAGGTGTACGTCGAGGACTGCACCGGGTGTGGGCTGTGCGTCGAGGCCTGTCCGGTGTCTGCGCCCAGTGAGCCGGGACACAAGGCCATCAACCTCGACGCCCGAGAGCCGCTGCTCTCGGGCGAGCGACAGAACATCGCCTTCTTCGAGCAGCTGCCGGCGATCGATCGTACACGGGTGGACTTCGGCACCGTGCGAGGGACCCAGTTCCTGGAACCGTTGTTCGAGTTCTCCGGTGCCTGCGCCGGGTGCGGCGAGACGCCATACCTGAAGCTCCTCTCGCAGCTGTTCGGCGACCGCCTGACGGTCGCCAACGCAACCGGGTGCTCGTCGATCTACGGCGGAAACCAGCCGACGACGCCGTGGACGACCAACGCTGATGGGCACGGCCCGGCGTGGTCGAATTCATTGTTCGAGGACAACGCCGAGTTCGGGCTGGGGCTGCGACTCGCGGCGGATGGCCACACCGAGCTTGCCCGCCGCCGTCTGGAGGAGCTGCGCGACGCGGTGGGCGCCGACCTCGTGGACGAGATCCTGTCCGCACCGCAGGTTCGAGAGTCGGAGCTGCGCGCCCAGCGCGACCGGATCGGGGCGCTGGAGCGCCGAATCGACGAGCTCGACAATCCGGCGGTCGAGGACCTGCGCAGCGTGCTCGACCACTTGATTCGCCGCAGCGTCTGGATCGTCGGCGGGGACGGTTGGGCTTACGACATCGGCGCGGGCGGGCTCGATCACGTGCTGGCCAGCGGGAAGAACATAAACGTGCTGGTGATGGACACCGAGGTGTACTCGAACACGGGCGGGCAGATGTCCAAGGCGACCCCGCTCGGCGCGGTCGCGAAGTTCGCGGCAGCGGGCAAGACCGTCCCGACCAAGGACCTCGCGCTCCAGGCAATCGCTTACGCCGACGTTTACGTGGCGCGGGTCGCGTTCGGCGCCGATCCCCAGCAGACCCTGCGCGCGTTCCGCGAGGCCGAGGCCTACGACGGACCGTCGCTGATCATCGCCTACAGCCAATGCGTCGCGCACGGATACGACCTTCGCGAAGGGCTGGGACAGCAGTACAGCGCCGTGGCCAGCGGGCACTGGCCGTTGATCCGGTACGACCCGGTCGTGCGCACCGATGGCGGCAACCCCTTCCTGCTCGACTCGCCCAGGCCACGGATATCGCTGGACGACTACCGTAAGGGCGAGCTGCGCTTTCGTGCGCTTGAGGCCGCCCACCCCATCGAGGCCGAGCGACTGGGCGGGCTCGCGCAGCAGGTGGTCGACCAGCGCTGGCGGCTGTACGAGGAGATGGCGACCCGCAGCGCGAGCGAGTTCCCGTCGGACACCCGCCGGCGTAGCTGATGGACCTCTCGACCAACTACATGGGTCTCGCGCTGCGCAACCCACTCGTGGCGTCCCCCTCGCCGCTGTCGTACACGCTCGACGGCGTGAGACGGCTGGCGGACGGCGGCGTGGGCGCGATCGTTCTGTTCTCGCTATTCGAGGAGCAGCTGCGAGAGGAGGCGGCCCGCACTGCCGCGCTCGTCGAGGACACCGCCGAGAGCTTCCCTGAGGCGCTCAGCTACTTCCCCTCGGTGGCCGAAGAGGACGGCGGCCCCCGCACCTACCTCGTCCTGCTCGAGCGCGCCGTCTCAGCGGTGGACGTCCCGGTGATCGCAAGCCTCAACGGTGTCACGCCCGAAGGCTGGACCGGTTACGCCCGCGCGATGCAGGACGCCGGCGCTGCCGCGATCGAGCTGAACATCTACTACCTACCCGGCAGTCCGGACATCTCCGGCCGCGACGTCGAGCAGCGCCACATCGACATCCTGGAGACCGTCAAGGCCGCCGTGACCGTGCCGGTCGCCGTCAAGCTCGGCCCTTACTTCAGCTCGCCCGGTGAGGTGGCCCTGCGTCTCGACGACGCCGGTGCCGACGCACTCGTGCTCTACAACCGCTTCCTGCAACCTGAGATCGACCCCGAGCAGCTCGTCGTCCTGCCGAGAGTGAACCTGTCCAGCCCGGCGGATGCCCGGCTGTCGCGGACCTGGATCGCGCTGTTGTGCGGGAAGGTGAGGGCTTCACTCGCAGCTACCGGAGGAGTGGAGGTCCCCGCGGATGTCGCCAGATACCTGCTGGCCGGTGCCGACGTGGTCATGAGCACTTCCGCCCTGCTTCGCCATGGACCCCATTACGCAGAGGATTTGCTCGGCGGCCTGCGTGCCTGGATGGTGCGCAAGGGCTTCCGCTCAGTCGACGATTTGCGAGGCCTGTTCGCGGTGCCGAACGAGGCCGACGCGGCCGCTTATGAGCGCGCCGGCTACGTCACCGCGATGCGAGCCGCCAACGCAGGCAGTTATCAACCCTGGTGACTCAACGCCCAGCGGGAACTTAGGCGGTGAGGGCGTCGCTTTCCCTGGCGCGCTGGCGCTCTCGCAGCTCGCGCTTCTGAACCTTGCCGGTCGAGTTTCGCGGTAGCGCGGCGAGGAACTCGATCGCGTCCGGCGCCTTGTAGTGCGCGATCCGTGACCGGACGTGCTCGATCAGCTCAGGTTCCCCGACGGTCTGCGCATCGTCGAGAACCACAAACGCCTTCGGCCGTTCGCCCCAGCGGTCGTCGGGGATGCCGATAACCGCGGCGTCGATTACCGCCGAGTGACTCATCAACGCCTGTTCCACCTCGACCGTGGAGATGTTCTCACCTCCGGAGATCACGATGTCCTTGGCTCGGTCCATTAGCTCGACGTATCCATCCGGATGCAGCACGCCAAGGTCCCCGGAGTGAAACCACCCACCGGTGAACGCAAGCCGAGTCGCCTCGTCATCGCGGTAATAGCCCTTCATCACGTCGTTGCCGCACATCACGATCTCGCCCATCGTGGTGCCGTCGGCCGGGACGTCGTTCATGTCGGGATCGACGACCCGGGTTCGTTCCGCGGTCACCATGCCGACGCCCTGCCGCGCGAGCTTTCGCGATCGCTCTGAGGGCTCGAGCTCGGGCCAGTCTGGCTGCCACTCGCACACCGTGTACGGTCCGTAGGACTCGGTGAGTCCGTAGACATGGATCACCCGGGCCCCGAGCGCCTCCATCTCGGCGATCATCGTCGGACTCGGCGCGGCGCCCGCCGTCGTCACCGTCAATTGACGCTCGAGCGGATGCGCCTCCGGCGCACGCGAGATCGACATCATCACGGCCGGCGCGCCATTGAGATGCGTCACCCGCTCGTCGTCGATCAGCCGCCAGATCACGTCGGGCCGAACAGCACTGAGGCAGACATGGGTGCCACCGACCGCAGTCACCCCCCACGCGGTGCACCAGCCATTGCAGTGGAACATCGGCAGCGTCCAGAGGTATACCGACGAAGACGAGTGCTCAGAGTGAATGACCTCGCCCAACGAGTTCAGGTACGCCCCGCGGTGCGTATAGACCACGCCCTTCGGGTCACCCGTCGTTCCCGAGGTGTAGTTGATCGAGATCGGGGTCTGCTCGTCGTCGACTGTCCACGGGAGGGGTTCGAGGCTCCCGCGGCCGCGGAATTCCTCATAGGCGCGTAGCGGGAGATCACCGTCCCGCGCCGGTACCGTTTCCGAATCCGAGATCACAATTGCCTCGGCCACCTCGCCGAGGCTCTCAGCGCCGGGCACGCTCGACAGGAGCTCCTCGGCCACGATCAGAATCTTCGCGCCGGAGTGGCGGCTGATGTATCCGACCTCGTCTGGCGACAGGCGGACATTCATCGCCACCAGCACACCGCCCGCGAGCGGTACGGCGAACTGTCCGACCAGCATCTCGGCGACATTCGGGGAAAGGTAGGCAACGCGATCGCCCGGCTGGATCCCGGAAGCCAGCAACGCGCGGGCAATCCGAGTCGCCTCATCGGCAAATTCGCGGTACGTAAACCGACGGTCGCCGCAAACGATCGCCAGCTTGTCAGGAAAGACCGCGCCAGAGCGCTCGAGAAACCTCAAGGGCGTCAGGGGCTGAAAATTCGCGGGCATGATGTCAACGACCTCCAACAAAAACCGGGACCAGATCCCGGAGCCTCCGTGTCGACACGGCTTGAAACCACACTACGGGCGCCCAAGCCCGCCTGACATCCGTAGCAGCTGCGGAGCGCGTCGGTGTTAAGCCGAACTGCGCATGGCTACCGCGATGCACGGGAACGCCGCCGCCCGGCCTTGGTTCGCGGTCCCATTCAATGAGCGCAGCGAGCGACCGCCGTCGAGCGCGCCAGCTATCGTAAGCTCCGCACGATGACGAGCGACGACCGTACGTCGGAACCTTTTCGGGTCGTCCTCGCCGGGGGCGGCGTGGGGGCCGTGGAGGCCGCGCTGGCCCTACGGGACCTCGCGGCCGATCGAGTCAGCCTGACCATGATCGCCCCGGACGAAGAGCTGGTTTACCGCCCGATGACGGTCCGCGAGCCGTTCGCGTACGCGACGGCCGAGCGCTATTCGCTCGAGCGGATCTCGAGCGACTTGGGCGTACAGCTCCTCAGGGACCGCTTGGTTCGGGCGGACCACCACGCGCGCATTGCACACACCGAGTCGGGCGAGGAGGTTTCTTACGACGCGTTGGTGCTGTGCGTAGGAGCCCGCCTGCATGCACGGTACGAGCACGCCATAACGATCGACGACAGGCGCCTCGACGAGCTCCTTCACGGACTGATCCAGGACATCGAGGGCGGATACGTTCACCACCTTGCGTTCGTGGTGCCTCCACGGATGGCGTGGCCATTCCCCATCTACGAACTGGCCCTGATGAGCGCAACGCGCGCCTACGACGCGGGCGTCGAAATCGCCATAACCGTCCTGACACCCGAGGACGCGCCGCTTTCGCTGTTCGGCAAGGCCACGGCTCGGAGCGTTCTCCGGCTGCTGACCGAGAACCGGATTGAGGTGGTAGCCCCGGCCCACTGCGAGATTCCCGCGCCCGGTCGGATCGTGATTAAGCCCGATCGCCGGGCGCTGGCGTCAGGAAGCGCCACCACCAGGCCCGGCCAGCGGGAGCTTAGGGTCGATCGGGTCGTGGCCTTGCCCGAGCTTGAAGGTCCCGCGATACCAGGGTTACCCGCCACTCCGCGGGGCTTCCTCCGGGTCGATGGGCACTGCAAAGTGCGAGGCGTCGAACGCGTCTACGCTGCCGGCGACGCGACAGACTTTCCCGTGAAACTCGGTGGACTCGCAGCACAGCAGGCTGACACCGCCGCGGAGGCCATCGCGGCGCTGGCCGGTGCTCCCATCGCCCCCAGTGCGTTCCGACCTGTCATCCAGGGCATCCTGCTGACGGGTGGGCGACCGCGCTACCTGACGGCACACCTCACCGGTCGGCACGCCTTCAGCGCAAAGTTCACCGAGGAGCCCACGTGGTCGCCCCCGACGAAGATCGCCGCCAAGTATCTCGCGCCGTATCTCGAGCGTCAGGACCGTATGAAACGGGCGCGGTGACGCTGGCTCAGGCTGGGACTTTTGTGAGCATGCGGGCGGCGAGTTCGACGAGTCGGTTGGAGTAGCCCCATTCGTTGTCGTACCAGGCGATGACTTTGATTTGGGTGTTGTCGATGACGCTGGTGAGGGGGGCGTCGAAGATGGCGCTGTAGGGGGAGCCGACGATGTCGGTGGAGACGATGGGGTCTTCGCTGTAGGCGAGGATGCCTTTGAGTTGGCCGGTGTCGGCGTGTTGTTGGAAGGCGTCGTTGATTTGTTCGGTGGTGGTGGGGTGTTCGGCTTCGATGGTGAGGTCGACGATCGAGCCGGTGGGGGTGGGGACGCGGACGGCGAAGCCGTGGAGGCGGCCTTGGAGTTCGGGGATGACGAGGCCGAGGGCTTTGGCGGCGCCGGTGGAGGTGGGGATGAGGTTGAGGGCGGCGGCGCGGGCGCGGCGGAGGTCTTTGTGGGGTCCGTCGAGGAGGTTTTGGTCGGAGGTGTAGGCGTGGATCGTGGTCATCAGTCCGTGGCGGATCCCGACGGTGTCGTGCAGGACGCGGGCGACGGGGGCCAGGCAGTTGGTGGTGCAGGAGGCGTTGGTGATGATGTGGTGGTGTTCGGGGTCGTAGACCTGGTCGAAGTTCACGCCGAGGACGACGTTGGCGTCGGCGGGTTCGGGGCCCGACGCGGGTGCGGTGATGATCACCTTGCGCGCGCCGGCGTCGAGGTGTTTGGCGGCGCCGGCGCGGGATCGGAATATGCCGGTCGATTCGATCACGACCTCGACGCCGAGCTCGGACCAGGGCAGCGCGCTCGGGTCGCGCTCCGCGAGCACCCTCACCGAGCGGTCGCCGACGAGCATCGCGCCGTTCTCGGCTCGGACCGGATCGGGGAAGCGTCCGTAGACGGAATCGAACGCCAGCAGCTGCGCGAGCGTGGCCGCGTCGGTGACATCGTTGACGGCGACTATCTCCAAGTCGGCGTCGTGCTCGTACGCGGCGCGCATGAAGTTACGGCCGATCCGCCCAAAGCCATTGATCGCGACCTTCGTCGACATCGCGGTGCTCCTCTCGAGGTTTGCTAACCGCTCACCCTAGGCACACACAACCCCCCCGTAATCCGTTGCGTTCCCAGGCGCCTTGCGGAGAACTACGGAGCCGGAGGCCCCGGCGGCGAACCGTCTTGATCGACGGTCTCACCCGCCGTACATACGGACTAGGCACTCCGCCACGCAGGCGGGCTTCTCGGATCCCTCGACCTCAACCGTCCCCTTGACCTTGACCTGCAACCCGCCCGGGACCTCAGTTGCCTCGAGGATCTCGGCGCCACCCCGCCACCGTGCGCCGACCGGCAACGGCGCAGGGAAGCGGACCCGATCGAGTCCATAGTTGACTCCCATCGTGGCATCGGTGACCTTGAGCAGCTGCCCCATGATCGGAGCCATCAGCGACAGGGTCAGATAGCCGTGGGCGACTGTGCCACCGAACGGCGTGGCCTTGGCCCGCTCGACGTCAACGTGGATGAACTGGTGGTCGTCCGTGGCATCCGCGAACTGGTTGACGCGCTCCTGCGTCATCTCCTGCCAATCTGTGTAGCCGAGGCGCCTGCCGGCGCTCTCCCGCAGGCTCGCCATATCCGTCACCAAGCCGTTCGTGCTCGCGCTCGTCATCTCGTACTCCCGATCTGTTTGTTGGTCGTCAATCGGAACGCTATCGCCTCGCCGCCACTGGCTTGAGCCTCGGCGCGCTCCTCAGGCCAAAACCGATCACCGCGGGTTACTACGAGATCAGCTTTCGCGCCGTCGAGCTGTAGGCCGACGCCATCCGCCGCGTCAATTCGCCCTGTGCACCGACGATCGACTTCACGGCATCGCTGTTCGATTGCTCAGCCAGACGCTGCTGGACGGTGATCACGCGTTCCACTAACCGCTCATAATCATCGAGATAGCGGCTGCCGGCACGCTTGCCGGCCTCGAGGATGCGCTCGTCGGGTCGGACGAAGTTCGCTGTCGCACGGGCCGGGCGGCGGGGGTTCTTTGGTGCCGGTCCCATAGCGGTCTCCTTTGATCGGATGACGCTAGCAACTTAACACGCGGTCAGCTAATTTGTAAGCAGTAGAGATCCACATCTGGGTTGCAGACCGTCCGCGGTTTGGCGGGGCAAATCACGCATCGAGATCGAGGGGAGATTGCGGATGGCGTGCGTCTGCGGGCCGGGTTAAATGGCGGTTGTGAACAGTGAGCTGGATAAGGGCCAAACGTCGATCAGGGCGGCACGTCCCCTCGACATAGCACCGCGTCAGATGCGTTGGTGCCCTTGCCCAGCTGCTGGATTGGGCGTGTCCCACGGATCGTGGGGCGCGTCAGGGTGAACCCTTGCACGCCGCGCACTCGGGGCCCCGGCCTCGAGCGCGCGGTGGCAGGGCGCCGAGACCGCGGCCTCGGCGGTCGCTGGATGTTGAGGTCGTCGAGCCGGCTCAGGCCCCCGGCGCGCCCGCGAGCGACCCGCCGTCGATCAGTCGCCCGTCTCGAACTTGAACGAGATGGCCAGGCGGACCCGGAAGTTGGTCACGCCGCCGTTTTCGATTGTGACGTCCTGCCGCAGCACCTCCGCGATGCGCAGATCGCGCACCGTCCGCGCCGCCGTCTCCACCGCGCTCCGGGCGGCAGCCTCCCAGGACTCGCTGCTGACGCCGATCACTTCGGTGACGCGGTAAACGCTGTCGGCCATGCGTCCTCCTTATCCGGGGTGTTTAGGGGCCCTACGCTATCGCTGGCGGAGGATACGCTCAGCGTTGGGATCAGTGGACCTGGCGCTCCTGGCAGGCCCAGTATGGGTCGCGCAGGTCGCGCTTGAGGATCTTGCCCGCACCCGACTTGGGGAGCATCTCGTCGCGGATCTCCATCGAGCGCGGGACCTTGTAGGGAGCGATCAGAGCGCGGACATGCAGGATGAGCACGTCCTCGTCGAGTTCCGCGCCGGCCCGCGGCACGACGACGGCGTGCACGCGCTCGCCCCACCGTGGATCGGGAACCCCGAACACCGCGCATTCCGCCACATCCGGATGCTCGTACAGGGCCAGCTCGACCTCCGTCGAGTACACGTTCTCGCCGCCGCTGATGATCATGTCCTTGAGGCGGTCGACGATGTACAGGTATCCGGACTCGTCGGCGTACGCCATGTCGCCCGACCGGTACCAGCCGTCTGGAGTCAGGACGGCCCGGGTCTCCTCCGCGCGCTTCCAGTACCCCAGCATCACGTTGGGACCGCGAACCCAGATCTCGCCCGGCTCGCCCGGAGGCAGCGGCTCGCCGGTCTCCGGGTCGCGGACCTCGCACTGCACGCCGACGACCTCTGCACCGGCTGAGTCCAGTCGGCTCACGTAGGCCTCCTCTCCGGCCGCCCCGCGGCGGTGATCGTCGGCGGTTGACTGGGTGACGAGTGGAGCCGCCTCCGTCATCCCGTACATCTGTGTGAAGTCGCAGCCGAGCACCGCCATCGCGCGCCTCTGGGTCTCTTTTGGCATCGGCGAAGCGGCGTACATGAGCAGCCGCAGGCTCGAGAGGTCGCGCGGGGCCTTCTCGAGGTGATCCATCAGCATCCCGATCATTGTCGGAACGAGCAGCGTGAGGGTGATCCGCTCGCGCTCGATCGTCTCGGCGACCGCATCGGGGCGGAACCCGGGAAGGATCACGTGCGTCCCCGCCGCCCAGGTCATCGCGAACGTCTGCGAGGTGTCGGCCACGTGGAACATCGGCGCTGCGTGCAGGTAACGGTCCGACCGGACGTGGCCGCAGGCGATGGTGAACTGCTTGGCGTTGGCCATCAGGTTGCGGTGGCTAAGCATCACCCCCTTCGGTTTCCCCGAGGTCCCGCCGGTGTACACGATCGCGGCGAGCGTATCCTCGTCGAAGTCGGGAAACTGGGCCGGCGGGCCTTGCAGTAGCTCGTCCCAGGCGATCGCGTCCGTTGGAGACTCGGGCTCCGAGCCGATGTACACCAGCCGGCGCAACGATGGGCAGAGGCCCATGAGCTCGCGACCGACATTAAGGTGGTCATCGTCGACAAACAGCGCGACGCATTCGCAATCGTCGACCATGAACGCGAGCTCCGGCGTGGCCAAGCGGAGGTTGAGGTCGTTGATCACGCGGCCGTGGGCCGGGAGCCCCAGCCAAGCCTCGAGATGGTTACCGGAGTTGTGCGCGAGCACCGCCACACGGTCGCCCCTCGCGACGCCGAGTTGCCCTAGGCCGGTGGCCAGAGCGGAAAGACGGTCGTGCACTTCCCGCCAGGTACGCCGGACGGGACCGTCGACGATCGCTTCGCCGTCAGCCTCGATCCGCGCGGCACGTCGCAGCGGCCAGGCCACAGTTGCGTACACGGTCCGTCTCCTCTCTGTCGTCGCTCCCGTTGAAGGGTTCGCTAACTCGGCTCAGCCGACCTCCACGATCGTCGCCGCTCCGGTGTCGCCGGCAGCGCACCCCGTGAACATGCCGCGGCCACCTCCGCGATCGTGGAGCGCCCACATCAGCTCGATGATCCCCCGCGCGCCGGTGGGCCCCTGCGGGTGCCCGTAGATGAGGCTGCATCCACACGGATTCATCGCCTCGAGCTCGCAGCCGGTCTCTCGGGCAAACCATAGATCGTTGACCGCAAATGGATTGTGCGTCTTGATCAGGTCGATGCCCTCGAACGAGATCTCGGCGTCGGCGAGTGCCCGCCGCGCGGCGGGCACCGGCGCCTTGGGCATTCGGGCCGGCTCGACGCGCGCGAACGCGGTCGACAGAATCCGCGCCACCGGGCCGTCGTCGCCCACCTCCCGCGCCTGCGCGGGGGTCGTGACGACGAACCCCGCAGCGCCGTCGGCTGGATGCGTCTGGGCGCCGTAGCTGACGACGCCGTCGGGCTGGACCGGCTTCAGCGACGCCAGCCCCTCCTCAGTCGCCGGCCGTATGCCCCAGTCCGAGGCGATCTCCTCGGGCTTCTGCCGGCTGCCAGCGGTGATCGGAACCATGTAGCGCTTCTGGAAGGCGCGGTCGTCCGCCAGCGACTCCTCGTACTGCTGCCATCGCCGCAGCGTGACCTCGTCGAGCTCACGCTTCTCAAAGCCGCCTTCCCTGGCGACGGCTTCAGCCGTGCTCAGAATCGACTCGCCCGTGTTTGGATCCAAGTCGAAGCTGTCCAGCACCCAGTTCTCGCTGCTCGGCGTCCCGCCCGAGCTGGCCGCCGACGGATACACGACGTGCGGCCCGTTGCTCGTACGGTCGGTGGTCACCACCAGTCGGGCCCCCATCGGCGAGCCGTTCTGGCTGGCGGCCGCGGCGTGCAGGCATGCGACCGACGTCGCGCACGCCTGCGCTATAAGCGGCCCCGAGATCGTCCCCAGACCCAGCCGCCCGGCGAGCGTGGGCACGCCATAGAACGAGTGCAACTGCGGAATCGTCGTGCCGAGCACGAGTTCGTCGAACGGCCACTCGACGCCGCGCTCGGCCAGGCCGCGCCGGGTCACCTGATCGGCCAGGTCGAGGCTGCTGATCTCCGCAGCGGGCCCTTGCCAGCGCACGAACGGCGACGACCAGGCCGCGTTCAGTGGGATGCACACGTCATCGAACCTCATCTCGTCCCTCGCTTGCGGTCGCGGCGGCCGCGAATGAGACTGACACGCGAGAACCTCGTTGGCAAGGCGGAGTTTCCCGCCGGGTCGCCGGCACCGCTCCGTCGGAACACCTCCTCGGCTGCGAGTCGATTAGTCTGCGTGCCATGAGCAAGAACCGCAGCCCGGTCATGATCGTCGGGGGAGGGGTGGCCGGCCTGGAAGCACTGATCGCTCTGCGAACTCTTCTCGGCGATGGCGTTGACCTGACCCTCGTTTCGCAAGACGAGTTGTTCGTGGACCGGCCCCTCACAGTCACGGAGCCGTTCGGGTTGGGATCGGCGGCGCGCCATTCCCTGCCGGACATCGCCGCCGAGTTCGGCGCGGAGTTCGTGCAGGCAGCCGTTGAGGCTGTGGACGCTGGAGAGCACCAGGTCAGCTGCGCCGGCGGGCCGGTCCTCGGCTTCGACACCCTGATCCTCGCACCGGGAGCCCGGCTGCGACCGCCATTCGCAGACGCGATCGCATTCGGGGTCGCGGGGGCTGGCCAGGCCGTCAGGGACATGCTTGACGGGCTTGGCAGCGGCGAGCTGCGCAGCGTTGCGTTCGTCGCCCCGAGCAGCCGTGGCTGGCTGCTGCCCCTGTACGAGCTTGCGCTCATGACCGCACGCGAGCTTGCGCGAAGGAAGGTCGAAGGAGCAACGCTGCGCCTGATCACGCCGGAGGAACGTCCTCTGGCGCTCTTCGGCGACCAGGGCAGCGAGAGCGTCGGTCGCTTGTTGTCCGCGGCGGGCATCGGGTTCGACGGCTCGACACAAGCGACGGTCGAAGGTGGCGAGGTGACGCTCGCGACCGGAAAGCGCCAGGCGTTCGATCGGGTGGTCACCCTGCCGCTCATGAGCGGTCCGGGGCTGGCCGGCGTACCCGCCACCGAGCCTGACGCCTTTGTCCCCGTCGATGAATACGGACGCGTGCAGGGGCTGGTCGACGTCTATGCCGCCGGCGATGCTGTCGACTTCCCGGTCAAGCAGGGTGGGCTCGCGGCCCAGCAAGCCGACACCGTCGCGGCGCACGTCGCTCAATCACACGGGGCTCGCGTTGACGCTCCGCCGTTTCGGCCGGTGCTGCGAGGAATGCTCTTCACCGGGGACGAGCCGCGGTTCATGCGCTCAGACGTCGCCGGCGCCGATCCCGACGTTTCCGCCACCTGGTACCCGCTGTGGTGGCCACCCACCAAGATCGCCGGCCGCTATCTGGCGCCGTACCTCTTTGGCCGGGCCGACGAGGAGGGCTTCGGCGTTCATCCCCAGGGGTTCGTCGACGTCGACATTCCGCTTACGGCGAGCAGCCTGCCGGGCTGACGGGCGAAGGGGCCGAATCGCGGGGTGCCAGCGCAGCCTAATCGCGCGGACCGGCTTGCGGCGGCTCCCGAACGAGCGTAGGGTGGATGAGCAGGGAACTATTCGGCGGGCAGCAGGGACGTGTGCTCGACCTCCGCCATGGAAAGTGGTGTGCACGTGAGCAGCGTTGTGATCAATTCGGCCGCCCGGACCGCAATCGGGTCGTTCGGGCGCGGCCTGCGTGACGTTCCCCCGAGCGAGCTCGGCGCCACGACCGCCCGGGCGGCCATCGAGCGCGCGCGCCTCGACCCCGATCAGGTGGAGCAGGTTGTGTTCGGCAACGTGATCCACACCTCGCCCGAGGACCACTACCTCGCGCGGGTGGTCGGGATCAACGCCGGAATCCCGAAGGAGTCGCCGGCGATGACGCTCAACCGCCTATGCGGTAGCGGCCTGCAGGCGATCATCACGGCCGCCCAGATGATCCAGACCGGCGAGGCGGAGGTGGCACTCGCCGGTGGCGCGGAGTCGATGAGCAGGGGCGCGTATTGGATGGAGAACGCGCGCTGGGGCGCGCGGATGGGGGACGCGTCCCTCGTCGACTCCGTCGTCGGCGCGCTGACCGATCCGTTCAACAAGATTCACATGGGGGTGACGGCCGAGAACCTGGCCAAGTCGCACGGGATCTCGCGCGAGGCGCAGGACGAGTTCGCGCTCGAGTCCCATCGCCGCGCGATCGCGGCCATCGAGGCGGGCCGGTTCGAAGAGGAGGTCGTGCCGGTCGAGATCAAGTCGCGGAAGGGAGCCGTCGAGTTCAAGGTCGACGAACACGCTCGGGCCGACATCTCTCTCGAGGCCTTGGCGAAGCTCAAGCCGGCGTTCGACAAGGACGGCACGGTGACGCCCGGCAATGCCTCCGGCGTCAACGACGCCGCGGCCGCCGTGGTGGTCATGTCAGCCGACATGGCCGAGCAGCTCGACGCGCCGGTCAGGGGCAGGATCCTCTCGTACGCGGTGTGTGGAGTCGATCCCAAGACGATGGGCATCGGACCAGTCCCCGCGGTGCGCAGGGCCTTGGAACGCGCAGGCAAGACACTCGACCAGGTCGACGTGATCGAGCTCAACGAAGCGTTCGCGGCCCAATCGCTGGCCGTCCTGCAGGATCTCGACCTGGATACCACGCGGGTAAATCCCAACGGCGGCGCGATCGGCCTCGGGCACCCAGTCGCTGCCACCGGCGCGATCCTCGTGACCAAGATCCTCAGCGAGATGGAACGCCAGGATCACAAGCTCGGGCTCGTCAGCCTGTGCATCGGCGGCGGCCAGGGGATCGCGATGCTCATCGAGCGTGAATGACGGCTGCGCGCGCACGGCCGGGTGTGAGGCAAGCTGACTGCACTTGAGCATGAAGCGGTTCCGGCGATGGCGCCGGAGCGATTTTCGTCGGTGCTCTCGCCGGGTGAGTATGAGGCGCTGTTGGACTTGGTATCGCATGCAGCGCGGGGGTTACACGGTCGTGTGATCTGGAATGTGAACTCGACCGGAAAGGGCGGTGGGGTGGTCGAGATGTTGCGGCCGTTGTTGGGCTACTGCCGTGGCGCCGGGGTGGACGCGCGGTGGGTGGTGATTTCGGGAGAGCCCGAGTTCTTCGCGGTCACCAAGCGGATACACAACGCCTTACATGGGTTCGATGGAGACGGCGGCCCGTTGGGCGACGCCGAGCGAGACGTGTACGAGCGGACGATGGTGGCCAACGCGCAGGAGCTCGTGGATTTGGTGCATCCGCGGGACATCGTGATCCTGCACGATCCGCAGACGGCGGGGTTGGCGGCGGCCGTACGTGAGACGGGCGCGACGGTGATGTGGCGCTGTCATGTCGGCCTTGATGCCGCCAACGACCGCGCTCGAGAGGCGTGGGGCTTCCTGCGTGGCTATGTCACGGATGCCCACGTGTTCATATTCTCTCGGGCCGGGTTTGCATGGGAGGGGCTGCCGCGAGACAGGATCTCGGTGATCCGGCCGTCGATCGACGCGTTCTCGCCAAAGAACGCCGAGCAGACTCGGGAGCAGTCGGTGGCGATCATGGCAACCGCAGGAGTTCTGGCGGATGACGTGAGCGCCTATCCGATGTTCACGCGGTCTGACGGAACCCCAGGACGCATTGAGCGGCGGGCGGAGATGGTTCAGGAAGAAGAGCTGGAAGCGGACATGCCCGTGGTGATGCAGGTGTCGCGGTGGGACCAGCTCAAGGATCCGGTTGGCGTGTTGGGCGCGTTCGCCGGGCATGTCGCGAACCGAGGCGCGGCGCATCTGCTGCTGGCCGGCCCGTCGACCGCGGCGGTCGCGGACGATCCCGAGGGCGCACAGGTATTGGACGCCGTCCGAACGGCGTGGCACGAGTTGTCCGGGCCGCTTCGCCGGCGCGTGCACCTGTGCTCGCTGCCGATGGACGATGTCGAGGAGAACGCAGCGATGGTCAATGCCCTGCAGCGGCACGCGGGTGTGGTCGTGCAAAAGAGCATCGCCGAAGGGTTCGGACTCACGGTCGCGGAGGCGATGTGGAAGCAGAAAGCCGTGGTCGCGAGCAGGATCGGTGGGATTCGCGATCAGATCGAAAATGGCCGATCAGGTCTGTTGCTATCGGACCCGCGCGACCTCGAGCAGGCCGGGGCGGCGATCACCGGGCTGCTTGAGGACGGCGAGCGTGCCCATCAGATAGGGCTCGCGGCCCAACAGCGCGTGAAGCAGCAGTTCCTCGGCCCGCACCACCTCGGACGCTACTTCGAGGTGATCCAAAGGGTCGTCTCACAGCGCGAGCACGACTCGCCTGCGGCGCCCGGCAAGACGCCGGCTTAGCAGCCGGAGCTCTCAGGCTGGGACTTTTGTGAGCATGCGGGCGGCGAGTTCGACGAGTCGGTTGGAGTAGCCCCATTCGTTGTCGTACCAGGCGATGACTTTGATTTGGGTGTTGTCGATGACGCTGGTGAGGGGGGCGTCGAAGATGGCGCTGTAGGGGGAGCCGACGATGTCGGTGGAGACGATGGGGTCTTCGCTGTAGGCGAGGATGCCTTTGAGTTGGCCGGTGTCGGCGTGTTGTTGGAAGGCGTCGTTGATTTGTTCGGTGGTGGTGGGGTGTTCGGCTTCGATGGTGAGGTCGACGATCGAGCCGGTGGGGGTGGGGACGCGGACGGCGAAGCCGTGGAGGCGGCCTTGGAGTTCGGGGATGACGAGGCCGAGGGCTTTGGCGGCGCCGGTGGAGGTGGGGATGAGGTTGAGGGCGGCGGCGCGGGCGCGGCGGAGGTCTTTGTGGGGTCCGTCGAGGAGGTTTTGGTCGGAGGTGTAGGCGTGGATCGTGGTCATCAGTCCGTGGCGGATCCCGACGGTGTCGTGCAGGACGCGGGCGACGGGGGCCAGGCAGTTGGTGGTGCAGGAGGCGTTGGTGATGATGTGGTGGTGTTCGGGGTCGTAGACCTGGTCGAAGTTCACGCCGAGGACGACGTTGGCGTCGGCGGGTTCGGGGCCCGACGCGGGTGCGGTGATGATCACCTTGCGCGCGCCGGCGTCGAGGTGTTTGGCGGCGCCGGCGCGGGATCGGAATATGCCGGTCGATTCGATCACGACCTCGACGCCGAGCTCGGACCAGGGCAGCGCGCTCGGGTCGCGCTCCGCGAGCACCCTCACCGAGCGGTCGCCGACGAGCATCGCGCCGTTCTCGGCTCGGACCGGATCGGGGAAGCGTCCGTAGACGGAATCGAACGCCAGCAGCTGCGCGAGCGTGGCCGCGTCGGTGACATCGTTGACGGCGACTATCTCCAAGTCGGCGTCGTGCTCGTACGCGGCGCGCATGAAGTTACGGCCGATCCGCCCAAAGCCATTGATCGCGACCTTCGTCGACATCGCGGTGCTCCTCTCGAGGTTTGCTAACCGCTCACCCTAGGCACACACAACCCCCCCGTAATCCGTTGCGTTCCCAGGCGCCTTGCGGAGAACTACGGAATATTCGGCTACGACCCACGTTTAGCATCGGGGTCGTGCGGATCGGAATGCTTACCGGCGGTGGCGACTGTCCCGGCCTCAACGCGGTCATCCGCGCAGTTGTGCGCAGTGGGATCGACGGCTTCGACGACGAGTTCGTGGGCTTCCGCGACGGATGGCGCGGCGTGCTGGAGAATTCGTACATCGATCTCGACGTCGAGTCGACACGCGGAATCCTGCCCCGCGGCGGCACGATCCTAGGCAGCTCGCGGACGAACCCCTACAAGGGCGAGGGCGGCGTGGAGCGTGTTCGCGAGACGCTCGCGGGGCTGGAGCTCGACGGCTTGATCGCGATCGGTGGCGAGGACACCCTCGGCGCAGCCAACAAGCTCGACCAGGAGGGCGTGAATGTAATCGGCGTGCCGAAGACGATCGATAACGACCTCGGCGCCACGGACGTCACCTTCGGGTTCGACACCGCGCTCCAGATCGCGACCGAGGCGATTGACCGCTTGCACACGACGGCCGAGAGTCACCACCGAATTCTCGTGGTCGAGGTGATGGGACGGCACGCCGGGTGGATCGCGCTGCACTCGGGAGTCGCCGGCGGAGCCGACGTCATCCTGATCCCGGAGATCCCATTCGACATCGATGAGGTCTGCCACCTGGTCCGCCGTCGGCACGAGCGGGGCCGGCCCTTCTCGATCGTCGTCGCGGCCGAGGGGGCGACGCCGAAGGCCGGCACGATGGAGCTGTTGACCGGTGAGGTCGATGAGTTCGGTCACCCTCGGCTTGGCGGGATCGGCACCCGACTCGAACACGAGATCGAGAAACGCACCGGATACGAGACTCGTGCCACCGTTCTCGGTCACGTGCAGCGCGGCGGCACTCCGACCGCATTCGATCGTGTGCTCGCGACCAGGCTCGGGCTGGCGGCCATCCAGGCTGCTCACGACGGAGCCTGGGGGATGATGGCCTCACTCCACGGTAACGAGATCACGCTGGTGACGCTGGCCGACGCGGTGGCGGAGCTACGGCAGGTGCCTATAGAGGAGTACGAGCGCTACGGCGTTCTGTTCGGCTGAAAGCGAGGTTTGAGATGGCGACTCTTGGTTACGACGGTCCGCTTTACATACTTGCGTTTGATCATCGCGGGTCGTTTCAGAAGAAGATGTTCGGGATCCAGGGTGATCCGTCGCCCGAGGAGTCGGAGACGATCTCGGATGCGAAGCGGCTGATCTTCGAGGGCGTGCTCGAGGCCATCAGCCGCGGCGCGGACCCGCGTGCGACCGGCGTGCTCGTCGACGAGCAGTTCGGCTCGGATATCCCGGGGCGAGCCCGCGAGCACGGACTGAAGCTCGCGATGCCCGTAGAGAAGTCTGGACAGAACGAGTTCGACTTCGATTACGGGGACGACTTCGGCGCGCACATCCAGAGATTCGATCCGGATTTCGTCAAGGTGCTGGTGCGCTACAACCCCGAGGACGACCCGGATATGAACGCGCGCCAGCTCGGACGGCTCAAGCGGCTCTCCGATTGGCTGCATGAGCGCGATCCCAAGTTCCTGTTCGAGTTGCTCGTGGCGGCTACCGACGCGCAGCTCACGAGCGTCGACGGCAGCAGCGATCGCTACGACGCCGAGCTGCGCCCGGGACTTATGCGTCGAGCGATCCATGACATCCAGGCAGCCGGGATCGAAGTCGATGTGTGGAAGATCGAGGGCGTCGACGAGCGCGATGACGCAGCGATGCTGGCAGAGCAGGCACGTTCCCTCCCGGGGCACGAAGGCGTCACGTGCGTCCTGCTGGGTCGCGGTGCCTCGCAAGCAAAGGTTGAGCAATGGCTCGAGCAGGCGGCTCCCGTCGACGGATTTGTCGGCTTCGCGATCGGCCGCTCGATCTGGTGGGATCCGCTCGCGGCGTTCCTCGCCAGCGAGCTCCCGCGCGCGGATGCTGCGGCGCAGATCGCCGAGAACTACCTGCACTTCGTTCACGTCTATGAGGGCCAGCCGGTCTCGTAGAGTTGGCCCAGCTCTCACACAACCCGCACCCCACCGCGCCATGAGCACGAGCACGATTGAGCACGTGCACGCCCGCCAGATCCTCGACAGCCGCGGGAATCCCACGATCGAGGTCGACGTCCGACTGTCCAGCGGCGCCCTGGGGCGCGCCGCGGTGCCCTCAGGAGCCTCGACCGGCACGCGCGAGGCGCTCGAGCTGAGAGATGGTGAGGGTCCATTCGGCGGCAAGGGAGTTACCCGCGCGGTGGGGAACGTCAACGGCGAGATCGCGGACGCGGTGGACGGCCGGGATGCGGCCGACCAGCGGGGGTTGGACGAGTCGCTGATCGCGCTCGACGGCACGGAGGGAAAGTCGCGGCTGGGGGCCAATGCGCTTCTCGGCGTCTCGATGGCGGCCGCGCGAGCCGCGGCTGCCGATGCCCGTGAGCCGCTGTGGCGGTACCTGGGTGGGGACGCCGCCAGCCTCCTGCCGGTACCGACGATGAACGTGCTGAACGGTGGGGTGCACGCCGACAACCCGGTGGACTTCCAGGAGTTCATGATCGCTCCCGTCGGCGCTCACTCGTTCGCGCAGGCAATGCGAATCGGCGCGGAGGTCTACCACGAGCTCCAGCGCACGCTAAAGAGCCGAGGGCTGAGCACTGCCGTCGGAGACGAGGGCGGATTTGCGCCCGCGCTCGATTCCAACGAGGCTCCGCTCGAGCTGCTCGTTGCGGCGATTCAGAGCGCCGGCTACTCCGCGGGCGACGATGTCGCAATCTGTCTGGACCCGGCGGCAAGCGAGTTCTTCCACGACGGCGTCTACGAGCTGGCGGCCGAGGGGCGGTCGCTGTCGTCTGACGAGATGGTCGACTACTGGGCGAGGATTCCCGAGGCCTACCCGGTGGTTTCCCTCGAGGACGGCATGGCGGAGGGCGACTGGGATGGCTGGACCAAGCTCACCGAGCGACTCGGCAACCGTCTCCAGCTCGTCGGCGACGACATCTTCGTGACCAACCCGGCGATCCTGCGCGAAGGGATCGACCGTGGAGTCGCGAACTCGATCCTGATCAAGCTCAACCAGATCGGGACGCTCACCGAGACGCTCGACACGATCGCGATGGCACGAGAGGCCGGGTACCGCTCGGTGATCTCACATCGCTCCGGCGAGACGGAGGACACGTTCATCGCCGACCTCGTCGTCGCCACGGGAGTGGGACAGATCAAAACCGGCGCGCCGGCGCGCACCGAACGCGTCGCCAAGTACAACCAGCTGCTGAGGATCGAGGAGGAGCTCGGCGAGCGAGCGCGATTTGCCGGGCGAAGCGCCGTCGCGCTGGGGTGAGGCGCTAGGTGGGCCCGGGCGCGGTGGCGGGCTCGTGCCCGGTCGGCGCGGCGGAATCGATGAGTGATCGCCCCGTCATCGCCGCCGGCTGCTCGAGACCCAGTACCTGCAACAAGGTTGGCGCGACGTCGCCGAGAATCCCGTTGCCGCGAAGGGCCAGTCCAGGCATGGTGACCACCAGCGGTACCGGGTTGGTCGTGTGAGCGGTATTCGGGCTGCCGTCTGCTTCGAGCATGTGCTCCGCGTTGCCGTGATCGGCGGTGATGAAGCATGTGCCCCCGGAGGCATGCACCGCCTTGATGACGTCGGCCAGGCATCGGTCGATGGTCTCGACGCCTCGCACCGCCGCCGGGATCACGCCCGTATGACCGACCATGTCCGCGTTGGCGAAATTGATGACCGCGAACTTTGGTGAGTCGCTCCGCCACGCATCGATGAATCCGCCGGCGATACCTGCAGCGCTCATTTCGGGCTTGAGGTCGTAGGTGGCCACGTCTCGCGCCGACGGCACGAGCACGCGGCGCTCGCCCTCGCACGGCTCCTCGTCGCCACCGTTGAAGAAGTACGTCACGTGCGCGTACTTCTCGGTCTCGGCGACGTGGAGCTGCCGCATGCCCTCGCCGGCAAGCACCATCGGCAGCGTCGTCGCCGGATGCTCGGGCGCAAACGCGACCGGATACGGAAAATCATCCTCGTAGCGAGTCATCGCCGCGTAATGCTCCACCGGCGCCACCCCGCCACGATCGATCTCGGTGAATCCGGGCTCGGCAAGAGCGCGGGTGATCTCGCGCATTCGGTCCGGCCGGAAGTTGAATGCGAGCACCGAGTCACCGGAACGAATCCGCGCCTCCTCTCCGACGAGCGCAGGCGTGATGAATTCGTCGGTCTCCCCTCGCTCGTACGCGGCGCGGGCAGCCGCCGCGCCCGTGTCGGCACGGTGCTCCGCCCGCCCATGTACCAGCAGGTCGTACGCGCGCTGGATCCGGTCCCAGCGGCGGTCGCGGTCCATCGCCCAATAGCGCCCAACGATCGAGCCAACCCTCCCCACGCCCGCTTCGTCCATCCAGTCCGCGACGGCCTCGAGGTAACCCGCGCCGGACGTCGGCAGCGTGTCGCGACCGTCGGTGAACGCATGCAGCACCAGGTCAGGGACGCCAAGCGTGGCCGCGAGCCGGATCAGGGCCTCGAGGTGGTGGAAGCCGGAGTGAACGCCGCCGTCGGACACCAGTCCAATCAGATGCACGCGCTCGGACGCCGTGAGCGCCTCGCACAGCACGTGGTTGTCGGCGAACTGACCTTCCCGCGCGGCGTCGTCGATGCGCGTGAGGTCTTGCATCACGACAGCGCCGGCGCCCAGACTCAGATGTCCGACCTCGGAGTTGCCCATCTGGTGATCGGGGAGGCCGACCGCCCGCCCGGACGCCTCGAGTTGGACGTGTGGATACGTTGAGAACAGCCGGTCGAAGACCGGCGTCCTCGCCAGCGAGATGGCGTTCCCGGGCCCGCCGGGTGCAATTCCCCAGCCATCGAGCACGATCAGCACCGCGCAGGGAACCGGCGGCACCTCGACGCCGTGTTGCACCAGCTCGCTCATGAAGGATCAAGCTTCCCAACCCGGAGTGCAGACGCGCATCGCGGACGCTCCCCGGGCCGGATCCGTAGTTTCCCGCAAAGCCCTAGGTGTGTAGCGACGCCACGGGCGCCCGCGCCGGCGCCGTCTCGACCCGCACCCGCGCGTCGACGATCACGGCGCCATCCGGCGTCGCGATCAGCGGGTTGAAGTCGAGCTCGACGATCTCGGGATGAGCCTCGACCATCACGCCGAGCCTGAGCAGCACATCCTCGATCGCCTCGACATTGCACCGAGGGGCACCGCGATAGCCATCGAGCAGCGGGAACGTGCGGAGTGCGCGAATCATCTCGTGGGCGTCGAGCTTTGTGAGGGGGGTGATCCGCACGGCCACGTCCTTGATCAGCTCCGCGCTCGTCCCGCCGGCGCCGCAGGCGATGACCGGCCCGAAGCTGTGGTCGTTGACGACCCCGACGATCAGCTCGACGCCCGCCGGCGCCATGGGCTGGACCACGAAGCCGTCGAGTCGGTAGCCGGCGGCGTCTACGGCGTCCTCAATCTCGGCGGCTGCGGCGCGGACCTCATCCGGGCCGCCGAGACCGAGCCTGACTCCGCCCGCATCGGACTTGTGCACCAGGCCGGGAGCGATCGCCTTGAGCACGACAGGCGTGCCGAGTTCCTCGATTTTTTGGATCGCCTCAGCCCCATCCGTGACGACCCGCGTCTCGATCTGGGGTACTCCGTAACAGTTCAACAGGGCCACAACCCGGTCGAGCTCGAGCCATCCAGGCCCGCTGGCCAGCTGCCGGCTGATGATCGCCGCCGCCTCGTACGGCCGGGTGTTCGTCGGGGCCCACGGGTCCTGCTGGGGGCGCGTGCGCCAGCGGCCATGCTTGGCCGCCAACGCGATCGCGTGGGCCGCGTCCTCGGGAAACTCGTAGCCGGGCACGCGGGCGCGGTCCGAGGACAGCTCTGGCGGCGGACCCTCGCTGGTCATGAAGACCGTTGCGATTGGGACGCCGGGTTCGGTCTCTGCCAACTCGCGGATCGCGGACGCCACGTCACGCGCTTCGGTGACCAACGAGGGGACGAAGATCGCGAGGATGGCATCGCACACGTGCGACTCGATCAGCGTCCGGAGCGTCCGCTGGTAGTCCGCGGCGGATGCGGTCGCGACCATGTCGATCGGGTTGTGCAGAGAGGCGCCGGCCGGGAGGAACTCGGAAAGCCTCGACTTGACGTTGTCCGGGAGCGGCGGGACGTCCACGCCGTCGGCGTGGCAGGCGTCGGCACACATGACGCCCGGACCTCCCGCGTTCGTGACGATCGCGACCCTGTCGCCGCCCGGGACCGGCTGGGTGGTCAGCAGCGTCGCGACCGCGAACACCTCGTGCAGCGTGTCGGTGCGAATCACGCCGGCCTGATCGAACAGTGCGTCGACAGTCACGTCGGAGGCCGAGATCAGCGCACCCGTGTGCGACGAAGTGGCGCGGGCGCCGGCCGGCGAGCGACCGCTCTTGACCGCGATCAACGGCTTACGCCGCGCGAACCGCGGGGCAATGCGGGCGAACCTTCGCGAGTCCCCAAACGTCTCCAGATACAGCACCGCCACGTCGGTGTCCTCATCCTCCTCCCAGTAGCGCAACAGGTCGTTGCCGGATAGGTCGGCCTTGTTGCCGACCGATACAAACGATGAGATACCAACTCCCAGCCGGCTGGCCGCCTCGATGATCGCAATCCCGAGACCGCCGCTCTGCGCCATGAAACCCACCCGTCCAGGGGCGGCCGGATGTGGCGCAAACGTCGCGTTGAGGCGTACGTCCGATGCTGTGTTGAGTGCGCCTTGGCAGTTGGGACCGACAATCCTCATGCCGCCGTCCCGGCATACTTGGAGCAGCTCGTCCTGGCGGCGTGCTCCCTCCTCTCCGGCCTCCGCGAATCCCGAGGAGATCACGAGCAGCACACGCACGCCGGCCGCTGCGCACTCTCGTGCGACCTCCTCGACCGCTTCGGCGCGGACGATGATCACCGCCAGGTCGACAGGTCCCGGAATGTCGCCGATCGCCCGATAAGCCGGCAGCGATTGGACGACGTCGTGACGGTCGTTGACTGCGTAGATGGGCCCGTTGAACTCGCTGAGCAGCAGGTTGTGGAGGATCTCCCCCCCGATCGTGCCGCGCCGACTCGACGCGCCAACGACCGCCACCGAGCGTGGCTCGAGGAGGGCCCGGACGGCCTCGATCGCGGCCCGATCCTCGCGCTCCTCGAAGTGCGCAAGCGCGTCATCGGACAGCGATGTGGGCAACTCGACCTTGATCGCGTCCGGACTCGAGCGCAGCTCGACTGGGAACCCGCTGTCGCGGAACACCTGGATCATCCGGTGGTTGTGCGGCAGCACATGGGCGAAGAAGGTCGAGATTCCGTGCTCCTCCGCCACGGCCGCGAGTTGCGCGAGCAGGATCGTCGAGATCCCCTTGCCCTGCCACGCGTCGTCGACGAGGAACGCCACCTCGGCGCGATCGGCGTTTCCGCGGATATACGCCGCGTGTGCAACGATCGCGTGCTCTTCCCCGCTCTCGACGACGAGTGCGTAGCGATCGCTGTCGTCGATGTCTAGCGACCACTTGATCACCTTTTTGAGGTTGGGGATGCCGAAGAAGCGGAACGCGATCGACTCTTCAGAGACCCCTTCGAAGAACTTCCTGATTGCGGCCTCATCGTCGGGTCTGATGGGACGGACGTGGACCGTCGATCCATCTCGCAGGGCGATCTCGGCCTCGCGCTCGCGTGGGTGGGTCGGTGAGCTGGACGAGCTCATCGGGGCGGCAGTATTGGGGCTGGATCCGGCGACGCCATCCGCATGTTCTACTGAGTGAGTGGGGAGGCTGCCCCGGATCCGGGAGGCAGCTGGAGTCTCTAGGCTCGCAGCGTGGCCACGATCCCCGTGTGGGTCTCATCTCAGATCGTCCCGATCCGACTCCTTTGCGAGATCTCCTCCGCTGAAGTTCCGTATGCCGGCGGCAAAGGCGCCCACCTTGGACAGCTCACCCGAACGGGTCTTCCGGTGCCGCCCGGGTTCGTCGTCGGCGCGCCTGCGTACTCGGCGTTCCGGGTCCGAACTGGCTTGGCCGCACGCCTGCAGACCCTCTTGGAGGGCGTTGACGTCAATGACCCCGCAGCTCTGGAGCAGGCAGGAGATGAGGCAAGCCGGGCAATCGCAGAAACCGAGCTGCCCGACTGGCTCGAGGAGGCGATCGGCACCGCTCACAGGTGGCTCGTTGGCGACGAAGCCGATGCTGCCGTCGCCGTGCGTTCGTCGTCAACGGCCGTGGACTCCGCATCTATGTGGTTTGCGGCTGTGAACCAGACATTCCTGAACGTCCATGGGCTCGGAGCGGTGGTCGACATGGTCAAGCGTTGCTGGATGTCGCTGTTCAGCGTCGAGACGATCCGCTACCGCGGCGAGCGAGGCTTCGGCGAGGGCGACATGGACATCGCCGTTGTCGTTCAGCTCCAGGTTGCGGCGACGCGTACCGGCGTCATGTTCACGAGCGAACCCGCCACACACGCGCGCGATCAGCTCGTGATCGAGCGATCGTCGGGATTTGGCGGCTCGCTTATATCTGGCCGGATAGCGCCGGACCCCCGCCGGGCGCAACCGGATCGCTACGTGGTCGACAAGCAGCGGATGTCGGTTGTCGACCGGCCGTCCGGCGATCCACCCGTCCTCACCGACGACGAGGTGTTCCGGCTCGCCGAACTCGGCGTCGCAATCGAGCGCGAATACCGCTCCTCTCAGGAAATCGAGTGGGTGGTCGATCGCGACGGCAGGATCTGGCTACTTCAGAGCCGGCCGATGCTGGTCGAGGCGGCAGCACTGTGACCGACGGTGGGCCGCCGGCCGAGGTGGCGGAGTCCTCCAGGGTCGAAGAGCTCGAGATCAGGCCAATCGCTGCGGACGACAAGCAGACGCTCGCCGAGGGATTCGAGCGTCTTAGCGACGCGTCCCGCTACCGCCGGTTCCTCACGCCCCACGGCAGCCTGTCGCCGGCGGAGCTGCGCTACTTCACCGAGGTCGACCATCACGACCACGAAGCGCTCGTGGCGATAGATCCACTGACGGGCCAAGGCGTCGGAATCGCACGGTATGTGCGCACCGCGACCGATCCCAAGAGCGCTGAGCTCGCGATCGCAGTCGTCGACGACTGGCAGCGGATGGGCGTCGGCACGCGCCTGGCCACCGCGCTATCCGAGCGCGCCCAGGAGGAGGGGATCACGGTGTTCACCGGGCTGGTGCTCGCGGAAAACGAGCTGATGCTCAACCTGGCTAACGACCTTGGCCCCGTCCGGACAATCCACCAGGAGCGCGGGACGGTCGAGGTGAGCCTCGAGCTTCGGCGGCAGGAGCGCCGCCATGAACCGGTGTCGCGGTTCCTTCGCGCCGTCGCGGCGGGCGAACTTAGGGCATTCCCAGCACGAAACAAGCCGGACTGATCCCGGGATGGGACAGCGGCCTCAGCGGGCCGTTCCGGCGTATACGCCGGCGAGATCGAGCGCCGAGAGGATCCCGACTGCGCGTCCGCTCGCAGAATCGAGCACGACGAGGTGCGATACGGCGTGTTCCGACATCAGCTGAGCCGCGCGGTCGAGCGACTCGCCGGCCGATATCGCCAACGCCTCCGTCGCCGCCATCTCGAGCGCAGTAGGCTCCCCGCCGCTGGCAACGGCCGAGGCTACGTCGAGCTCTGAGACGATGCCAAAGGGGCGAGAGGTCTCGGGTTCGGTGACCACAACGGCGTGGACGCGGTGGTTCGCCATTATGCTCGCCACCTCGACGAGTGGGGCGTCCGCGCCGCAGCTGAGGATTCCCTGGTGCATGCAGTCGCCAACACGGACGTGCTGAAATTGTGAGGGCTGTTTGGTGCGATTGATCATGGACGTAGCATCGCCGGAGGCTCGAGCCGCGGCATCCGGGGCAGACCTCCTCGTTCCAAGTGGTTTTCCGCAACCGAGGGCACGGGAAACGGCCGAGCCAACGATCTCGACCACCTCAGCGGCACTCGTGGTCCGGTGGACGCCTGTCAGGTCCTCGCGGTCAATCCGATGATCGGTCAGGACCTCGGCCTCGAGCCACTCCAGCAGACCGTCCCACTCCCTCTCGCCGACCAGAATGACCGGGAAGTGCCTGATCGTCGCAGTCTGGATCAGCGTCAGCGCCTCAAACAGCTCGTCCAGCGTCCCGAAGCCGCCGGGGCCGATCACGAACGCATATGCGTAGCGCACGAACATCACCTTGCGCGCGAAGAAGTGACGGAAGCGCAACCCGATGTCCACATAAGGGTTGAGCCGCTGTTCGCGGGGGAGCTCGATGTTGCAGCCGATCGAGAGGGCGCCGACGTCTTGCGCACCGCGGTTGGCAGCCTCCATCAAACCGCCTCCTCCGCCGGTGATAACCGCATACCCAGCCTCGCCGAGCGCGGACCCCACAGCGCGCATCAGCGCGTAACGCGGATGGTCGCGGGGCGTGCGGGCGGAACCGAAGACCGATACCGCCGGACCAATCCCGCCGAGCCGATCGAAGCCCGCCGCGAACTCGGCGGCGATCTCGCGGATCCGCTCGGCGTCCGCGGCTCGGATCTCCGGCGGCTCGTCGCCCAGCCAGAGAAGCAGCTCCTGATCAAACGTGGGCTCCCGGGGGCGGGTCGGCGGGACCTGGTCGGCCACGGCCCGCGTGACTCTAGTCGAATGAATGCGTTCCCACCGAGCGCTTACCGGGAGCGCTCGATCAGCCGTCGATCGCGGTCGAACTCCCCAAACGGCATGACCGACGCATGACGCAAGCGGACTTGCCGGCCGCGGTGCAGCTGGACGCGATCGAGCCGAGGTCGTTGTTCACGGCCGAGCGCCGAGCGGCGACTACGTTGTGGAGCCGCGCTCGGCGCGCGCCGGCTGTTGGGGGTCGATGACCACTAGGCGGCGACGGACCTTGCCCCGTCGTGGCGCCGCAGCGAGTTGGCGGCGCTGTCAACGACATCGCGGAACAGGTCATACTCCGTGTGGAGCAGTCGATCAGTCATCTCGAGGCCCGACTCGGTGACCTTTTTCGCCACCTCGGACGTGCGGGTGACTTCGTGAGGCAACGCTTCCTCGATGGTGATCACGAACTGCCCGATGGCCTCGATCGCGGCCCGCTCGCCCGTCTCGAACGACTTCAACAGCTCATCCGAGAGCTTCGCGGTCCTATCAACGACGCCTGCAATGCGACCCGTCGGGATGCTGACCACGTGAATATCGGAACTCTTCGCGGCCGGCTTGGACTCTGTGGTATTGGCAGCCATTTGATACTCCTTTCCGAACGTATGTTCGTATGTCTTTAATACACCGGCCGTCGACTTCGCGTTACACCTAGCCCGCACAATCTTCGGCTTCTTGGCGGCCTGCAGTGGCGTGCTTCGGCCGCTGTCCCGCGGACCGTTTCGGAAGACTTCGCGGACAGAGGAGGCGCGCGCCGGATGCGTAGGGTACCGCCCGCTGAGTCTGCTCCGGCTCGGCTCAGTCCGGCTCGTTCCGCACTGGAAATGCCTTAAGGTCGCCCGTCGCGATGGCGCGCAGCAACCGAGATATCAGCTGACGACGCCTCTCCTTCCGCGGAAGCTCGACGGTCAACTCGACCGTCCCGTGCTCCTGGTGGGCGGTACGCGCCTCCCCCAGCTCTCTGGCCAGGCTGAGCATCGACTCGTTCTCTGTGAGCACGAGCCCGGTGAATACCGCGATGCCCTCTTCCTGGGCACGGTCCACGAGGGCCGTGCCGAGACGAGTTCCGACGCCCATTCGCTGCCACTCGTCGATGACCGCGACCGCGAGCTCCGCCGACTTGGGATCGGACTTGGAGCGGATGTAGCGGGCGACGCCGACGCCTTGGCCCGTCGCCGGATCGATGGCGACGAGCGCTTCGTGATCGTGATGATCGACCTCGGTGAGGTAACGCAACTCGGCGTCGGACAGACTGCCGCGCGGCGCCAGAAACCGGCGGTAGCGGGACTCATCGCTGAGGCGCTCGAATCCCTCGGCCAGCGCTTTCCTGTCCTCGGGACCGATTGGCCTGATCTGAAGGTCCTCGACTGAGTAGGAGCTCGCAGTCTCACCGGTCGGCCCGCCGGCGGTCACGGGCGCGCCGCCTTTACCAGAAGCGGTCGGCTCTGAAGCAACCAGATCCTGTCGGCGGGATCGATTCCCCACTCGATCTCCTGCGGCGAGCCGTATTCACGCTCGATGGCTACACCGTCACGCCCTTCTGGCGGCCTATCCCTCGAGTTCTCAGCTGCAGGTTCAGCCATTTCGATTCCGGCATCCGTAATGCATGCGGCCAAGTTAGCCCTCGCAGAACCTTGATCACGACCGGGGAAAGGGCGGGATGCGCTGCGGAATTCCCGAAGTGCGTTACGGGGTGGTGGGTATATTGCTCGCGCTTGCCGTCTAGCCAGCCGCCGAGGCACTAGTCAGCGCCGACCGCGGCCGTCATGATCCTCTGACATGCCATCCGCGCCACGCACGCCCGTGATTGTCGTTGGCTACGACGGGTCGGAGCCCTCGCGTGCCGCGGTGGCGATTGCCGCCAAAAGGGCCGGGGCCGGGCGCCTCTTCATCGTCCACGCGTACGAGCTGCCTCCCGACTTTCTCGGCTGGCCGAATTACGATCGGCTGCTGTCCGAGCGCAAGGGCCACGGACGTGCCGTGCTCGACGAGCTCATGACCGGGAATGAGGCGCTGGGCGCCATCGAGTGCGAGACGGAGTTGATCGGCGGGTCACCCGCGAACGCGATCGCGGATGTCGCGCGTGTCAGGGATGCCGACGAGATCGTCGTGGGCGCACGCGGTCTCGGCCGGGTCAGGGTGCTGCTCGGCAGCGTCTCGCATGAGCTGCTGCACATCGCGGACCGGCCCGTGGTCGTCATTCCGGCAGCCGCCCTGGGATCACCCCCAGGGCGCCCCGCGCCGTCCTAGCCCGATGTACGTCATCGAGCGGAGCGACTTCGACGCCCTGTTTGGCGCGCTCGCGCAACGTGGGTGCACGCCATCCTGAAGACGAGTCTTTCCGCACTCGCGATCGCGCCTATCGCCAAACGCCAATATCCCTCCAATCCGAGTCAAATCGATTTACTTTGTTCTGTCCCCTAGCCTCCTCTGGCGCCGGCCGGACCGGCAGGTCGTCGTCGACGAAATCGTCTCATCGCCGATGGCGGTCCAGTGCGCAGGGTGCCGACGGATCCTGCGGCTTGCCACTGATGTTCGGGGGCGGCACCGAGGACTACGCTTGCATTTCGCCTGCCTGCGATTGCTGCTACTGAGGCCCCGGGTGCGGACGCTCTGTGGAATGGATTGCGCCCGAGTTCAGACGACCCGAGGTGGATGATTCGGTGCTCGCCGGCATGTGTGGTTGAGAGTCCCTGCCCGCCGAGTGCCGGGGCAGGTGTCATGCGCGCCGGGGAGGTGGAGAATTTGCTGGACGCGCCTCGTATGCTGAGGATCACTAAGGGAGAAGAGATGGACAATGACTTCAGCCTCGTCTACGAGGGGTTTGATCCGAGCAGCGAAGGGTTGCGAGAGGCGCTGACCTCGACGGGGAACGGCTACTTCTGTATTCGAGGAGCCGCGGAATGGGAGGACGCTGACCAGGTGCACTACCCCGGCACGTATGCGCACGGCGTATACAACCGGGAGTCGACGATCGTCGGCGGACGTTCCGTGCCTAACGAGGACCTCGTCAATCTCCCCCGCTGCCTGTCGCTGAAGCTGGTCATAGAGGACGAGGATCCGGTCCGGCTCTCGAATATCGAGCTGCTCTCCTACCGGCACACGTACGACGTCCGCTACGCGTTGGTGACGCGCGAGCTGCGCTTCCGGGATCGCGCCGGACGCGAAACGAGCCTGACGAGCCGCCGTTTCGTGAGCATGGGGAGAATGCACCTGGGGGCGCTGGAATGGGAGATCGAAGCCGAGAATTGGTCTGGCCGAATCAAGGTCCTGTCGATCCTGGACGGACGCGTTCTCAATCGTGGTGTCGCTCGTTATGAGCAGTTGTGGGGCCGTCACCTTGATTCCGAGGGGCCGCGCGTGTACGGCTCGGATGTGATCGCGCTGAGGGTCAGGACACGCCAGTCCAGGATCGAGATCGCCGAAGCGGCTCGCACGCGCATGTATCGCGGCGGTCAGGAGTTGGATGTGGTCCGGAGCATTGATCAGATGCAGGACTACATCCAGCAGAGCCTCGAATCGGGGATCGAGCGGAACGCGCCGGTCCGGGTCGAGAAGCTCGTCAGCCTCTACACATCGCGCGATCGCGCGATCACCGAGCCGATGGCCAACGCGGGCAAGAGTGTGCAGCGGTATCCCGCGTTCGCCGAGGCCTTCGAGGGTCACGCCCACACGTGGGATGAGCTGTGGGAGGTCTGCGACGTGCAGCTGCCCAAGGAGAAGCGCGTGCAGTTCCTGCTTCGCCTGCACGTCTCGCACGTGCTCCAGACGTGCTCGCGCCTGACCCCGCACCACGATGCTGGCGTGCCTGCTCGCGGCCTGAACGGCGAGGCCTACCGCGGCCACGTGTTCTGGGACGAGCTCTACGTTTACCCGTTTCTGAACGTCCGCCTACCGGAGATCACACGGGGTCTCTTGATGTATCGCTATCGGCGCATCGGCGAGGCGCGCGCCAGCGCGCAACGGGCCGGATACCAGGGGGCGATGTACCCGTGGCAGAGCGGGAGCGATGGCGAAGAGGAGACTCAGCTCGTCCACATCAACCCGCTCACGGGCAGGTGGGATCCCGACCTCTCTCGCAACCAGCGGCACATCAATGCGGCGATCTTCTACAACATCTGGCACTACTACCAGGCCACCCACGACGTCGATTTCCTGCGCGACCACGGTGCCGAGATGATGCTCGAGATCGCGCGTTTCTGGTCCTCGATCGCGCACTTCAACGTGGATCGCGATCGCTGGGAGATCCATGGCGTGATGGGACCGGACGAGTTTCACGAGAAGTATCCGGACGCGGAGGAAGGCGGGCTGCGCAACAACGCCTACACGAACGTGATGGCGGCCTGGATATGCGAGACCGCGCAGGAAGTGCTGGACCTGCTTCCGAAGAGCCGCCGCGCGGTCCTACGCGTCCGGATCGGCCTGCGAGACGACGAGATCGAGAGATGGCGTGAGATCAGTCGCAAGATGTTCGTCCCATTCCACGGCGACGGCATCATCAGCCAGTTCGAGGGTTACGAGGACCTGGAGGAACTCGACTGGGATGGCTACCGCTCGAAGTATCCGAACATCCAGCGGCTCGACCGGATTCTCCGCGCCGAGGGCGACAGCCCTGATCGCTACGGCCTCAGCAAGCAGGCGGACACGCTGATGTTGTTCTTCCTCTTCTCCTACGATGAGCTCGGTCGCCTCTTCCGGCAACTTGGCTACGAGCTGAGCGAGGAGGCAGCGCGCCGGACCATCGAGTACTACGAGCGACGCACCTCGCACGGGTCCACGCTGAGCTTCGTCACGCACGCGGGAGTCCTGGCTCGGATCGATCAGGAGAGCTCGTGGGAGCGGTTCCTGGTCGCGCTCGAGAGCGACATCGGCGACATTCAGGGCGGGACCACCGCAGAAGGAATCCATTTGGGCGTGATGGCCGGGACCCTGGACCTCGTGCAGCGCGCATACCTCGGCACCCGGATCCTCAACGACGTGGTGACGTTCGATCCGGTGATGATCGATCGGCTCGACGGACTCCACCTCGCGATGCAGTTTCGCCGCGCGCACATCATCGTTTCGCTCAGCGGCGCGAAGCTGACGGTCAGCGCGCTGGCCGACGGTTACCGCGCGACGGTCAAGGTGGGCGTCGGAGGCGAGGTCCGCGAGCTCCGCGGCGGTGAGAGCGTGACGTTCATCCTTGGCGACGCTCGGCCGTCGGCGGCCGTCGCGAGTGGAGTGAACCCAACCAACGCGGAGTCGCGCGGCTGACCGCTTCCTGGTTGCTCTCGGGCAGCCCCAACAACGAACTGACGGGTTTCACTCATCGATGTTCCCCCGTGCCCAATCTCGGCGGCGCTGGGCGCGGGGTGAATGTGCACGGCGCGGTGTTGCGCCATCACGCCGCGCCCTCGCGCGCGAGCGGCCGTCGAGACGACCGTTCTCCGTCGAGGGCCTCGACACCTGGCAGCCTCTTGCCCTCGATCAGTGCGCGCGACGCGCCACCGCCGGTCGAAACGTGCGTGATCGTTTCGGTCAGGCCGAACCGCCGCAGCGCGGCCACCGAGTCACCTCCACCGACGACGGTCGTTCCCGGGGCGGCGGCGACCGCTTCGGCAACCGCGTGGGTGCCCGCCGCGAAGGGCGCGAGCTCGAACGCGCCCATCGGACCATTCCAGAACACCGTGCCCGCCAGCGCGATCGCCTGCGCGTACCGAGCGGCGGTTCGCGTGCCGATGTCCAGTCCCACCCATCCGTCCGGCACCTCGACGCCGTCGATCCTCCGGACCTCCGTGTACGAGGCCGGTCGCTCGCCGAGCATCAGATCCACCGGCAGCTGCAGCTCGGCGCGGACTTCGTCCGAGCTCGCGAGCGTGCGCTTGGCTAGCTCGACGTCCTCGGCTGCGCAGAGCGACGCCCCTACGGAGTGACCCTGGGCGGCCAAGAACGGGAAGCACAGCGCGCCGCCGATCAGGACGGTGTCGGCCAGTTGCAGGAAGCGGTCGACGACCGGGATCTTGTCCGAGACCTTCGCGCCGCCGAGCACGGCAACCAGCGGGCGAGCTGGATCATCGATCACCTTTTCGAGCTCGCTGACCTCGCGTTCGAGCAGAAGGCCCGCCGCTCGCTCCCGGACCAGTCGGGCGACGCCCTCGGTCGACGCGTGGGCGCGATGGGCCGCCCCGAACGCGTCGTCCACATACGCATCTGCCAGCGCCGACAGCGACCTGGCGAGCTCCGGGTCGTTCTTGGTCTCCCCCGGCTCGTAGCGCACGTTCTCCAAGACGAGCAGATCTCCGGGTTCGAGCTGCTCTACGAGCGCGCTCACCTCCGCGCCGACGACGGCGGGTGCTAGCGTGACCTCGGCGTCGGTCAGCTCGTCTAGGCGGTGGGCCACCGGGCGAAGCGACAGCTCGGGCTCGCGGTCCTTCGGGCGGCCGAGGTGCGAGACGAGCACGACTCTCGCCCCCCGTCGGCGGAGCTCCTCGATTGTCGGCAGCGCCGCCCTGATCCGGGTGTCGTCCGCGACCGCCCCGTCCTGGAGCGGAACGTTGAAGTCAACTCTCACCAGCACCCGTTTACCAGCGAGATCGCCGAGATCCTCGAGCGTCCTCACTGGAGGCGCCGTACCTGACTTGTCATTGATCAAGCGTCCCAGCGCGGCCAGCCGACGCATCGTGACAACCCCGCGCTCGTATACGTAGTTTTCCGCGCGGAGATCCGTCCTGTGCCCCGATCACCGGGCCCCGGCCAAGGCCTAGGGTCAGACCATGGGCGACACACTCACAGCGCTCGACGCGACCTTCCTGGAGCTTGAGCAGCAGGACGAGGGAGCATTGATGAGCATCGGCGGCGTGATGGTGTTCGACCCGTTGCCGAGTGGCACGGCTCCCACGGTTGAAGTCCTGTGTACCAGCCTCGAGTCTCGCCTCGCACAGCTGCCGCGCTACTCGAAGCGGCTGTCCTCGCCTCGAACCGGCGGCTTCTCCTGGCCGCAGTGGACTGACGACGACCGCTTTGACATCCGCGCCCACGTCAGCCATGTCGCCCTGCCGTCGCCGGGGGGCGAGGCGGAGCTGTGCCGGTGGGCGGCCGACTTCTACTCCCATCGACTGGATCGCACACGCCCGTTGTGGGAGTTGGCGCTGATCGAGGGACTCGCGGACGGGCGCTGGGCGTTGGCGAACAAGACACACCACTGCCTCGTCGACGGGGTCGGATCGGTCGACGTGGCCTATCTGCTGCTCGACGCGGAACCGAACCCGCCCGAGCGTGCGCCCGGCCCGCCGGAGCCGAAGGACGGCACCTCGCTGCTGGCGCCGTTCCTGCCGAGCCCTCCCCAACCGCTCGTGCAGGCGGCGAACGCGGGCGCGCACGTGGCTCGCACCGGGGTACACGCGGCGCTGCATCCCCGGGAGGCGTTCGCGCGCTCGCGCTCCGTGGCCGAGCTGCTCGTCCGCGACGAGCTGATCCGGGCCCCTCACAGCTCGCTCAACGTGCCGATCGGATCGACGAGACGGTTCGCCGTGGCCCGGGTCCCGCTCGCCAAGCTGAAGGCGATCCGCGGCGGCTTCGGTGGGTCGATCAACGACGTTGTCCTGGCCGCCTGCACGACAGGGCTGCGCAGGCTGCTCGTCGAGCGCGGTGACCCGATGCCGCACCAAAGCCTGCGAGCGATGGTCCCGATGAACCTCCGCGACAGCTCGGAGCGCCTCGCGCTCGGAAACCGGGTCAGCTCACTGTTCGTCGAGCTGCCGGTGGCCGAGCCTGTCGCGGAGGTGCGGTACCGCCAGATCATCGCCTCGACCGCCCAGCTGAAGTCCTCGGGGGCCGCAGCCGGCGTGACGACGATGATCGATGTGGCGGCCCTGGCACCGCCCGTCCTCCACGCCGCGCTCGCCCGATCGCTCTACGCCACGCGTCTGTTCAACATCACGATTACAAACGTTCCGGGCCCGCAGATCCCGTTGTACGCGCACGGCGCGCGGTTGCGCGAAATTTATCCCATTGTGCCGCTGGCCGCCGACCACGCGGTCGGGATCGCGATCTTCTCCTACGACGGCGAGGTCACGTTCGGCATCATCGCCGAAAGCGCTTCGACGCCCGACATCGACGTGCTCGTACGAGGGATCGAGGAAGGGATCGAGGAACTCGCTTCGCTCGCCAAACGACGGGAGAATCTGGCGCCTGCTCAGGCCTGCGAAAGCTGAACGGTATGCGCCTAACAAATCATCGACCGCGCGTCAAAGCCGACGCCATGGAGCCAAAGACAGCAGAGCTGCACGGGCGACTCGTCACGTACGCCGAGGCGGGTACGGGTCCGGTGCTGCTCTTGATCCATGGCATGGGCGGCAGTTACGAGAACTGGCGGGCGGTGATCGATCCGCTGGCGCGGCATCACACGATCGTCGCACCAGACTTGCCGGGCCACGGCCGCTCCGGAACGGGTGCCGGCGACTACTCACTCGGATCGCTCGCAGCGACCCTCCGCGACCTGCTGATTTCCCTCGGCCATGACCGCGCGACGCTCGTCGGGCACTCCCTCGGCGGCGGGATCGCGATGCAGCTCTCCTATCAGTTCCCCGAGCTCGCCGAGCGCTTGGTGCTGGTCTCCAGTGGTGGTCTCGGTCCCGAGGTCAGCCCGGTTCTGCGCGCTGCCGCGTTACCTGGAGCAAACCTCTTGATTGCCGCGACCGCGGGTATAGGGAGGATGTCCGCACCCCTGGTCGGGCGTGGCTTGGCTTCCATTGGGTTGCGGCCGACCGTCGATGTGGGCGAGGTAGCCCGCGGCTACGGCTCGCTCGCCGATCGTAACCGCCGCGCCGCGTTCTTGGCCACCCTGCGGTCGGTCATCGATTCACGTGGCCAGCGGGTCGATGCGACAGATCGGTTGTACCTGGCCGCGAGCGTGCCTGTGCTGCTCATATGGGGATCGCGTGATCCCATCATTCCGGTCCGCCATGGGGAACATGCCCACGAGGCCATCCCCGGCAGCCGTCTCGAGATCTTCGATGGCGTCGGGCATGTACCTCATCTCGAGGCCCCCGCGAGGTTCGTCGCGGCACTTGAGGAATTTATCGAGGGGACGGAGCCGGCCCAGTTCGACGCGGATGAGTGGCGCGGCCGCTTGCGGCAGGCGTCGTGAATCGAGGTCACGGCCGCTGCTGGCGAGCGTCGGCACGAAGCCGGAGAGCGACGGTTCAACTGCTCACGCTGCCCGGTTTCGCGACCCCCTCCTCGATGTAGCGCGTGATGCCGATGCTGAGGCCGAGGTCGAGCGGCACCGATCCGCCTTCGAGGTGCACACGGGCGCCATCGTCGGTGATCGCCGCACGCCAGCCGTGCAGCTCGACGTCGCGCAGAGCCTGCCGGAGGATCAGGCTGGCCCGCTCATCGCGGTCCGGGGGATTCGAGGGCCGGTCGAGCTCTAGCTCGAGCTGAGCTTCGACCTGAACCGGCGTGCGGTCCCGGAGGCGCTGAAGGTTGGTGTCGATCTGGACCGCCACCGGCGCCAGCATCAAATCCGTGGGGTTTCGCGGTCGCGGGCTCATGCGATAACGCCGACTCGGGGTCGTGCGGCTTCCATAGAGGTTCCTCCGTAGCCGCCGACGTTACGACGGGAGGGAGAAGCGTAGCCATCAATGGGCGGCCACGGCGGCATGCGGCTTGTTACGGATCTGCCATTTCGCCGTGCTGCTTGGCGGCGCTACGGGTGCGGTGCGAGCAGCGTGTGGAGCGCCTCGCTCCCGTTGGTCTGGGGCAGCCGGCTGACGACATCGTGGGCGAGGCTGCGCATTTCCGGCTCAGCGTGACGCGCGTGAGCGGCAAACGCCAGCTCCCCCATCGGCGATCTCATCGCTCGCGCCCAGTAGCGGATGGCCACGGGAGTCAGCAGGCGATTGTGCAACACGGCGAGGTTGCGTGGGCATCCCCTGATGTGACGGACGTGCAGTGCCCGAAAGCCTTGAGTGATGGCCAGGCACATGAGCTTGAGCGTCGCCAGGTCGTCAGCGAGTCGCTTCGGGTCGGTCCCGCAGCGGTACAGCGCGCCGCAGATCGCGGCGATGAAGACTGCGTGATACGCCAGCCAGCCGTCCATGTGCGCGACGCGCTGGACTGGCAGCCGGCGCGCGGTAAGAGCGTCCGCAATCACCGCGAGCCGCGGCTCGTCGCTCGCCTCGACTGCGGTCGGCTGCTGGGCAATCTTGTAGTAAGTGGCGATGCCGTCGCTGATCGTCCCGCCGACACCGGGAAACCCGAGTGCTACCCGCGTGCCTGATTCGATCGGCAGCCCGGAGCGTCCGGCCGAGTTGTTGCCCATGAATAGCACCAGCGCGTCGGGCGGCACCTCGGCCAGCGCCGCGGCCGCGCCGTGGAGATGGTCCTGCCGCAGGGCGACCAGGACGACGTCGATGGCAGGCTCTCCAGGGCCACCGACGACTCTTGCCGGCGCGCGCGACTCGACTCCAGTGGTGACGTCCCGGGCGTGCAGGCCCCGGGCGGTGATCGCGTCCGTGCGATCACCGTGCGCGAGGACGGAGATTCGGTTACCGGCGGCACCGAGATGCGCGCCGTAGACCGTGCCAATGACCCCGGCGCCGACAATCAAGATGTTCATGCCGCGACCACCTGGCGCACGACGAAAGCATGCCAGGACTGCTGCGATGGACGGAGGCTGTCGCGCAAAGTGGGCTGGGGTTCCTGTTCTCGTCAATCGCCGCGGTTCGCGTGACCGAATCCCGGACCCGGGGGCTTCGCCGGGGAGGCTGGTCGTTAAACGCAAAGAGGGTTTGCGTTTCGCGACCAGCCTCGATTCTGCAAGGGCCGCCGGGGAGGTGTTGCTCGCTCCCGGCGTGCGGAAGCTCCGGGCGTGTGTCATCACTTTCCGACAAACCGAGTTGTTTGTGCGATCGCCTCGACGATCTGGGGCAGTCCGGAGGAAACGCCCCGGCGAAGATCCGCACCGAGCTGCTGGACCCGATTCACGTCGATCCAGGGCGGGATGGACCGACTCGCCAACCAGCGACGCTTCCCGATCTTCACCTAGCCGCCAGGCAAAGAACTCGGCAAGCAGGAGGCCGGGCGTTGTGCGGCGGTCCGTGGTTAGCCCACGGTCTCCTGCGGTGAGATACGGTCCCGGTGTGCTGATGCCGGGCGAGGATCTTGGCATGTCATTGATGACGGGATCGATCGGGTGCACGGGTGAACTCCCACGGGCACGTTGAAACGCCGGCCGTAGGCGCCGGAACGGCGACAGCCGCTGGCGCGGCAGGGATCGTTCTGATGACGCTGGCGGCGGGGCAGTTCGTGATGGCCCTGGACACGACGGTCATGAATACGGCGATCGCCACGGTCGCGAAGGATTTGGGGACGACGGTGACAGGGATCCAGACCGCGATCACGCTCTACACGTTGGTGATGGCGTCGTTGATGATCACGGGCGGGAAGGTCGGTCAGATGATTGGCCGCAAGCGGGCGTTTGGGATCGGGTGCATCATCTATGCCTGCGGTTCGCTGACCACCGCGCTGTCACAGAACCTGACGGTGTTGATGATCGGCTGGTCCGGCCTGGAAGGCCTGGGGGCGGTGCTGATCATGCCGGCGATCGTGGCGCTGGTCGCGTCGAACTTCGGTAAGCCCGACCGCCCGCGCGCCTATGGGCTCGTCGCCGCTGCGGGCGCGATCGCGGCCGCGCTGGGACCGCTGGTCGGCGGCGTGTTCACCACCTACGCGTCGTGGCGGTGGGTGTTCGCCGGGGAGGTGCTCATCGTGCTGGTGATCCTCGTCCTGACTCGCCGCATGAACGACACGCCGGCGGAGGAAGGCGCGCGGCTCGACCTGGTGGGCACGGCGCTCTCCGCGCTCGGGCTCGGCGCGATCGTGCTCGGCATCCTGAAGGCCGGGACGTGGGGCTTCGTGCGACCGAAGGCGGACGCCCCCGCATGGCTCGGGCTCTCCCCGGTCATCTGGCTGATCTTCGCCGGCGCGGTGGTGCTGGTCGGGTTCGTGTGGTGGGAGAACCGGCGCATCAAGCGCGACGAGGGCGCGCTGATCGACCCGGCGATGCTGCGCAACCTCCAGCTGCGCAGCGGGGTCATGTCGTTCCTCTTCATGTTCCTCATCCAAGCGGGGATCTTCTTCACCGTCCCGCTGTTCCTGTCGGTCGCGCTCGGGATCTCGGCTGTCGAGACCGGTGTCCGGCTGCTTCCGCTCTCGCTGTCGCTGCTCCTGTTCGCCGTCGGTGTCCCCAAGCTCCGGCCCAACGCCTCGCCCCGCCGCGTCGTCCGGCTCGGATTCATCATGCTGTTCGCCGGCCTCCTACTACTCGTCGCGTTGCTCGACGATGGCGTCGGCCCGGAGATCGTGACCTGGCCGCTGCTGCTCGCCGGGTCCGGGCTCGGGATGATGGCCTCCCAGCTCGGCGCCGTCACGGTCTCATCGGTACCCGACGAGAAAAGCGGCGAGGTCGGCGGCCTCCAGAACACCGGCACCCAGCTCGGCGCATCGATCGGGACCGCACTCGCCGGCGCCGTGCTCATCTCCGCGCTGACCGCGTCGTTCTTCACCGGTATCCAGAACAACCCCAACGTTCCCGACAGCGTCGTCTCCCGAGCACAAACCCAGCTCGCCAGCGGCGTGCCATTCATCTCAGAGCCCGACGCCCAAGCCGCGCTGAAGAAGGCGAACGTACCCCCCGCCACCGCCAACGAGATCGTCAACCAGAACCAAAAGAGCCAAATCGATGGACTGCGCGCCGCGGAAGCCATCCTCGCCCTTCTCGCGCTCATCGCGCTCCCGTTCACCCGAGGCATCCCGACCGTTCAACCCGGCGCCCAAGCCAAGCCCAGACCATCCCCGGCGTAGCCGACGCGGCCGCTTCTCGGAACGATCAGACGTTGCTGCGCTGGGCAAGATCCAGCGCGATTCCCCGGTTGCAGACCAGTCGAGGCGGAGCCTGCCCAACGTGTCCGGGGAACGCAGGTCGTGCGGCTGGTCGGAGAGGGGTGTATGCTCACGACGCGACTTGAATCTCGGCTGCGCTGCCTGGCGGGGGCGCACGGAGGGTTTGTGTCTCACGCGTAGCTCGCGTTCGCAGCGGCTCGAGAGCGGCAAGCGGGGGCGGTTCCTAGGCAATCTTCCCCCGGGCCCCGAAAGGACGCGATGTTTGCATCCCCTCACGCCGTGCTGGACGCCAGCGAGTTCGTGCTCGACGAGACGGGGTTGGAGGTTGCGCTTGATCGAGTGCTGGGGTCTGCCAAGAGGCTGACCGGCGCGCGGTACGCGGCGCTGTGCGTGCTCAACGATGCCAGGAACGGCCTTGCCGTATTTCTCACGGCGGGCGTCGACGATGACACGCGCGCGAGGATCGGCAAGTGGCCGTGCGGCCGTGGCGTGCTCGGCGATCTGATCCTCGATGCGGTCCCGCTGCGCCTTACAAACCTCGCTGAGCACCCGCACGCTTACGGAATGCCGCTCGGACATCCGCGGATGCGCTCGTTCCTCGGCGTCCCGATCCTCATCGACCACGTGGCGGACGGGAGCTTGTCCCTGACCGAAAAAGCGGGCGGGGGATCGTTCACCGACGCGGACGTGGAAGCGGTCGCGGCGCTCGCCGGGTTCGCGGGCCTGGCGATCGAGCGCAATCGACAGCAAACCAGCGGCGCCCCTTTCTGAATTCGGGCTCGGAAGCGTCCGGGCGGTAGTTTTGAAATTGTCGATTGCAGTAGCGACGTCCGGCGCGGCGCCGGGTTGTGCAGCTCGTCGATGAGATCAGAGTCCGAAGGCTGGCCCGGCGCCTCCTCGGCCCCACGAGAGTGCCGTCAGGTGCTGTGAGAAAGCCAGCTGAAGCGGTGAGTGGCGACCACGAGAGCCGCGATTCCCCACGCCGCGAGTACTGCGAGGTCGACCCGATCGAGTCCGGTTCCGACGGTGTGCGGGTTATACGCGGCACGCAGAGCGTCCGCGAGCGCGTCCACCAGCAGTCCTCCGCGCGCATCGGGATTCGACCGCTAGCGTCGGGTGATTTGTACTGACAGGCGGGGGCCAGCCATCACGAATGTCCGCCCTGCCCTCTCGCGGGGATCAGTCCGTGTGGCAGAGCAGGATGACCGCCTTCTCCAGGCTCCTCAGCTGGAACGGCGTGGTCCAGCTCAGCTTGCCAGTGCCGGCGAGCGTGGCTTCCTCGGCCTGCGCGAAGGCCGCCGGCGAGGTGGACGCGGGCGGCGTGTTGTCGTGCACGTTCGCGTACGGCGCGATCAGCTGCTGCTCGGTGTAGACGTTGCCGTTCTGCATCACGTACACGTCGTTCGCGATCGTCTCGATGTTCTGAAGGGGATTGCCGTTGATGATGTCCATGTCGGCGATCATCCCCGGCTGGATCGTCCCGATCTGGTTCGAGAGCCCCATGATCTTGGCCGGCTCGACCGTGAACGCCTGGAGGGACTGGAGGTTGGTCAGGCCGGTGTGGGCCATGACGCTCACTGCCACGGGCGTTCCGAAGTTGCCGATGCCGATCGGGTTATCGGTCCCGCCGAGCACCATTCCGCCGGCGGCGAGGATCTTCGCCTCGGCATGGCTCCAGCCGCGGATCGACTCCTGTAGCGCCGGGCTGATCGGTCCCGCCGCGTACTCCTCCTCGGCGGCCGCGTACTGCCACGGGCTGAGCAGCGCCTCGAGCCGCGGGTCGGCCAGAATCGGCTTGCCGTTCACCTTCTTGAGGTACTGGACGCCGAAGAACGGCGTGTTGGTGATGGCCATCCCCGACTTCCCGTAGAGCTGGATCGTGTCGTCGTAGGCCACGGTGTCGTTGGACGTTGCGATCTGATAGCCCAGACGCTGGGTCGCCCAGTGTGAGGTGCCGTCCTGGCCGAACGCCAGCGCCGGCCAGAAGTAGTGCGAGAACGACGGGATGCCCATCTCGTGGCCCGCGTCGATCGCGATCTGTTCGTAGCTGTTCGGAAGCCTCACATACGTCTTCATGATGTCCGGCTGGAGCTTCTCGAGCCGCGACAGATTCCGGCGGAGCGCCGTCATATCGGGGTCGGCACGCATCCAGCCGTAGAAGATGCGCCGGCCATCGACGGGCTCGGCGGACCAGTAGTAGCGGGGGCCAAGCGTCGCGCCCGACTCCTGAGACTCCGCCTGCGAGAGGGCCCGATAGGGCTCGTCCCCCATCGAAATCTCGCTCGTGACCCCGAGCGACAGCTCGAGTCGATCGCGCCGGTCGCCGGCATACGGCTGATCCATCCCCTCGTGTGAGTGCGCGTCCCACAGGCCCGGAATGACCGCGTCCGACGAGGCGTCGATGTACTGAGCGTTGGCCGGGTAGTCGGAGCGTGGACGAGCGGGCCCGACGCTGACGATCCGGTTGCCTTGCACGACGATGTCGACGTTCTGCTGCTCGGAGGAGCCCGTCCCGTCCCACAGCGTGCCCGCGTGGATCACCTTCTCGCCTCGCGGCGGAGCCTGCGGCGTCCAGGACAGCCGGACCGGCACGGTCCACGGCCGGCCTCCGTGGACGGAGACCATCCGGAGCGTGCCCGCCGAGTCGTAGAGGATCCGCTGCGAGTCACCGGACCAGCTCAGCTGGTCGGCGACCTCGGTGGTCAGCTGCCTGGGCGGCCCCGCCGGCGCGCCCGCGGGCGTCACCGGCAGGATCCACAGCACGTCATCGAGGACGTAGGCCATGTACTTGCCGTTCGGCGACCACACCGGACCATCGCCGTCGACCCGGTTGGTGATCGTCTCGTACGGATACGGGTCGTACATCTTGGTGGCGCCGGTCGTGGCGTTGACGGTGAGGATCTCGCTCTCGCCCTCGCGGAACCGCGTCGAGTAGCTCTGCTGCACCGCCAGCGCGATCGTGTTGCTGTCGGGTCCCCATGTGGGGGTCCCGGGCTCGAACGCGATCTCGTACTGGGCCCCGGTCTCGTTCGCCGGCCCGAAGATCTGGTTGAACATGCCGCTCTGGACGTCCGCGACGTACAGGCCCTGGTTACCGGCCTCGCTGTCGAGCGCCGACTCGAACGCGATGTACTTGCCGTTCGGCGACCACGCCAGCTTCGCCTGCGCTCCCGTGAAGGACGCCGTCAGCTTGCGGGTCTTCCCCGTCCGCATGTTGCGGATGTAGATCGCCATCGGCCCATTGCGATCACTCGAGTAGGCGAGGTACCTGCCGTCCGGCGACCAGGCGGGAGTCGCCTTGGCGTACGGGTCGTGCGTCAGCTCCCGCGGCCTCCCGCCGCGCGAGCTCATTTCCCAGAGCTGGTTGAGTGCGACGAACACGATGCTGCGTCCGTCCGGCGAGAGCTCGGGGGTCAGGATCCCGGTGACGGGGGACCGCTGGGTCGATTCGAAGTTGTGCTGCTTCAGCGGATAGGACGCCCTCTTGAACGACATCGTCGCCGAGAAGGGGACATCCGTGACCGTCTTGCTCGTCAGGTCGCGCTGCAGGATCTTGCCGTCGGCGGCGTAGATCAACGTGTCGTCCGACTCCCACCGCGCCGGGAACGCGAACACGTCTTCGTTGCCGGACACGGCCGAGCCGTTGACGAACAGCTGGGTGAGCGTGCCTCCGTTGACGAGTGCCGTGTACGCGAGGCTCTTGCCATCCGGTGACCACGTGGGCGAATAGAAGGTGTCCGCCGCGTTGGACTCGAGCGTCGTGATCGGGCCCTGGCCGTTCGCAGCGACCGAAGCGATCGCGTGCGTGTTGTCGACGAACGTGATCGTTTTGCCGTCCGGGGACCACGTTGGGTAGTAGTCGTTGGCCCCACCGGAGTCGTTCGTGATCTCCGTCAGCTTCCCGGTCCCGAGCGTCAACACCCAGATGTTGTAAGAGCCGGTGGCGATGCCGGGTGGCGATCCGAGCGGCGGCCGGTCCGAGGAGAACGCGATCTGCGTGCCGTCGGGCGAAAACTGCGGCTCGCGATCGTCGTAAAAGCCGGTCGTGAGCATGCGGACGTTGGACCCGTCCGGGCTCATCGTCCAGATGTGGAAGGTCCCGCTCTTATAGGACTGGAACGCGATCGTGTTCCCGTCCGGCGACCAGTCGGGATAGGCCGTGTCCTGCATGAGGCTCGAGATCCGCGTGGCCGTGCCCCCGGTGCTCGGCATCGTCCACAGGTTGCCGAGGAAGTTCATGACGATCTTCTTGTGATCCGGCGACAGTCCGAGCGTCAGCGCCGACGCTCGGTGGAGCGTGAGCGAAGCGGACTCGCCGCCACCCATCATCGGCGTTGCGTTCGCAGGCCTCGCGTCCCGCCCGGTCGCGGAACCAGAGACGATAAAAGCAGCCACCCCGCCAACCAGGATCACGGTGGCGAGCAGCCCAACGGTTCGGCCGCGCAACCTTCTCAACCTGGCCCGGCCAGCCGACATGTTTTTACGCACGAATCCCTCCCTACACACCTGTGACACTAACTGACACTGACGCCACTCACTACATGACGGCGTTCAGTTCCGATGGCATCCGACGGCGTGCGACGTCGACGCGCAAAACCTCAAAGGTATGTCACGCAGTAACACTGAGCCTGCCCGCAAACGCGGGTAGCGACCCGTCGCAGCACCTCCCGATGTCGCTATGCCTGCGGATGAACCGTGGGGAACTGGTGACCTACTAGCCGGTCACTTTTCCGAACGCAGACAACGCGCGAGTCTTGCACCGGGCCGGGGGTGTGTCAAGTGGCTCGGGGGTGTCTTTGAGCGAATTCATCCAATCGCCGTGCGCTGAGCGACACAGCCAGAAAGAGCATTGACCAACCCGAATAGACAATCACCAAAGCGGGTCATCTCGATACCAACGTCGTCCACTTTGTGAAAACCGAACGCACCGGTGTGCGCCGGCGCGCCAGGGCCACGCCGGCCAGACAGAGGAGGCCGCCGGGGACGGCGAGCAGAGGCGGCACCTCGCCGAGCAGGACCCAGCCGAGCAACACCGCGATCGGAGGTACCAGATAGGTCGTGACGCCGAGCCGTCCGGCGTCGGTCCGGGCGAGCGCGTACGCCCAGGCCGCGAATCCGATCGCGGTCGGGAACAGCCCGAGGTAGACCATCCACACGATCGTGTCGGCGCGGGCGTGGGCGACCTGGTGCACCAGCGACGGCGCGTAGGGCAGGCATCCAAGCGCGCCGACTGTGCAGGCGAGCCACGTGATCGTCAGGGCCGGGGCATATCGGAGCGCCGGCTTCTGCGCGACGACGCCGCCGGCATAGGAGAGCGCCGCCAGCACGCACAGCGCGGCGCCCCACGTGGCATTGACTCCGTGGCGCGAGACGCCCACGCCGATCAGCGCGACCCCGGTCAACGCCACGAGGCAGCCCGCCAGGAGCAATCTGGGGAAGCCCTCGTGGAGAAGCCAGCCCGCCAGGATCGCGATGAAGATCGGCCCGGTGTTCACCAGCAGCGAGGCCGTGCCGGCGTCGATCTGCCGCTCGGCCGCGTTGAGGGCGACGTTGTACACGCCGAACCACAGCACGCCGCAAACGACGGTCCCCAGCAGCGCCCGGCGAGGCGGCAGCGGACTGCGGCGGGCCACCATCGCCGCGCCGAGCGCGAGACTCCCGACGATGAGGCGGCCGAGCGCCAGCGGTCCGGCTCCCAACTGCCGGTCGGCGAAGCGAATCGCGACGAACGCCGAGGCCCACAAGGTCACGCTCGTGAGCGCGGCAGCGATGACCGGCGTCCGATCGTGCGTGGAGCGCTCGACGGTCGTGGCCTCTGTAGTCATCCAGATATGAACGTACCGGGGCGCCCAAACGTGAGACGCCGGCGGCAGACGTTCACTGGGCGTTGGCGCCGTCTAGCGGCAGCCAGACATGGAACACGGTCCGGCCGGGCTCGGAGTCGAAGGCGATCGACCCATCGAGCCGCTCGTTGACGATCCGGCGGGTCGTGTCGAGCCCGAGTCCAGTGCCCTCGCCGACGTCCTTGGTCGTGAAGAACGGGTCGAACACCCGATCGCGGATCGCGGCGGGGATCCCAGGGCCGTCATCGATGATGTCGACCCTCGCGCACGGGCCGTCGCGCTCGGTCACGATCTTGATCGTCCCCGAGTCCCCGAGCGCCTCGATCGCGTTGGCGAGCAGGTTGGTCCAAACCTGGTTGAGCTCGGAGCCCCGGAGCGTCAGCTTGGGGAGGTCGCGCTCGTAGTCGCGCTCGACCTCGATCGACGTTTGCTTGAGCTTGTGGCCAAGGACGAGCAGCGTCGTGTCCAGGCCTTCGTGGATGTCGGTCTCGACGAGCTCGCCGCGGTCCATGAACGCGTATGCCTTGATCGCCTTCACGAGCTTGCCCATCCGATCGGTGGATATGGCAATCTCCGACGCCAGGCCCCGCGCGGTCAGGGTGGCCGCGATCCAGGCCACGGCGGCGCTCGACCCCGACCCGGCGACCGTCGAGAGCCGATCGAGCCACGCGGCGTCGATGCCCGCCGCCACGAGCGGGTCGGTCAGCCGCCACGGCTCGCTGATCCCGAGGTTCGTGAGCGAGTCGAGCAGCGCGTCCTCGGCGTCCGCGGCGTCGAGCGCCGAGAGGGAGCCTGGCGATGCCGCGCGATCCATCGCCTGCCGCTGCATCGCCACCAGCTCCTCCGCCTGTTCGCGCTCGATCCCGGACTCGACGAACTCGCCTACCGTCGAGGCGAGCACGTCGAGCGCCTCGGCCAGGTCGTTGGCGGCGCTCCGGGCCGCGGACACCGGATTGTTCAGCTCGTGTGCGAGTCCCGCCGCCATCGTCCCGAGCGAAGCGAGCCGCTCCCGATTCTGCTCGCGCTGGGCGGTCCGCGCCGATACGGTGCGGACCGCTCGCATCACCCGGCGGTGGACCGCCTTCTGCGTCAGGACCACGTCGGTGAAGTCGTCGGGAGCGATGACGGCCATCCGCACATCGGTCATGGCTCGCATCTGCCCCGCGTAGCCCGTCTCGGTCATGGCCGTGATCGCGCCCATCCAGGTCGGTGCCACCTGGCGCGTGACCGGCTCGAGCCGGCCCGATTCGAAGATCAGCCCCTGCACGACGCCCTCCAGCAGCAGGAACACCCCCGCCGAGGCGTCCCCCGCTTCGGCGACGACGTCCTCCGCGTTCGCCGTGCGGATCACCGCGACCTGCTGCCACCGTCCGAGCTGCTCGTCGTCGAGACCATCGAACAGGTCGATCCGGCGGAGCTCCTCGAGCGTCGGTCGCTCCGGCTCGCTCATCCGCTCGCGAGGTACTCGTGGATCAGCGAAACAGCCATTGACCCTTCGCCGACGGCGCTCGCCACCCGCTTGATCGAGCGGGCTCGAACGTCGCCGGCCACGAACACCCCGGGCACGCTCGTCTCGAGCACGAAGGGATCGCGGGACAGCGGCCACCCGTGGTCGCGCACGTCGAGACCCGCGAGGATGAACCCGCGCTCGTCCCGCGCGACGACGCCCTCGAGCCAGTCGGTGCGCGGCGCCGCGCCGATGAACACGAAGCAGGCGTCGGCCTCCTCCACGGTCTCTGTTCCGTCCGACGCGCGCACCCGCAGCGCTCGGAGGTGACCGTCCTCGCCCTCCGCGGCCATGGCCTGGGCTCCGGTTCGGACCTCGACGTTGTCCAGCGCAGCGATCTGCTCGATCAGGTAGTGCGACATCGACTTCGCCAGCGAGTCAGCCCGCACCAGCATCGTCACGCGGCCGGCGTAGCCGCTGAAGTAGACCGCAGCCTGGCCCGCCGAGTTCGCACCGCCGATCACGACGACGTGCTGGTTCTCGCAGGCGCGCGCCTCGCTCAGCGCGGCGCCGTAGTAGATCCCGACGCCGGTGAGCTCCTCGAAGCCCGGCGCCCTCAGCTGGCGATAGGAGACACCCGAGGCGACGAGGACGGTGTTCGCGCTCAGGGTGCCCCCGCCGGTCAGCTGCAGGAGCCGTCCCGACCCCTCGACTTGGAGCTCCACCGCCTCTTGCACGGTCACGAGCTCGGCTCCCAGCCGCCGAGCCTGGTCGGTCGCCCTGTGGGCGAGGTCCGACCCGCTCAGTCCGCGCGGGAAGCCAAGGTAGTTCTCGATCCGGCTCGACTGGCCGGCCTGGCCACCCGGCGCCTCACGCTCGACCATCACCGTCTTCAGACCCTCTGAGGCGCCGTACACGGCTGCCGCGAGGCCGGCGGGTCCGCCACCGACGATCACCAGGTCGTAGTGATCGCCGATCGGCTGGGCCGAGATCCCGAGCCGCTCGGCGAGCTCGAGCGTCGTCGGGCGCTCGAGGATCGACCCGTCCTCGAGCAGCGCCACCGGGAGCCGGTCCGCGTCGACCTCAGCCACGGCGAGCAGCTCGCGGGCCTCGGCGTCGCGCTCGACGTCGAGCCACCGCGCCGGGACGCGATTGCGCGCCAGGAAATCGCGCACGTCATGGGAGTCCTTCGAGAACCTGTGGCCGATCACCCGGACGCCGCCCGACTCGAGTGCCGCCCCGTTCTCCCAGGTCGTCAGCAGGTCCTCGACGATCGGGAAGAGCTGCTCCTCCGGAGGGTCCCACGGCTTGAGCAGGTAGTAGTCGAGATCCACCTCATTGATCGCCTGGATCGCCGCCTCGGTGTCGGCGTACGCCGTCAACAGCACCCGCTTTGCCTCGGGGACCAGTTGCCGCGCCTGGACCAGGTAGTCGGTCCCTGACAGTCCGGGCATCCGTTGATCGGCGACCAGCAGCGCGACCTGATCGCCACGGGCCCGGACCTGCTTGAGCAGGTCGAGCCCCTCGGCGCCGGACCCGGCACGCATCACCCGGTAGCGCTCGCCGAACCCGCGCCGAAGGTCACGCGCGACGGCCGCGAGCACCGCCGGCTCGTCGTCGACGGCCACGATCGCCGGGCGGCGCTTCTCGCCCTGCTCGTCGGGCTGGTCGGTGTCTGCGGTGGGCGACTCGATCACGAGCGTCCGATGCTAGTCGAGCCGTTCTCCCAGAGCAGCTCGGGCATGCGGTAGAGAACGTGGCGCCGTATGGGTCCTTCGGGTACCCGCGGATGGTCGAAGTCCTCCGCGGGGTCGCGCGTCATGCCGAGGCGCTCCATGACGCGCCGCGACCGGTCGTTCGCGGGCACCGTGAACGAGACGATCTCATCGAGGCCCAGGTCGTCGAAGCCGAACGACATCGCCGCCCCGGCCGCCTCGGTCGCGTATCCGTTGCCCCAGTACGCCCGCGCGAGGCGCCAGCCGACCTCGACGGCGGGCATGAAATGTGCCTCGAAATCGGGCCGGTTGAGGCCGACGAACCCGATGAACGGCGAGCCGCCCACGACCTCGACCGCCCACAGACCCCATCCCTGCTGAGCGATCGTCGCGTGGATTGCGGCGGCGAACGCCTCGCTCTGCGAACGCGTCATCGGCGCGGGAAAGTGGCGCATGACCTCAGGGTCGGCGTTAAGCGCTGCAAATGGCTCCAGATCGGCATCTCGCCACTGCCTGAGCGACAGGCGCGGCGTGGTCAGTTCAGCCACGGCTCGATCGTAGCCATCACCCGCCCTTGCACAAACGGAGAGAATACGGGCCGAATGGCCGACAGCGAGCCTCAACCAGTTCTCACGCCCCTGACCGAGGCGGCGATTTTCCTCGTCCTGACGGTCAACTCGGGCGCCGAGGAGGCGGTCCGCGAGATGCTGGCGGACGTCAGCGGACTGGTGCGATCGGTCGGATTCCGGATCCCGGAGGGCGAGCTGAGCTGCGTCGTCGGCCTCGGCGCGGGATTGTGGGATCGGCTGTTCGGCGCGCCTCGTCCGGCTGGTCTGCATCCGATGCGCGAATTCGTCGGCGAGAAGCACGCCGCGGTGGTGACGCCCGGCGATCTGCTGTTTCATATCCGCGCGCACCGCCTGGACATGTGCTTCGAGCTCGCGCAGCGGCTCGTCGACCGGCTCACCGGGTACGCGCGCGTGGTCGACGAGGTGCACGGGTTCAGGTCGTTCGACGAGCGCGACCTGCTCGGCTTCGTCGACGGGACCGAGAATCCCGCCGGCCGCGCGGCGGTCGATTCGGTGGTGATCGATGAAGAGGATTCCGGGTTCGCCGGGGGCAGCTACGTCATCGTTCAGAAGTACCTGCACGATCTCGAGCCGTGGGATGCGTTGCCGGTCGAGGAGCAGGAGCGCGTTATCGGTCGCACCAAGCTGAGCGACATCGAGCTGCCGGATGATGTCAAACCGGCCAACTCACACGTGGCCCTGAACACGATCGTCGGCGACGATGGCGAGCAGCGCCAGATCGTCCGCTTCAACATGCCATTCGGCGCGGTCGGCGCCCGCGAGTTCGGGACGTACTACATCGCCTACGCCCGCACCCCGGACGTGATCGAGCAGATGCTGATGAACATGTTCATCGGCGATCCGCCCGGCAACTACGACCGGATTCTGGACTTCTCAACCGCCGTCACCGGCTATCTGTTCTTCGTGCCGACGGCCGACTTTCTCGACGACCCGCCCGCTCCCGGAGTCTCGCAGGACGCAACGCCGCAGGCGGCGCCCGACTCGGCGCCCGAGGATCAATCGCTCGGGATCGGGGGCCTGCGCGATTAGACCGCCGTGGGGTCCTCGCCGGGTGGATCCCCGGCGGTCCCCCCCTGGGTCGGGTCCTCGCCGGCGTCGGTCCCCTCGGTTGGATCCTCTCCCTCGGGATCCCCGGTCGTGCTCCCCTGCGTCGGGTCCTCATACTCCTTGGCTCCGCCGCTGCCTGAGCTCATCGGGTCCTCGCCCGGCGGGTTTCCGGCCGTCTCGCCCTGTGTTGGATCTTCGCTGAAGGACATGCGTGACCTTTCTAGGCTGTTCGCACCCTGCTCCGCGTGCGTTCAAGCTGACGCGGGCAGCCACTCGACCCCACCGGGTTTACCACCGCGCAGCGCGCTTGGCAATACCCGGGGCGGCGCCGTTTCTCGACCAGCAGTTGGGGTATGCGCAATGATGGGAGCCCGAGCCCAGGAGAACATTCATGCCCACACCACTGCAATTACTCGCCGACTACGGCCAGAGTCCTTGGATCGACTACGTCTCGCGGCCGTTCCTGCGCGACGGGGAGCTCGAGGAACTCATCCGCGATGGAATCGTCGGCGTCACGTCGAATCCGACGATCTTCCAGGGTGCGATCGCCAACACCGACGCGTATGACGATCAGCTTCGAGAGGTCCTGCAGTCCGAGACCGACCCCAAGCGAGTGTTCCTGGAGCTCGCCCGGGAGGACATCCGCGAGGCGTGCGACGAGCTGCGCGGGGTATTCGACCGGACGGGGCCGACGCGAGACGGCTGGGTGTCGCTCGAGGTCGATCCCAACCTGGCGCACGACACCGCGGCGACCACCGAGGAGGCGCGGCGCCTTCACCGGATGATCGAGCGGCCGAACCTATTCGTGAAGATTCCCGGCACACAAGCCGGCCTCGGGGCGATCGAGGACACGATTGCCGCCGGGATCCCCGTCAACGTCACGCTGCTGTTTTCGCTCGAGCGCCACCGCGCCGCCGCCGAGGCCTACCTTCGCGGACTCCGGCGCCTGCAGGCGAGCGGCGGCGATCTGCGCTCGGTGGCGTCGGTCGCTTCGTTCTTCGTCTCGCGGGTTGACACCGAGGCCGACCGCCGTCTCGACGAGCTCGGGGGGCACGACGACCTCAAGGGTACGCTCGCGATCGCCAACGCCAAGCTCGCCTATCAGACCTACGAGGAGCTGTTCGCCGGCAGCGAATGGGAGGAGCTCGAGGCCGCCGGCGCCTCGCCGCAGCGGTGCCTGTGGGCGTCAACATCGACGAAGAACCCGGCATACCGGGACGTGCTGTACGTCGATGAGCTGATCGGACCGAGCACCGTCAACACGATGCCGCGAGAGACGATCGAGGCGTTCCAGGACCACGGCCGTGTCGAGCCGACGCTCGAGCGTGACCTGGACGGCGCGCGCCGGACGTTCGAGCAGTTCGCGGACGCTGGCATCGACTACGACGATGTCGTGGCCGTGCTCGAACGCGAGGGCGTTGAGAAGTTCGCCGACTCATTCAGAAAGCTGCTCGACGGTGTGGCCGCCAAGCGCGACGAGCTCGTGGCGGCATGATCCGTCCGTCAGCCTGAAGCCACGTCCACCATCCTGATCGGCTCGCGCCCGAGGAGGCCGAGGTGGAAGGCCAGCACGACGAGCGCGAAGATGAGGACGAGGATCAGTGCTGCTCACCCGGCCGGAAACCGGCCCCTGCGACCGTCTATCCACCGGCCAGCTTCTGGAGCTCCTGGAAGGCTTCGGCATCGAGCAGCACGTTGCACGCGTACACGCACGCGAGACACGCCTTCTCGCAGATCGCGCAATGCCGATGATGGTGAGCGTGCTTGTGGCACTCCTCGGCGCACGCCGTGCATACGCGGACGCAGGCCTGCAACAGGCGATGGATGACGAAATCGTCGCTGAAGGCGGGTCGTGAAAGGACGCGCGCCGTGACGTCGCAGATATCAGCGCAGTTCTGGTCGATCGCGACGCATTGGCGCATCGTCTCGAAGTCGTCCTCTGCGAGATCCGAGTTCGCGCAGGAGACACACGCCTGTAGGCAGTTCAGGCAAGCATCGATGGCCGCTGCGACCTCGGCGGCGCCGAGGGGGACACCGACCGGCGAGGCGTCGAGCATGTCTCTGGTGTCGGTCACGCTCAGTACGTGACTCTACTCCGCGAGACCTCCTTGTCCGGAACGTAGGGAGGTCGGCGGCTGGGCTGTCTCTGAGAGACCCCTGGCTTTGCGCCCCCGTCTCGCGACGAGTTTGCCTTTGGCGACACGTCGGATATCGGTCGCGCCCGGGCCGAGCCTTACCGGCCTGGACCGATATTCGATTTTCCGGTCGACATTGGCCGATCGAGATCCCGGAGTGCTCGAACCCGATCCCGAAATCGGCCGGCCCCGGTACGTTCCAGGAAACGTTAGGGAGGAGGAATCCCATGGCCAAAGTCAGCGTCCGGTACATCGTCGACGACGTGGATGCCGCGATTGACTTCTACTGCCAGCGGCTCGGCTTTCACGAAGACATGCATCCGGCGCCGACGTTCGCGATGCTCTCGCGGGGTGACCTGCGGCTCGTCCTGAGTGCGCCCGGCGGCGGCCCTGGAGGGGGGCAGGCGATGCCCGACGGGACGGCACCCGAGCCTGGCGGGTGGAACCGATTCCAGCTCGAGGTCGGCGACATCGAGGCGACCGTCGCCGATCTGCGCGAACACGGCGCCCGCTTCCGCAACGACATCGTCACCGGGGTGGGCGGCAAGCAGATCCTCGTGGAGGATCCGGCGGGCAACCCCATCGAGCTCTTCCAGCCGACGATCGCCGAGGCGAAGCTCTGAGGGGGATCGAATCACTCAGAGGGTCGGGCTGCGCTGGGGAAGGGGCGGACCGGGCACGATGGGTCGCCGTGAGCGTCTCGACACAGTCCTGTCGCAAAGCCGCCACATAGACCTGCGCGAGCCTCCGAATTGCCCTGGCGCCGGCCAATCTGGACGCTCAGTGGCCGATCTCTTCTCCCCGCCCGTTGGACGCTGAGATAGGCTCGCGCGCATCCGGCAGGACACGACATCGCAGCGCGATCGACGAGGCCGTAGATGACCGAGGGTCGAGAGCCCCGGCGCGTGGCGATGTTCGCGACGTGCCTCGTCGACGCGCTCTTCCCGGATGCCGGCCGGGCGACCGTGAGTCTGCTGGAGCGGCTCGGGCAGCGAGTGGAGTTTCCGCTCGAGCAGACGTGCTGCGGCCAGATGCACGCCAACAGCGGGTACTTCGAAGTCGATCTGGTACGTCGGTATGTCGACGTGTTCTCCGGCTACGACGCGATCGTCGTGCCGTCGGGCTCGTGCGTGGCGAGCATCCGCGATCAGCACCCGATGATCGCGCGTGCTGCCGGTGACCGCGCACTCGCGGCACGGGCCGAGGCGGTGGGGTCGAAGACCTACGAGCTGTCTCAGTTCCTGACCGACGTCCTCGGGATCGAGGATGTCGGCGCGTACTTCCCCCACCGGGTCACCTATCACCCTACGTGTCACTCGGCACGGCTGCTGGGTGTGGGTGACAGACCGTTCCGGCTGCTGCGAAACGTGCGCGGCATCGACCTGGTTGAGCTCCCTCGCTCAGACGAATGTTGCGGGTTCGGCGGCACGTTCGCTGTCAAGAATCCCGACACCTCGGCTGCGATGCTGGCGGACAAGATGGAGGCCGTGATCGACACCGGCGCGGAGGTCCTGTGCGCGGGTGACCGGTCGTGCCTGATGCACATCGGCGGCGGCCTGGAGCGGATACGGGCCGGCGTGCGCACGCTGCACCTGGCCGAGATCCTCGCGAGCACCGAAGCTGACCATCGATCCGCTCGTCAGTCCACCGGCACGGTGAACGCCTCGGCATGAGCGCCGGCGAGACGATCTGGACCGACGATCCGCCGTTTCCGGAGAACGCCAGGCGCGCGGTCAACGATGCCCAGCTTCGCCGCAACATTCGCAACGCGACCACGACGATCCGCAAGCGGCGCGCGAGCGTGGTCGACGAGACGCCGGACTGGCAGCAGCTTCGCGCTGCCGGCGCGGCGATCAAGGACGAGGTGCTGCTGCACCTCGATCAATACCTCGAGCAGTTCGAGGCGGCGGCGACGAGTCGCGGCGCGCACGTCCACTGGGCGCGCGACGCGGACGAGGCGAACGCCATCGTCGCGTCGCTGGTCGAGGCGACCGGCGAGACGCAGGTCATCAAGGTCAAGTCGATGGTCTCCGAAGAGATCGGACTGAACCGAGCGCTTGCCGGGCACGGCATCGAAGCGATCGAGACCGACCTCGCCGAGCTGATCATCCAGCTGGGCCACGACCGACCGAGCCACATCGTCGTCCCTGCGATCCACAAGAACCGCGCCGAGATACGCGAGATCTTCCTCAGGGAGATGGCCGACGCGCCGAGCAGGTTGTCCGACGAGCCGCGCGCGCTCGCGGAAGCGTCCCGGCGGCACCTGCGGCGGAAGTTCTTCGAGGCCAAGGTCGCGGTCAGCGGCGCCAATTTCGCGGTCGCGGAGACCGGCTCGCTGCTCGTAGCCGAGTCGGAGGGCAACGGGCGCATGTGCCTGACGCTGCCGCAGACGCTGATCTCGGTGGTCGGCATCGAAAAGCTCGTGCCTACGTTCCGAGACCTCGAGGTGTTCCTCCAGCTGCTGCCGCGTTCTGCCACGGGCGAGCGGATGAACCCGTACAACTCGGTCTGGACCGGGGTAACCCCCGGCGACGGGCCCCAGGAGGTGCACATCGTGCTGCTCGACAACGGCCGCACGAACGTGCTGCGCGACGAGCTCGGACGTCAGGTCCTGCGCTGCATCCGGTGCGCGGCGTGCTTGAACGTGTGCCCGGTGTACGAGCGCACCGGCGGGCACGCCTACCAGGCCACCTATCCCGGACCGATCGGCGCGGTCCTGACGCCGCAGCTCGTCGGCGTAGAGCACGCCTCCAAGCTCCCGTTCGCCTCGTCCCTGTGCGGCTACTGCTACGAGGTCTGCCCGGTGGAAATCAACATCCCCGCGGTTCTCGTCAAGCTTCGCCACGACTCGGTTCGCGCCGAGCGACACCGAGCGCAGGACGCCGTCTTCGCCGCCGCCGGCGCAGCGATGAAGGGCCGCCGCCGCTGGACGCAGGCCCTCAGGCTCGCTCCGCTGCTGCGGTTCGTACGCCGCGGCGGGCCCCCGCCGCTGTCCGCTTGGACCTCGGTGCGGGACCTCCCCGAGCCTCCGCCAGAGCCGTTTCGCGACTGGTGGGTCAAACACCATCAAGCCGCCGGGCCGCCGGACGCGAAGGGGCCCGAGCGATGAATGCCCGTGGCGAAATACTCACCCGCGTTCGCGATGCGATCGGTCAGCCGAGCGCGCCCGACCGGCAGGTGCCGCGCGACTACCGCACCCACACCGACGACGGGGTCGACACGTTCATCGAGCGGCTTCACCACTATGAGGCCCGCACGCGGCGGATTCCAGTCGCCGAGCTCGACGCCACCGTCCGCACGACGTTGGCCGACCGGGGCGTTCGGCGGTTGGTGGCGCCGGACGGCATACTGGAGGCCTGGCTGGAGCAGGTCGAGACGCTGGCAGATACGCCGGCGCTCGAGCCCCGCGCACTCGACCGCGCCGACGGCGTGATCACGACCTGCGCCGTCGCGATAGCTCAGACCGGGACGATCGTCCTCGATGGCGGCGCCGGCATGGGTCGGCGCGTCCTGTCGCTCGTTCCCGACTATCACCTCTGCGTGGTCCGCGCCGAGCAACTCGTGAGCTCCGTGCCAGAGGCAATCGCCAAGCTCGACGCGACCCGTCCGCTCACGTTCATCTCTGGCCCGTCCGCCACTGTAGATATCGAGATGGTGCGCGTCGGTGGGGTTCACGGCCCGCGCCGGCTCGAGGTGATCGTCGCGGAGTGAAACGGGCGGCCGCGTGGATTCGATTTTTAGATCGGAGAGGAGACACACACATGTCCGCAGCGTCGGGGTTAAGGATTGAAGGGCAGATGCCGTCACTCGGTGGCGCGGTCGGGTGGCTCAATTCCGAGCCACTGAAGTCATCCGAGCTGCACGGGCAGGTCGTCGTGGTCGATTTCTGGACTTACACCTGTATCAACTGGATCCGGTCACTTCCCTACGTGCGCGCGTGGGCTGAGAAATACAGTGGGCTGGGATTGGTGGTGATCGGTGTACACACACCCGAGTTCGCATTCGAGAAGGACGTCGACAACATTCGTCGCGCCGCCGCCGCCATGCGGGTCGACTACCCGATCGCGATCGACAGCGACTATGCGGTGTGGCGGGCTTTCAGGAACCAGTACTGGCCGGCGCTCTATTTCGTCGATGCCCAGGGCGAGATTCGCCATCACGCGTTCGGCGAGGGCGACTACGAAAGCTCGGAAATCGTGATTCAGCGATTGCTGGGCGCAGCCGGGGCCAAGGACGTACCCGATGAGTTCGTCTCGGTCGAGGCGCGGGGCGTCGAGGCCGCGGCCGACTGGAACACGCTGAGGACGCCGGAGACCTATCTCGGCTACCTGCGCGCCGAGGGCTTTGCCTCGCCGGGCGGCGCGGTGCTCGACGTGCCTCATAGGTACGCCGCGCCGGAGCACCTGCGCCTCAATCAATGGGCCCTGGCTGGGGAGTGGACGATCCGAGGACAGCCCGCCGTGCTGAATCGCGCCGAGGGGAGGATCGTCCACCGCTTCGAGGCCCGCGACGTCCATCTCGTGATGGCGCCGGCGCAGGACGGAGCTCCGGTGCGGTTTCGGGTGCTCATCGATGGTCAGCCTCCGAACGATGCTTACGGACTCGACATCGACGAGCAGGGCGCGGGCACGGTCAGCGAGCCGCGCCTGTACCAGCTCATCCGCCAGCCCGGCCGCGTCAGAGAGCGCACGTTTGAGATCGTCTTCCTCGACGCCGGCGTTCAGGCCTGCGTGTTCACGTTTGGCTAGGGGCGCGAGTCAGTGACGACCGAACTGGTACTCCTGGGAACGGCCGGCGCGCCGGCGCCGGTCGCCGGCCGCGCGGGGATCTCGTCGGCGCTGATCGTCGACGGACGAGTCTTCGTGATCGACTGCGGGCGCGGGTCGCCATCCGCGTTCGCGGACGCCGGTTTGGACTTCGCCCGTCTGGAGGCGGTGCTGATCACGCACCTGCACGCCGACCACACGGGAGATCTGCCCGGCATGTTGATCTACCCATGGGGCCTACGCGGCGGTGACGACGGCCCACTCCCGCCGATCCGGGTCTACGGGCCTCCGCGGCCGAGGGCGCTGCCGGACGGCGACGCGAGCTTCCACCGGCAAACGACGATCAACCCTGACCTGCCGGACCCCGGCACAGCGGACCTGGTGAGGGCCATCCTCGACGCCTACGCCTACCACCTCAACATCATGCCTCTGGATGCCCGGATGCCGGATCCCGGCGAGCTCGTGCGAGCCATCGACGTGCCCCTCCCGGCGATGCCTGACGGCGGAGCTCAGGTCCCGGTCATCGTGTTCGAAGACGATGGCGTTCGAGTCAGCTCCGTCGCGGTCATGCACGGGCGAGCGGTGCCGGCTTTGGCCTACCGCTTCGACACCGCGGATGGCTCGGTGGTGTTTGCCGGGGACACCACGGTCAACGACGATCTGATCGCCCTCGCCCAGGGCGCCGACATTCTCGTCCACAGCGTCGCCGACCTCGACTACCTCGCCCAACACGGCTTCACCGACGCCGCCCTCGAGCGAATGGCCGCGCTCCATACCGACGTCAACCAGATCGGAAGCGTCGCCGAGCGAGCACATGTGCGCGAGCTCGTCCTCACCCACTACGTCCCCCCCGAACCCGACGCGATCACGGAGGCCGAGTGGGCGCAGCGCGCCCGCCACGGCTTCGGCGGAAAGACCACAGCCGGCAGAGACGGCCTCCGACGGATCCTGTCCGGTTAGCCCCGCACTACGGACGCGCGCAGTTTGCGTGACGCGCCAGCACGGGACGGTCGCCGGTAATGTGGGACGTGATCAGCCAGAGCTGTTCCGCATAGGCCTCGCAAGCGGCCTGCTCCTGATCGAGTGCGGCGGTGTAGCCGGCAAATGCCTGGGCTCGGTCGACTGGCGAGGCACGCGAGAAGCGCTCGTAGGCTGCCTGCACCTGCACACACTCGGTGCGCCAGTCGCAATAGAGGTCCATCATCAGGTCGACCAGATCTGGCCGGACCGCGACGGCTCCGGAGCTCATGGCAGTCAAGGTAGGTCGTTGATGGCCTGCCGAGAAGATCCAATGGGCTCCTCGAGCCAAGGACCAAGTCCGGATGGTCCCGGACCTGGTACCCGGCGCTGACATCTCTACGATGTGTTTGGCTAGTCCAATGGAGATCCATCTCGTGTTGGATCGAGCGGCCCCTCTGCGGGCCCAGCTCGAACGGGAGTTACGGGAGGCGATCCGGTCCGGACGGTTGCGGGCCGGGGGGAAGCTGCCCCCCAGTCGCCTGCTCGCCGACGAGCTCGACGTATCACGTGGGGTCGTCGTCGAGGCGTACTCGCAGCTCGTCGCCGAGGGCTATCTGGTCGCGCGCCCGGGGGATGGGACCCGGATCGCCGACGGCCTCGCCCAGCAGCCGCCCGCCGCGCGGGCGCTACAGCGCGCGACGCCGGGGATTCGCTATGACCTCAGGAGCGGCATCCCCGACCTGTCGTTCTTTCCCCGCCGGGAGTGGCAGTCGGCGACGGCGACGGCGCTCCGCCAGCTACCAGATGCCGCCTTCACGTACGGATCGCGCCGCGGGCTCCGGCAGCTCCGGATCGCCCTCAGCGACTATCTGGGTCGCGTACGCGCAGTCGTCGCCGATCCCGAGCGGATGTTCATTTCCGCGGGAGCCGTCCACGGAATGTCGATTCTCTGGCTCACCCTTCGCCAGCGTGGCGCCCAGCGGATCGCGGTCGAAGACCCAACGTGGCCGGCGATCCGCGAGACGATCGCGCAGGCCGGGCTCGAGGCCGTCCCGATCCCCGTCGACGGCAAGGGGCTGAACGTCTCAGAGCTCGAGGCTGTCGACGTCGACGCCGTCGTGCTTTCCCCCGCGCACCAGTATCCAACGGGCACCGTCCTGGCGCCGGCGCGCCGCGCCGAGCTAATTGCGTGGGCTCGGCGCCACGGGAGCGTGATCGTCGAGGACGACTACGACGCCGAATACCGCTACGACCGCGATCCGATCGCCTCGCTTCAGGGCCTCGCTCCCGACTGCGTCGCCTACATCGGCACCGCGAGCAAGACGCTCGCGCCAGGTCTTCGTATGGGGTGGATCCTCGTGCCGAGCCATCTCGTCGGTGAGATGGCCGCCCAGCACGGAGTCACCCGCGCGACGCCGAGTGTGGTCGCACAGTCGACGTACGCGACTTTGCTCGAACGCGGCGATATCGATCGCCACCTCCGGCGAACCCGGCGGCGCTACAACGCGCGCCGCCATGCGCTCTCTGAGGCCCTGGCAGCGCACCTGCCGGAGGTCTCCGTAGGCGGGGCCTCGGCGGGCCTTCACCTGATCGCATGGCTTCCGCACGGGACGGACGAGACCGCGATCGTCGACGCGGCGGCTGCCCGGGGCGTCGCTGTCCACTCGCTACACGAGGACTGCTCGGTCACGGGACCCTTCCCGCCGGCGCTGCTGCTCGGCTACGGACTGGTCGTCGAACCGGCGATCCCTCGCGCCGTCCGCGAGCTGGCCATCGCGGCCGGGCACTAGCGACTCGGCATTGGTCCACGGAATGACAGATCGATTGGCCCTTCGCCACGGGCCGACGCGTCCGTAGGATCGGCAGCGAAATCTGGGGTCTCACGGAAGACGCCACGCGTAGCTCACACCATGGAGGGCCGACCAGCCAAGCGTGTACTGATCATCGGGGTTAGAGGTGTGCTCGGCGAGCTCACGGCTCGGGCGTTCACCGACGCCGGCTGGGACGTGCGCGGTGCGAGCCGGCAACCCGGGCCGGGCCAGGTTCGTGTGGATCTCGACCGTCTCGAGTCCGTCGCGGCCGTCCTGCGGGAGGACGAGCTCGTGGTCAATACCGTTCCGCATCCCGCGCTCCTGGCCGAGCGCTTCGTCCTCGAGTGGGGGGGCACGCTGATCAACATCTCCGCGTTGCCGGCCGCCGCCGGACGTTCGTTGCGTGCCGTTGCCGGCGGCGCTCGCGGAACCGTACTCATGAACGCTGGTCTCGCGCCGGGGGTGACAACGCTGGTCGCGGCAGACCTGTTGCAGCGCCATCCCGACGCGCGGGAGTTGGAGATCGCGTTCACCCTGTCGAGCACAACCCCCCGCGGGCCGGCGAGCGCCGACTTCATCCATCGTGGCCTGACCGCGGTCTCCCGGCACCGGACGCGGCTGATCCCGCTCCCGGCTCCGTTTGGCCCGCGCCGTTGTCTCGGGTTCGGGGAGGGCGAGGCGGGGTGGCTCGGTGGCGTCGCCGAGGGCCGTGTCGTTCGACTCTACATCTGCGTCTGCGAGCCCGAGCCACACGAGCGGATGCTGGAGCTGAACAGCGCCGGCACCATGACCACGCTGCCCAGATCGCTGATCCACTCGAGGGAGCTGCTCGATGGCGGAGCGGCTAGCAGCGAGCCGGTCGCGCACTGGGTCGCCGCCAACCGCGGCGAGCGCCGGCTGGCCGCCAGGACCGTCGAGTGCCGCGGCGATTTTCTGCACGCGGCACGCAGCACGGTTGTGTTCGCCGAGGCGCTCCGGGCGCAGAGGCGCCGCGGCGGGTGCTTTGACCCAGAGGAGGTCTGCACGCTGAGCGGCTTGGAATCGAAACTGCGGGCCGCCGGCATCAGGATCGTTCCGCAGACGGGGCGCGCCGGCGACCAGCACGCGGAGCCGGTGATTACGTCACTGGCGCCATCGCGACCGCCTCTGGAGCATCCCACTCGCTGAGCAGCAGTCCGATCAAGTAGTTGAGCGCGTTCTCGTGGTAGGTCTCCTCGTCGCTGTTGGCGAGCTTGGCCTCTAGCCAGCGCAGGAGAGCTCTGTCCAGATTGTGAGCTTCGGTCATCGCACGTATCACGGTAGGACCGGCCTGGTTGTTTGGCCAGGTCCAAAATTGGCGCGAAATCTCGGGCCAACTCGGATGAACTCGGCCCGACCCCTGAACATTTGGCCATGATGATGAGGTTTCAGTAGTGATAGACCGATATAGAGAGTGTCGACAAAGGCAAACTCGCCGCGAGGCGGGGACGCAAAGCCAGGGGTCTCCTCGAGACAGCCCAGCCGCCGATCTACTGAAACGAGCCCAGACACGGAGGTCTGAATGCCGTACGTCAGCGATTGGCCGCTGAGGCGCCTGTTTGCCGTCACCGCCACCATCGCCGCAGTCGCCCTCGCCCTCATCGTCGGCGCGACCGCAGCGGCTGCGGACACGCCCGCGTGCCCGACCCCTTCTTCGTCGCAGGTGTTCTCGCAGTTTGGAGACAACGCCTACTACTCGCTCGTAGCCGGCGGCAACTTCGAAGGCGACATGTCGGGCTGGACGCTGAGAGGCGCGTCCGTGATGCCCGGCAATGAGCCCTGGTACGTCGGTGGCGCCGGTGACTCCCGGTCGCTGAGCATCGAGCCGGGCGGCTCCGCGATCTCGCCACCGTTCTGCGTGACCGATCAATACCCCTCGTGGCGCTTCTTTGCGCGCCTCGCCGGCGGACTCCGTGGGTCAGACCTCGCCGTTGCGGTGCAGTGGACCGACCAGAACGGAGACCATGGCGTAACCCCTGTGACGATGCTCAGGGGCGGGCGGTTCCGGACGTGGCGTCCCACCGGATCGCTGGGGCTCGGTCCCATCCTCGATGGCTCGACGACGATGATCGAACAGATCGTGTTCTCCGCCAGGAACGGCAGCGGGTGGCGGATCGACGACCTTTACATCGATCCGTACGCCAAGCGCTGAACGGCGGCCGGGCGGACGCGAGCCGGCGGTGGCGCGCTCGATCATCATCTGCCCGGATGAAGGCGGATGCGCTTTGCGATTGCTGCTGGTCGAGGATTCCTACGACCTGGTCGTGAGCAAGCTGCCAGAGGCGAGCCGGCGCGCCGGCGATTGCCGCGGAACTAATCGCTGGGGTTCAGATCAGGGAGGGGACGATCGCGTCGATGAGGTGGGGACCAGGCTCGGCGATCGCCCGCTCGAGCTGCTGCGCCAATTGCTCGCAGGTCGCGGCGCGGGATCCGGGCACGCCCATGCCCTCAGCGATTACGGCAAAGTTCAGCTCGGGTGCTGACAGATCGAGGAGCGCCTTCGCGGCGGGGCCGCCGAGGTGGGCGCCGACACGCTGCATCTCGATCCGGAGGATCGCGTACGCGCTGTTGTTGAGGATGATCGTGGTGACGTTGAGGTTCTCGCGTGCCTGGGTCCAGAGCGAAGAGATCGTGTACATCGCGCTGCCATCGGACTGCAGGTTGAACACCGGCCGGTTGGGCGCGGCGATCGCCGCTCCAGTGGCGACGGGCATACCCTGTCCGATCGCGCCGCCGGTTAGCGTCAGCACGTCGTGGCGAGGGGCTCCGGCGGTTGCGAGAGGGACGAGCGCACCCGACGTGTTCGATTCGTCGGAGATGACGGCCTCATCCGGAAGCAGGGCGGCGAGCACGTCGGGCCAGTTCTGGGCATTCAGCTCGCCGACCGGCATCGCGGGCCTCCTGGGCTGCGCGAGGGCGGGCTCGACACCAGCCGCGACCCCTTCGGCGAGTTCCTCCAGCGCGCCGACGACATCTTGGGCGCGGTCGGCGAGCGTGTGGACGTCGGCTCCCTCCGGTGTGACTTCGCTCGGCTTGCCGGGATAGGCGAAAAACGTCACGGGCGAGCGGGCGCCGGCAAGGATCAGATGTTTGACCCCTTCGAGCTGGGCGGTGGCCTGTTCGGCGAAGTAGCCGAGCCGCTCGATCGACGGCAGGCCCGCACCGCGCTCGAGACGGGCGGGGAAGGTCTCGACGAGCACCTTCGCCCCGGTCGCGTTCGCGATCCTGCTGGCCGCGCGCAGGCCCGGCGCCCGGCAGGCCGGGCCACCGATCAGCATCGCTGCCGGCTCGCCGTCGCCCAGCACGTCGGCGACCGCGCTGACGGCGTCGCCGGCGACGGTCGCGCGCGCGGGGGGCGGTGCTGCGTCGGCGGTCTCCCCGCCTTCGCCCCACGAGACGTCGGCGGGGAGGATCAGAGTGGCGACCTTGCCGGGCGGTGCGGTCGCGGCGAGGACCGCAGCCACAGCATCCGCACCGACCTCGGCGGTGTCGTTGCAGCGCCGCACCCAGCCGTGCAGCGACTCAGCGACCGGCTCGATGTCCGATTCGAGCGGTGCGTCGTATTGCTTGTGGTAGGTCGCGTGGTCGCCCACGATGTTCACGATCGGGGTGAAGGCGCGGCGCGCATTGTGCAGGCTCGCCATGGCGTTGCCGAGCCCTGGGCCGAGATGCAGGAGGGTGGCGGCTGGTTTCTCGGCGATCCGGCCGTAGCCGTCGGCGGCGCCGGCGACGACGCCTTCGAACAACCCGAGCACTCCACGCATCTCTGGAACCTGGTCGAGCGCCGCGACGAAGTGCATCTCGGAGGTGCCGGGATTCGCGAAGCACACCTCGACGCCGGAACCGACAAGACTGCGGATCAGGGACTGGGCACCATTCATCAAAAGGGTCCTGCTGGTTCACGCCAAGGCGGCCCTGGCGCTCTCCATGTCGTCGGTCGCGATCACGACGCGGACACCGCCGAACGTCGTGTAGAGCAGTTCGATGTTCACACCCGCTTCCGCCAGTTCGCGGGTGAGCTCACCGAGAGATCCCGGTCTGTCCGCGACATCCACGACGAGCACCTCTCGCTCATCGGCGATCGCCATGCCGGCGTCCGTCAGCGCCTCGGTGGCGCGTGCGACTGCGTCATCGGCGATCAGCACGTGGATGATTCCGCGTCCCTCGCCGGTGAAGGCGCACATCCCTTCGATGTTCACGCCGGCGGCGCCCGTCGCGCCACCGAGCGTGGCCAGCTGTCCCGGCTCGTCCTCGAGTACGACGGTCAGATCCGTCGGCATCCGGGGCCTCCGAAGGCGTGCGCACGCAATCGACGCGACGAAGATGGGGTCAAGGGCATAGTGCGGAGGCTACGTCGTGGGAACCACGACTTTCAAGCGCGGCCTGCCCGTCGCTTACTGTGCCTGGATGCGTGAGCCCAATGTGAAGCTCGACCATTGCGTGATCCACGTCTCTGATTGGGACCGCTCGAATCGCTTCTATCGGGATGTAATCGGGGCGGAGCTCGTCGAGCGCGGGAACAGCGCCTGTTTCTACAGGTTCGGCTCCGAGCAGCTCAACGTGCACGGACCGGGAGTGGATGCCCACCCACTCGCGCGTCAACCGGTCGCGCCCGGCAACAGCGACCTGTGCTTCGAGTGGCCCGGCCCGATCGAAGATGCGCTCCGCCACCTTGAGCGAAACGACGTCCGAGTGGAAGAGGGTCCGGTGGCGCGCGACGGAGCTAAGGGCGAGGGCCGCAGCGTCTACTTCCGAGATCCCGACGGGAGCTTGCTCGAGTTCATCTCGTATGCTCCCGTCCGGAACTGACGCCATTTTGTCTCGCTTTCCGGGACGAAATGGCGCCAGTTCGGTCCTGGGCAACGCAAGAGTACCCTCGAGTCGCCCGTTATTGGACGAGAACCGATGGCCACCACTGAGATCGCCGACCCCGTTCGCGAGTTCCTCGCAGCCGACACCCACCCGCTGCTGATCGACGGCGAGCGGGTCGATGCCGCCGACGGGCGCACCTTCGACACACCAGATCCGTCGACCGGCGAGCGCTTGGCCACGGTCAGCCATGCGGGCGCGCAGGACGTTGACAGTGCCGTCGCGGCGGCCCGCAACGCCTTCGCCGTCGGATCGGACTGGCGCAAAATGAGCGCCGCGGACCGCGGCCGCCGGCTCGGCGCGCTCGCCGCGCTGCTCGACGCGCACGCTGAGGAGCTCGCGCAGCTCGAGTCGCTCGATAACGGCAAGCCGGTCACGTTCGCGCGCTCCGTCGACGTCGCCAAGGCCGTCGCGCACCTCGACTACTTCGCGGGCTGGCCCACGAAGATCGAGGGTGCTGTCGTGCCGGTGTCCGCGCGTGATGTCTTTTGCTACACGCAACGCGAGCCGGTCGGCGTCTGCGGTCAGATCGTCCCGTGGAACTTCCCACTGCTGATGGCGGTCTGGAAGGTCGCGCCGGCGCTGGCCGCCGGCTGCACGACGGTGCTCAAGCCCGCCGAGCAGACGCCCCTGAGCGCGCTCCGGCTCGGCGAGCTCGCTCTCGAGGCCGGAATCCCGGCCGGCGTGCTCAACGTCCTCACGGGGGACGGCGACACCGGCGCGGCGCTGGTCGACCACCCGGGCGTCGACAAACTCGCGTTCACCGGCTCGACCGCTGTCGGGCGCGAGATCGGCGCCCGCGCGGGCCGCGCGCTGAAGCGAGTGACGCTCGAGCTCGGCGGCAAATCGCCGAACATCCTGCTGCCCGACGCCGACGTCAAGCGGGCCGTCAAGGGCGCCTTCACCGGCATCTACTACAACAGCGGCCAGGCCTGCAACGCGGCGTCGCGGCTGCTCGTGCCCAAGGAGATGTTCGACGATGTCGTCGGCGCACTGGCGGACCAGGCGAGCCGGACGGTGCCCGGGCCCGGGCTGGACCCGAACACGTTCGTCGGCCCGCTCGTCTCGGCCGAACAGCATGAGCGCGTCAGCGGCTACATCGATGTCGGCCGCTCCGAGGCCGAGCTCGTCGCCGGGGGCAAGAGCGACTTCGGCAACGGTGGGTACTACGTCGAGCCGACGGTCTTCACAACGACTGACGACAGCGCACGCATCGTACGCGAGGAGATCTTCGGGCCCGTGCTCGTGGCCCAGCCGTATGAGTCGCTCGAGGAGGTCGCCCAGCGGGCCAACGCCGGCGAGTACGGCCTCGCGGCGGGCGTTTGGACGCGCGATATCTCCAACGCGCACCGTCTCGCCGGGCTGCTGCGCACTGGGTCCGTGTACGTAAACGCCTGGGGCATCGTCGACGCGGCAGCGCCGTTCGGCGGCTTCAAGGCCTCGGGCGTCGGGCGCGAGCACGGCGCCGCCGGGCTCGACGCCTATCTGGAGCCGAAGTCGGTCTTCGTGCAGCTGTAGCCTCCGCGCCTTGTTCGCGTCGGGGAACCCCTATTCCGCGTCCCGCCCGCACGCTGGGGTCAGGGCTCTGGTTCCCAGGAAGCCTCGATGATGTAGCCGTCCGGATCTCGGCACTTGACGCTCACATAGTCGGGCTCGTCCCACTGCTCGACCAGCTCGACGCCGTCGCCGACAAACCGCTCGCGCAGGGCCAGAACCTCCTCACGACTGGGGAGCCCCACTCCGAAGTGCATCCATGACGGCCTGGCGATGGGCTCCGTGCTTGGCCCGAGCGCAAGAGCGAAGCCAGCGGCGTTGTAGAGCATCAGGACGCCATCGTCGTAGCGCCTGGCGGGCCGTGCCCCGAACCCGAAGTAGGTCTCATAAAAGCGGCGCGAGCGCTCCTGATCGCGCACCGGGATCGCCAGGTGGTCCATCAATCGTCAAGTTACATCCCACGCGCATGTCAGAGTCCACGGACCGATGGGGTTCGACATCCCGGCTTGGAGCAACTACGGGGTTGCCGTCGTCAGCGGCGCCGCAGCCCTAACCGGCCTTCTATTCGTGGCCGTTTCGGTCAACAGCGCTTGGTTCGTGTCATCGAAGGCGATTCGGGGCCGCGCTGGCCAAGCCCTTGTCCTCTTCATCGTCCCGCTGGTGACGGGCCTCCTGCTGGTGGTTCCGGGACAAAGCACCACGGTCCTTGGGATCGAGATCGTCGCGTTCGGTCTACTCACTGGCCGCGTGCTCCTCGCGCTCGGTAGTGAAAAAGTGGACGACGAGCCACAAGCGATAGTTCTCGTTGACCGCATATCACCACGCATCATCCTCACGGCAGCGTTGATCGTGGCCGGCGCGTCGCTGATCGCCGGGCACTTCGGCGGGCTGTACTGGCTACTCGGCGTGCACATTTGCGCCCTGCTCACCGGCCTCCTCAACGCCTGGGTCTTTCTTCTCAGCGCAGGCGCTAGGACGGCAGACTCATGACGACCGGCGCTCGGTGATCGTGTGCAGCCTCTGCCTCGGCCAGATCACGTATGCGACAGCAGGATCCCGTCAGTGGCGCAGGCCGAGTGGCGGCGCGCCGCACGCGGCCAAGGCCTGCCTGTATGCCGGTGCCTGCATGTCCATCGTGCTCGGGAACAGAAGGATCGCTCCGTCGAAATCTGTTATCTCGCCGATACCGGCGTCCAACGGGTCCGAAGGGACCGAGGTCCTGGGGTCCGGGAACTCCGGGACGCCGTGCTGGCGCATGCACCGGGCGATGGTGAGCAGCTTCCCTAGCGTCTGTGCGGAGGGGTGCGTCGTCGAGCCGGGGCCTGGGGGCCCGCCGCCCGGCAGAAGCTTTTGACATTTCGCCCGCGCCGCCTGGAATGCGGGCGCCGCGGGATTGGCTCCAGCACTCACGGAGAAGCGGACGCCCCCGCCGGCGCTCGGGTCGGGGAAGTTCGGCACGCCGTTGGCGCGCATGCACCGGGCGAACGCGAGCGCCAGCCCGCCGCCGCTCGGCGCCGTGGGCGGAGTGGTCGTATCGTCGGCGGCGGCGACGGTCGATGCCGAGCTGCTCGCGCTGCCCGCCGTGGCTGCCGTGGTCGGGCTGGGCGAGCTTCCCCCGCAGCCCGCGACCAGGACCCCACTCACGAGTGTCGCGAGGGCGAGCACGCGCGCGCGTCGTGAGCGGGTCAGCCGTTGCGGATCGATGCTGTCTTGCATCGGGTCTCCTTCTGGTGTCCGTCGGGTGTGCGGACCGGTTGTACGCGCCGGTCGGTTTCCGGACGGTTTCGCTTCTCAAGACCGAGGGCCGCGCTGCGCCCCAAGGAGTTCGGCGTGCTCGAGCTGCTGCCCGCCGCCCGGCTGCGGCTCCGGCACGACATTCGCCATCCACTTGCCGAAACGCAGCAGCCCGCCTGCCGTCTCAGAGACTGATGCTCCCGCGGGTGGATGATCCGGCGACCTCCTTCAGCCTGCTCAGCAAGTACCGGCGCTCCACCTCGGACGGCGCCAGGGGCAGCGCGCGCTCATAGGCCGCCGCGGCGGCGGCCTCATCGCCGCGTCGTCGAAGCAGGTCCGCCCGAGTCGCCTCCAGCAGGTAATACCGCTCCAGCCGAGCGTCGCCGCTGAGCTCGTCGACGATGGCCAGCCCCGCCTCGATGTCGCCCGCCATCGCCACCGCCACCGCGCGGTTGAGCCTCACCACGGGCGACGGCATCTGTCCCTCCAGCAGCGCGTAGAGGCCGGCGATCTCACGCCAGTCGGTGTCAGCGGCGCTTCCGGCACTAGCGTGGCAGGCGGCGATCGCCGCCTGAAGCTGGTAGGGCCCGACCTGCCGCAGGCGAAGCGCCGACTCCAAGAGCGCCAGCCCCTCCTGGATCTCGGCAGCGTCCCAGCGCTCTCGATCCTGCTCCTCCAGCGTGATCAGCTCGCCGTCGCCGCCGACGCGCGCGTGGCGGCGGGAGTGGTGCAGCAGCATCAGCGCGAGCGCGCCCATCGCCTCAGGCTCGTCCGGCATCAGCTGCTGCAGAGCGCGCGCCAGGCGGATCGCCTCGTCGCACAGACCGGCGCGGATCAGCTCCGTGCCGGAGGAGGCCGAGTGGCCCTCGTTGAACATCAGGTAGAGCACCGCCAGCACCCCGGCGGTGCGTTCCGGCAGCAGATGCGCGGGCGGCACTCGGTAGGGGATCCCGGCGCCGGCGATCTTCGCCTTGGCGCGGGTCAGGCGCTTGGCCATCGTCGCCTCGGGCACGAGGAACGCGCGGGCTATCTCTGCCGTGGTGAGCCCGGCGAGGGTCCGCAGCGTCAAGGCCACCCGGCCCTCCAGCGGAAGGGCCGGGTGACAGCAGGTGAAGATCAGCCGCAGGCGGTCGTCCTCGATCTCATCGGTCTCATCGAACAGCTCGGGCATCGCATCCTCATCCGCTTCGGACTCCGGCACCGCCTCGCGGCCGGCCTGCTCCAGCAGTTCGGCGCCGCGGGCGCCGCGCCGCAGCCGGTCGATCGCGCGGTTGCCCGCGACGGTCGTCAGCCAGGCGCCGGGGCGCTGCGGGACGCCATCCACCGGCCACCGCCGCAACGCCTCCGTGAACGCCTCCTGCGCACACTCCTCGGCCAGGTCCCAGTCGCCGGTCCGCCCGATCAGCGCGGCGACGATGCGACCCCACTCCTCGCGGAAGGTTGCGTCGAGCGCGCGCTGAACGGCCGGCGTGGTCATTCGCAGCAGAACGGGCGCACCTCGACCATGTGGTGCCTAGCCAGCGGGTGGGCCGCGGCTATCTCCACGGCCTGCTCACGGTCGCCGCAGCTGATCACGTCGATCCCGCCGATGAACTCGTGTGTCTCGATGAACGGCCCGTCGCTGATCAGGGTCTCGCCGTTGCGAACGCGAACCGTCGTGGCCGTGCTCTTGTGCTGCAGCGGATGCCCCAGGACCTGAAGGCCGCGTGCCTCCAGGTCCTGCCCCCAGGCCTTGCTCTCGCGCACGATCGCTTCCTCCTCTTCGGGCGATGCGGGGATCCCGTCCAGGCACATCATCAGGCAGTACACGGAACCCAGGGAGTCATCGCCGCGCGCAAACGCCTGGGCCGCCTCACCGAGCCTCAACCCGTCCATGAAAGGACGGATCTCGATCGCGTCGAACCAGGACGACGGGTGCTTGGCCGCCACCTCAATCGCCTCGTCGAGGTCGGCACATTCGAGCACGTCGAAGCCCGCCATGAACTCCTTGGTCTCCGCGAACGGGCCGTCGGTCACCAGCGTCTCGCCGTCGCGCACGCGCACCGTCGCCGCCGTCTCCGGGAGGTCCAGCTCGCGACCGAGCAGTCGCACGCCGCGGCCATCCATCTCCTCGACCCAGCCGGGGCACTCGCGCTGCATGACCGCCAAGTTCTCCGGTGACGGCAGGCCGTCACTGCAGGTGATGAAAAGCATGTACTTCATCTCAGCCTCGCTTCGCGTAGACGTAACGGATGATCGCCTGTTCGCGCGCCGCCTGCACGCGCTGGTTGATCTCTCGGTGGGTGCGCTTCGCGCGCTGGTCGATCTGTCGGTGGGTGTGCTTCATGTCACCGCCCTTCGGTCTCTGGATTTGGCGCTTACAACCAGACGACGAACGGGAACCGCCCGGAAGGACACACGCGAAGTGTTTAGCGACCGAGCAGCGCGCAGACAGCCGATGCCTGGAGCGAGCGCAGCTGCGCCAGCAGGGCGCCCGTCGGCGCGGCGATGTTGAGCGATGTCGTCACCGATCGGCGGCCGTCGGCCGTGGCGGCGGCCCACTGCACGTAGCCGGGGAAGTTGCCGGTGTGACCGTAGACGGTGCCGCAGCGCGTCCGGTAGCGGAATATCGCCAGACCCGCGGCGTTCGTGCCGGGACCAGCCGGGCTCGAGGAGCCGCGGACGAACCGCATCTGCTGGCGTCGCTGGGCCTTGCCGAAGAACCGGCCGCCGAGATCCGCCCGGATGAACGCGCCGAGGTTGGCCGGGGTGGAGACGATGGCGCCGGATGCCCACGCACCGCTCGGGCTTAGAAATGTGGTGACGTCCTCCGGCGGCTTGCCCGGCTCGACCTGATAGCCGTGTAGGAACGGCGCCGGAAGCGAGATCCTCAGCGTCGGAAATGTCGTCTGCGTCAACCCAGCCGGCCGGAACACGATGCTCGAGAGCAGCTGACCATAGGACTGGCCGCTGACCCGCTGTGCGATGAGGCCAACGACGATGTTGTCGGTGTTGGAGTACTCATAGCGCGAACCCGGGGTGAAGTTCAGCCCGTCACCGCGTACCCAGTCGATGATCCGCATCGGCGAGACGTAGCCCCGCGGGTTCTTGGTCGCCTGCTTGCGGAAGCCATCTGACTGGGTGTAATCGGGAAGTCCGCTGGTGTGGTTGAGCATCTCGCGCACCGTGACTGCCGACCACGCCGGCGGCATCATTCCGGGGAGCCGTCGCCCGATCGTGTCATTCAGGCCCAAGCGGCCCTGCGCGACCAAGTGCAGCGCGACCGCGCCACTGAACGCCTTGGAGATGCTGGCGATCCGCATATGATCGCGTAAGCGGGGTGCCCCAGGCCGGGTCACGTCGGCCCTTCCCGCTCGGAGGACGGCCGTGCGACCGTTGCGATAGAGCGTCGCGATCGCGCCGACGGGGCCGCCCGGGGCGGACACGAGCCGCCGGAGGCCACGCGCCACCGACGCGTCCGTGGTGCGCGCCGTCGCCGTCGAAGAGACGACTAGCAGGAGCACGACCGCAGCCGTGATTGCCGACCCCAAGCCGGTCAGCCCATTCCAGCGTCGCCACCGCACAGCCCGAATCTCGCCCTCCGCGTCCGCTGAAGTGTCAGTCGTTGATGTCGAGGACCGGCGTGATGTCCGGCAACTGCTGTCCGGCGCCGGCATGCTCGTTGGGTACGACGGCCGTGCCGAGGGCGAAAAACTCGATTACGTGGCTGCCCCAGCCGTGGTTGTTCTCGTGCAGCTTGACTTCCACGATCCCTAGAACTCCGTCGCCGATCGCCTCGGCCTCTTTCTGCATGCGCTCCATCGCGAGTTCGCGCGCGTCATAGAGGGCCTGGGTGTACTGCTCAAGCTCGACGTTCTGACCGGTTTGGCGCATCGATTGCATCATGCCGCGATGAGCGACGTGGTAGACGCAGTTGCCCATGACCATGCCCACCGGGCGTTTGCCGGTCTGCATCAGGGTCCAGAAGGCCTGACCGGAGAGGTCGCTGGTGAACGGGCGCCCGTTGGGAGCACGGTGGACCTTGCCACCCTTGTGCTTGATCGCGGTGCCGATGGCAATGAACTCCGCCATGTCGGCGCCCCATTCATAGCGCCCGATGTCGAGGCGGACTCCGACGATGCCGTCGGCACCGAGCTGATCGGCTTCCTCCTCCATCCGCGTCATCGCAAGCTCGCGGGCGGAGTACATCGCCTGCGTGAGGACGCCCATCTCCTGGCTCGCTTTCCAGTTGGACTGCTGAAAGCCGATGTGGTAGATGCTTGAGCCCACCACCAGGCCGACTGGCTCGAAGTCGGCCTTCTCCACGCACAGGTACTCGTTCACTGACAGGTCAGACGTGAACAGCCCGCGGGCGTTCATCCGCAGGCGCTCGCTGGCGTGTTCGGCGAGGCCTTCGGTACTCGTCGGATCGTATGTCGACATCAGGTGCTCTCCTGGAGTGGCGGCGGACTAAGCGCCGAGGTTGATCGACATGACCGGCGCACCCAGAGGGGCCGGGTGAGGCTCGTGCGCGCCGAGGGCAATGGCGGTGCCCAGCACGTGCATGGAGACAATGAAGAAGTGCCGGCGATAGCCGCCGCCCTCGTACTCGTGGTGATCAATCGTGTGGGTGAGGGTTGAGATGACCATCTCGTTCGCGCCGGCCGCGCCCGCCTGACGGAGCACCTCATCCATCGCGAGCCGACGGGCAGCGTAGACACCTTGGGTGACCTCGACCAGCTCCTGGTTGCCCCACCAGGAGCCCATCATCTGATTGGCTGTTGGATTCAGGGCCACGCACACGACGGAGGTGTGTCCGATGACGTCCAAGGTCTCGGCCCCGATGCGGCGCAGCTTGTCGACATCCTGGCCGGAGAGCGCGCACATCCGCGGCCTGGCACCGCCGTGGGGCGTGAGCGTGGTTTCGCGGACCGCGGTACCGAAGACGACGTACTCGACGTTGCCCGGATCGCCGAGAAAAGCATTGGCAGTCATCTCGATACCGATTACGGCGTCCGCGCCGGCGAACTGCGCCTCCTGACCCAGACGGTCGAATGAGCGCTGGCGCGACAGGTTCCAGGGCATGGCGAAGGACGGCATCTCACGGATCCCTCCTCCATAGGCGGACCAGCCGTAGTTCTGCCAGCCGTGCTGGACGACTGAGGAGCCCATGATCTGCGCGATCGGCTGCAGACCGGAGGCTTCCGCGATCGCATACTCCTTGGCACTCAGATCGCTGGTGAAGAACGGTGAACTCGCCGCTGCGATCCGTTTCAGACGCTGTTCCGCTCCCAGCGGGATCCCGCCGTCCCGGATGCGCTCAAGATCAACGGCGGCCGCCTGGAGCTCCTCGTCGCTGAGCGGTACCGCTCGTTTCCCGAACAGAGGCAAAGCCACACGATGCTGGCAGATCTCCTCCACGCGCACAAATGAGAGCCGGCGTCGGCGCGCGCCACGTCTGCCGGCGTCCGCTGAGCCCTCGCCAACGTCGCGATCAGCGCCGGGAGTGACGAGACCGTGGTCCGGTATCAGCGCAGAGTGCCAGCCGGCAGCACGAACCTGGGTGGCGGCCGGGAGGGTTCGTCACGGCCGCCGCTGAGCCGCGAGCCGTGCAGCCCGTGCGTCGAAGCGGAAGCGACGGCTGCCTCGGGTTCCCCATCGTGGCTGATGATCCACGCCATGACCGCGGGGAAATCGGCGCCCTCAGCGAGGATCGCGGCACGCTCGATGACGTCGCCCCCGGACGCGTGAGGCCGGGCCAGCCGCGTCACCAAGGCGAGAATCGCGTCGTCCTCCATTCCTCACACCGTACTACCGCCGCGAAAACCACCCGGCGGGGGTTGTTTGGCGGGCTCCTCGGCGCGGTCACGGAGAGACAGAGGGCGGGCTCCCGGCGCTGGACCGCCCCAATCGCGATACGAGATCGTCCATTTCGGCCAGCCAATGAGAACGGTCTCCCGCGGCCTCCCATAGGTCGCGCAGCTCGCTCTCCTCGCGCACCCGCCTGACGGCCTGAACCGCTTGCTCGATCTCGTCGCCGTGTGGCCCGTGAGGGTTCGCCTGAACCCAACCGTAGACGTTGTCCGGCAGCCGATCCGGCAGCTGACCGGCGCAACACGCGCAGAGTTCGGCGGCCGCGATCGCCTCGCAGCACAAATCGACCTCCAGGAACTCGGCGGCGCTGAGTACCTCGTCAATCGCCGAGGCCATAACCGCTCCAGGTTCGGGCGCTTCCTCGACGGCAAGGAACCATTCCCCGGCCGCGTCGTTCTCAAAGCTCGCGACGCCCCAAGACTCCACGAGCCCGACGATACACCTCACCCTAAAGCGATACCGCGGTGCCCAGCGAATCGGCGCCCATGGGCTTCAGAGCGCCCTTTTCATAAAAGACATCGAGTTCGGTGATGGTGAAGCCCGCGGTCCCCAGCAGTTCGGCGATTGGCCGGGTGAGGTGGCACCCGCCGAAAAGCCGCTGCTGCATAGGGTCGAGGCGGTGTTGCCAGCGGCGCACTCGCTCGTCCGGGGCGAGCCCGTGCTCGAGGAAGTGCAGGGTCCCGCCGGGCTTGAGGACCCGTCGCAGCTCGCGTAGGGCGGCGACGGCATCCGGAACGGTGCACAGCGTCCAGGTGGACAGGGCGGCGTCGTAGCTGTCGTCCTCGAACGGCAATGACTGACCATCCAGGCCGGACCGCACTACCGGGACACTTGTTGCCCTGAGGCGCCTATCCGCCAGCTTCCATCCCAGGTCTGCGGGCTCGACTGCAGCAACCCGGGTGACGGCAGCCGGATAGAACGGCACGTTGAGTCCCGAGCCGAAACCGATCTCAACGACGTCTCCCTCAAGCCCCTCGCAGACCCGGCGCCGCAGCGGCTCCACGACCTTCATGCCGCAGGCCGCGTTGATCATCCGGGGGAGTATTTGCTCGCCGTAGATTCCTATGACTGCTCCTTAGCCGCGACGTCGCTCGTTCCGCTTTTCCCGATCCTAGCCTTGCTGACGCAATGGTAGGTCGGTCGCGGTCGCCCGGCGAAGCGGTTCGTCGAAGCCGCGCGGCCTCGCGCGTCCCCGCGCGATTGACACCGCTGGTTGAGGGAGCCGGCGCGCGGTCGCGCGCCGGCTCCGTACAGTCGGATTCCCAGCTGTTGACGGCGGGCGCTCAAGCACCCGTGGTCGTGAACATCTGGTCCGCGCCTACGACTGTTGCGAAGTCGGTCTTCGCGACCGCTCGGTAGTGGATCGTCGTTCCGGCAGGTAGTCCCGCGACGGTGGTGCTGAATCGATCGGTTTGCTCGTCCGCACCCGCCGTCTGGGGAGTTGTGCTGGTTCCGTAGGCCGTCGTAGTGCCGAACTCGAATGAGACCGTTGTCGCCGCGCCGCGCGGATCGAGCGATCCGTTGAGCGTTGCCGACGTCGAGTCGATGCCCGATGCCGCGGCCGTGAACACAGAGTCTGGGTGGTATCCGCCGGCGAATAGGCCCAGCGGACCGGCCCCGTTGGTGAACAGGAAGAATGGCGTTCCCGTGGCGCCGCCCTGGCAGGCAGTGCCGTCCGCGTTGAACGGATTTGCGGTGCAGCTCGACGAGACCGGATCGCCGACAGATGCCTGGGCGGTTGGGGTGAGCGGAATGTTGGACTGGTCCACGACGAACGTCGGGTTGCCCGCGTTGGTGAAGTGCCCCACGAAACCCTTGTCGACCCCGGCGACGTTCTGTCGCCAGGTCACGTAGGGCGTGTTGCCCGAGAACGTGATGTCAGGTCGTGTGGCATCGCCCGAGCCACTTGAGATCGGCGCGTTGTTGTTGACGGTCTCAAAGTGGGCCGTCGCGCCCGTGCCGACGAGCCGCGCGACGACGATCCGGTGGATTTGTCCGATCTTCTCGTCCCACACTGCCCAGGGCACGGTTGGGTTCGCGGGGTTCATCGTCCCTGCCGCCAATCGCGGATGCTCCGCGTTGTGGTTCGGGTCCAGGTTGATCGAGCACTCAGCTTCGACGGTCGCCGCCTCGGCGCAGAAGCCGGACTGGTGCACTTCTCCCTGCGTGTTGATCGTGAATTGGGCCTTATCGCCGACTGCGACCCAGTGGAAGCCGCCGTCGGCGGCGAGGCCGTCGCTGTCGCCTCTAGCGGCGAAGACCATCTGATTGTTGTGCAGGCCGATGCCAGAGTTGCCGAGCTCGGACCAGACGACCCACGGAACGCTGTCGCTCGGACCGGTGAAGGCGATGTCTGGCTCGATCCCGTTGCGGGTCGGGTCGACGTTCAGGCTGGGGTCGGCGGCGTTTTGGCCGACGCGAGGGACCCCGGTCTGCTGGAAGCAGAAGCCGCCGATTGCGGGGACGTGCCCCGTGCTGTCGAGGTGGCCGGCGGGGGTGATCCCGTCGCAGTTCGCGGCGCCGGGTCCGATTGGCCTCTCGACGAAGATCTGGAACTTGCCGTTGACCGGCGCGGTGGTCCGCTCTTGCCAACTGACCCAGGGGCCAGGCTTGGTCGGATCAACTGCCGAGCCCCCGGCCACCGACGGGTTTTCGGCGTCCCGGTTGGGGTGGATGTTGAGTGATGGGACGGCCACCGTCCCTCCGCCCGTGCCTCGGCTCTGGCCGGCGAAGATCCACTTGCCTTGGTTCGCGTCGCCGGTGTTGTCAAACCGACTGGCGAACACGTTGTTGTGGTTGAAGCCGCTTCCGGTCGTGTTCTCATACCACGTCGCCCACGGTACCGTCCGCCCTGTGCCCGCGAAGTCGATCTGGGGCGCTTCACCGTCTTGGCCCTGGTCGAAGTTAAGTGAGCCCGGGAATGGACGGGTCGTATCCGACCGGCCGCCGACCGTGCCGTTGCCGCGCGTGGTCCACGTCGCTCCGGCGAACGAGCGGGCGAAGATCTGGTCGTGTCCGCTCGTGAGCTGCCGGAAGATCGACCACGGAACGGCTGGCCTGCCTGCGGTCAGGGCGCCGCCGACGACGTCGGCGTTCCTTGGATCTTCGCCGCTGACGCTCTTGTTCTTGTCGATTCCGGCGGCGGGGTCGTCGTTGACCTGCTTACCGGACGGAAGCGCTTGAAACGCCGTGGCGGCGGCGGCTCCCGCAAGGACGACCAATATGCTTGCCACAACTGCACGCAGCAGTCGAGGCACGTGCTGAGTAAGCATCGAACCTCCTCAGGTTTCTTCTTGGGTTTGGGTTTGGATGAAGTGGCAGCTGTCGTCCGGACGGCGGGCGAATCGCACGTTGCCGCCCGGCGACGAAGGCGCGCCGTTGCTCAGATCGTTCGATTGGACCCCATCAGCCCAAGCTCAAGACCGGGCTGAGGTGGCATACGCAGAGAAGTGCACGACTTCCTCACGTGGGTACGGCGTGCTTCGAATCTCCCCCGCGATGGTGCGCTGTCCCACGTAGGCTGGCAACAGCGACAATGCGGCTCGTTTGTCCAGGGCTTTCACTGTCCACCAGAGACGATGACCGCCAGCGGCGCATGACCCGGGCGGTCGTCGGCCGCAAAGCGGGCCGGCGAAGTCGCTCCATGCGGCGACGACGTCCGCACATTCCTGCGGCTTGTGTCGATGTGTCAATAGGAAGTTCGCCATCACGTCATCCTCCTGAGTGTGGTCGTGGCGCGGTCATTGAGTAAGGAGATGACATTGGCCGTTCGGGAGCAAGACGCGCAGCGCGACGAATCCTTCCCACCAGGGTTCGACGATTCGATCCAGGCTCGCTCTCGCGCCGGATCACATCGATTCCTGACGTAAGTGCCGGAGATCTGTGGCCAGACGTTTGTGCGCGCGGAATGAGCGCGACTTCACAGTTCCGACCGGTACACCGAGCCGCTGGCCGATCTGGGCATGTGTGAGTCCTTCGAAATGTTGCAAGCGCGCGACCTGCTGATCCTCGGCCGGCAGGCCTGAGACTGCACGGCGTACCTCCCAGATTTCGTAGGCCGCCTCAACAGTCATCGGCATCGACACGAGCGCGCGGTCCTCGGACGGGACCTCATCGAGCGGGTCTGCCGAGTGCCTTGCCTCGCGTCGGTGGAGATCGATCGCGACGCGCCGCGCGATCGTCGCCAGCCAGGGACCGAGCTCCCTGTTTGGATCGACACTCGCCGAGGCTTGCCACGCCTTCACGAACGTCTGTTGCGTCGCCTCCTCGCTCAAGCCCCGGTCGGCGAGCAGCCTGTACGCGACCGCGTAGACGAGTCGCCCGTAGGCGCGGTACACGGTCCGCACGGCATCGGGGTCGCCGTCACCAAACCGCGCCCTGACGCGGGCATCGATCGCCGGCGGTCCACTCGCCGTCGGTGGTCGACCCGCGGCGCGACCGCGCCCTGGGAAATGAGTCGAAACCGCCACGTTAGACAGAGGCGTGGCGCCCGGCGCGCGTGACGCCGAGGGCGGCCAGGACGGTCAGGGCGATCAGCGCGGCGAGGTAGGTCCACAGCGGCGCGCCGGTGCGAGTGAGCTCGCCGGCGTGCAACGCGGGGAGCGCCAGGAGCGCGAGGCACCAGGCTCCGAGCGTGGCGTACGGAATCAGGGCTTCGTGGGTGTGCCGCAAGTCGTACGCGCACCACAGCAGCGCGGCCGCGATCATCGCGATCCACGCGGCGATCGCCTGTGCCAGAAGTGTCGTCAGTGGCCACGGCCAGTGGCGGCCGAGATCAGCCGGGAAGGCGAAGAGCGCGATCGCGCCGGCCAGCATCACGGCGCCGAAAGCGAGGGACAGCCCGCGCAGCAGCCGCAGGCGCGGGTCGGCGACCGCGGGTCGGATTGTGTTCGCGCGTTGGCGGCGCGCCAGGATTACTACGCCGACTGGGGCCAGGGCGTACACGCCCGTCCAGACCCACGTCGGCGGGTAGCCCCAGCGGAAGCGGTCGGTGTGCAGCAGTGTGGCGGCAAGCAGGCCGACCGAAAGCGTCACGAGTGCGACGGCCAGCGGCTGAATCGAGCGCCAGCGGCGCGCGGCGAGCGCCGCGAGCGCGGTCGCCACGACGCCGGCGAGGTAACCGGCGCCCAAGAACGCTGCCGAGATCGGCGGGCGAATGGCCCACGCGTAGCCCGTGGCCGCGCGGGCGGGCAGGAAGTACAGAAACGCCGCGTTGAGGATGGCGAGGCCAAGCAGCACACCGACCCCGGCGCGCGTGGAGCGCCGCATTCCTCCCGAGGGCACCGAGGTGGTCATCGTCAGGGTGCGGGCTGCGGACGTGATCGTCCGGTCAGGGGATGGGGAAGGAACAGACACTGGTCACCTCTGTCTGGCGGCTGACGCACTCGGGCAACTGGGCGAGCGCGGCCGCTTCGTCGGGAGCCTCCACCAACCACCACAGGCCGTGACCTCCGTGCGGGCAGCTCGACAGCGCGTCGCGGTGGCGCAGCGGGCTGGCGAAGCCTCGCCATGCCGCGAACATGGGCGCGCACTGCACGCTTGTGTGGTGGTGGGTCAGCAGGAATGTCGGCATGCGGTGCAGACTGACGCCTGCAGGCCGCGGCAAACATCGGGGAACCCCCTATTTCTGCGCCCTCAGTTCCCAGGGTGGCGTTCTCGTCCCACCGCCTCGGCGACAGCAACACGCCCGGACACGCCGAGCTTGGCGAACACCTTCGTCAGATGGCTCTCGATCGTCTTCTCCGAAAGGAACAGCTCCGCGGCGATTTCACGATTGGTGCGTCCGCGGGCAACCAGCTCGGCGATCTCGCGTTCGCGGCCACTCAAGCTCGCCAGCCCCGAACTGCCTCCGCCGCGACGATGGCGCGCACCCACACGACGGCCGAGACGGCGCAGCTCGCGCGCCGCCTCGTCGCGAAAGCGGACGGCGCCCATCGAAGCCAACTCGGCCTCGGCCCGCTCCAGCCACCTCACCGCGCCCTCCACGTCACCGGCCTCTGCGGCGGCGCGTCCCGCCACGATCCGGGCCCGCGAGGCCTGCACGGCGGCGCCCGCGGAATGAGCGCTCTCAACGGCCCGCTCGGCCCGCTCGAGCGCGCTCCGCGCGTTGCCGCGAGCCAGCTCCAGCATCGCTCCGGCATAGGCGACGGCGCCCTCGACGTAGCCGAGGCCGAGCGTCCGCTGCAGCCGCTCGCCGCGGTCGACCCAATCCTCGGCGACCACCTCATGGCCGAGGGCCAGCTCGGCGCGCGCGAGGATCGCGTACAGCCAGGCGCGCCGGCCGGGTTCGACGCCCTCGAACTCGGGCCCGCCCGCGTCGGCCATCGCTTCCAGGCAGCGCTCCGGCTCGCCGGCCTCCAGGTGCGCTGCGGCCACGTGCACGCGGGTCGCGCGCGAAAGGACGCTTTCGTCGAGGTCGCCGAGCAGGTCGACCGCCGCGGCTCCCGCGGTGCGGGCGCGGGGCAGCTCTCCCGCGATCGCAGCGATCCAGGCCTCGGCGGTCAGCGCCCAGCACAGAACCTGGCGGTTGCCCGACAGCCGTGCGGCCTCGACGGCGACCTCGGCCTGGTCCAGTCCCGTGCGGGGGCGGCCGGTCACCTCGTACGCGTGGGCGAGACCGATCGACATCGGCGTGGCGAACTGCCCCTGCCCCGAGGCCCGCGACACGGCGATACCGCGGCGCCAATGACGGATCGCATCCCCGTAGCGCTCGGCGAAATACTCGGCGAACCCGAGGTAGTACGGCGCCTCGAGGCGGAGCGCGATCTCGTCATCGCTCAGCGCGTCGAGCCCGGCACTTGCGGCGCTGGCCGCGGCCTGCGCCTCGGAGATCCGGCCGAGGCCGAGTTCCGCGTAGCACACGAGGCTCTCGGCGAGGACCTCCAGCGCCGGCTCGGCGAGCGCCGTCGCCGCCTCCATGCCGCGCTGCGCCCAGGTGAGCATCGTCGTGAAGTCCCCGTCGTAGAGAGCGTCCGCAGCCAGCTGCACCTCGAGGTCTGCGGCGGCGGCCGACCGCGGGTCAGCGACGTCGTCGAGCGCCGCGACGAGCCGGCCATGGGCGGCATCGTGGCGACCGAGCAGGTTCTCGCACATCGCGCAGCCTGCGACCAGGCGTGCGCGCAGTGGGGCGAGCGCATCGTCGGCTCGCGCCAGATCCAGCGCCGCCGTCAGCGCCTCCAGGGCCGGCATCAGCTCGCCGGTGGCCGCTTGGCTTTGGGCCAGCGCCACGAGCAGCCCGAGTCGCTGCCCAGCGGTCTCGACCCCCTCCGGCAGCAAGCGCAGGGCAGCGGCATACCAGGCGGCCGCCGTGGCCGGAGCGCGGGGGGCGACCGTCGCGCCCGCCGCGACGAGCACGTCAATTGCGGCCGCATCCCCGGGCTGAGCGCAGCGCTCCAGATGATGCGCGCGGGCGGTCAGCGGTCCGCCCTGCTCCTCCAGCGCGCGCGCAGCGCGAGCGTGTGCGCCGAGCCGCCAGCCCCCGGCCGTCGTGTCGTAGACCGCGCGCCGGACGAGCGGGTGCCGGAAGCGGTAGCGGCGTGGCACATCGCTCGGCACGAGCAGCGCTGCACCCAACAGCGCGTCTAGCGCGGTCAGTGCAGGACTCTCCTCGAGCTCCGCGGCGGCGATCGCTACATCGAGAGCCATCGGGTCGCCGACGACCGCCGCGGCCCGGGCGAGGCGCTGCGCGTCGTCGGGCAGCGCGCGAACCTCCTGATCGATCGCCAGCGCGACCCGGTTGGGCACGTCGGCCGCCGCGACCCCCGCTCGCGTCGACCATCCTCGCGCCAGCTCTTGCAGGTAGAACGGGTTACCGCCGGACTGGGCGAACAACGCCGCGCGTGCGCGGTGGGGCAGGTCTTCGTCGAGCAGACGGTCGGCCTCTATGCGCGTCAGCGACCCCGGCGATAACCAGACCAGCTCACCGTCGCGGGCGGCGCCGGCCAGCGCGTCAACCAGAGCAGGACGAGCAGGCGCCGGACGGAAGGCCAGGGCGAGCATCACCCCGCGGCGCGGCGGCCGACGCAACAGGTGTCCGATCAGCTCGAGCGACGCGTCGTCGGCCCAATGCACGTCGTCGAGCGCAAGCACAACCCGGCTGCCCGCACCGAGCGCCTCGAGAAGTGCGCGCACGGCACGATGGGTCCGGAAGCGCTCGTCATGCAACCGACCCGCACCCCCGCCGCCAAGCCCCTCGACGCCCGGCACGATCGGCGCCAGCTCCTCGGCCTGAACGCCGATCAGGCGCTCGAGGCGATCGCGGCCCAACGATGCGGCATAGTCGCCAAGCGCGTCGACGATCACGGCGAACGGCAGATCCTGCTCCATGTCGGCCGCCCGTCCGGACAGGACCAGGTGCCCGTGACCGTCGGCTCGCGCACACAACTCGTCCAAAAGGCGAGTCTTGCCGATCCCGGGCTCGCCACTCAGAGCGAGGATCGGCGACCCGCGATTCTCTAGCCGCTTCAGCGACTCGGCGATCACGGCCAGCTCCGGTCGCCGGCCAATGATCGGCGGCTTCGGAGCTGCCACGGTGCCGGCCACATACGTCACGGCGAAGCGCGCGATACGACGGCGGGAGGGTGGTCCCGCCCACACACGGATCTCAACCCTCTAGGCAAAGCAATCCCTACTAGTCGAAACCCAGGCTACTGCACGCACCTATGCGCCAGCCACTCAACGAGGAACCCGTTCCGGCACGTCATGTCACGTTCGGGCTCCCGGTTCTGTCTATGGAGTAGCCACTGAAAACGGATGGCTCGCATCCATCTTGACCAAGGGATCGAATGATGATCACCAACAACCCCCATCACCGTAGGCGTTGGACGATCCTGGCGATCCTCGCAATCGCGCAGCTGATGGTCGTCCTGGACGTGACGATCGTGAACATCGCGCTGCCCTCGGCACAGCGAGCGCTGCATTTCGCCAATTCGGATCGGCAGTGGATCGTGACCGCGTACGCGTTGGCGTTCGGCAGTCTGCTGTTGTTGGGCGGCCGGGTCTCGGATCTGTTCGGCCGCAAGTGGACGTTCATCGCTGGGCTGGCCGGCTTTGCCACGGCCTCAGCCGTCGGTGGCGCGGCCCAGTCGTTTGGGATGCTCGCTGCGGCCCGCGCGTTTCAGGGCGCGTTCGCCGCGCTGCTCGCGCCTGCCGCGCTGTCGCTGATGACAACCACCTTCACCGATCCAGGTGAGCGCAACAAGGCGTTCGGGATCTGGGGCGCCATCGCCGGCTCGGGCGCCGCGATCGGGCTGATCCTCGGCGGCGTGCTGACCCAGACGCTCAGCTGGCGCTACAGCATGTATGTCAACCTCGTCTTTGCGACGATCGGGATCACGGGCGCGCTGGCGCTGCTGCACAACCAGGCTCCGGAGGTCAAGCCCAAGCTCGACCTCCCGGGTGTGCTGAGTGTGTCCGCCGGCCTGTCCGCGCTTGTGTACGGCTTCTCGCACGCCCAGACCACCAGCTGGGGCAACGGCATCACGATCGGATTCCTGCTCACCGGCCTGCTCCTGCTGGCCGTGTTCGCGCTGATCCAGTCCCGCAGCCGCAGCCCGCTGCTGCCGCTCCGGATCGTGACCAACCGCAACCGCGCTGCCTCGTTTCTCTCGATCGGGATCGCCGGCGCTGCGATCTTCGCCGTGTTCCTGTTCTTGACCTATTACCTGCAGCAAGGCCGCGGGTACACACCGATCAGGACCGGCGTCGCATTCCTGCCCATGGCCGCCAGCGTGATGTTCGCGTCGGTGATCGCCACCAACAAGCTTCGCCCCAGGACCGGCCCGCGCCCGCTGGCCATCGCTGGGATGCTGCTCGGCCTCGGCGGAATGCTCTACCTCACCCGGCTGACCGTGACCTCGAGCTACGCCACCGGCATACTGCCGACGCTGATCATGCTCGGCATCGCGCTGGGGCTGGTGTTCTCCACCTCGATCAACAGCGCCACCCTCGGCGTCCAGCCGGCGGACGCCGGTGTCGCCTCCGCGACGGTCAGCGCCAGCCAGCAGATCGGCGGCTCGCTCGGCACCGCCCTGCTCACAACGATCGCGGCGAGCGGCGTTACCAGCTACATCGCCAGCGCCAACGCACATCCCACCCGGCTGCTGCTCGCACAGGCCGCGGTGCACGGGGACACCACCGCGTTCGCCTGGGCCGCTGCGATCTTCGCGGCCGGCGCCGTGATCGCAGCAGCCCTGTTCGAGCGCGGTACAACGGCACTCAGAGTTGACGCGCGCACCGCGCCAGCGGTCGCCCACTGACTGCTCGGTCCGGTGTTCGCTCTCCGACACTCAGCCAGGCTCGCCGAGCGCCGACCTTCCGCCACGGGCGAGCCGCCCAGCCCGTCGCGGGTCAGCCGGCGGCTGGTCGAGTCCGCCGCGGCTGTGCTCGCGCTGGTCGCGCTGGTCCTCGCGCTCCCCGGTCTGGGCGGGTTGCGTGGTCATCTCGCGCACGCCGCGCCGGGCTGGCTCGTCGCCGGGGCGGCCCTCGAGGTCCTCTCGGCGCTGTCGTACGTGGTGGTGTTCCGCTCGGTGCTCTGCGAGCGGCTGGGGTGGCGGCTCAGCTACGAGATCGGGATGACCGAACTGGCAGCCAACTCGCTGCTGTCAGCCAGCGGCGCCGGCGGACTGGCCATTGGCGCGTGGGCGCTTCACAGGCTCGGGATGAGCCGCGAGCGCATCGCCCGCCGCACCGCGGCGTTCTTCCTTCTCACCAGCATGGCCAACATCGCAGGCGTGATCGCGTTCGCCGCGCTCTACATGCTCGGCGTCCTCGGCCACGATCCCAACCCCGCGCTCACCTACGCGTTCGGTGCCGCGGCGCTGATCGGAACTGCGCTCGTGCTCGCGCTCCCCACGGTCCTAGAGCGCCTGCCACTTCGAAGGCCAAAAGCCACGCGCTCGAGAAGGCTCAACGCGGCGCTCGGCCTGCTTCGGTACTCGGTGGCGGAGGGCGTTCGTGACGGGCTGATGCTGCTGCGTCGTCGGCCGCTCGGGGTGATCTCGGGATCGCTCGGAACGACGGCCTTCGACCTCGCCGTGTTGGGAGTGTGCTTCCGCGCGTTCGGCGGCTCGCCGCCGATCGGCGTGCTGGTGCTCGGCTACCTGATCGGTCAGCTGGGCGGCAACCTACCGCTCCCCGGCGGGCTGGGAGGCATCGAAGGAGGCCTCGTCGGCACGTTCGCGCTCTTCCACCAGCCGGTCGTCCAGGCCACCGCCGCCGTCCTCGTCTACCACGCGATCTCGCTCTGGGTACCGGCGCTCCTCGGCAGCGCCGCCTTCCTCAAGCTGCGCAGGACGCTCGAACGAGAGCACCAGCTGGACGCGATCTGCGCGCCGCCGCCCCCGCCGATCCGGCCCGTTGCCCAGCCCGTCGGGGCGCTTTAGACACTCGCACGGAGCTGTTTTGGAGGCCACTGTTCCCGCGCTCGACGAGCTCCGCCGCGATTACATCCCGATAGCTTGACGTTGACGAGTGGCATTGCGTACTCCGATGGTTGAGTCGCCACGCTCACGGCGCCGCCGTGCTCGGCGCGCCCGTGTAGTGCACGGTGGCGCGGCGAACTCGCCCGCGCGCGTCGAGCTCCATGACCTCGATTGCCTGGCGATCTTCGACCGCGTGGTAGTACAGGGCGATCGACCGGACGCCAGCGAGCGCGGCGATCGGCTGAAACCGCAACGTCGGATAGCCAGCGAGGCCACGCTCGAAATAGTCCCGCAACGCCGGTCGACCGCGTACCTCTCCGTGCGGAGCGCCGGCCCGAGCCGCGAGCGGTGAAACGAATCGGACGTCGTCGCGATAGTGAGCCAGGATCCGGTCGATGTCGTGAGCGTTCCACGCTGCGATCCATTCGCGTTCAAATTCACCGATTCGATCGGCTGAGGTGTCCAATGATGTGAGTGTTCGATCCATGTGTGTCATCATGCGGGCAAGTGGCTGGCCCGTCGATAGCCAATCTAAATAAATTGGACTGAGATGACGGAAGGTTCGGAACGTCTGGTAGCGGCGCTTGGGCAGTGGCGCGCCGGCCGAGGTCCGTTGTTTGAGCGGCTGGCGTCTGCGCTGGTTCGCGCCAGCGAGCAAGCCGCGCTGCCGGCTGGAGGTGAGCTACCGGCAGAGCGCGTGCTGGCGCGCGAGCTAGAGGTCAGTCGGTCGACCGTCGTCGCTGCTTACCGGGAGTTGCGCGAGAGCGGCGTGGCGGTTACTCGTCATGGCAGCGGAACGGTGATGCGCAATGTCACGCCCGCGGCAGCCGGCGCATCCTCGCCGGCGGTGGCCGCGCTGCTGGCCCGCGCGGACCTCTCGGCTCCGCTGATCGACTTGTCCGTCGGCGCGCCGGACTTCGACGACCTCGTGAGAGACCTCACCCTGTCCGGATCGGCGCTTCCGTGGCGGGCGCGTGGTCACGGCTACGTTCCGCTGGGCTGGCCGGAGCTGCGCGAACTCGTCGCCGATCTGCTGTCGCGGCGCGGAGCGCCGACTTCGCCCGACGAGGTGTTGATCACCAATGGCGCCCAGGAAGCGATCAGCCTCGCGGTCGGCCTTGTGGCGTCCGACGGACGTCGGATCGCGGTCGAGTCGCCCGGATACCCAAGTGCCCTGGACGCGATCGTCCGCGCCGGCGGTCAGCCGCTCGCCATCGAGCGAGACGTCGGAGGCTTGCGTGTAGACAACCTCAAACAGCTGCTCTCGCGCCACCACGTCCACGCGCTCTACATCGCCACATCCTGCAACAACCCAACCGGCGGTCGGACCGCCCCTCACCGGCGCGAACTGATCGCCGCGCTCGCGGGCGATCACGAGCTGACGGTGATCGAAGACACCGTGCTCGACGAACTTCGCTTCGATGGCGACCCCGGCGCGCCCCTCTGGGCACAGCTACCCGAGCGCGTGTTCGCGGTCGGCTCGCTGAGCAAGATCGCGTGGGGTGGCCTGCGGATCGGCTGGCTGCGAGCGCCGCGACCGGTGATTCTGCGCCTCGCGCGCGCTAAAGGCGCGCTCAACATCGGCGTCGGCGCGTTCGATCAGCTCGCAGCGCTCGCCATCCTGAACGACTACCCGCAGCTCTGCCCGCGGCGACGCGTCCAGGCTAACGCGCACATGCACGCGATTGTGGACGCACTTCGCCGCGAGTTACCCGAGTGGAACATCCCGCCCTCCGAGGGAGGCTGGTCATTGTGGCTCACACCCCCCGCCGGGAGCGGAGCCGCATTCGCGCAAGCCGCGCTGCGCCACGGCGTCGCCATCGCCCCGGGGGGCGCGAACAGCCCAGACGGAGCGTTCCCCGAATACGTGCGAATCTGTTACGGACCGCCCCCGCCCGTGCTCGAAGCAGCGGCCGAAAGACTCGCCGCCGCATGGAGCGACGTCAAGAACGCAGCTCCGATCGCCAGCCCTGTCAGCGCCTGAGCCGGCACCACGATTGCTCGCCGGGGTGTCACATTTAGGGCCGCCGCGGTGCTAAGCAGGTGTGATGGGGTTGCACGCACGAACCGACGAGCGCTTGGAGTGCCTTGATGGCGCATCCGGATCGGCCGGTTTCGAGACCTTCTTTCGCGCCAACTATCGGAGTGTGGTTCGTCTTGCGCAGAGTGTGGTCGGCGACTTCCAGAGGGCGCAGGACGTGGCGCAGGAGGTCTTTCTGGGCGCGTACAGACGCTTCCCCGGCGACTACGAGCAGGCCGTGGGATGGGTCAGGGTCGCAGCGGTCCACACGGCGCTGAACGAGCTTCGCGGGGAGCGTCGCCGGGACAGGCGTCACGTGCTGGTGCAGGACGTCAGTCCCCTGCCCAGCGCCGAAGAGACGGTGATCGATCGGGAAGCGCGGGCAGAGGTTCGCAGAGTCTTGGGCCGTCTGCCGCGCCGGTCGGCTGCGGTGCTGGTGATGCGCCACGGCGGCATGAGCTACGTGGAGATTGCAGAGGCCCTCGGGATCAAGATTGGACACGTGGGGACGCTGCTCAGAAGGGCAGAGTCCGCGCTTCGAAAGGAGATGGACCGTGAGGCACATAGCTGACGGGGTGCTCCGGCGGCTCGATGACGAGCCGCTGGCCGTACCGGACAGAGTCGCCGATCATGTGGCTGGCTGTGCGCGCTGCAACACTCGGCAAGCACGGATCGCCGACGACACCGAACGCGCGGTCCGGCTGCTGTCAGTCCCGCAGGTGGTGCCCGATACGGATCTGGCGTGGGCCCGGCTCCGGCGCGAGCTGCAAGTGACCCGGAAGGAGGGAGCCGATCAGCGTCGGCGCCCGGTGCCCGTGTACCGGCGGTCTTTCCGGTTCCCGAGGGTGTCGTTGCGGGCCGCGCTGATGCTCGGCGCGGTCGGGATCGTGGTCGCGGGCACGGCCGCGGCGGCAACGCTCACCACCATCTTCGCGCCGACCCACGTTGCGCCGATCTCCGTGAACCAGAGCGATCTGCAGGCAATCGCCGCCTTCATGGGCCTGGGCGACAGCCACGTACTCGGGGGGTTTCCGACTCCGAGCGGATCGAGCACCGTCCGGTTCGGAACGATCAAATGGTCCTCTTCAGGCACCGCCCGGCCGGCATCCTCGCTCGCCGAGGCCACGGCGGAAGCCGGCTTTCGGGTCTCACTGCCCGCGCACCTTCCCGCCGGCGTGGGTGCCGTCCAGCGGTTCATCGTTCAGCCGCGTGTGACCGCCACCGTGACCTTCAAGTCCACCGCCGCGAGGGTTGGCGGGAGCTCGGTGACTCTTGAGGCCGGTCCGGCCGTGCTCGCGGAGTATGCCGCGGCGAGCAGGGCCGACCTGCCCACGCTCGGCGTGGTGACGATGCCGCGTCCCACGGCGCTCTCGACGGGTGCGAACATGAGCCAGATCGAGGCGTTCTTGCTAGACGAGCCGGGCGTCCCCCCGGAACTGGCGGAGGAGGTCCGCCTGCTCGGTGATCTGGGAACGACCCTCCCGGTGCCCGTGCCTGAGGGTGCGTCGGTCCGCTCGGTGCACGTGGCTGGCTGGCCGGGCGTGCTCGTCACCGACCCCTCGAACGCGGCCGGCGGGGTGGTCTGGGAGGACGGCGGGCGCATGGTGCACGTGGTCGCGGGGATCCTCGATTCGCAAGATCTGCTGAATGTTGCCGACCAACTCGGCTGAGAGAGCCGCGATTCTCGCGGGCGACCGGTCCGGGGCCGAGGCGGCCGCGGGGGCGTCCGAGGACGCCGGCGTCCCGCTGTTGGGGAACGGCTCGGTCCGGTCGACGGCGTCCCCGGCGATCCACACGGTCGCTCTGAGCAAGCGGTTCGGGGACACGATCGCGGTGAGCTCGCTGTCCCTAACCGTGGAGCGAGGAGAGGTGTTCGGATTCCTCGGCCCCAACGGGGCGGGCAAGACGACTGTGGTGAAGCTGCTGCTCGGGCTGGCGCGTCCCAGCGGTGGCGAGGCGTTGGTGCTGGGCGCGCCGGTGGGGGATCGCGAGACGCGGCGGCAAATCGGATATCTCCCCGAGCTGTTTCGGTTCCAGGCCCTGCTCACCGCAAATGAGGTGCTTCGTCTCCATTGCCGGCTGCTCGCGATGCCCAAGGCGGCATGGAAGGAGGAGGCGCGCAGGGTGCTGGAGACCGTGGGTCTGCTTGAGCGAGGCGCTGACCGGGTCGGGACCTTCTCCAAGGGAATGCAACAGCGGCTCGGGCTCGCCGTCGCGCTGCTCGGCACCCCCTCGCTGGTTGTGCTCGACGAGCCCACCAGCGCCCTCGACCCCGTCGGACGCCACGATGTGCGCAAGATCATTCGTGGGCTACGCGAGCAGGGGGTCACCGTGTTCCTCAACACACACCTGCTCCAAGAGGCCGAGCATGTGTGCGACCGCGTCGCCGTCATCGATAGAGGGACGGCGATCGCCACCGGCACGCTCGACGAGCTGCTCGGTCACCACAGCAGGGTGCGGCTCAAGGTGGGAGGACTCGGCGAGAGCTGGTGGAGTGGCCTCGGTCGGTTCGGTCGATGGCACCGGCAGGAGGAGTGGCTCTTGGTCGAGGGCATCGACCCGTCTCGGATTGCCGATCTCATCGACGAGGTGGTCGCACTCGGAGGACGCGTCGAGGCCGTGATCCCCGAGCACCAGACGCTGGAGGCCCGCTTCCTCGAACTGCTGGCGGCGCAATGAACCCGACCTTGACGATCGCCACGCTCACGATCAAAGAGGCGGTGCGGCGACGTCTGCTGCTGGCCTTCGTCGCGATCACCGTGATCATCGTCGGGCTTAGTGCGTGGGGCTTTGACCGCTTGAGCCACACCCACAGCATCACCTCCGGCGAGAGTCACCTCGCCGTTCCGGACGCTCTGATCCTGTTCATGTTCATGTTCAGCTTCGTCGTCGCCCTGACCGCCTCGGCGATCGCCTCCCCGTCGATCTCGTCGGAGATCGAGTCCGGCGTACTCATGACGGTGGTGACTCGCCCCCTCCGGCGGGCCGAAGTGCTACTCGGCAAATGGCTCGGGCTCGCGGCCCTGCTCGCCGGCTACGCCGGCGTCGTCTGCGCCCTCGAGTTCCTGGTCGTCGACTGGACGAGCGGCTTCACCCCACCAAACCCGATACTCGCGGGCGTGTACCTGTTCGGCGAGGGAGCGCTCCTGCTGACCGTGGCGCTGTTCCTGAGCACCCGGATGCCGGTCATCGCCGCAGGTGTCATCGGTGTCGCCGTATTCGGCGCCGGATGGCTGGCCGGGGTGGTGGGCACCCTGGGGACCACACTCAACATCGCTGCGCTCCGGACCGTGGGCCAGGTGGGACGATTCCTGCTGCCTACCGATGGGCTGTGGCACGCGGCGATCTACTACCTCCAATCACCCTCGGTGATCGGCGAACACCTGGCCGAAGGCGTAAACGCAGACCCCTTCTACGCCCAAGCGGCACCGTCCTGGCGGTACCTGCTGTGGGTGGCCTGCTGGTTCCTCATCGTCCTGACCGCCGCGGTGGCCAGCTTCGAGCGTCGCGAGCTCTGACAACGCCGGGCTCGGTCAGGGCAGACGAGGGCCGCTCAGCCGCCGACGATCTCGGCGAACCCGGCCTGTTCGCGAAGCGCCGCTAGATCGTCGTCACCGCGGGCGAGCTCAGCCAACGATGGCGAGAGTTCGACCGCCCGCCGCAGATGGGCCAGTGCCGCGTCGATCCGCCCCGCTCGACTTTCAAAGCACGCGGTGTTGTAGTAAACCGCGCCGTAGGGCGGGTCGTCGGCAATCAGCGCCTGGGCACGGTCAGCGCCCTCCTCGTAGTCACCGGATTCAAACAGAGGAAAGAGCGGCGCAAATAGCTCCCAGCCGTTGGGCTCGTACGGCTTGCCTCTGGGCGCTCCGCCGATGGCAAGCACTGTCGTGCCGGCCTCTTCGGCGAACGCTGTCCGCTTCACGCCCGCGGGTACGTGGACGAAGGTCCCTGCAGGAGCGTCGTGAATCTCTCCGTCCAGCTCGAATCTCGCATGTCCGGATACGACGACGTACAACTCCTCGCTGGAGTCAGGCTCGCCCTCCTCGTGCTCGTTGATGAGCCGGTCGCCGTCGGAGCGTGCGGTCATCGCATTGACCCCGAACGTCATGATCCCGAAGTGTTGACGAACCGGCCGAAATGGGCACCGCCCGTCATCGATCTCGTCAATCTCATCAAGCCGGGCAACCGCGGATGGCGCCATGTCTTCGTTCCTCCCTGTCAACGTGCGTTCGGCTCGAGCCTACCGTGCTGTCCTGAGTGGGAGGTTGACAATGATCGGTTGTCTCATCATGGGCGCATGCCGGTTGTGACCCAGCGTTCAAATGCGTCGACCTTGTCCTGCTGCCATGCTCCATCGCAGGGCATCGAGCCGTTGTGGACGCGCTCGAGAATCGCGTGCGCGTTCAGCTTGACGTCGTCGTAGGACCACAGGTCGAAGGCGAACTTCATCGACTGGCGGTCGCGATGGCGAAATAGCGTCTTGACGTGCTTCTCGAAGCTGATCGGCTCATCGGGATGGGGCAGGACGGCAGGACGGTCGTCCTCCTCGGTGGGCTGGAGCGCTGAGATCCTGCTTCCGGGCGGTCCGGCAGCGGTGTTCCAGTCCCAGTGCGGCATCGGCATCCGCTCCGGTGGCTTTGCGCCAGGCTGCGAGTTCTCGAGCGCGAGCCTCGAGCCCCATTCGATGTAGGAGCTGAACGCCGAGCGGAACTCGGGATCGGCCGGCAGCCCCGCCTCCTGCGCTGAGCGCATGATCAGCTGCACCCACCGCGCGCGCTTCTCCTCGGTCAGGCCCTTGCCGATGTGCTGCGAGATCATCCGTGGATATCCGCCGTGCTGTTCGCTGTAGACCTTCGGGCCACCGAACACCTCCCCCAACCACTTCGCCACGCGCTCGGGATGGTCGGCGGACATGTTCGCGAACAGCGGCGCCAGCAAAGGGTCCTGCGGCACGTGTTTCTCATAGAAGATCCGCGTCATCCGCAACAGCGCCGGATATCCACCTGTCCATTCGAAGATCGTCGGCTCGCGATCGGGATCGCTGACGGGGTCCTTGAAGTCGACATACCAGTGCATGCCACTGCAGAACGGCTTGTTCTGCGAGTGGCCACAGCGGCACAGCGCGTAGTGCTCCCGCGAGGCGCCCGCGCCTTGCTGCTGATCCTCCCCTTCGGGACCGAAGAGCCGGATCGCGCCGGTGATGCGGTAGGGGCCGTCTTTGGACACCTCGATCGCCGGCGCTCGCGTGTCGTGGTGGTCGACGTCCGCGCGCGCCTCCACGCCGTCCAGCCCATAGCTGAGCGCCCCGGAGGGACAGCTCCGCACCGCGCGGATGATCTCGTCCATGCGGCCGCCGCTCGGCGCCACGAACGGCTCCTGACCGATGCGGAATACCGTCGCGAGTCGGTCTGTGCAGTAGCCCGAATGCTGGCAGATGCCGCGGTTGTCGAGGATCGTGAGCTGCTGGCCCACATAGGTGTCACGGCGGTCGGGGACCCGCTTCGGGTCCTTCTCGTCGGTGAAGCCGATGTCGGCGTGCGTGCCATCGCAGAACGGCTTCGTCTTTGAACCACCGCAACGACACAGGGCCAGCTGCGGCAATACCGCCAGCGGCCGCCCGAGCCAGTCGGCCAGGTGCTCGGCGTTGGTGACGAGGTAAGGGCCGTTGCGCTCGCTCTGAATGCCGGCCGGAAGCTCGGCCTGCATCTCCCGCAATTCGGCAACGAGTGTCGAGTTCTCCGGCGCGAACCTGCAGGCCAGGTCCTGAAGAGCCGCCGTTGCCTCCTGGACCTCGGCGGGAGCGCCCGGCGAGAGGCGCAGCCTGGTCGCGTCACGAGCCAGCTGCGCCAGCCGCTCCCCGAGGCGGCCGCAATCCACATCCGTGCCCGGAGCGTCGTCGCCCCGTTCGCCTGGGGCGGCGTCCTCCAACGGGCGAATAACCGACCGCCTGAGGCGCTGCGCCACGAGCATCAGGTCATCCTGATCCTCGGCGCTGTCCTTATCTGCGGGCGCGGGGGCGCGCTGGGCCGCGGACTCGAGCTCGAGTGCGCGATCGAGCAGCGTCGCAATCGCCGCCCGCAACTCCGGCTCAATAACCATCGTCTGCTCCCTTCACAAGCGAGCCGATCGGCCATAGACTAGACAAATTGTGTCTGAACTTGAAGGCAATATACATGAACTTCAAGATAAACTCCAGGGCGCCGGGCATGACCACGTCGATCAGGTGCGCGCGCAATGGGCGGCCGTGCGGCCCGACCTGGACACCTCTGCCGTCGCGGTCATCGCGAGGCTCGGAAGAGCGACGGCGTACACCGACACCGGCATCAACGCCCGGCTTGCCGAGTTCGGCCTGACCCGCGAAGCCTGGGACGTACTGGCTAGCCTGCGACGAACCGGGCCCCCGTACCGCCTCTCGCCAACGCAGCTCTACCAGGCCCTGATGCGCAGCTCAGGGGCGATGACCCATCGTCTCACGAGCCTCGAGCACGCAGGACTCATCAAGCGGGTAGCGGATCCCGGCGATGGCCGCAGCGTGCTGGTTGAGCTCACACGCAAAGGCGTCACGCTCGTCGACCGCGTCGCGCCCCAGCACCTCGCTAACGAGCAGACACTGCTAGCCGCACTCACCGACGAGGAGCGGCGGACGCTCGCCGAGCTCCTCCGCAAGCTGTTGCACTCATATGAGGCTGGCCAGCTCGTGCCTCCTCCCAGCGGCCGCGGCGGCCGCCGAAGATCCCAACGGCGAGTCACTCGACCGTCGCGGTAGCGGGCCCATGTGGGGTGCTGCGTGACGGCTCAGCCTGCGCGGCGGGCGAGATAGACCGACGTCGCGATCGGAGCCAGCACGAGAACCACGAAGACGGCGACTCCGAGAATGCTCGGGAAGGTGCTGTGTCCGGCGGCGGTGGTGCAGTGCTGTAGGCCGCCGGCGAAGCTGCGGCACATTTTTTTGGTGGGCGCGCCGATTGCGATTAGCCCGATGAGTACGCCGGTCGCGAGGCCGCCAGGTATGACGAGCGTTCCGATCCACTTGTCGCGCGTCGTCCAGGCACGCGAGTTCCACAGCAGGACCAGACCGACGAACCAGCCGAGACCGACAATGAAGCCGCCCAACAGCAGCAGGATGATCGCGGCCCATTCCTTTTTCCCGCGACGCTCCGGGAGCTCGTCCGGTTGCGGCATTTCGGCCGCGATGATCTCCTCGGGCTCGCCGAGCTTGTCGAGAACCGTGAGTGCCTGCGCATCCGACGCACCCGGGTCGATGGCCTCGGCCAGGTGCCCCTCGATCTCGGCGAGGAGCTCCCGCAGCCGTCCGGGCGGGACACCGCGTCCGGCGCGGCGGAGGCGCTGCAGGTACTCGGCAGCGAGCGGATGGAGGGTGTGGGTCGTCATCTGAGTACTCCGTTCCCGAGTAGGGTGTCGACGGAGTCCCGGAATCGCGTCCACTCGATCGCGAAGCCGCCGAGCGCTGCTTGGCCATCTGGGGTGAGGCGGTAGTAACGGCGCGGGGGTCCTGACGGCGATTCTCGCCAGGTCGTATCCACCACGCCTTCGCGACGCAGGCGGCCCAGCATGGGGTAGAGCGTTCCCTCCGTCGTCACCAGGCCGTCGGCATCACCGAGGGCGTGGACGAGCTCGTAGCTGTAGCGCTCGCCGTCGCGCAGCAGCGCGAGCACACAGAATTCGAGCACGCCTCGCCGAAGTTGGGAGATCGCCGTTTCGCGAAGCCGAGCTGCCATGCGACGCAAGGTAGCATGCTGCGCCAGTCCTGTCAATCCGCACCGGGCCAGCCCGATTGGCGGGCGGCTGGGTAAACGGGGCGCTCGGAAAGGGGCGGGCTGCGGGCGCGATCGGGTGGCCGTTTCGATGGTGCCTAGCACGACAATCTTGCGCCGGATGGCGAGCCCTGGCGGCTTATGCACGAGGAGTGTGCTCAGGTCGACAGGGCTCGGATGTGGCGCCGGTGTTGACGCGTTAGGCACCACCCCAGTGACACTCTCGACACACTCCCGGGTCACATCCCGGCACATGGGCGCATCCATCCGCGCGAGCTGCCTTTACGGAGCCGCCCACTAATCCGAGCCGACCGTCGCCGCAGCTGCCCCGCGCGCCAAGAGTCCACAGCCCGCGCTCGGACGAGCGCCGGCGCGCTGCGCCCGCACGGCCAGTGATGTTCACGGCTGTAGGTGCGGCGCCTCCGGGACGCCCACCCCGGGGGAGCGAGCGAGCGAACGCGAGCGCGTGATCGCGATCAGGGTCGCGACGGCGCCGGCTACGCCGGCGAGCGCAAACGCGGCGGTCGTCCCCGCGGTCTCCACGACCACGCCGGCGGCCGCGGCGCCGCCGGCGCCACCGACGGCCATCGCGGTCGCGAGCCACGCGAACGCCTCGGTGATCGTGCCGGCTGGCGCGGCGTCCTCGACCATCGCGTACACCGTCGCTTCGGTTGGCGCGATCGCGCCACCGGCGAGGAACAGGACCGCTCCGAGCACCGCAATGGCGCCGGCAGCCGGAATCATGCACAGCTGCCCGACGGTCAGCGCGAAAAGCAGCAGCGCCAGCGCGGACGAGGTTCGGGCGCCGCCGAGGCGCGCGAGGACGAGGCCGCCAGCGAACGAGCCGGCCCCCCATAGGGCGAGCAACGGGGCGGCGGCCGCCGTCGAGTTCTCGATCGTCCTCGCGGTGGCTGTGACAACGACCTCGTCGGCGCCGAGCAGCAGGCCAACGCCGAGCAGGACGACCGTCAGGATGCGCATCGCCGGCGTCGCCAACGCGCCTCCGCGCCGCCCCCTGACCGAGGGTTGCGGCCGCCGCGCTCGCGAGGCCGGCTGCGCCGCGAACGCAGCCGTCGCGACCAGCAGGGTCAGTCCGCACGCGGCCAGCGCGCCGCCCGTCGACCACAGCGCGCCAAGGCCCAGCACCAGCGGCGGCCCGCACACCCAGCACAGCTCCACGACGGACGTCTCGAGCGCGTAGGCGCCGGTGAGGGCGGCGGGGTCCGCCAGTAGGGCGGGGAGCTGGGTGCGCAGACAGGCGCCGACCGGAGGGGTCGCCAGCCCGATTCCCGCCGCGAGCGCGAGCAGTACCGCCACCGATACGTGCGCGGGCAGGATCGCGGCCGCTCCCAGCAGCGCGGCAGCGGCGCCGGCGCTCGCCAGCAGCACCCCGGTCTGACCACCGCGGTCGACGAGCTGCCCGAGCAGAGGGCCGCCGATACCGACGGCGATGGCGTATACCCCTGTCACCAGGCCGGCGTCTGCGAACGAGCCCGTCAACCGCTGAGTATGGACCATCAGGCCGATCCCGAGCATCTCCAGCGGCAGGCGCGCGACGACGGAGATGGCGAACAGACGGCGGGCGGCGGGGCAGGAGGCGAGCGAGTTCATGGCGGCGATGCTAGGGTGCCACTGGTGCAGAAGGAAGCACCAGTTCTATGGCTTTAGACGAGACCAGTCAGCCGATTGAGCTGCTGCTGTCGGTGCACCGTCACGGCGGTCGAACGCTCGGAAGTCAGATCGAGGATCGGCTCCGCGCAGCGATCCGCGACGGCGCGCTCCGCCCGGGCGCGCGGGTGCCGTCAACCCGCAATCTCGCCCACCAGCTCGGCGTCTCCCGCCGCGTGGTGGTCGATGCCTACGCGCAGCTCGCGGCCGAGGGCTATCTCAGTGTGCGCCAGGGCGCGTCGCCACGGGTCTCGGCGGCCACGGCGGGCGGGCGCCCGGCGCCGGCCGACCCGGGTCGGCAACAGCCGGGCGCCCGGTATGACTTTCGCCCCAGCATCCCCGATGTGTCGACATTTCCGCGCGCTGCATGGCTGCGATCGCTGCGTAAGGCGGTCTCCGCGATGACTGATGCGGAGCTTGGCTACGGCGACCCACGCGGGGTGATCGCGCTGCGCTCGGCGCTCGCAGATTACCTCGGCCGGGTCCGCGGCGTCATCGCGGATCCCGACCGGGTGGTCGTGACGAGCGGCTACACGCAGGGCCTCGGCCTCGTGTGCCGTGCGCTCGCCACGGCCGGTGCGCGCCGGATGGCGCTCGAGAGCCCGAGCAACCCCGAGGACGCGATGGTCGCTGCCCGCGCCGGCCTTGAGCCGGTCCGCGTCGCGGTCGACGCCGGGGGCATCCGGCTGGACGAACTGCAAGAGGCCCACGCCGATGCCGTCGTGCTGACACCCGCGCACCAGCATCCAACCGGCGCCGTGCTCACCGGTGAGCGGCGAGAGGCCCTGCTCGCCTGGCTGCGCCGGGAGGGAGCGGTCGCGGTCGAGGACGACTACGACGCCGAGTACCGCTATGACCGCGCGGCGATCGGCGCCCTCCAGGGCCTTGACCCCGATCGGGTGGTGTACGCGGGATCGGTCAGCAAGACGCTGGCTCCGGCCCTCCGGCTCGGATGGCTCGTCGTCCCGGCCTCGCTGCTAGAGGCGGTCACGCAGGAGAAGCTGCTCGCGGACCGGGGGACGGCGCGGATCGAGCAGCACGCGCTCGCCGACTTTCTCAACCGGGGCGAACTCGACCGGCATCTGCGGCGCATGCGCGCTCGATATCGCGGCCGGCGCGACGCGCTCGTCGAGGCGCTCGCGGAAGCGCTCCCCGAGGCCACCGTGTGCGGAGCCGCCGCCGGGCTGCACGTGACTGTCGAGCTGATTGACGGCGACGATGAGTCGGCGATCCGCGACCACGCCCGCGCCCGTCGCGTGGAGATCGAGACGATGAGCGAATTCCGCCCTCTCGCGCCGGGCTCGCCGCCGGCGCTCGTGCTCGGCTACGCGCAGATGCCCGAGCCCACCATCCGGGCTGGGGTGCGCGAGCTTGCCGAAGCCGTGCATGCGGCCAGGCGTGATCAGACGCGGAAGCCGAGAAAGCCCGGCCCCTCCCCGTCTTCACGTTGAGCGCTGCTGGCGATCGAGAAGAGTGTCAACGGTCGTTTGGTCGCTCGGGAATAGCAGCTCGATCGCGAGCGACATCTCACAAGGACTCGACACGATGACCACCATCGGCGATCCTCTCCCCATGCCGCTCACGTGCGGGCACGACACCAACGCCGATGCTTCACTGTCGGAGACAAATACCTCGGAAAGGCCCGCGTGAGCGAACGCCCCAGAAGCCCCCAGCACACCACGGCACCAGTAGTCGATGGGCTCGTCGTCTCAGGGCTCGCCGAGCTCGCCCTCGGCTCGCTGACCGGGTGGCCATACGCGCTCGTGACCTCCGACCCCGAGCTCGCGAAAGCGCTCGGCATCCGCTCGATCCCTCGCCTGCGACAGTGGCACCTCGACCTGATCGCCCTGGGCGCTCTGACCGTGCTCGCCGGCACGGCCCTACCCAACCTCCCGCCGAAGGTCAAGTGGCCGCTCGGGATCGGCGCCTGGACCAATGCCATGTCCTTCGGCGTCCTGATGATCCGACCCGAACTCAAGGACCACCTCGCGTACAAAGCCGGCGTCACCGCCTCCTTTGTTCTGGCGAGCACCGGCTTCGTGGGCCTCGCCCGCGAAGGAGTGGTGCGCTTCAGGCGCCAGCCGTGGACTAGCTGAGAACCCGATCACACCCACCCGCTCGAGCCGGCTCGGCGAACGCGAGGCCTACGGGAAGGTCATCCGCACGAGGACTCGGGCCGGTCGCGTCGGTGTCGCGAGAGACAGAAAGTCGCGCGCCGGGCCCCGGCGACCACAGAACGGGCACGTCAGCTCATCACGTAATGACAGCGTACGATCTCCAAGCGCGATCGGCGCGTCACAGCCACCGCAGGCCAAGGTGCCGACTCCCAGCAGCGTCGAGCGAATCGTCGGGCGCTTCTGTTCGTACACCGTCGCGGCGCGCGGCATCACCGGACCGTCATCACGCGCGGGGCCGATGCCGCGAAAGAGACTCACCGGCATGAGTCTAGATCGCCCATTCGATCTGCGGGCTCGGGGCGATGCAGGTGAGGATGCCGTCGAGGTGGTCGATCTCGTGCGGCGCTCGTCAGCGTCGTAGCCGCCGCTCGATTGCCAGGCTGGTGCGCCTGACGGCTTCGCCGTAGGCTCTTCTCGCGGTTTCTGGCAACGGCAGGAGGGAGCGCCGGGACGACAGGGCGCGCTTTTGCCATGGCCGCTGGTGGTCGTCGTGCGGCGCGCGTCGGTCGCGGCCCATCGCGGCCACGGCCGCGTCGTCTGTCGCGGAGGCTTTTCCTGCGTAGACCCAGGCCAAGCGGAACGCAAGACCGGCCGCGAGGTACATGAAGCTCGCGAGGTCGTGTTCACGCGGGCCGGTTCGGCGCGCGACTAACCGGAGCGACAGACCGACCGCGACGAGGCTCTTGGCGGTACGGAAGCAGAGGCCGGGACGCCCGCGTTCGAGCGCTTGGGCGGCATCTCCGAGCCGCCGCTCGCCGAGGGCCGAGACAGAGAGCTCGGTCAGCATCGCTGCGGTCTCTATCGTGCCGAGCGCCCTCCGGGTCGGGTGGCCGTCCGGTAGGCCGCTCGCGACGAGCACGAGGCGGGTGGCGGCCGTCCCCGGTGGCGGTCGCGGTGGCGACGAATGCCGGTCCGAGGATCGTGCGGCTGCGCGCCCACACCGGGACCGCGGTGCAGGCGAGCAGCACGCCGGTGTAGGAGCCGAGATAGCTGCCCAGCAGCGAGGACAGCCCCCCAGCGTCCGGGCGGCCTTCGCCCGCCCGGCCAGGTCTGCCGCCACCGCCAGCGCGCCGGAGCCACTGAACGCGACCAGGCACCAGGCGCCCATGTTCATCGGCGAGCGTGGCTTGAAAATCCTCATCATGTTCAGGAATCGCTCGGGGCGCCCGAGATCGGCGATCAGCAGGACGGGCGCGGGCGCGACGGCGCCGAGCGAGACCTTGCGGGCGATCGCGGCGGAGCCGTGGTCGCCGGCGATGTCGCAGGCGAGCGCGACGAACGCCGCACCGGATGCGATCCCGCCGAACCAGAAGTAGGTCGCCACTTCCCAGCTCCACACGGGTGCGTGGATGAACGGCCCGTGGATGTCCGAGACCGGCGCGCCGCGCATCCTCCGGTTCGCCTGTGCGACCTCCGCGGGAGCGGGGTGAACGGCGGCGTACTCGGTGTCGCGCCGCTTGTACAGAAACGACCACCGAGCGTCGCCAAAGTTAGGGCGTGCGAGCGCGACCGGCGCCCCCGGCTCGGCCGCGGTCCACGAGCCCGGTCCGCCGCGCGCGCCCAGCGCCGACTGGATGTCGCGTGTTTCGGTGTCGTGGTCAGCCACCCAGTCGGTCTCGCGTCCGCGGGTGGTGTCCGGAGGCTCGTGCTGTGAAGCCGGCTCCGCCGCGTCGCCGCGTGCTCGAGCCTTCCCTCCCAGCGGTGCTCGCCGCTCACCAGGTCCCCCCTCCACGTGTCTTGCGGCCGCGGCGTGCTGCCGTGGCGAACGCGAGGACCGCGCCCGCGGTTGCGAGCAGACCGGCGCCGACCGCGGCCAGCGTCGCCGGGACCACGTTCTCCTGGACTGGCGAGTCCGCGTGTGCGGGCAGTCCGTAGCGCTCGGGCGGTTCGGTCAACCGGAAGAACGCGCCCAGACCGCCGGCGAGCTCCTCTCCTGGCTCGTCGCCGGCTCCGTACAGGTAGGCGCCCTCGATGCCGCGCAAATGGAGCTCGGCAACCCGGCGAGAGGCGATTTCCACCAGCTCCTCGTGAGGGCCGAACTGGATCGAGTCGGTCGGGCAGGACTTCGCGCACGCGGGCTCCAGTCCGTCCTTAAGGCGGTCATAACAGAGCGTGCACTTGCCCGCGCGTCCGTCCTCCGGGTCGCGATCGACCACCCCGAATGGACATGCAGGCACGCGGAAGCCGCACCCGTTACACACGTTTGGCTGTAGCACCACCGTCTGATGCTCGGTGCGGATCAGCGCGCCGGTGGGGCAGGCATCGAGACAGCCGGCGTTGGTGCAGTGCTTGCAGACGTCGGACATGAACACCCAATCGTCCATGTTGCGCACCGCCTCGGCGACGTCCACGATGCCCGACGGGGCTGCGCAGCGTCCACGAGGTCGATTGCGCCGGCGGCCGGGATCGCCGGCAACTTGCCCCCGGCCCCGGCGTCGAGCGCTCGCTGCGCCTCTTGCTTGAGCTGCGGCGAGGGCTCGAACAGCTCGACAAACCGGACGTGGCGCCAACTCGAGGCGGAGAGATCTCCGGTGTGGTCGTAGGAGATGCCCCTCCCGGACTGCGAGCCGTCCGCGGGCAGATCGTTCCACTGCTTGCAGGCGACCTCGCATGCCTTGCAGCCGATGCACACAGTGGTGTCGGTGAAGAATCCCATCCGCTGTGCGTCGGGGCGATGGATGGCGATCTCGGTGTCCGGGGCGCTGGTGCTCACCGGGTCGCCTCGCGCGGGTCTTCGGCCACTGGGTCGTCCTCGTTCGGCCGGACGTGATGCCCCCCGAGCGTGGCGCCGGCCAGCCGGGCGGTGCTCGCCCCCCGCCTGCGGCCCGCCCGCACGTTGCAGGTGAACGCCTTGTCGTCCTGGATCGACACGTTCGGGTCGCCGGACAGGGCGACAAGCTCGTTGGTCGTGTCACCACGTGAGAGTCCGCTGTAGCCCCAGTGCCATGGCAGCGCTATCTGGTGAATCACCCGCCCGTCCACCCGCAGCGGCCTGATGCGGTCGGTGACCTTGGCCCGCGCCTCGATCTCCGCCCGCTCGGTGGCGATCGTCATCCAGTCGCCGTCCTCGATTCCCCGGTCGGCGGCGAGCTGCGGATCGATCTCGGCAAACATCTCAGGCTGCAGCTCCACCAACCAGGGGACGGTGCGGCTCATTCCGCCCGCCGTGTGGTGCTTGGTGAGCCGGAAGGTCGTCGCCACCAGCGGGTAGCGCGGATCGCCGGCCACGTGGTATGGGTTCTCGGGTCGGTGCCATCGGATCGCGGCCGGGTTGCCATCCATCTCCGGATAGAGGAGGTTGGGCACCGGCGACTCGAGCGGCTCGTAGAACGTCGGCAGGGGCCCGTCGAGCAGACCGCTCGGCGAGTACAACCAGCCGCGGCCGTCGCCCATCATGATGAACGGGTCCGTGCCGCCGATGGCATCCATACCGCGAGCCTCGGGCGCCGGTCGATAGTCCGGGTGCTTATCCGCTGGAAAGTCTGGGACGTCGTATCCCGCCCAGCGACCCTGCCCCTCGTCCCACCACATGTAGCGCTTGCGCTCGGACCATGGCCTGCCCTGCGGATCGGCACTGGCACGGTTGTAGAGGATCCGCCGGTTCGCGGGCCACGCCCAAGCCCACTCCGGCGAGACGATCCCGCCCTCTGCGCTGATGTCACCGGGACGGCGCCGGCGGGCCTGATTGACCCCGTCTTTGTAAATACCGGAGTAGATCCAGCAGCCGCAGGCGGTCGAGCCGTCGCCGCGCAGCTCGTCGAATGAGCTGACCGGCCTACCCGTCGCGACGTCGTAGCCGTTGATCTCCTTGATCACGGCCTCCACGTCGGGCTCGCGCGCTTCGCCGCACTCTGGGTAATCCCACTTCAGGTTCACGATCGGCCAATCTCGCTCGTGCTCGGACCCGGCGTAGCGCGCTTTGACCCGTGTGGCCAGATGGTGCATGAACCACAGCTCCGACCGCGCGTCACCCGGCGGATGCAGTGCCTTATCGCGGAACTGCACCAGGCGCTGGGTGTTTGTGAACGTCCCCTCCTTCTCGACGTGCGAGGCGGCGGGCATCAGGAACACCTCGGTCTGGATCGCCTCGGGACGGAGCTCGCCCGACTGCACCTCCGGCGAGTCGCGCCAGAAAGTCGCGGTCTCGATCTCGGCCAGATCGCGCACGACCAGCCACTTCAGTCTGGCCAGGGCGCGCCGCTGAAGCCCCGAGTGCTGAGAGCCGACCGCCGGGTTCTGACCCATCACGAAGAGGCCCTCCACACCGCCGTCCAGTGCGCGGAGCATCGTCGAGAAGTGGGAGTGGTTGCCGGTCAGCTTCGGCAGCCAGCCGAAGCCGTAATCGGTCTCCTCGGTCGCCACCTCCCCGAACCACGCCTTGAGCAGCGAGACGATGTAGGCGTCAAAGTGTGACCACCAGCCACGATCCGCCTTGCCGGCGCCGATGTACTCCTCAAGTGTCAGGTGACCCTCGCGAGTCCTCGGCATGTGCAGATAGCCAGGTAGCAGGTCGTACAGGGTCGGGATGTCGGTCGACCCTTGGATCGACGCGTGCCCGCGCATCGCCATGATGCCGCCGCCAGGCCGGCCGACATTGCCCAGCAGCAACTGGAGGATCGCGGCGCTGCGGATCATCTGCACAGCCTCGGAATGCTGCGTCCACCCGTTCGCGTAGCAGAACGCGCTCGTGCGCTCACGCCCCGAGTTGGCGATCAGCGCATCGGCCACCGCCATGAAGTCCTCGCGCGAGATCCCACAGATGCGCTGCACCATCTCCGGCGTGTAGCGGGCGAAGTGCCGGCGCAGGATCTGAAAGACGGACCGCGGGTGCTCGAGCGTCTCGTCGTACTCGAGACCTTCCACCGGACATCCCCGCGCCCGTGTGCTCGCTGAACGCCTCTGTAGTGTGCTCACTCGGCCCAGCCGAGAAGTTGACCTCGCAGCCCCCGTACATCCACGAGATCGGGTCGTAGGCCCCGGTCTCGGGGTCGTAGCCCGAGAACACGCCGTCCAAGTCCTCGGTATCGCGAAAGCTCTCGCCGACGATCGCGCACGCGTTCGTGTAGTTGACGACGTACTCCTTGAAGTAGGACTCGGTCTCGATCACGTGGCGGATAATCCCGCCGAGGAACGCGACATCGGTCCCCGCCCGGATCGGGACGTACAGGTCGGCCATTTGACTCGTGCGGCCATAGCGCGGATCGACGTGAATGACCCGCGCGCCCCGCTCCTTGGCCTTCATTACCCACCGGAACCCGACCGGGTGCGCCTCGGCCATGTTCCCGCCCTCGATCACGACGCAGTCGGAGTTCTGGAGGTCCTGCTGGAAGTTGGTGGCGCCGCCGCGACCGAACGAGCTCCCCAGACCGGGGACCGTGGAGCTGTGTCATATCCGCGCCTGATTCTCGATCTGGATCGCCCCCATCGCGGTGAACAGCTTCTTGATCAGGTAGTTCTCCTCGTTGTACAGTAGTAAGTGGATCAAATTAGAGTACTGCGTCCCTGATTCGCGTTCGTGTGGCCGATGTGACGCTGATGCGAAGATTTGTCGAGTGTGTCCATTGTCTATTTTCTCGTCGACGAGCTCCGGCGTCGTTCAGTGCTTGCGCTGTCGCGTCCAAGTGCTTCACGTGCGCGTGTGTTCGGTTGATCTCGATCTGCTTCGCTGGTTCGTCGACCGTGTTTTGTTGAGTAGTCGATCCGAGCCGTTCAGCGTCACTGTGTCCTGCGTCCCTTCGCGCGCGAGGCGGCCGCGTCAGGCTAGTCGATAGCTCGAGCGGCAGAGCCGCCCTCGGCGAGTAGCGTATCGGTCAGGCCGCGCCCAGATCCGCGCCAGGACCTGCTAAGTGTTCGAGTAACAGTCACAAAATTTCTCTCCTCGTGCCGCTGACATTGACGCACCACAGCGTGTTCGCTGTACATGTCCTTGAAGCGTGTATGTCCTTGTCGTCGTGATCACGACAATATCGCCTGCTCTGTATCCATCCCTCTTTCAAATATCGAGAGTATCGAGACCAGCGTCATGTTCTCCGTTGCTGCCTTACTAGAGCCTGAGCGATATCGAGTCCTCGTCGATATCAATAGCGACGACATGTTACTTTGTTGTTCTCTAACCCGTCTAGCTCACACAGCCAGGCGCATGTCATCCAGACATAGTTCATCAGCTAAGAGCGCAGTCCCGCTCCGCTCGATGAACAGCTCCGACACCGTGCACTTCGTACGTCGAGCTCGCTCCCTGCTCGACCTCCCAAAGACCGGCTCGCCAACCACGACGTACTTCGAGTCGAGACACCGGCGAGCATCCGATCTATCACCGCGTGGGTCAGAGGGTCACGATCAGCGTAGTACTCGTAGCTGGTGACAGGTAGCTCGTGCTCGTCATCGGCCGTGCGCATCCGCGGACGGCGCATCGGTACGTGCCGCCCGCCGAGCGTCATCGACCTGTGCTCATGACCGTGACGCTTCGCTGTGCGCTCTGAGTGGTGCTTGCCCTTCGGGCCCACGACCTCGTCGACCTCCTGATCTATCAACTGATGTACGACGCGCAAGACAGAGATCGACGGAGAACGCGAGCAACCCCTGCCTCGCTGCCCAGACGAGCTCGCCGAGTCCTACCTGAATCTCCGCAGGCAGCGAACTCTCTGACGTATCCGATATAGTGATGACAGACGGGACAGATACCTTCTCCATGGCGGCAACTCCTGTCCTCTAGGAACTGGCTTAAAAGACAAGAACGCTCAGAAAGAGAGACGAAGAGGAGAGAGGAAAGAGACACAAAGAAAAGAGAGACTCATATCCGCGCCTGATTCTCGATCTGGATCGCCCCCATCGCGGTGAACAGCTTCTTGATCAGATAGTTCTCCTCGTTGTCCAGCGTCGCCCCGCCAAGATGAGCGAATCCCAGCGTGCGGTCTACCCGCCAGCCGTGACGGTCGGTCTCCTGCCAACCGGTCTCGCGCGCAGCGATCACCCGATCGGCAATCATGTCCATGGCTCGCTCCAGCTCCAGTTCCTCCCACTCGGTGCCGCCCGGTGGGCGGTAGGAGACCTTCGTCAGCCGCCCCGGCTGCTGCACCAGCTGGCGCGATGACGCGCCCTTCGGGCACATCGTCCCCTGGTTGATCGGCGAGCGGGGATTGCCTGCGATGTCGACCAGCTCGCCATCCCGCGTGTACACCAGCTGGCCGCAGCCGACGGCGCAGAACGGACACACCGACTCAGTCACCTTCAACCCGGCGATCCTCGCCTCCGCCCGCCGCGTCAGCTCCGAGGCCGCGCTGGGACCAAGGCCCCAGTCCATCGCGCGACCGACGACTGGCAGCCGCCGCAACGACTCAAAAAAGCGAGGGCGAGACCCCGGCAGACCTCGGCGCGTTGTCCGCGCTCGAGCACGGGACCGCCGCGTCGTAAGCTTCGTGTGTCCAGCCTTGCGTGGAACGAGAAAGTGGCGTTGTGGGAGCTGGTGAGGGGCTTGGCGGTCAACGGAGAAAGCGAGGAACGAGTATGAGCGTGTATGCGGTGATCGATCCGGCGACGGGGGAGACCGTCAAGGAGTATCCGACGATCAGCGACGAGGAGCTCAGGGACGCGATCGCCAGGGCGGACAAGGCGCACCGCAACTGGTCCAGCGTGACCACGGTGGGGGAGCGCGCGGCTCTGGTTCGCCGGGTGGGTGAGTTGCACGGCGAGCAGCGCGAGCAGCTGGCCGAGATCATCGTGCGCGAGATGGGAAAGCCAATCGAGCAGGCTCTCGGTGAAGTCGACTTCTGTGTCGATATCTACGGCTTCTACGCCGACAACGCCGAGAAGCTGATGGCCGATGAGCCGATCGAGCTGCTGGCGGGAGAGGGATCGGCGTTCATACGCCGTAGCTCCCTGGGCGTCCTGCTGGGGATCATGCCGTGGAACTATCCGTACTACCAGGTGGCGCGGTTCGCGGGTCCGAATCTGGTGATCGGCAACACGATCCTGCTCAAGCACGCGCCGCAGTGCCCCGAGTCGGCGGCGGCGATCGAGCGGATCTTCCACGAGGCCGGTTTCCCGGCTGATGCGTACATCAACATCTATGCCACGAACGAGCAGATCGAGTGGGTGATCGCCGATCCACGCGTCCGGGGGGTGTCGCTGACTGGGTCCGAGCGCGCCGGCACGGCGGTGGCTCAGATCGCCGGGCGCAATCTCAAGAAGGTGGTGCTGGAGCTGGGCGGCTCTGACCCCTTCATCCTGCTCGGCACTGACGATCTGGACGCGGCCGTTCAGGCGGCGGTGGACGCCCGGCTTGAGAACACCGGACAGGCGTGCAACGCCGCCAAGCGGTTCATCGTCACCGGTGAGCTCTACGAACCGTTCCTGGAGAAGTTCACGGCCGCCCTGACCGCCGTGAAGCCCGGGGATCCGACCTCGCCGGAGACGGCGATCGGGCCACTGTCCTCTTCGACAGCGGCCGAGCGTCTTGCCGACCAGCTCGACCGCGCCATCGACCAGGGCGCCACGGTGGTGGCCGGCGGAGGCCACGAGGGCAACTTCTTCTCGACCACCGTCCTGACCGACATCACGCCGGGCATGGACGCCTATCGCGAGGAGTTCTTCGGCCCGATCGCCCAGGTCTACCGCGTGGGCTCGGAAGACGAGGCCGTCGAGCTAGCCAATGACACCCCATATGGGCTGGGTTCCTACGTGATGACCAATGATCCAGAGCAGGCGCTGCGTGTAGCGGACAAGATCGACGCGGGCATGGTGTTCGTCAACGTCGTCGGCGCCGATGGTGCCGAGCTGCCGTTCGGCGGGGTCAAACGGTCCGGTTTCGGTCGCGAGCTCGGCCGATTCGGCGCGGACGAGTTCGTCAACAAGAAGCTCATCCGCATCGGCGGCTGAATCGCCCGCGCCCACCACGGAGACGACAACCGGGGCGTCCCGTGGCGGCCTGAAGCCGGTGGACGACGCGTCGGCCGGGGGTGGCTTGCGGGCCACCCCCGGCGGCGCCAGCGCGGCTACTGCGACGAGGCCGCGCCGCCGCTTTGGACACCGGTCGTCGACTGTCGGGCGGAGCGGTTACCGCCGCCGCTGCCGAACGAGTAGCCGGCGGCGCAGTGAGCCCCGGCCGGGCAGTCCGGCGCCGACAGCGCCGGCGTCGACGGGAACGCCACGGTGCTGGTCCCGGAAGCCGTCGTGACCTCCGCGTTCGTCGCCGTGACCGTGCCCGGCCACCACGCCAGGTACCAACCGTCGGCGACTGTGGCCTGCACGGAGCTGCCATCGCTGCGTTTGATCGTGACCGCGGTGACGCCCGCTCCGGTCCGGCCGTCGACGAGCGTCAACGCGTTACCCGCGGAGTCCCGCGTCCCACCGCCGTCGAGGTCGATTTGACCCGCCGCAACGCTGACGGGAGCCGCGGAGGTGGATCTGGACGACATCGACACCCCATTGCCGCTGAGGCACAAGTCGCTCGTGGTCGAATCGGCGTAGATCGAGGCCGTGTACGGACCGCGCGAGTCGGTCAGAACCGGGCTCCCGAGAGCCTGCCCGCAGGCCTGTGCGGCCTGGGCGAGCTGGCCTGGCGCCGGGCTCGTCGGCGTCGCCTGCCAGCCGGCGAAGGCCGGTGCAGCGCTCGAGCCGAGGGTCACAACGGCGGCAACCGCCGCCGCGATGCCGGTGGCGCCGAGCGCGCTGATCGCAGGAAGCTTTCTGATCCGGCGCCGGCGAGGGTGGTAGTCGATCGCGCCCAGGCGGGTGATCGAGTTTGGATCGAGCTGCGCGGCGCGCTCCGACAGGGCTTCGCGCAGGCTCTGTTCGAGTTGATCGGGCATTGCGTTCAGAGCTCCCGTGTTAGGTTGGGGATTGGTGCGAGCACCTCGCGCAGCCGCGCGAGTCCGCGCGAGGCGTTGCTCTTGACGGTCCCCGGCGAGCAGCCGAGGACCTCGGCCGTCTGGGCCTCGGTCAAGTCGTTGAAGTAGCGCAGCACGAGCACGGCCCGCTGACGTGGCGTCAGACCCGCGAGCGCGTCGAGCAGCTCGTCACGCGTCTCGAGCCCGAAGAGCAGATCCCGAGCCGGTTCGTCGGCGACCGCCGGCGACCCGTCGAGCTCGCCGCGGCGCCGGGCGCGGCCGCCGGCAGCGTCGAGCGCCAGGTTGACGAGAATCCGCCGGGCGTACGCCCGCGGCTGCGCCATCCGTCGCACGCGCGGCCACCGCCGGGCGACCTTGAACAGGCACTCCTGTACGAGATCCTCAGCCTCACCTTCGTCCCACGTGATCAGGTAGGCCGTCTTCAGCAGTTGCTCGACGTTGCCGGCTACGAAGTCGTCGAAATCGTCCATCACGCCCTATAACCCCCGCTGGACCGCGGATGGTTCCAGCGTTCAGTCGCCGATCTTTGCCCCACAGCCACCGCCAATCGCGGCGTCTGCCCAACCGCCGGGGCGCCCGCCCCCTCGCGGAAACCAGACGTGCGTTCGTGATACGGCTCGCCGAGCCGGACGGGCTGAGGCTACGACGGGCCCGCCTCGGATTCCTCGATGGCCTCCTCGCCTCTCGTTGACGGTCCGGGCGAGGCGGCGGGCGAGGCACTGAGCGACGCTTGAAGAGCGGCGACCTCGTCGGGAGTGAGAGTCCTCCGAGTCACCCGTGCGGTGCTCTCGTCGACGGCCGCGATCAGCTGGTCGACGTCACTTGGGTCAGCGATCAGCACGATCGCAGAGCCCGAGCGCGGCACAACCGCGCGCAGCCGATCGGCGAGCAGCTGCGGTTCGGTGTCGACCTCGCTCGGCCTCCCGACCTCGGAGCCGATCGTCGCGCCCAACACCATGCCTGCAGCGAATCCGGGGGGCCCGAGGAGCGCGCCGATGATCGCTCCAACGCCCCAGCCCTCAGCGGCTCCGCGCTCGGAGATATGGAGAGCCTCGTCGGCATCCACGTAGTGGCCCGCGAAGGTTCCGCGCAGCACCAAGTGGCCGTCGTGGTGATGCTCAACGAACCCCACCTCCCGGGCCCACGGCGCTCCCGCGCCCGACCGATCGCGCGCCACAGCAAACGCCTCCGCAGCCGAGTTCACGCCACGGAAGATCACCAGAGCAAAATCGAGATCCATGCGGGCTGTTCACCGTACCTCAGAGCACGTGGCGCTGCCACCCCGCCGGGAGTCGAGACAAAGCCCGACTGGTCACAGAAGCTCGTAAACGCCCGCAGCTCCCGCACGCCGTGAGCGGGCGACACCTCCCCGGCGGCCCGTGCAGAATCGAGGCTGGTCGCGAAACGCAAACCCTGTTTGCGTAAAACGACCAGCCTTCTAGGCGAACGCACCCGGCGCGGTTCGTGACCCCGAATCCCGGACCCCGATCCACACAACCGTGTTCTGGCAGGCTGTCGGCGTGCCGAGCGCTTCGCGTATCGCCCACACTGGGCTGCCGTTCGCAAACCCCATGTCGCAGCTGGCTGTCGATGCGGCCATCGCGGCTCTGCCCCTTCCGGCAGGGGCGCTGGTCGTGGACACGGGCTGTGGCGGCGGCGAGATCCTGCTGCGCACGCTGCAGTTGCACTCCGGCGCACACGGGGTCGGTGTCGACCTCGACGCAGACGCGATCGCCGAGGCCCGTCAGCGAAGTATGGGTCGCCCCGCGCGATTTGAGGTCCGGGACGCCACGACAGTTGACGGTAGGTTTGACGCGGTCATCAACGTCGGTTCATCACAGGCGCATGGGGGCTTCCCGGCGGCGTTGGAGGCATTGCGCGCCCTGGGACGGGTGGTCCTCTATGGCGAGGGGTTCTGGCGACGAACCCCGTCGGAGGACTTTCTCGCCGCTCTGGGCGGCGCGACCATCGATGAGTTGTCGGACTACGACGGTCTGCGCGCCGCGATCGGGGACGCCGGCTTTGACATCGTGCGGGAGTCGGTGGCGGGTGAGGACGATTGGGCACGGTATGAGGAGACGCTCGCCGCAAACGCCGAACACCACGGCACGTCCGACACGCTCGCCTACGCGCGCCGGATCCGCCATCGGCGCGCACTGCCCGGGGGTACCGACACCCTCGGCTTTGCGCTGTTTGTTCTGCGCGCCTGAACCGTGCGGCGGTTGACTTTTTAACCCGGTCCTTTGAGGCGGTGAGCACCGTTGAGGGTGGTCACCTCGCTCTTGGTTGGATCAGGACATGTGCTCGGCGAACCAATCGGGCATGGGTTGCGGGCGGCGCTGGAACTCCATGCAGCCGTCCCATCGGGCCGTGGTGCCCTCGATCCACTGCAGCTTCTTCTCGGTCACGAGAATGTTGTCGAACATCGCCTGGACGTCGCTCGGGTCGGTGAGACTGTCGCCGCGAACCTGGTAGAGGAAGGTCGGCACGCGGACGTTTTTGGCCCACTCCTGCGGGATCCGCTGCTCCAGGCCGACGCTGGTGCGCAAGCGGAGAAGCGTGTTGAAGTCCTCGAGGCGGTCGCCGAGGCCGAGCTCAGGGCTGTCGCCCGCGTGTTCAACCCGGCCGCGTATCCGGCACACCCTGATCGGCGTCGTCTTCGAAGCCCAAAACGACCCTGAACTGCGTAACGCCTTCGCCGACCGCTATATGAACCGGCGCCGCGACCAGGCGCGCGTCGTAATCGGGCGCGGCATCGCCTGAGGCGAACTTCGAGCCGGCTTCGACGAGGAGGTTCTGTTCGACCAGCTCTACGGAGCGCTCTACTTCCGCCTGCTCGTCAGCGGGCTGCCGCTCAACCGGCGCTTCACCGACGAACTCGTCGACCACGCATTCGAGGGCCTTCGCCGCACACCGAAGCCGCGCTAATCCCCGGTGGCTCGCGCCACGGCCATCGTAGGGCACGCGGCGACTACTGCGTCGAGGATCGAGCCTGGTCAGCTGCTGGTGATGGTGTACAAAGAAGTGGCGAGTGACGAGTGCATTTGCATCTGATCTATCCACCCCGCCAGAGCTCGATCAGCTTGAGTACGTCCACGGCGGCGAGCTTGGTCTGCGCCGCCAGCGGCACCACGGGGAGTGGGTAATTCTCAACCCGCTGGGGGAGCCTGTGGCGGACACCGAGACGTTGGAGCGGATTCGTGCACTGCGGATCCCCCCCGCTTGGACGTACGTTTGGATAGCCGCCTCCCCGAACGCGCACCTGCAGGCCACCGGCTTCGATTCCAAAGGGCGCCGACAGTACCTGTATCACCCGCTCTGGCGCGTGCGGCGAGACCACGAGAAATACGACGACATGCTCGAGTTCGCGGACAAGCTGCCGCGTATCCGAGCCACTACGAGGAGCCTACTCGGTGCGCGCCGTGGCGAGCGCGATCGGACGCTCGCTCTGGCGATCCGATTGCTCGACGTCGGCTTGTTCAGGGTCGGCTGGGACCGATACGCTCGCGACAACGGCCACGTTGGCCTGACCACACTCCGGCGCGAAAACGTGACGCTACGAGGGCCTGAGGTTCATTTCGACTTCGTGGCGAAGTCAGGCAAGCGTCGCCGGATGACGGTGCGCGATCCGCAATCGGTCGCTGTGCTCGCCGAGCTCAAGCGCCGCCGCGACGGGCCGGATGAGCTCCTCGTGTATCGATCGGAGCGCGGGTGGCAACGGATCCACGCTCCCGACGTGAACAACGCGCTGCGAGCATGGGGAGAGGGCCCGTACTCGGCCAAGGAGTTCCGCACCTGGTCGGCGACCGTGCTCGCCGCCGTCGCTCTGGCCCGCGAGCACACAACCGGCAAACATGGCCCGCGGGCGGTCAGCCGGGCAGTGCGCGAGGTGAGCTCCGCGCTTGGCAATACGCCGGCAGTGGCCCGCGCCAGCTACATCGACCCACGCGTGATCACGCTGTTCGACAGCGACCAGGTCATTGAGCTGCCCGAGGCGGCGCGGCGGGTGGAGTTCACGCTGGAGGTGGAACTTCCCGGTGACAACGGCGTCGTGGAGCTGCCGACGGACATCGATGGCGACGCGGTAAGGCTCGAGATCGAGCAGCGCGTGCACGCGCTCCTGCTGGAAACGCGTTGAACGCGCCGAGCAGCGATTGCCGCGCTGGGCGGCGGCTACGCGGTAAGCCCGATCGACGTAGTCATCAGCAGCGCTTCGGTTCGTAGCCCTTCTCGCCCTTGTGGATTCGGGCCCGGATCCTGCCATTCGAGCGATCCATCAGCTTGTCGATCTTCCCGGCGAACGGGGAGGGCCGAGAGCGCCCATAACTCGCGCGTATGACGGTTGGTGGAACGCCTGCTAACGCGAGTCCCGCGGGAGGCGCATCTTGACATCGAGCGGCGTTTGCGCGCGATCAACACATCACCCATATACGGGAGGCCGAAAAATGCCTGATTCTGTCGCCGATGCGTTGTGGTCAATGCTCGCTGGCGCGGGCGTGAAGCGCTGCTACGGGATCGTCGGTGACGCGTTGAATCCCGTGATCGACTCGCTGCGGCGCGACGGTCGCGTCGAGTTCATCCAGGTGCGCAATGAGGAGGCCGGCGTGTTCGCGGCGGTCGCCGAAGCATCCCTGACCGGGAACCTGGTCTCGGTGTGCGGCACCGCAGGGCCGGGTGCGATCGACCTGATCAATGGGCTGATCGACGCTCAGCGTGAGGGGGTGTCGGTGATCGCGATCGTGGGTGACACCGTCACGAGCTTGATCGACAGCGGCACGATCGAGGAGATCAATCCGTACGCGACGTTCCAGATCGCGTCGCTGTACACCGGTCGGCTCGTCAATTCCGCGCAGACCCGAACGGTCGTGCAGACGGCGATCCGGACTGCGCTGAATGAGCACGGCCCTGCGGTGATCGCCGTGCCCGGTGACATCGCCGTCAGCAAGGTCCCAGACGACTCTTATCAGGCGGTCACGCACAACTCGCCGCTGTTGCGGCCCAGCGATGAGGATCTCCGCACACTGGCCGAGATGATCGACGAGGCCGGTTCGGTCACGATCTTCGGCGGCGATGGATGCCGCGACGCGCACGACGAGGTGGTCACGTTGGCCGAGAAGCTGCAGGCACCGGTTGGATACGCATACCGCGGCAAGCAGTGGCTCGAATGGGGAAACCCAAACGCGGTCGGCATGACCGGACTACTCGGCTGGGGCGGCGCCTACGAGGCGATGCACAACTGCGACCTGTGCCTAATGCTCGGGACGAACTTCCCGCTGTCCGATTTCTATCCGAGGAAGGCAAAAAAGGTTCAGGTCGATCTACGTCCCACCAACATCGGGCGCCGCACACACATCGACATGGGACTCGTGGGAGACATCAAGGACACCATCACCGCGCTGCTGCCCCTTGTCGCCCAGAAAGACGGGACTCATCACCTGAGCCGTGCGCTGAAGACGACCGAGAAGTGGCGCGAGAAGATGAGTCACTACGTGACCCGTGGGCCGGACGTCACCCCGATCCGACCCGAGTACCTCGTCGCCACCATCGACGAGCTAGCCGACGACGACGCCGTGGTATGTGCTGACACCGGCACGGCCTGCATCTGGACGGCCCGCTACATCACCGACCAAGCAGAAGCGGAACATCTTCGGGTCGCTCTTAAGGGCGTCGATGGCGAACGCGATGCCGAACACGATCGGAGCCGCGCTCGCCTATCCGGGACGTCAGGCGATCGCCATCTGCGGCGACGGCGGCCTGTCGATGCTGATGGGCGACCTGCTGACGATCGCCGAGCGCCAGCTCCCCGTCAAGCTCGTCGTGCTCGACAACGGCGGTTTCCAGTTCGTGCACATCGAACAGGAAGAAGCCGGGATCCAGCCGTTCGGGATTAAGTTCGCGAACCCGGATTTGGCCAAAGTCGCCGAGTCGATCGGTCTCACCGGCATCCGGGTCGAGGACCCCCGCCAGGTCCGAGACGCCGTCGCCGAGTTCCTGGCGACACCAGGGCCGGCCCTGCTGGACGCGGTCACCGATCCCCATGCGCTGAGCCTTCCGCCGCACGTGTCGTTTGGCGAGGCCGAGGGGTTCTCGTTGAGCTTTGCCAGGCAGACGCTGAACGGCAACCTCGACGACGTCATCGAGACCGTCAAGGCGAACGTCCATATGGTCTGAGCCCGAAACCGGGCCGCCCCGCCGGCCCGTC